>DASVQX010000019.1:0-289354 GCA_036388915.1 Pyrinomonadaceae bacterium
CGGGCACGGGCTGGAGTACCGGGTGTCGATGCTGGTGGCGCGGCTGTTCTTCCGCGGCATCTACTTCCCGCAGATGAACCGCCGGGCGTGGGCGAGGCTGGTGTTCGACAACCGGCGGACCATCTCCGCACTCGCCAAAGAGGGCTTCGTTAAGTGGCGCCAGTCGCGTCGGCGCGGGGCGGAGGTGCCCGACGCCGTCGCCGCGTCGGCGGGCGGCGACTGAGTCTCCCCGTAAACTGTCCCCGAGCCTGTCCCCCGAATCGAGCTTCCCCCAAGAAGTCGGGCGCGGCCCCGTGCCGCGCGGCCGCAGCAAAGCCCACGCCGAGGAGGTCGCGAGATGAAGGTTCTACTAATCTACCCTGAGTTCCCGGACACGTATTGGAGCTTCCGCCACGCGCTGAAGTTCGAGGGCAAGCGCGCGCCCTTCCCGCCGCTGGGGCTGCTGACCGTCTCGGCCATGCTGCCCGAGAGTTGGGAGCGGCGGCTCGTGGACATGAACGTCCGGCCGCTCGCGGACTCGGACATCGAGTGGGCGGACATCGTCTTCTGTAGCGCGATGATCGTGCAGAAGGAGTCGCTTGAGGGCGCCGTCAACCGCTGCAAGGCGCGGGGCAAGCGCGTCGTCGTCGGCGGCCCCTACGTCTCGACGAGCGCCGAGGAGCTGCCCGCGGCCGACCACATCTTCGTCGGCGAGGCCGAGGAGACGCTCCCCCTGTTTCTCGCCGACCTCGAAAGCGGCGACCTCAAACCTTTCTACAAGGCCGCCGAGCGCCCGGCGCTGACCTCGACGCCCGTCCCGCACTTCCAACTCGTAGACCGCGACCGCTACAGCGCGATGAGCATCCAGTACTCGCGCGGCTGCCCGTTCAACTGCGAGTTCTGCGACATCATCGAGATTTACGGCCGCGTCCCGCGCACGAAGACCAACGCGCAGGTGCTCGCCGAGCTGGACGCGCTGCGCGCGACGGGGTGGCGCGGGCTAGTCTTCATCGTGGACGACAACTTCATCGGCAACAAGAAGAACGTCCGCCTGCTCCTGCCCGAACTCATCGAGTGGTCGGAACGCCACGGCCGCCCCTTCTCCTTCATCACCGAGGCGAGCGTCAACCTCGCCGAGGACGACGCGCTGCTGGAGACGATGCGGCGCGCCAATTTCCGCCGCGTCTTCCTCGGCATCGAGACGCCCGTGGAGGAGAGTCTGAAGGAGGCGCAGAAGGGGCAGAACACGCGGCGCGACCTGCTCGCGTCGGTCAGGAAGATTCAGTCGTACGGGATGGAGGTGATGGCCGGCTTCATCGTCGGCTTCGACAGCGACCCCGAAGACATCTTCGACCGGCAGATCAACTTCATACGCGAGAGCGCCATCCCGCTCGCGATGGTCGGGCTGCTGACGGCGCTGCCGGACACGCAGCTCTGGCGCCGCCTGAAGCGCGAGGGGCGGCTGCTCAAGGAGAGTTCGGGGAGCAACACCGAGGCGTCGCTCAACTTCGTCCCGCGCATGGACGCGTCGCGGCTCGTCGAGGGCTACAAACACATCCTCTCGACCATCTACAGCCCGGCCGAGTACTACCAGCGCGCGCTCGACTGCCTGTCGCACCTGACCCAAGGGCCGGAGCCGCGCATGACCCACCTGCTGAGCGACGTGGCGGCCTTCGCGCGCATCGCCATCGTGCTCGGCGTGCTCGACTCGGCGCGGATGGACTTCTGGCGCTACATGAAGCGCACGCTCACCTCGCACCGCAAGAACTTCGCGCACGCCGTCACGCTCGCCGCGATGGGCTACCACTTCCGCAAGCTGACCGAGACTTACGTCGAGTAGGAAAACGTCTCACCGCGCAGACGCGGAGACGCGGCTTGAAGCTTATTAACTTCAAGCCGCGTCTCTTTGTCTCTGCGGTGAACTTATCCTGAATGACTCACTGCGGGTTCGGCAGCGGCCCCGTCGAGCCGCACTGGCCGGCGGCCGCGCCGAAGGGGAGCGCGAGCGGCCCCTGCTGGATCGCGCAGAGGAACGAGTACTCCTTCTTCGCGTTCGCCAGCCCCGTGTAGTTCGCGCCGAGGAGGCCGTACGCGTCCTCCGTGTTGACGGCCCAATAAGTCCAGTGGAGCGAGCCGACGGGGACGCCCGAGTCGTTCTCGGCCGTGCGTGTGTAGCTGCTCTGGATGAAGTTGATCATGCCGGTGAAGTACTGCCCCTGCGAGCCGGCGCCCGACGAGAAGAGGTCGGCGTCGGCCTTGCCCGTCCCGACCTCGCCGACGTAGACGGGCGCCTGCGTGTAACCCGCGTGCCCCGTGTTGCCCCACGGGTACGAGGCGTGACCCGGCCAGACCGGGCTGACGCCGCCCGCGAGGTTCGGGAACGCCCAGAACTTCTTCCACACGTCGGCGAGGCTCGAAGCCGAGCACCCGCTGCGGTAGCAGGTCGTAGAGTTGAACCACGCCTGCTGATACTCGACGGGGCCGTAGTCGTGACCCGAGTAGACGAGCTGGTTGTTCACCGCCGGCCCCAGGCCCGACGCGCTCCCGCCGGCGTTGAGCACGACTGGCGCGCCGGGGTTCGCGGCGTTGCCGTTGACGCCCAGAAGGTTCCCGCCCCACCAGTACCAGTCGTAAGGCCCGGCCGCCATCGTCCCCGAGTCGGTCGGGTACGTGCTCACGCCCTCGACGAAGATGAGCGGGTACTCCCAGCCGCGGGTCTGCGCGTCGCCGAGCATCGTGTCGGCGGCGCGCTCGGCCGCGAGCCGCCAGTCCTTGCAGGTCGAGTTCGCCACGCAGGCCGGGGCGAAGGGGTTCGGGTTGGGGTTCGTGCGCGGGTCGATGCCGTCGCCGCTCCCCCACGTCGCGCCGCCGAGGTAGGCGGTGCGCGAGGGCGTGTGCGGCTCGTTGCGCAGGTCGTAGCCGAGGACGACGGGCAGGCCGTCCGAGGCGTAGTAGTTGACCGTCACCGTGTCCGTCCCGCCGAGCGTCTGCGGGATGCCGTGCGCCCAACGCTGGACGCTGACCCAGTCGTCGATCCACTTCCGCTCGGTATAGGCGGTCTTGCCCGAGACCACGTACCAGAGGCCGTTCCCCTCGGCCGAGTTGCCGGCCGTCGAGCGGTGGTTGTCGAGGATGACGTGCAAGCCCCGCGACCCGGCGTAGTTGACGATGAGCGCGAGGATGTCGCGCGCGCGCTTGGTCCCGCACGTCGGGCAGGCGCTCTTCGTGTTGGAGTTCGGGACGGGGTTCAGCTCCCACATCGCGTTGGAGAAGGGGATGCGGATGGTGTTGTAGCCGTACTGCCTGATCTGGTCGATGACGACCGTGTAATCCTTCGTCCAGAGACCGTGGGCGATGTTGTCGGAGGTCTCGAAGCCGTACCAGTTAATGCCGGAGATGCGGAACTCGGCTCCGCTCGGCGCGATGATCTTGTTGCCGCTGGTCGTCCAGCCGGCCGAGGCTGTGGCGCACGCGCAGAGGACGAGCAGGCAGGCGGCCGCCGCGTTGCGCAGGCGTTTCGGTGCGAGGCGTGTGTACATCTGTGTACCCTCCGTTGGTTGAAGGTCTGAGCCGGAACGGAAAAGAGAGGTGACGGGGAAGGGCATCATAACCCCGTCCGACGTTTAGTCAAGAGATAATTGAAGGCCGCCCGGCGCGCGCGCCTCCGCCCGGTGCGGCGGCGTGCCGGGCGGTGTTAGGATAGCCGGACGAAAAAATCCGACGGAGGGACTGTACTTGTCTGAAGAAGCCTGGGGGATGACCGAGCAGGAGATGCGCGAGCGCGTGGTCAAGCTCGCGTTCGGCGGCGACGAGAGTCGTTTGGAAGAGTTCTGCGAAGTGGTGCGCGCAGTCGTACCCGAGGGGACGACGGTCGTGCTGCGCGGCAGCTCGGTGACGGGCGAGCGCTACGACGACGGCGCCCCGTTCGACGCCGACGGCCCCGGCACGAGCGACCTCGACCTCACGCTGGTCGGTCCCGAAATCCTCGGCGAGTACATCCTCGACGGCTTCTACCTGCCCGGCGTCCACACCAAGCCTTTGAGCGACAAGGACCCCGACATCGCGCCCAACCTCGTCCCGCTGCGCGACAGGCTTCAGGCGATGGTCAACCGGCCCGTCAACATTCAGGCCACGCGCGACATCTGGATGAAGATTCGCGGCGATTGGCTGGGGCAGCCCTACCTGACGCTCATCGGGAAGATCGGGGAGTGACGACGCTGAAGCTGCTCAGCTACAACGTCCGCTACGGCGGCACGGGGCGCGAGGCGCAGCTCGCCGCGTCGATACGCGCGGCCGACCCCGACCTCGTCGTCTTGCAGGAGGCGACCGAGCCGCGCGTCGTCGAACGCCTCGCCGGCGAGACGGGGCTGAAGACTTGGGCGGCGCAGCCCGGCCACTCGCTCGCGTACCTGAGCCGGTTGCCCGTGGCGCGCCACGAGTGGCACAGGCCGCGCGGCTCCAAACGCCACTTCATCGAGATCGAGCCGGAGGGCCTGGCCCTCCACGTCTACGGCGTGCACCTTAGCGCGGTGCACTCGTTCTTCACCGAGCGCCGGCGGATGCGCGAGCTGCGTTCGATGCTGGCGTGGGTGGGGACGCGCGAGACGGACTTTCACGTCTTCGTCGGCGACTTCAACACGCTCGCGCCGGGTGAGCTGCTCGACTGGCGGCAGCTGCCTCTGCGCCTGCGCCCGATGGTCTGGCTGAGCGGCGGGAGCGTGCGCTACCAGACGATTCAGATCATGCTCGCCTCGGGCTACCTCGACGGCTTCCGCCGCCTCCACCCCGACCGCGAGAAGGAGATCGGCTACACCTTCCCCACCTGGGACCCGCACGTCCGGCTCGACTTCGTCTTCCTCCCCGAACGCTTCGAGGGCCGGCTGAAGGAATGCCGCGTGCTGACCGGCGAGCCGGTGATGAAAGAGGCGTCCGACCACTTCCCGCTGCTCGCAGAGTTTTTGGTAGAGTAGCGACATGAAATTGGCGCGCAGAGTGTCGGCGGCGTGTGTGGCACTTGTGGCCTTGTGCCTCGCGCTCGCGGTCTGCGCGGCGGGCGCGGGCGCGCAGAAGAAGTCGCGCCCGCAGAGAAAGTCGCGCGGCGCGGCGACGAAAGAGAAGCCGGCGGCGGTGCCCGTGAGCGAGCTTGCGAAGCTGCAAGCGCAGTTCATAGAGGCGACGAAGGAGCTGAAAGAGAGTCTGGCGCGGGAGCTTGACCTCTTCGAGAAGGAAGTGGAGCGCGCCGACGAGAAAGTGACAAAGACGTTGGAGTTGTACCGCGCCGGACTCATCTCGAAGCGCGACCTTGAGGCGGACGAGGCGAAGGCGCAGGAGGCTCGCGCGAAGGTGGCAGTTTTACAAGGGCGGTTGAAGGGCACGGACGTGCAGATCGCCGAGACGCTCGTCGAGATTGAGGCCGAGGAGGCCGCCGCGAAGGCTCTGGCGCAGGCGAAGGCGGCGCCGCGCGCGGCGGGCGGCTTGCTGACGACGACCGCCTACATACGCTTCGGCGGCACGCGCGCGTGGACGCTCTCGGAAGCGGGCGCGGTCGGCCAGTTCTACGCGCGGAGCTTCGGGCGTCAGCTCCCCGTCAGCTCGTTCGGACAGTCGCCCGTCCACGACCGCTGGGGCTACGCGCACCACAACGCGATGGACGTGGGCGTCAGCCCCGACAGCGTCGAGGGCCGCGCGCTGATGGAGTACCTGCGCGGCGCGGGCATTCCCTTCACGGCCTTCCGCTACGCCATCCCCGGCACCGCCACCGGCCCGCACATACACGTCGGCCGCCCCTCACACAAAATCGCCCCGCGCTAAAAGAGTCAGTGCAGTTTAAGCCGCGAGCGGCAGACGCAGCTCGACGAGCAGGCCGCCGGCCGGTTCGTTGACGGCCGTGACCGTGCCGCCGTGAAGGCGGACGGCGCGCTCGGTGATGGCGAGCCCGAGGCCGGTGCCGCCCGTCTCGCGCGTACGCGAATCGTCGATGCGGTAGAAGGGGCGGAAGATGTCGGCCAGCGCCTCCGGGGGGACGCCCGCGCCCTCGTCGCGCACGGCGACCACGGCCTCGCGCCGCCCGCCCTCGCCCTCGACGCACTTGAGAGAAATCTTGACGGCCGTCCCCTCGGGCGTGTAGCGGACGGCGTTGCGGACGACGTTCTCGACCGCGCTGCGGACGAGGTCGCGCGTGCCGCGCATCTCGCATGCGCCCGACTCTTCGAGGACGACCGAGCAGCCGCGACCCTGCGCCTCGAAGTCCGCGTCCGAGGCGACCTCGCGGACGAGCGCGGCGAGGTCGAAATCCTCCAGCCGCGCGCCGCCCCCGCCGCTCTCCCAACGCGAGAGCGCGAGGAGTTGGCCGACCATCTCGTTGAGCCGCTTGGCCTCGCGCTCGATGCGGTCGAGGTCGCCGGCCGCCGCGGCGCCCGCACGCTTGCGCGCGAGGTCGAGCGCCACCGACAGACGCGCCAGCGGCGAGCGCAGCTCGTGCGAGATGTCGCGCAGCAGACGCGTCTGCGCGCCGACCAGCGTCTCGACGCGCGAGGCCATCTCGTCGAAGTCGTGACCCATCGCCGCCAGCTCGTCGCGCCGCCGCCCCAGACGCGGCCCCACGCGCGCCGAGAGGTCGCCCTCGGTCACCTGCCGCGTCACCTCGCGCAGCTTGACCACCGGCCCGACGATGTAGCGCGCCAGCAGGTAGCAGACCGCGCCCGCCGCCAGTATCGCCGCAAGCGCGCGCAGCAGCAGCGCCGAGGTGTTGTCCTCAAAAATCCCGAACGGGCCGTGCAGCGGCGGCGGGTGGTGCGGCCCGTGCGGGCCCCCCGGCGGCGGCCCGCCCGCGTTCATCGGCGTGACGAAGAAGTAGCGGCCGCCTTCGCGCGCGGGCATCGGCCTGACTTCGAGCATCCCCGGATGAAGGTTGTGAAAGACCGGGTCGCCCGTCCGCGCCGACCGCGCGGCGGCCTCGCTCACCGCTTCGGGCGCGGGGCGGCCGGTCAGCTCACGCCCACCCGCGTCGAAGAGATACATGCGGATGCCGGTCTCGCGCTCGACGCGCCGCAGGTAATCTTCGAGGGCGGGCGCGGCGCCCGACTCGTAGGCGGCGACCGCGTTGCGCCCGTAGTTCGTGAGCACCGCCTCGATGAACTGCGGCGGGCGAAACGTCGGCTCGGAGTGTGTCAGGTGCGTGGTCAGCGCGAAGACGCCGATGACCAGCGCTATCGCGAGCCAGAACCAGAGGAAGACTTTTAAGAAGAGACTGCTCAAAGCTTTCGGCTTTTAACTGACGGCTGTGAACGTTCGCTCACGCGCCGACCGCCGCCGGCCGCGCGTAGACGTAGCCGACGCCGCGCACGGTCTTGATCCGCTCGGCCTCGCCGTCGCGGCGGCCGAGCTTCTTGCGGAGGTGGCTGATGTGCATGTCGATGCTGCGGTCGAACACCGACAGCTCGCGGCCGAGCACCGTCCGCACCAGCGCCTCGCGCGTGACGACGAGGCCGGCGGACGCGAGGAGCTGGACGAGAATCTCGTACTCGACGTTGGTCAGCTCGACCGCACTGCCCGCGAGCCAGACCTGCCGCGTGCCCGTGTCCAACTCCACGTCGCCGACGGCGAGCCGCTGCGCCCCGCGCGCCTCCGCGGACTGCGAAACAGCGGCGCCGTCCTGACGCGCGGGGCGCACGCGCCGCAAGATAGCCTGAATGCGCGCGACCAGCTCGCGCGGGTTGAAGGGCTTCGGTAGGTAGTCGTCGGCGCCTATCTCAAGCCCGACGATGCGGTCAACGTCGTCGCCGCGCGCCGTGAGCATCATCACATGAATGTCCGACCCCTGCGCGCGCAGGCGGCGCAGCACCTCGAAGCCGTTCATCCCCGGCATCATCACGTCGAGGACGACGAGCGAGTGCTCGCCAGAGAGCGCGCGCTCTAGGCCGCGCTCACTCCGGTTCGCCACCTCGATCTCGAAGCCCTCTTCGCCCAGAAGCTCGGCGACCAGCTCGCACAGCTCGCGGTCGTCGTCAACGATCAGCACACGTTCCATCGAAAAACTCCCCGCGCGGCGCGCGCCGCCAGAACCCCCGAAAGGACGCCACATTCTATCGCAGCCGCCGGGGCGCGTCCGTAAAGAAGTGTCGGCGCGCGTTGACAAAACTTTACCCCCGCTTGACCGACTCTTTACACGCGCGCGGGCGGTTTTAGCGTAAAAGTAGACGCGAACAAGGAGCGCGAGACGCATCTCGCCGGGCGACAACCCTGACGAAATGATGAGGAGATTGACGATGACCAGAAAGAGAATGATCGGCGGCGCCTTGGCATTCGCCGCGGCTTTGTCGATGTCGGTCGCAGCGCTCGCGCAGCACGGCGGGCCGGGCGGGCACCGCGGCCCCGGAATGCGCGGCGGCCCCGGAGGGCCGGGAATGCACGGCGACCTGCTTGAGCACTTTTCGCGCGAGCTGAACCTGACCGACGCGCAGAAGGCGCAGGTCAAACAGCTCGCCGACGCCTTCCACGAAAGCAACAAGGCGCTGCACGAGCAGTTGATGAAGTCGGGCCCCGGCGGCGGCGGCCCGTTCGAGGGGCTGAAGGACGGCGCCTTTGACGAGGCGGCCGTGCGCGCCGCCGCGCAGGCGCGCGCCAACCTCCACGTCGAGATGGAGGTGGCTCACGCACGTCTGATGTCGCAGATTTACGCGCTGCTCACGCCCGAGCAGAAGGCGAAGGTCGCCGAGCTGCGCCAGCGTCACGAACAGCGGCGCGGCCAGCAGCCGCCCCCGCCGCCGTCCGGCGACGGCCTCTAAACACGCGGCCGCGCCAAAATTTAATAACCGGGGAGCCGCATTCATTCTGGGCACGTCGGCTCCCCGGCCGAGGGGAGGCCGTGTGCGGGTCGGCCTCCCCTTTCTTTCACGATTTACAAAAATTTACACAAGGGTGACGAACTTTTGACGCCTCCGGTCGCCCCGCCGACATCGAAGCTGGCGACGGCCACAAAATCTTTCAACCCGGAGGCGGCGGCAATAATGAGGCATCTGTTTCTTTCTTTCTTTCTGGCACTCTCGGTCTTCAGCGCGTTCGGCTCGGCGCGGGCGCAGGTCGCTCCGCAGGCGAAGGCGGAGGCGGGCGACCGCGTTGACGTGAACCGCATCGTCCGAGCCTTCACGGCGAAGGAGACGCAGTTCCGCAAGGCGCTCAACGGCTACACCTTCTCGCGCGACGCGCTACTTCAGACCATCGGGTTCGGCGGGCAGGTTACCGGCGAGTACAACCGCGTCTCGGCGTTCACCTTTAACGACGCGGGCGAGCGCTTCGAGCGCATCACGCGCTTCCCCGTGCCGACGCTGACCGAGATCAGCTTCACCAACGAAGACCTCGAAGACCTCGGCGGCGTCCAGCCGTTCGCGCTCGAAGCCTCGAAGATCGACCTTTACAACTTCACCTACGCCGGCCGCGAGAAGGTTGACGAGCTGGACACCTACGTCTTCGACGTGGCGCCGAAGGTGACGCCGAAGAAGGTCAGCGAGCGCTTCTTTCAGGGGCGGGTCTGGGTCGAGGCGAACGACTTGCAGATCGTCAAGGTCAAGGGCAAGGGCGTGCCCGAGGGCAAGCAGCGCTTCCCGACTTTCGAGACCTACCGCGAGCAGATCGACGGCAAGTACTGGTTCCCGACCTACACCTACGCCGACGACGATCTGGTCTTCCCCGGCGGGCACACCGTCCACATCCGCATGAAGGTGCGGTACGCGGACTACAAACTTTTCAAGGGCCGCGTGCGCGTCATCGAAGAGGGCGAGCCGGGCGACGCGCCCTGAGCGGCCGAAGACGTTTAAGCGGCAAAAGACACGATGCAAGTTGAAGCTGTTCTGAACGGCCGCGGCGCGGGTGTGCCCGCGGCCTCCCTCGAGACGGTCTCCGCGCGCGCCTCGGATTACGAGCTGACGCGGCGCGCCGCCGCCGGAGACATGCAGGCGTTCGAGGAGTTGTTCCGGCTCCACCGAAGGCTCGTCTACGGCTTGAGCCTGCGGATGACGCAGGACGTGGCCGAGGCCGAGGACATCACGCAGGAGGTCTTCGTCCTCCTCTTCCGCAAGGCCGGCTCGTTCCGCGGCGAGGCCAACTTCACGACGTGGCTTCACCGCCTGACGGTCAATCAGGTGCTGATGCGCTTCCGCCGGGCGAAGGCGCGGCGCGAGGACGCGCTGGAGGACGAAGAGGGCCAGCCGCGCGAGCCGGCGCGCGACGTTGCGCCGAAGCACGGGCAAGTCATCGACCGCATCGCGTTAGAGAGCGCCATCACGCAGCTCCCGCCCGGCTACCGCGCGGCCTTCATCCTCCACGACGTTGAAGGGTACGACCACGAAGAGGTCGCGCGCCTTCTGGGCTGCGCCGTCGGCACCTCCAAGTCGCAGCTCCACAAGGCGCGCACCAAGCTCCGCAAGATTCTCGCCTCCCGCTAGTCGCGGAAAAACTCCGGCGGTCAGAACCGCCCGCGGTAGCGGGCGGCCCTTTGCTCACCGGGGGCGTCTCGTAGCGAAGGGCCGCCCGCTACCGCGGGCGGTTCTGACCTGTCCACCCGCGCGAAGAAAGTCCATTTAAAAGTATCGTTGACGCGGCATGTAGTGCTCAGTAATATATTGCTATGACATATATCGGGTCGCACATTCTCGCGCGCGAGCTGAAGAAGGGGAGCGCCGAGCTGCTCATCCTCTCGCTGGTCGAGGATCAGCCCCGGCACGGCTATGACATCGGCTCGCTCATCGAGCAGCGCTCGGGCGGATTGCTGCGCTTCAACGTCGCCTCGCTCTACCCGCTGCTCTACCGCCTTGAGCGGCGCGGCTGGATTCAGGGGCGCTGGGTCGAGCGCGACGGGCAGCGCCGACGCCGCTACTACCGCCTGACGGCCGAGGGGCGCAAAGTCCTCGCCGCGCAGCGCGACACCTGGCGCGAGTTCGTCGAGGCCATCAGCCGCATCACCGGGATCGAACATGCCTGACTGGAAGAGTGAAATCAGGGCGCGCCTCTCCGGCCTCCGGCTCAAGCCGACGCGCGAGGCCGACATCGTCGAAGAGCTGGCGCAACACCTCGAAGACCGTTACGAGCAGTCGCTCGCGGGCGGCGCTTCCGAGGAGGAAGCCTACCGCGCCGTGCTTCAGGAGCTGACGGAAGGCGACCTGCTGACGCAGGGCTTGAGGCGCGTCGAGCGTCCGGTGGGGCGCGAGCCGGTGGTGCCCGGCTCGCCGAGGAGAATGGGAATGTTGGGAGACTTCGGGCAGGACTTTCGCTACGCCCTCCGCGTGCTCTGGAAGAATCCGGGGTTCACGGCGGTCGCGGTCGTCGCGCTGGCTTTGGGCATCGGCGCCAACAGCGCCATCTTCTCGGTCGTCAACGCGGTGCTGCTGCGCCCGCTGCCCTACCAGAACCCCGAGCGCCTCGTGATGGTGTGGGAGGAGAACAACAAGAGCGGTTACCCGAAGGACACGCCGGCCGCCGCCAACTTCGTTGACTGGCGCGAACAGAATCAGGTCTTCGAGGGGATGGCGGCGGTCGCCGAGCAGGACTTTAACCTGACCGGCGCGGGCGAGCCGGAGAGGCTCTCCGGCCGAAGAGTCTCGGCCGACCTTTTCTCGCTGCTCGGCGTCGCGCCGCACGCGGGGCGCACGTTCGCGCCCGAGGAAGACCGCCCCGGCGCGAACAAGGTCGTCGTCCTCAGCCACGGACTCTGGCAGCGCCGCTTCGGCGCCGACCCGACTCTGATTGGCAAGACGCTCAGCCTCAACGGCGAACCGCACACGGTCGTCGGCGTGATGCCGCCGCGCTTCCAGTTCCCGAGTCGTCTGGACGAGCTGTGGGTGCCCATCGCCCTCACGCCCGAGCAGGCGGCCAACCGCGGCCGTCACTACCTCGAAGTCGTCGCGCGCCTCAAACCCGGCGTCACGGTCGAGCGCGCGCAGGCGGAGATGAGCACCATCGCCGCGCGGCTCCAGCAGCAGTACCCGCAACAGAACACGAACCTCGGCGCGACGGTCGAGACGATGCACGAACACCTCGTGGGCGACATCCGTCCGGCGCTGCTCGTCCTTTTGGGCGCGGTCGGCTTCGTGCTACTCGTAGCGTGCGCCAACGTCGCCAACTTGTTGCTTGCGCGCGCCGCCACGCGGCAGAAGGAGATCGCGGTGCGGACGGCGCTCGGCGCCAGCCGGCTCAGGCTGATACGGCAATTCCTGACCGAGAGCGTTCTGCTGGCCGCGCTCGGGGGCGTGCTCGGGCTGCTGCTCGCGGTGTGGGGCGTGAGCCTTCTACAAAATTTCATCCCCGAAGACATCTCGCAGGTCAAAGACATCGCCGTCAACGCGAGGGTGCTCGGCTTCACGCTCGGCGTCTCGCTCCTGACGGGTCTCGTCTTCGGGCTGGCGCCGGCGCTGCAAGCGTCGAGCTTCAACCTCAACGAGACGCTCAAGGAGGGCGGGCGCGACTCCTCTGCGGGGAGCCGCGGCAAACGCATCCGGGGCGCGCTGGTCGTCACCGAGGTCGCCGTCTCGCTCGTCCTCCTCATCGGCGCGGGGCTTCTGATTAACAGTTTCCTGCGTCTGCGCGGCGTCGATCCCGGCTTCAAGGTGGACAACCTTTTGACGATGAGCGTCGTGCTCCCGCGCGAGAAGTACCCGAGCCACGAGCGGCGCACGGCCTTCTACCGCGACCTGCTCGCGCGCGTCGAGTCGCTGCCGGGCGTCCGCTCGGCGGCCGTCACGAGCTGGATTCCGCTGGCCGCGACGCAGGGCGACTCCATCGGCATCAGCCCCGAGGGGCACCCCGACCCCCTGCCCGGTCAGGGCAAGCGTCCGACCGCGGTGACGCGCGTCGTCAGCCCCGAGTACTTCGACACGATGGGCATCCGGCTTCTTCAGGGGAGGGGGTTCGAGGATGGGCGCGACCGGGTTGACTCGCCGGCCGTGATTCTCATCAGCGAGGCGTTCGCGCGTCGCTTCTGGCCGAACGAGAGCGCCGTCGGCAAGCGCGTCAACGCCGGCGACCCCAACGACCCCGCGGACTGGTGTGAGGTGGTCGGCGTCGTGCGCGACGTGCGGCAGTTCGAGCTGGCCGCCGAGCCGAAGCCGCAGATGTACTTCAGCTACACGCAGGCCGGATTCTTCCTGCCGCGGCACCTCGTCGTCGGCACCGACGCAGACCCGCTGGCGGTCGCGGGCGCGGTGCGAAAAACGGTCTGGGAGGTGGACAGGGAGCAGCCGGTCTCGAACATTTCGACGATGAGGGACGTGCTCTCCGAGTCGCTGGCGCGCGAGCGTTTCAGCATGCTCCTGCTCGGCGTCTTCGCGGCGCTGGCGCTCATGCTGGCGGCCGTCGGCCTTTACGGCGTGATGTCTTACACGGTGGCGCAGCGGACGCGCGAGATAGGCTTGCGGATGGCGCTCGGCGCGCGGCCGTCGGACGTGCTGAGGCTCGTCGTCGGGCAGGGCTTGAGGCTCGCACTCGCGGGCGTCGTGCTCGGGCTTCTCGCGTCGTTCGCGCTGACGGGGCTGATGAAGAGCCTGCTCTACGGCGTCAGCGCCACAGACCCGGCGACGCTCGTCACGATCTCGCTCGTACTCGTCGCCGTGGCGCTCGTCGCCAGCTACATCCCCGCGCGACGCGCCACGCGCGTTGACCCGCTCATCGCGCTCCGCTACGAATAGACGGCTTTAGCGCCAGTCGGAGCCGTAAGTCTCGCGGTAGACGCGGACGGCCTCGTCTTCGGAGGGGAGGCGCAGGCCGTCCGTGAAGCGGTTCATAAAGCTGAACGCGCACGTCTGCAACAGAACCTCCAGCGCCCCGCGCTCGCCGAACTCCGCCTTCAACTTGCCGAAGTCCGCGTCCGAGACGGCGGCCGGCGCGCGCGTGACGAGGCGCGCGAAGGCGACGGCCGCAAGCTCCCGCGGCGTCAACTGAGAGTCGTCCTTCTTCATCGCCACCAGCTTCGACGGCTCGACGCCCAAACGTCTCAGACCTAACACCTGATGCAGCGTGCAGTAGCGGCAGCCGTTAACCATCGAGACGGCGAAGCTCACCTGCAACTGTATGTCGCGGCCGATCGACGCGTTCTCCCGCACCGCCTGCCCGTAGGCGCGCCACGCCTGCGCGAGGTCCGGCACGCGCAGCATCGCGCGCTGCGAGTTGGCGACCCCCAAACCAAGACCGGCCGCCGGGGCCTGCGTCTGTCGGGCGGCGGCCGCGACGGCCCCGGTCGCGCTCATCTCTTCGTCGGAGATGAGCGCGACGCGCGCCGGCGGCGGCCTGTAGGCCGCGACCGACGGGGGCGTCGCCGCCTGCCCTTCGAGGGCCCACGTCTCGACGGGCAGGCCCAGCGCCTCGTTCATCCGCGTGAAGTAGTTGAAGAAGCAGACGGCCATCGTCAGCTCGACGAGCTGCGCGTCGTTGAAGTGCGCGCGCACCCGCGCGAAGTCTGCGTCGCTCACGTCGTGGACGCCGTGCGTGAGCGAGTCGGCATACGAGAGCGCGAGCTGTTCGGCCGTCGGGAGTTTTTCGAGCCGGCCGTCGCGCACGCGCGCGAGTAGTTCGCGCCCGCGCTCGCTCGCGCGCAGCCAGCGCGAGGCGTGCGCCGCCGTGTAGGGGCTGTTGAGCTGCTGCGCCACGCGCAGCGCCATCGCCATCTTAATCTCGTGCGGAAGCGTCCCGCCGTAGAGCGCGACGCGCACGAGCCGCGCGAACTGCGGCGCGGCCCCCGTCTGCCGCGCGAGCGCGCGGATGTAGTTGGGCGCCTCGGCGCCTTCGAGTGGGTCGGCGGGGCTGGCGGCCTTCAGACTCTCCGCGCCCACGTCGGCCAGCGCGACGCGCGGCGCGGCAGACAGACGGCTCTGGGCGGCCCTCTCAAGCTCGGCGACGGCGACGAACGCTACGGGCGCCGCGCCCGCCTTCGGCGCGTCCCGCCCGAGGGCGGACGACGATCCGGCGCTCAACAACGAAACGGCGACGAGGAGTGAGAGCAATGTTTTCATCTTGGTCTGCCTGTCAGAACATGAAGCGCGCGCCGACTTGCAGGTTGCGCGGGTCGAACGCCTGCGTGGACTTGCCGAAGTTCGGGAGCGACAGGTCGGAGTTCGGGAGAAAGAGGTTGACGTTGTTGAGCGCGTTGAAGGCGTCGAGCCGCAGTTGCAGACTCTTCGACTCGCCGAGGCGGACGGTGCGCGCGAGCGACGCGTCGAGCGTCACGTAGCGCGGCCCGCGGAAGGTGTTGCGGCCGAGCGTGCCGTTGCGCCCCGGCGCCGGCCTAGGGAAGGCGCTCGCCGGGAAGAGACCGTTCAGAAAGTCCTGACGCGAGAAGCTTGACGACACCGTCCCGGCGGCCGGCGCGTCCGGCCGGTCGTAGAAGCCGCCGCCGACGGCGCCGCCGCCCGCGTCGAGGTTGTAGTCGCCGCCCGCGCGGAACGAAGCGCCGTTCCAGACCGAGAAGGGGCGCCCCGACTGCGCCGTCAGCGTCGTGGACAACTGCCAGCCGTTAACAATCGCGCGCGCCCAAGCGTTCGCGCCGTCCTTCAGAAGCTTCGGCGCCCAGACGGCCGAGGCCGAGAAGCGGTGCGGAATGTCGAAGAGCGAGCGGGCGCGCTCGCAGCGCAGGCAGTCAACGTCCTGCGCGCCCTTGCCCGGCTCGGAGTTGTCCTGAAACTGACCCGTCGAGGTGTCGCTCGAAGTGTCGAGCCAGCGCGCGAAGCGGTAGTTGGCCTGAAAGAAAAAGTCGTCGGCGAACGAGCGGCGCAGCTCGGCCGTCATGCCGTGATAGCTCGAGCTGACGCCGTTGGTGACGAAGAGCAGCGTGCCGAAGTTCGGGTTGAGGCGGTCTTCGCGGCCGTCGAGCAGGTCGCCCGAGAAGCGGTTCACGTCGTCGATGCGTTCGAGGTTGACGCCGAGCGTTCCGGTGTAGCCGACCTCCGCCACCCAGCCGCGCCCGACCTGCCGCTGGACGTTGAGGAAGAAGCTCTCGCTGTACTGCGTCTTGATGGTCGGGTTGATGACGAAGCCGGTGGGGCGGATGCGCGCCGTCTCGCCGGGCAGAGGGTTGACGCCGCCCTGCGGGTTCAGCCCGCGCGCGAACTCGGGGTTGAAGGGGACGGGGATGTCGTAAAGAATCCGCGTGCCGATGCCGGTCGAGGGCTGGCTGACGACCTGCACGGCGTCTGGCGGGAGCGCGCGCGCGCCGGTGATGGACTGGCCGTGGTGCGGCTGGAAGGCGAGGCTGAAGCCGGCGCGCACCGAAGTCTTGGCGTCCCCGAACGGGTCGTAGGCGACGCCGACGCGCGGCGAGAGGTTGAGCTTCTGCGGGTTATAAAGTCTTTCGACGCGGCCGACCGAGGCGTTTGCGACGCGCTCCTGAAACGTGTCGCCCTCGCCGAAGATGATCGAGGAGAGGCGTTCCTCGCGCTCGCGCGCCGTGCCGAAGTAGTCGTGGCGGAGGCCGAGGCTGAGGTTCAGCCGGCTCGAAACTTTCCAGTCGTCCTGTATGAACGCGCCGGTCTCGTAGAGCGTGAAGTAGCGCGCGAAGCCGGCGGGCTGTCCCGTCGCCGGGTCAACCGTCAGCGTCTGACGGAACGGCCGGTCGTTGACCAAATCCGCGACGCTGTTGAAGGAGAACGCGCCGGCCGAAGCGGGGCCGATGGACAGCCCCTTGAAGATGCGCCGCATCTCGCCGCCGGTGCGGAGCGTGTGGCGCCCGCGGTCGAGCGTGAGCGTGTCGCGCAGCTCGTAGGTGCGCAGGCGCGTGCCCGAGCTGAACACGTCGCCGAAAGGCGCGGTCAGCCCCGTCACCGTTATCTGCGGGACGACCGCCGCCTCGTCGCCGCGCACGGTGTTAATCATCTGGAACGAGAAGCGCAGGTCGTTGACGTTCTGGCCGAAGATGTGGATGTGGCCGAGGTTGAGGTTGTAGAAGTCGCCGGTAAAGGGCCCTCGCATCCCGCGCGCGGCCTGTCCGAGCGTGGCGGTCGAGGAGCTGGTGCCACCCTCGTCGCGCTGGCGCTCGCCGATCCAGCGCGCGGTCAGCTTGTCGAGTCCGCCCCGCATCGAGTGGTCAACCTTGACGAGGTACTGGTCGAAGCGGACGTAGTCGTGCAGGTTGACGGTGGCGCCGGCCGTCGCGGGCAACGTCACGCCGTCGAGCGTGACGTTACTCTGGTTGGCGTAGCGGTTCGCGCCCGCGCCCGGCAGCGGCGCCGGGGCGGGGAACTCGCGGAACAGACGCGCCGCGACGCTGTTCGGCCGGGTGCGTATGACGTGTTCGCGCAGTTCTGGCGTCTCGACTTGGAAGGACAGAGCGCGTGCGAGCGCGTTTCGCGTCCCCTCGTAGGAGCCGAAGAAGAAGGTCTTGTTTTTAATGACGGGGCCGCCGAGGTTGCCGCCGAACTGGTTGAAGACCTGCGGCGAGCGCTCGACGGCGAAGAAGTTGCGCGCGTTCAAAGCGGCGTCGCGGTGGTACTCCCAGACGCGGCCCCGGAACGTGTTGGTGCCCGACATCGTCCGCACGTTGATGACGGCGCCGTTGCCGCGCCCGAACTCGGCCGAGAAGTTCGAGGTCTGCACCTGCACCTCTTCGACCGACTCGACCGACGGGACGATGGCCGGCTCGCCCGTGTTGTTCGGGTTGGTGTTCATCGAGCCGTCGAGCACGTAGTTGTTCCCGCGGTAGCGGTTGCCGTTGACGGTGACGACGGGCGAGTTCGAGAGCTTGGTGGAGTTGGCGGCGCCGGGGATGGCGGTGGCGCCGGCGCTCAGGCGCGGGAGCAGAAAAACGTCGCGCTGCGCGAGTGGCAGCTCCGAGACCTCGCGCTGCGTGAGCGTGTCGGCGACGCGCCCCTCGCGCGAGACGCCGACGGCGTCGGCGCCCGCCGTGACCTCGACCGTCTCGCGCACCTCGCCGACTTCGAGCCTAACGCTCAGCTCGGCCGTGCGGCCGACGTTGAGCGCGAGGCCGCGCCGCTCGAAGGTCTTAAAGCCCTCTGCGCGCGCGACGACGGTGTAGGCGCCGGGCGGGAGGCTCGCCAAACGGAAGCCGCCGTCGTCGTCGGTCAAAGCCGTACGCACGAGTCCCGTCGCGTCGTTACGCGCCGTGACGCTGGCGGCGACCAGCGCGCGGTCGGCCGCGTCGGTCACGCGCCCCTGGAGCGTGGCCTCCGTAATCTGCGCGGAGGCGTTGGGGGAGAACAGCAGCGGCATCAGTAGTGCCAGCGCGACGACGCACAGGGGAGACGAGGGTTTCATGTTCTCTCAACTGAAAACGGCAAGACTTTTGGGCGAGGCGATTTAACTTCGGCGGAATGCGGGAGGAAGCTATCACGAAGCGCCGCGCTTGCCACGGCTCAAAAGTTTGAAGGCCGACTCCAACTTAAGTTGGAGTCGGCCTTCGGGAGTCGTAGGCGGGAAGCGCGCCGTCAGTCCGCCACCCTGTAGTCGAGCGAGAAGCGGCCGATGCGAATATTGCCGCGCCCGGCGGCGGGCGGGCTGATGAGAAGCGAGCGCACCATGTTGCCCTTGCCGCGGTGCGCGTCCACCTCGCCGACGGGGTCGCCGCTCGACGCGCGGTAGAAGTTGATGCGGATGAAGTCTTCGCCCGCGCGCTTGTAGCCGAAGACGTACTGGCCGGGCGGCAGGCTCAAGCCGCCGAGGCGGAGCGGCGCCTGCGTGACGAAGTAGTGCGAGTAAAGCCCCTCGGCCGAGTAGCCGGCCGTAATCATCACCACGCCCGCGATGAAGCGGCCGCGCCCGTCGGTCACGCCCGAGGCCGTGCGGAACTCGGTCTCGATGTTCTCCTTGATGACGGGGGCGCGCGCCGGCAGAACCTTCCTCAACTCCTGCTCGTTCGCCGCCCGCCAGCGCCCCCGCTGCGCGAAGGCCGAGGGCGACGCGCCCGCCGCGAACGCGAGCGCGGCCATGAACAAAGTGACGATTGACTTCCGATTCCTCATCAAGCCCTACGGTAACCGACCCGCGTGCGAAAGTTCAACGGCCGCGCGCCCGGCGCCGCCGCTTCGGTTATAATCGCGGCCGTCAGTCACGGTCTCACTTTGGCGCTTCCGTTATGCGCCGGGGCCGCCTTCGTGCGATGCGCCGATCACTTTCCCCCTTTCACGCGCTTGCGACTCTCACGGGACTTCTGCTCGCGCTGCTCCTGTCGGGCGGCGGGCGCGTGGGCGCGCTCTCGACGGCGGGCGGCCTCGGACAGCTCGGCCGGCGCGCGTGGCAGACCGAGAACGGCCTCCCGCAGAACACAGTCCACTCCGTCATACAGGACTTCGAGGGCTACGTCTGGGTCGCCACCGAAGAAGGGCTCGCGCGTTTTGACGGCGTCAACTTCGTCGTCTTCGACAAGCAGAACACGCCGCAGCTCCGCAGCAACGACGTGCGCTCGCTGATGGCGCAGGGGCAGGGGAACGTCCTGTGGGCTTCGACGGCCGCCGGCCTCTCGCGCCGCGACGCGGGCGGGTGGACGACCTTCACGACCGAGCAGGGACTCGCGGGCGACGATGTCGTGTCGGCCTACGAGGCGCGGGGCGGCGCCGTCTGGGTCGCCACCTCTTCGGGGCTGAGCCGCTTGCGTGAAGGCGCGTGGACGAGCTATACGACGCGCGACGGGCTGGCCGACGACGACGTGCAGGCCCTCGCGGAAGACCTGACGGACACGACGGGCGCGATGTGGGTCGGCACGGCCGAGGGCTTGAGCAGGTTCGCCGACGGGAAGTTCACCAACTACGGCGCGGCCGACGGCCTGCCCGGCGGCGTCTCGGCCATCGAGCGGGGCGCGGACGGCTCGCTCTGGCTCGGCACGGGCGCGGGGCTGTGCCTCTACAAGGGCGGGCGCTTCGAGACCTACACGACGCGCGACGGATTGCCCGACGACCGCGTAATCTCTCTGCGCGCGTCGCGCGACGGCGGCCTGTGGGTCGGCACCGCCGCGGGCGCCGCGCTCTTTCGCGACGGCCGCTTCGAGCGCTTTAGTGAAGGCGACCCGCTCGCCGACGGCATCGTCCTCTCCGTCTTCGAGGACAGGGAAGGGAGCCTCTGGCTCGGGACGGAGTCGGGCGGGCTTCACCAACTGCGCGGCCGGAAGTTTACGACCTACTCGACGCGCGAGGGGCTTTCCAGCGACCTCGTCAAGGCCATCTACGAGGACGGCGCCGGTCAGGTGTGGGTCGGCACCTACGGCGCTGGTCTCAACCTCCTGCACGGCGGCGAGGTCAAAACTTTCACGACGAAGGACGGGCTGGCGAGCAACATCGTGCTCGCGCTCTTCTCCGACCAAGTCGGAGACCTCTGGGTCGGCACGCCCGACGGGCTGAGCCGCTACCGCGCCGGGCGCTTCGAGACGTTCACGTCCGCCGACGGGCTGCCGAACGACTTCGTCCGCTCGATCTACGCCGACCGCTCGGGCGCGCTCTGGATCGGGACGCGCGGGGGCCTCGCGCGTCTGAAGGACGGCGAGTTCACGACCTACACGACGCGCGACGGGCTGACGAGCGACTTCGTCGGGACGGTCTACGAAGACGCGGCGGGCAACCTCTGGGTCGGGACGCTCGGCGGCCTGAGCAAGTTCGCGGGCGGTCGCTTTACGAGCTACACGTCGAAAGACGGCTTGCCCGAGACGGCCGTCATCGCCATCCACGGCGACGCGGAGGGGCGCGTCTGGGTCGGGACGAACGGCGGCGGGCTGGGACTGCTCGACGGGGGCAAATTCCACTCCTTCACCTCGCGCGACGGGCTGCCGAACGACACCGTCTACCGCATCCTCGAAGACGCGCACGGCCGGCTCTGGATGAGCTGCAAGAAGGGGATTTTCAGCATCGCGAAGAGTGAGTTGGCGGAGTTCGCGGCGCGCGGGGCGGGGAGTTTGAGCCCCGTCGTCTACGGCACCGCCGACGGGATGCCGACGCGCGAGTGCAGCGGCGGCGGTCACCCCTCGGGCTGGCGCGGCCGCGACGGGCGGCTCTGGTTTACGACCATCAAGGGCGTCGCGATGATCGACCCCGAGCGCGTCGCCCTCAACAACGAGCCGCCGCCAGTCGTCGTCGAAGAGGTGCGCGTGGACGGCGAGCTTGTGCCGTCGGGCGCGCGCCGCGAGCTTGAGCCGGGCAGCAGCCGGTTCGACTTCCACTACGCCGGCCTCAGCTTCGTCGCGCCCGAGAAGGTGCGCTACCGTTACAAGCTCGAAGGCTTCGACGACGACTGGGTTGACGGCGGCGACCGCCGCGTCGCCTACTACACGAACCTCGGCCCCGGCGAGTACAAGTTTCTAGTCGCCGCCAGCAACAACGACGGCGTGTGGAGCCGGGCGCCCGCGTCGTTCGACTTTCGACTGCGGCCGCACTTCTACCGCACCTACTGGTTCTACGCGCTCTCGGCGCTGGCGCTCGCGCTGCTGGCGTGGCAGCTGTACGCGCTACGCCTGCGGCAAGTGCGCGCGCGCTTCGACGCTGTTCTGGCCGAGCGCAACCGCATCGCGCGCGAGATTCACGACAACCTCGCGCAGGAGATTCTCGGCGTCTCGGTTCAACTCGAAATCGTCGCGCGCATGATGAACGTCTCGGCCGACTCAGCCCGCACGCACCTCGACCGCGCGCGCCAGCTCGTGCGCGGCAGCATCGCCGAGGCGCGCCGCTACGTCTGGGACTTGCGCTCGCAGACGCTCGACGACCGCGACCTGCCCACGGCGCTCGCCGAGATGGCGCGCCGCCTGACGGCCGACTCGGGCGTGCAGACGCAGTTTCAACTCGGCGGCACCTTCCGCCCGCTCCCGCGTCAGGTCGAGAACAACCTGCTCCGCATCGCGCAGGAGGCGGTCAACAACGCCGTCCGCCACGCGCGCGCAAGGACAATCTACGTTAATCTGTTCTTCGACGCGGCGGGCGTCCGCCTGTCCGTCAGGGACGACGGGCGCGGCTTCGACCCCGGCAGAGAGGACGGCGCGCGCGCCGGACACTTCGGCATCCTCGGGATGCGCGAGCGCGCCGAGGAGATGGGCGGCACGCTCTCGGTCGAGAGCCGCCCCGGCGGGGGGAGCGAGGTCGCGGTCGGCGTCCCCGTCGAGAGTTGAGAGTTCGCGCGAGTCACACAGAGAGGACTACGGAAATGAGCGGCGGCCAGATCAGGATCATGGTGGTTGACGACCAGGCGGTCGTGCGTCAGGGCTTCGTCTCACTCATCAACACGGTCGATGACATGGCGGTCGTGGCCGAGGCGACCAACGGCCGGCACGCGGTCGAGCAGTACCGCGCGCACCAGCCCGACGTGGTTTTGATGGACTTGCGGATGCCCGTGATGGGCGGCGCCGACGCGACGAAGGCGCTGCGCGCGGAGTTCCCGGCGGCGCGCGTCATCATCCTGACGACCTTCGACGGCGACGAGGACATCTACCGCTCGCTTCAGGCCGGCGCGCAAGGCTACCTGCTCAAGGACATGTTCTTCGAGGAGTTGGAGGACGCGATCAGGACGGTGCACGCCGGCCGCAGAAGGATTCCGGGCGTCGTGGCCGAGCGTTTGGCGGGACGGATGTCCGGCTCGGATTTGACGGCGCGCGAGCTTGAGGTGCTGGAAAGAATCGTGCGCGGGATGAGCAACAAGGAGATCGCGTCGGCGCTCGGCATCAGCGAGGCGACGGTGAAGAGTCACATCAACAACGTGCTGAGCAAGCTCGGCGCGAGCGACCGCACGCAGGCGGCGACCAAGGCGCTCCAGCGCGGCATCATCCACCTGCCCTGAGCGCCGCGCACTCAACCGAAAGTTGGAGACGCGCTACCAACTTCGTATCCATGACAGCCCTCGCGCGGCGTGTTACTTTGCGTGCCGTCGGTTCATAAATCCCGGCCCCGGGTGAGGCGAGTCGAGTTCAACTCCCTCCTATTTGTTGCAAACCTGTCGAACGAACTTGACTCGCCGGAGAGACTGCTCTCAGCCCGGGGCCGGGCTCACCTTCAAAAAATTCACTTCCGATTATTCGTAGCGCAGCGCCTCGATGGGGTCGAGTCCGGCCGCCTTGCGCGCCGGGTAGTACCCGAAGAAGATGCCGACCGCGGCCGAGAAGAGCGCCGAGCCGACGATGGAGGCGGTCGAGACGAGCGTCGGCCAGCCGAGCAGGAGCGGGACGCCGACCGACGCCAGCACGCCGAGCACGATGCCGGCGAAGCCGCCCGTCAGGCTGAGCACGATGGACTCGATGAGGAACTGCGTCCGCACCGCCGACGAGCGCGCGCCGATGGCCATGCGGATGCCGATCTCGCGCGTCCGCTCGGTCACGCTTACCAGCATGATGTTCATAATCCCGATGCCGCCGACGAGGAGCGAGACGCCCGCGATGCTCCCCAGAAGCATCGTCATCACGCTGTTGGTCTCGTTGGCCGCCTCGGCCACGTCCGACATGTTGCGGACGGTGAAGTCGTTGGGCGCGCCCTGCCCGAGGCGGTGGCGCTGTCGGAGCAGGTCGGTTATCTGCGCCTGCGCCGTGTAGGTCGCGTCCTGCGAGACGGCCGAGACGTACGCCACCTGCACGCGCGTGTTGCCCAGAAGCTTCTTCTGGACGGAGGTGTAAGGCGCGAACGCGGCGTCGTCCTGATCGCGCCCCTGCGCGTCTTGCCCCTTGCGCGCCATCACGCCGACGACGCGGAAGGGCATGTTCGAGACGCGCAAGGTCTGCCCCGTCGCGTCCTGTCCGGGGAAGAGGTTGTCGGCGATGGTCTGGCCGATGACGATGACGCGGGCGGCCGAGCGCACGTCGCCGTCGGTGAAGAAGGCGCCGTCGCCGACCGCCCACTTGCGTATCTCGGGGAACTGCTCGGAGACGCCCTGCACCGACGCGCTCCAGTTCTGGTTCCCCGAGACCAGTTGCGTGCGCGAGTTGACGACGGGCGAGACGAGCGCCACGCTCGGCACCTCGCGCTTGATGGCTTCGAGGTCTTCGACGGTGAGCGGGCTGGACGTGCCGGAGTCACCCGCGCCGCCGCGGACGCCGCCGACGTTCTGCGCGCCCGCCGAGACGAAGAGCAGGTTGGTGCCCATGCTCTCGATCTGCGCCTGCACGGTCGCCTGCGCGCCCTGCCCGATGCTGACCATCACGATCACGGCCGAGACGCCGATGATGATGCCGAGCATCGTCAGCGCCGCGCGCGTCTTGTTGCGCGCCAGCGCGCGGAAGGCGATGCGGATAATCATTAGTGCGTTCATGGCTTAACCTTCTGTCCTCGGACTCGACGCCGCCGCCGCAAATCAAGCGGATAAAAAAACTCAGGCCGCTTCTTCCAATTCGTCCTCGTCTTCGACCGCCGGCAGGTTCTTCAACTCCTCGGACGCGTCGCGCGGCGCGGTGACGGGGTAGTCCTTCTGGATGCGGCCGTCCTTGAAGACGACGATGCGGTCGGCGTAGGCCGCGATGTCGGGCTCGTGCGTGACGAGGACGAGCGTGATGCCGCGCTCACGGTTGAGCCGCTGAAAAATCTCCATCACCTCGACCGAGGTGCGCGAGTCGAGCGCGCCCGTCGGCTCGTCGGCGAGGATGAGCTTCGGTTCGTTGACGAGCGCGCGGGCGATGGCCACGCGCTGCTGCTGACCGCCCGAGAGCTGGTTCGGGTGATTCTGCTCGCGCCCGACGAGGCCCACCGAGTGCAGCGCTTCCGTCGCGCGTCGGTGCCGCTCCGCGGCATCGACCCCGGCGTAGAGCATCGGCAGCTCGACGTTTTCGAGCGCCGAGGTGCGCGAGAGCAGGTTAAAGCCCTGAAAGACGAAGCCGAGCTTGCGCAGACGTATGTCGGCGCGCTCGTCCTTCGAGAGCGCGGAGGCGTCCTGCCCGTCGAGCGCGTAGGCGCCGCGCGTCGGGCTGTCGAGACAGCCGACGATGTTCATCATCGTGGACTTGCCCGAGCCGGACGTGCCCATGATGGCGACGAACTCGCCCTCGCGGATCGCGAGCGAGACGCCGCGCAACGCGTGCACCTCCACGTCGCCCATCGCGTAGGTCTTGTGGACGCCTTCGAGGCGGATGACTTCCGCCGCCTCGCGGGCGCGCGTGAGCACCACCTCATGCGCCCCGTTCTCAAACCTGCCGATCTCAAATGCCGTCTGCATAACTTAACCTCACCCCTCGTCTTTCAAATCGTAGAGGCCGCCGGCGCCCCCCAGCTCCGGCGGCCCCTGACGCGGTAGCCGCCGGAGCGTTACCGCGTCCGACCGCCGCCGCCCGCGCCGCCGACTCGCGGCGCGCCGCCGAAGCCGGGCGCGGCGGACTGCGTGTTGCTGCGCGCGCCGCCCGACGAGGCCGCGACGTTCTGGCCGGTGACGACCACTTCGCCCTCGCGCAGTTCGCCTTCGACCACCTCGGTCGAGGAGCCGTCGCTCAGCCCGATCTTCACGCGTCGGGGCTGCGGCTTGCCGTCGGCGCCCATGACCCACACGCGCCTGACCTGACCCGGCAGCACCGGCTCGGTCGGCCGCGCGAACTGTCCGCGCGCGCCGCCCTGCTGCGGCTGCTGCGCCGAGCCGTCGCCCTGCGCGGGCGCGACGTTGTTGGCCGCGCCGTTAGAGTTGGCCGGCGCGGCGCCGTCCGCCGTCTGACGCCGGCCGCCGTTCCTGCGTGAGCCGTTCGAGTTGCTTGAGCGCGTCTGCTGGCCGTCGGTCGCCTGCGGCACAAAGCGGAGCGCGGAGTTCGGCACCTTGAGCACGTCGTTGCGCTCGTCGATGGTGACGGTCAGGTTGGCCGTCATGCCGGGCTTGAGCTTCTGCTCGGGGTTGCTTACGTCGATGACGACGTTGTAGGTGACGACGTTCTGCACGTTCTGCGGGTTGAGCCGCATCTGCTGAATCGCGCCCTTGAACTCCTCGCTCGGGAAAGCGTCCACCGTAAAGGCGACCGACTTCGCCTGCTCGACAAGCCCGATGTCGGCCTGATCGATGTTGGCGATGACCTGCATCTGCGTCAGGTCTTGCGCGATGGTGAAGAGCGTCGGCGCCGAAAGGCTGGCGGCCACGGTCTGCCCGACGTTCACGTCGCGCGAGACGACGACGCCGTCAATCGGCGACGTGATCGTCGTGTGCTGCAAGTTAATCCGCGAGAGCTCGAGCGCGGCGCGCGCCTGCTGAACCTGCGCGGCGGCGTTCTGCACCTGAGCCTGCGCGCCGACGACCTGTCCCTGCGACTGCTGCGCCTGCGCCTGCGCCTGCTCGACAGCGGCGGCGGCCTGCGTCTGGCCGGAAACGGAAGCCGACTGCGCGTTCAACTGCGCCATCCGCAACTGTGCGACCGATTGGTTGTAGCGCGCCTCGGCCGTCTTGTAGCTCGTCTGCGCCGTCACGAACTCGCGTTGCGAGATGACGCCGCTCTGGAGGAGCGACTGTTCTTGATTGAGCACGCTGCGCGCGTCGTCGAACTGCGCCTTGAGCACGGCGACGTTGGCCTCGGCGGCCGTGACGCCGGCCTGCTGGTTCTGCGTCTCGGAGCCGGCGGCCGCGGCCCTCGCCCGCGCGTCGGTGATGCCGGCGCGAGTCTGCGCGACCCCGGCGTGCGACTGCGAGACGGCGGCGCGCGCCTGCTGAAGCTGCGCCTCGGCCTGCGCGAGATTGGCCTGCGCCTGCTGAACCTGCGCCTGCGCGACCGACGGGTCGAGCTGCGCCAGAAGCTGCCCCTTCTTGACCGTCGAGTTGAAGTCGGCGTAGAGCGCCGCGATGGTGCCCGACGCCTGGCTGCCGACCTGCACGGTCGTCACGGCCTGGAGCGTGCCCGTCGCCGTCACGGTGTTGCGCAGGTTGCCGCGCTCGACCTTGGCCGTCATGTACTCGGCGGCGTTCGCGTTGCCGCCCCAGTACAAGAAGCCCGCCGACGCCAGCAGCGCGACCGCGACCGCGACGAAAGCCAAACGCCTCTTCTTGCTCAAAAACGATTTCACTCGCTGCATCTTCTTTTCCCCTGTTGGCGCCTCTAGCGTGCGCCTTTATAAGGCCGACAAAATGGGCGCGAAAACCCGCCCAATTAGCTAGACACCGACGCGGGCCGAACGGTTACAGGGGGCGCGTCGGTCATCTTGAGAGGGCGCATGTATGACTCTCGCGGAGGTTGTAACGAAAGGGCAGCGCGCGGTGTCTAGCTTGATGAGAGGTCGCGCCGGGTTGGTTCGGCCGACCGGGATTCAGGAAGCGAAAAGGGGGAGTTATGAAGAAGATTTTCGGACTGATTATGACCTTCGTTCTGCTCGCGGGCGCGGCGCTGCCGGCGGCGGCGCAGACCACGCGGCGCGGCGCTTACGCTTCGCGCGCGGCGCAACAGAGGGCTTACGAGCGGCAGCAGCGCGAGTACTACGATAACCGCTACGATGAACGCTACGACGACCGCTCGGTCTTCGAGAAGCACCGCGACAAGCTGACGGTCGCCGGCGGGACGGTCGCGGGCGCGGCGGTCGGTGCCGTGGCGGGCGGCAAGAAAGGCGCCATCATCGGCGCGCTTGTCGGCGCGGGCGCCTCGGCGCTCTACACCTACAAGCTGCGCGACAAGACGGACGACCGCCGCTGGCGTCGTTAATAAGGAATGGACGTGCGCCGCGCACTGCCGTTGTAACGGAAGGGCGCGGCGCGGTGTCTAGTATTCACGGTGGCTCTCCCGTAAATCGACCCTCTCCCTCAGGGCAACAAACAAGGTAGACTAGGAGCAACAAGGAATCATGAAGAAACTCGGAAGGATACAGACAATCGCCGTCGCCGGTCTTTCGGCGCTGGCTCTGGCAACCCCGATTGCGCTGGCGCAGACCGCCGGCACGCCGCAGGACGGGCAGAAGCAGCACAGGGGTGAGCGCGGCGGGCGCCACGGCAAGGGCGGCGAGTTCGGCGGGCGTCATGGCAAGGGCGGCCGTGGTGGCCACTTCGGCGGCGGGTTCCGCGGCGTCGAGCTGACCGACGCGCAGAAGGCGAGCCTCAAGCAGCTCCGCGAGAGCTTCGGCGAGCGCACGAAGTCTCTGCGCGAGCAGCTCCACGCCAAGCGGCAGGAGCTTCGTCAGGCCGAGCAGGGCACGACCTTTAACGAGTCGCTGGCCGCGCAGAAGCTGACCGAGGCCGCGGGGCTTCAGGCCAAGCTGATGGCCGAAGAGTTCCGCATGCGTCAGGAGTCGCTCTCGATCCTGACGGCCGAGCAGAAGGCGCAGCTTGAGCAGCGCAAGCAGCAGCGCGAACAGCGCCGCCAGCAGTTCAAGTCGCGGCGCGGCACGCAGCCGACGACGCAGCTTCAGTAACACCGCAACCCGGCGCGGCGGACTCGGCCCGACTTGCGAGTCCGCCGCCCGCTTAAACGGACATGGACGGGGACGGACACCGACGTTGGAGCTTGAACACGCGCCCGAGCTTGAGCTGGCGCGCCTCGCGCGCACGGGCGACGAGTCCGCCTTCGCGGAGATCGTGCGGCGCTACAGCCCGCGCGTCTTCCGCACCGCCGGCCGCTTCTTCAGGCGCCGCGAGCAGGTCGAAGAGGTCGCGCAGGAAGTTTTTTTGAAAGCGTTCACCGAGCTTGAGGGCTACGAGGGGCGCGGCTCGTTCGAGGGGTGGCTGACGCGCATCGCCACCAACACGTGCCTCAACATGCTCCGCAGCGCCAAGCGGCGGCCGGAGCTTTCGGCCTCCGATCTTTCGGAAGACGAGGGCGCGTGGTTGGAGAGCAACCTGGCGGGCGCCGCCGCCGAGAGGCAACGGTCGGAGGAGCGCGGGATGGTGGCGGCCGACCTCGCCGGGCGCGTGCTTGAGACGATGGCGCCCGACGACCGTCTCGTCCTGATGATGATGGACGGCGAGGAGGCTTCGGTGAAGGAGGTCGCGCAGGAGACCGGCTGGTCAGAGTCGAACGTCAAGGTCAAGGCGATGCGCGCACGCCGTCGGATGCGCGAGGCGGTCGAGAAGCTTCTGTCGCGCGGCGCGAAGCGTTAAGACCGAGGTGGTGTGTGGCGCAGGTTTTACGAAGGGCGGGGGAGTGATGAGAGACGAACACATCAAGAGGTTGCTCGACGAAGCGCCGCTGGCGAGCCTCGGCAAGGCCGAACTCGCCGCCGCGCGCGCGCACGCCGATGCTTGCGCCGTGTGCGGCCCGGCCTTCGAGGCGGCGCTGGCCTCGTCGCTCATGCTGAAGGCGCGCGCCGCCGAGACGTTCGAGCCTTCGCCGTTCTTCCAGACGCGCGTGCTGGCGGCGCTGCGCGAGCGCCGCGCGGCCGAAGAGGGCTGGACGCTGGCGCGTCTCTGGAAGTCCACGCGGCTCCTCGTCTCGTCGATGGCGGCGACGACCGCCGCGCTCGCCGTGCTGACCCTCGTCGCGCCGCAGGAGGAGGTGGTCGCGTCACAGGTGGCCGCGGGTCCGACCGCTTACACGGCCGAGTCGCTCATCTTCGAGGAGTCTGACGGGGACGCCGGGCAGATGACGTACGAGCAGGTGCTCTCGACCCTCTACGGGTCGGAGGACGAAGAGGCGAGGTGACAATGGACAAGGTGAGAAAAAACAGTTGGCTCGTGCGCGCGGCGGCACTCGCCATCTTCCTGCTGGGGTTCGCGGCGGGCGCGTTCGCGCCGTCCGTCTACCGCGCGTGGATGCGCGACAGGTCGCAAGGCGGCGGCGGCGGGCGCATCGAGCAGATGACCAAGAATCTCAATCTGAGCCCCGAACAGGAGGCGCAGGTGCGGCAGATTTTCACCGAGTCGCGCACGCAACTCGAAGCGCTGCGTAAGGAGTCTGAGCCGCGCTTCGCAGAGCTACGCCGGCAGGCCGACGAGCGTTTGCAGAAGGTGATGACGCCCGAACAGTGGCAGCAGTTTCAACAGTCGCGCCGCGAGGGTCGCCCCCGTGGCCGTCGCGGCCGGGGCGGGGACGACGGTCCGCAGTCGCGCCCGGAGCGCTGACCTTCGTGAGGTTTCGTCACGATGTCAGTACACCAGTTTTGGAAAGACCGAACACTGTATGGTGCGTCAAGCGGGGGGGGCGCGGGGAGAAGAGCCGAGTTAACTGAGTAAATGCACGGTCACAAACGTGGCACGCGTGTTGTTACTCATGAACGTGTGAAATGCTCCGACGGCCGCAGGCGCCGTGCGGACTTTAGAAAGCAACGAAGGGGAGTTAAAGAGATGAGAAGCAATGCTAAGGGACTCTTGAAGGGGGCTTCGGTGCTGGCGCTCGGGATGTTGTTCGTGATGCCGGCCGCCGTCTCGGCGCAGGACTCGCGTCAGGAGCGGCGTGAGGATCGACGCGAGCGCCGCGAGGACAGGCGCGAGGATCGCCAGGAGCGTCGCGAGGAGAGGCGTGAAGCGCGCCGCGGCCGCGAATGGGGCAGCTACGGCGGCTGGGGCGGCTCTTCGCAGCTCCGCCAGACGGCGCTCAACGCCGGCTACAACAACGGCATCGAGGAAGGGCGCCGCGACCGCCAGCGGAACGAACGCTTCAACTTCACGGACGAGAGCGACTACCGCAAGGCGACCGAGGATTACAGCTCGCGCCTCGGCAGCAAGACGCTCTACCAGCGTTTCTTCCGTGCGGGCTTCGAGAACGGCTACCGCGACGGTTGGAACGGCTACTAAGACCTCGCGAACGTTTAGAGACGAGGGGCGGGGCGGATCGAGTTGATCCGCCCCGCCCCTCGTTTTTTATAGCTTTGACGAAGTCCGATAATAATTGTTATGTATCGAACTACGCGCACCTTCGTCGTCGCTTCGGTTGCGCCGCGCTTAAACTACAAAAAGTGAAAGGCCCCGGCCGTGACCGGGGCCTTTCACTTTTCGCGTTTAAGCGTTCAGGCGTCGAGTCTACCTGACCTGAAACTGCGTCGTGTAGACGTGAGGGTCGGCGCCCGCGGTGAAGTAGAGCTTGTACGTGCCGGGCGCGTAACCCGTCGTCTTGAGGTTGAAGACGTAGCCGCCCGTCTCGCCTAAACTGGGGTCGAAGCGGAAGCCGCCGTCGGGGTTGGCGTGCCCGGCGTCGGCCACCGGCCCGTACGTCTCCGTCGAAACGAGCGACACGCCGAGCGCGCGCACCGGCACGGCGGCCGAAGAGAGATTCGCGCCCGCCGCGTCGAGCAATTGCAGCTTGACGGGGACGGTGCTCCCGGCCTTGTGCGCCTGCTCGACTTCGTAGAGTGGCGCGACCCTGTAGCCGACCGTGTAAGCGACCGTCTTCGTCATCCGGTTACCCGCCTCGTCCGCCGTCGTGACCATGAAGGTCTTGGCGCCGGGCGTGGCGGTGTCGATTGGGCTCGCGCCCGCGACCGTTCCGTCGCAGGTCGCGTTGCCCGAGAGATTGTCCGCGCAGGCGAAATCGGCCGTCACCTGCTGTCCGAGCGCGTAGAAGGCGCCCTCCTCCGGGCGGACTACCGTCACGGTCGGCGCGGTCTTGTCGATATTCACGCCGCCCACGGTCGCGCTCGCGGTGTTGCCCGCCACGTCTTCGACCGTGAAGGTGTGTGACTGCCCCGCGCCTTCTTCCGTAAAGCTGACGTTGCCGGCGTCGGTCGGTCCCGAGACGAAGCCGGAGAGCGCGTCGGTCGCGGTGTAGCTGGCGACAACGTCCGTGTTGTTCCAGCCGTTCGCGTTGGCGGGCGTGCGCGTCAGGTCGCCGAAGACGGGGGCCGTCTTGTCGAGTTTGACCGTGAAGGTCTGCGCGGCCTCCGTGTTCCCCGAACGGTCTTTGGCGTAGAAGACGACCTCGGTCGTCCCCTCGTTCGTGACGGGGATGACGGCGGTCGCGGCGTGGACGTGCGCGACCGCGCCGTTGACCGAGTAGATGATCTCGCGCAGACCCGAGCCGCCGTCGGGGTCGGCCGCCGAGAGCGTGAGCGTCACGTCGGCGTTGTGCCAGCCGTTGGCGTTCGGCTCCTGCGAGAGCGAGGCGGTCGTGACCGGCGCCGCCGAGTCCGACGACGGGTCGAAGCCAGGAGCCGGGACGAGGTCGTTCAGGAAGCGTTCGAGGTTGGTGTAGCCGCCCGCGCCAACCGCGCGGCCGTCCGCGCCGTCGGTCGGGTTGAGGCCGTGCAGGCTCTCCCACTCGTCGGGGATGCCGTCGCCGTCGGCGTCGTTAAGAGCGGCGCCGGGGTTGAGCACGGGGAAGCCGCCCACCTCGTTCTGCGAGTTGATGTGGTGGCCGCCCTCGGCCCTCACCTCGCCCGCGACGCGCGTGTCAACAGAATCGCGCCTGAGTGAACTGCCGGCAGTTGTGAGCACGCGCTCGTAGGCGGTCGGCGCGTCAGTAGTCGTCACCTGCGCGAAGTCGAACCGCGCCGGCTCGCGCTTGGTGTACGAGCCGATGAACATCGTCCAGCCGTTGTCGGCGCCGTCGCGCCGGCCGTCCTTGTCGCCGTCGAGGAAGTTGTTCGACTGGTAAATCTGCGTGTTCGTGCTCCCGCCGTTGAAGGCGCGGAGCTTGGAGCTGGTCGTCTGCGGACCGGCGACGAGGTAGTTGCCGACGTAGTTGATGCGCGTCGTCCCCTCCTCCGCCGGGCCGCTGTAGCCCGACTCGCCGCCCCAGTTGTAGATGACGTTGTTGACGAAGTCGAAGCCGACGTTGTCGCCGACACGCGGGTTGCGGCTGTCGTGGTGCGCGTAGAGGTTGTGGTGGTACGTCACCTGCCCCGAGCTGAAGCGGATGAGCGAGCCGTAGCCGTGCGCGCCCTTCTCGTGGCAAGAGTTCCTCATGCTCTCCGTGATGAACGACCACTGGACGGTGACGTTGCTCGACTCGGTGACGGACAGCGTCTCGTCCACGCTCCACGACGCCGAGACGTGGTCGAGGATGACCTCCGAAGTCTTATCCACCCAGAGCGCGTCGTCCTGAATGACGGGGCAGTTCTGGTCGCCGACGCGGAAGCGCAGGTAGCGGATGACGACGTTGTTGCCGCTGATGACCGTCGAGTGGCCGGCGACGGTGACGCCGTCGCCGGGCGCGGTCTGCCCCGCGATGGTCAGGTACGACTTGTTGATGTTCAGCCGCGTGGAGAGGTTGATCGTGCCCGCCACGTCGAAGACGATCGTGCGCGGCCCCGCCGCGGTGCGGACGCCCTCGCGCAGGGAGCCGGCGCCGGAGTCGTTGAGGTTGGTGACGTGGTACACGTCGCCGCCGCGCCCGCCCTTCGCGCCCGCGCCCGCGCCCTCCGCGCCGGGGAACGCGCGGAGCGGCTCGGCGCCGGGCGCATAGATGATCATCGTGGCCGAGGTGCCGCCGCGGTAGTTCGGGTCGTTGATCGTCGCGACGACGCTGTAGGTGCCGGCGGCCGACGGCGGCGTGGCCGAGCCGTTGTAGGTGACGCCGACGAGCGGGCCGGGGACGTTGGTCGCCACGGTCGCGGCCTTCGGCGAGCCGTCGTAGGTGTGCTCAAGGTTCAAGAGCGTCACGTTGACGGGCGTGCGGTCGATGACGAGCGTGCCCGTCGCCGTCCCCTGATAGGTCGCGTCGTCAATCGTCGCGACGACGGTATAAGAGCCGATGGCCGACGGCGGCGTCGCGCTCCCGTTGTAGGTGACGTTGACGGGGAGGCCGGCCGGCTCGGTCGTGGCCGTCACGGCCGCCGGCGAGCCGTTATAGCTTTGGCTGAGGTTCGTGAGCGCGACGGCCGCGGTCAGCTTCGTCTGCGGCGTCCAGCCGCCGAGGACGAACGAGGGGTTGCTCCACTGCGCGGCCTCGGCCGCGGTGAGCTGGCGCGAGATGGCGTGGCGCTGGCTCACGTCAACGGGTGTGCCATTCGGGTTGGTCGAGTTGTACTCCCAGAAGCGGACGTTCGGGTAGCCGGCCTGCGTGAGCGGCTGAAGGAAGCCGTCGCCGACGTTGTCGTCCAGCCGCCACGGCTGGGGTCTGACGTGCGTTCCCATCACGGTGTTGATGAAGACGACCTGACTGAACGGGAACTGGTCGGGGTCGATGCGCGTCAGGTACGCGCCGGTGATGCCGGGGGCGGCCGTCAGTTTGCAGTTGACGTAGACGTAGCCGTTGCGCCCCTGCCCGTTGCGAATCTGCGTGTAGAAGGCGTCGGCGCGCAGCATCTTCATCTCCGTGTTCTGGAAGAAGACCGCGCCCGAGCCCCACATGAAGTCAACGTCGCCCTCGATGTAGCTGTCGGTGACGAAGCCGCCCTGGTTCGACTGACCCTGCAAGAGCAGCGTGTCCTGGAAACTGTAGAGGCTCACCTTGTTTAAGACGATGCGGTTGTTGTTGCCGCGAAACGCCTCGGCCTGCGAGCCGCCCTGCGGCGTCGTGTTCCGCAGCGTGATGTTCTCAAGCGTGAAGTCGGCCGCGTCCACGCCGAACATGGCGCGCGTCGCCGTCGAGGTCGGGTTGAAGTTGTTGTTGTTCGCGTACTGGATGACCGACGCGTCGCGGTCTTCGCCGCGCACGGTGATGAAGGGCTTGTTCGAGTTGACGTAGACGATCTCGGTGTAGGTGCCCTTCTTGACGAGGACGACGACGCGCTTCGTGTTGTTTGCGGGGACGAAATCGACCGCGCCCTGCACGGTGGCGAAGTCGCCCGAGCCGTCGGCCGCGACCGTCAGCGCGGACGCGCCCGAGGCCGGCGCGCTCGTCTTGGTCGAGAAGTTCCACAGCGTCGTGTCGGAGAAGCCGGCGAAGGGCGCGCCGCCCGCGTCGCGCACGACGCCCGGCTCCATCGTCACATAGTAGCTCTGGTTGTAAGCGAGCTTCTGGTGGAGGTAGACGGCCGCGGTGTTGCCGTTGACGATGACCGGGCGGTAGTTGAATGAGACCGTACCGTTCAGGCGCGACTGCGTCGCGGCGCTCATGTCGATGGTGTCAACGAGCGCGCCCGCCTCGGTGTAGACGCGCAGGCGGCCGGTCGTGCCGACCGCGGGCGGCTGGTTGAAGGTGACGTAGAGCGGCGCGTCGATGTCCACGTTCGAGGCGAAGTTGGCCGGCGCGAACCCGGTCGCCTGCATCGTCGAGACGACGAGCAGCCGCCCCGTCGAGCTGGTGACGCTGCCGCTTGAGTTGCTGACGACGACGTAGTAGTCGGCCGAGTCGGCGACGGTGGGGTTGGCGAAGTTGAGCGCGGACTGGGTCGCGCCGGGGATGAGCGCGCCGTTCCTGAACCACTGGTAGAAGAGGCCGTCGCCCGTCGCCGCGACCGAAAGTCTCGCGGGGCTGCCCACGGGGGCGTTCGTGTCCGCCGGCTGCGTCGTGATGGCGGGCGGCGGCGCGACGGGGTCAACGCTCACGTTGAGCACGACGGGCTGGCTCGCGACGCCGCCGCTGGCGTTGCTGACGAGCGCGGTGTAGCTGCCCGCGTCCGTGAGCTGCACGTTCGTCAGGTTGAGCGTCGGCTGTGTGGCCGAGGCGTTGCCGTTGATGGCCGTGCCGTTGCGGCGCCACTGGTAGGCGAGCGAATTGCCGCTGGCGGCGACCGACATCGTCACGCTGCTTCCGACCTGCACGGTCAGGTTCGACGGCTGCGGCTGCGCGGTGATGACTGGGAGCGCGGGCGTGTGCTCGACCGTCCAGTTGGTGAACGTGATCTTCTGCGCGAAGCCGTTACCGCCGACGCGGAAGCCGAAGTAGTCGAAGGCCGTGTTCGGCGTCGTGCTCGACTCGGTCGCGGTGAAGTTGAGGTTGTTGAGCGCCCCGCCCGTGACGGAGACGGAGATTTTCGTCTCGGTGGCGGACAGTCGCTCGATGGTGTAGGTGAGCGTGTAGGGCGTCGCGTTCGAGAGCGTCTGCCGCGCGTTGGCGCCCGCGCCGGGGGTGATAGCCGTGAAGTCGGCGGCACTGTTGAAGGGGTTGCTGCCGTTGAGGACGGTGCGGCGCCAGATGACGAAGGGCGAGCCGCTGCCGCTCGGGAAGAAGTCGAGCGCGTAACCGGGGTCATTGCCGAAGCTGGCGTCGTTCATGCCGCCGGTCGTGTCGTTGGCGTTGCGCGTGCCGAGGCTGTTGAGCACACCGAAGCGTACGTCCTGACCGCCGCCGACGAAGCCCGCGAGCGAGAACGTCCCCGAGACCGAGAGCTTGTCGCCGACGTTCAGGTTGACGGGCGAGCCGGAGTTCGTGAAGAAGCCCCAGAAGCCTTCCGCCGACGTGCCCGTCGTGGTCATGTCGAAGGTGACCGACCCGGCGGCGTCGTTGCGGACGGTGGCCGCGCGACCCTTAAAGAGCCTGACCGACGCGGGAAGCGCCTGGTTGGTGCTGTTGGCGTCGGTGAAAGAGTCGTTGAGGAGGAAGTTGCCGGCCGCCCCGGCGACGAAAGGTATGGCCAATGCCGCGACGCCGGCGAGGGCGGCGCACAGAAGGAGGGTCCTGAAAACTTTCATCGTCAAATTCCTGTTTAAGGTTGGGAAATGTGCCGGACTGTGCGCTCGTCTTCCGGGAGGACGACCGTGTCGAATGTTAATGGGTTCAAGAATTGGGAAACCAAATTAAAGAAGATTCGTCCAAGTGGTAAACCAATTCGCCGAGACGTATAACATGCCCAAAAAGCCTAAGTCAAGGGATAAAGCAGAGGACGGACGGGGGAAGTTCGGCGTTCTGATGATTTTATGGTCATTGAAGTTTGCCGGGCGGCTGATTCTAGTGTATTTTTGTTCGCGGGGCGAAAGAACAAGTGAAAGCGGAAAGGTATGACCAACTAATCATTTTTCAGAATATAGGCGTGTCCATAGCCCGCCCCCGACCTTTCTGCTATGATCGGCTCACCCCGAACAATTCAGGTCTCCGAAACTGAGGTGAAAACGTCCATGCGTCGTCTCGTCTGTCGCACAGCCTACGCCGTCATGCTCCTCGGCGTGTCCCTGTCTCTCAGCCCCGCCCCGGCCTCGACCGCAGCCGCCGCCGCCCAGTCACGCGCGAGGCAGAGGGCGCGCGCCGCCGGGCGCTCGGCCGTCGGCTGGGACGCCGTCCCCGGCATCCTCGCGCGCATCAGGCCGCCGCAGTTCCCCGCGCGCGACTTCCCCATCACCGGCTACGGCGCGCGCGCCGGCGGCGGCTTCGACAACACGGAGGCCATCCGCAAGGCCGTCGAGGCGTGCAACAGGGCAGGCGGCGGGCGCGTCGTCGTGCCGGCGGGCACGTTCCTGACCGGCCCGATTCACCTCAAGAGCAACGTCAACCTCCACGTCTCCGAGGGCGCGACGCTCAGGTTCAGCGCCGACCCGGCGAAGTACCTCCCCGTCGTCTACACGCGCTGGGAGGGGACGGAGTTGATGAACTACTCGCCGCTCATCTACGCCTTCGAGCAGCGCAACATCGCCGTCACCGGCAAGGGCACGCTCGACGGCGGCGCGTCGGACGACAACTGGTGGAAGTGGGCGCGGCGGCAAGGCTCGAACCCTTCCCCCGCCTCCGCCGACGTGCGACGCCTGCGCGAGATGGGCAACAGCGGCGTGCCCGTGCGAGAGCGCGTCTTCGGGCAAGGCTCGCACCTGCGCCCGCCGTTCATCCAGCCCTACCGCAGCCGCAACATCCTCGTCGAGGGCGTCACCATCATCAACTCGCCCTTCTGGGAGATTCACCCGGTGCTCTCGCAGAACGTCACCGTGCGCGGCGTCCAGATCAGGAGCCACGGCCCGAACAACGACGGCTGCGACCCGGAGTCGTCGAAGGACTTGCTCATCGAGGATTGCGTCTTCGACACGGGCGACGACTGCATCGCCATCAAGTCGGGGCGCGACGACGACGGCCGCCGGGTCGGCGTGGCGTCGGAGAACATCATCATCCGCAACTGCACGATGAAGGACGGGCACGGCGGGGTCGTCATCGGCAGCGAGATTTCGGGCGACTGCCGCAACGTCTTCGTCGAAGACTGCAAGATGGACAGCCCGAACCTCGACCGCGCGCTGCGCTTCAAGTCGAACGCCATCCGGGGCGGCGTGCTTGAGAACGTCTTCATGCGCAACGTCGAAATCGGCCGCGTCGCGGAGGCCGTGTTGACCATCGACCTGCTCTACGACACGGGCGACCGCGGGCCGCACAAGCCCGTCGTGCGCAACGTCCAGATCGAGAATGTGACGAGCCGTTCCAGCCCGCGCGTGATGTGGGTCGTCGGCTTCCCCGGCGTCACCATCGACGACATACGCTTCCGCAACTGCACCTTCCGCGGCGTCGAGGCGGCCGAAGTCTTGAACCACGCCGGCTCGTTCAGCTTCGAGAACGTGACCATCGAGCCGGCCAAAAAGGGGCGCAGCCTCAACTCGCCGCAGGCGACGGCGCAGTAACAAAGACTTGGGGACTGACACGGACATGAGCTGTTTGAGAGTAAGAAGTCTGAAGTTGAGGGGCGCGCTGCTCGCCCTCGTCTTCCTCGCCGCGGGCGCGCGCGAGGCGAAGGCGGCGCCGGTCGAATTGGTCGTCGCGGCCGACGGGAGCGCGAAGTACAAGACGATACAGGAGGCCGTGATGGCGGTTCCCGCCGGGACGGCCGAAAGCCCCGTCGTCATCCGCATCAGGTCCGGCACGTACAAGGAACTCGTCTACGTGCAGCGCGAAAAACGCTTCTTCAAGTTCTTGGGCGAGGACGCGTCGAAGACGGTCATCACCTACGACCTGAACGCGAACTTGAAGGGGCTGGACGGCAAGCCCATCGGGACGTTCCGCACGCCGACCGCGCAGATCGACGCCGACGACTTCACCGCCGAGAACATCACGTTCGAGAACTCGGCCGGCCCCGTCGGGCAGGCGCTGGCGGTGCGCGTTGACGGCGACCGCGTCGTCTTCCGCAACTGCCGCTTTCTCGGCTGGCAGGACACGGTCTTCATCAACCGCGGCCGACACTACTTCGAGAGCTGCTACATCGCCGGCCACGTCGATTTCATCTTCGGCGCGGCCACCGCCTTCTTCGAGTGCTGCCACATCCACGCGCTCAAAGACGGCTATCTGACCGCCGCCTCGACTCCCGACAACGCGCCCTACGGCTTCGTCTTCCGTCGCGGCAAGGTCACGGCGGAGACGCCGTCGGTCAAGACGTACCTCGGCCGGCCGTGGCGCGCGTACTCGGCCGTGACCTTCCTTGAGACGGAGATGTCGGAGGCCGTCCGCCCCGAGGGTTGGCACAACTGGAACTTCCCCGAGCGCGAGAAGACCGCGCGCTACGCGGAGTTCGGGAGCACGGGGCCGGGCGCGAACGCGGCCGCGCGCGTCGGGTGGGCGCGGCGTTTGACGAAGGCGGAAGTTAAGCACATCACGCCCGAGAAGGTTCTCGCCGGCACCGACGGCTGGAACCCTCTGACGGGCAGGACACGCGCGCGGGGTTGAAGATGAGAAGAATCTTGTTTGTCGTGTGGCTGCTCTCGGCGGCCGCGGCTTCCGTCTCGGCGAAGGGTCCGATCACCGTCCACCTCGCGGGCGACTCGACGATGGCGGAGAAGCTGCCCGAGAAGCGACCCGAGACGGGGTGGGGCGAGGCGCTGCCGAAGTTTTTCCGCGAAGACCGCGTGCGCGTGATGAACCACGCGAAGAACGGCCGGAGCACGCGCCTCTTCATCGAGCAGAAGCTCTGGCAGACGTTGCTCGACTCCTTGAAGGAGGGCGACTACGTCTTCATCCAGTTCGGGCACAACGACGGTGCGAAGGACAAGCCCGACCGCTACACGCCGCCCGAGGACTACCGCGCCAACCTCGTCAGGTTCGTCAAAGAGGTGCGCGAGCGGAAGGCGACGCCCGTCCTCTTCACGCCGGTCATGCGGCGCAAGTTCTCGAAGGAGGGCGCGTTCGTCGATCAGCACGGCGTCTACCCAGGGCTAGTCCGCGAGGTCGCCGCCGAGCTGAAAGCGCCGCTCATCGACATGCACCAGATGAGCGAGCGCGTGCTCGTCCGTCTAGGGCCGGAGGAGTCGCGTAAACTCTTCCTCCAGCTCAAGGCGGGCGAGAACTCGAACTACCCGAACGGCGTCGATGACAACACGCACTTCAACCCGCGCGGCGCGCAGGAGATGGCCGCGCTCGCGGTCGAAGGGATTCGCGAGCGCAAGCTCGGGCTGGCGAAGTATCTTTTGAAATCAAGGAGTGGGAAATGAGGAACAGACACAAAGCGACTCTCGTCCTTTTCGCTTCCCTACTCTGCGTCGCGGCCGCCGCGACGGGCGTGCGAGCGCAGGACGTAGGCTTCGGCGGCCGCGCGGGCGAGCCTTACACGGCCGTCGTCAAAGCCGGCGAGGCACGCTTCACTCTCCCCGCCCCGCAGCGGCCCGAGTGGCGCTGGCACAGGAGCGAGACGAAGGAGAACGCGCGCGAGTACATGCTGAGCGTCAAGGTCGTGAACGAGGGGCAGGAGTACACGTTCGGCTTCTTCCTCTGGAAGTTCCCCGGCGCGAGGCCGCAAAGCGGCAACCTCTCCTCGCTCATCGAGGCGGGGCAGGAGAGCCTCTTCGTGCGCGCGCCGAACGGGCACAACGGCATCGTCAGGGACGCGGGCGTGAAGGTGAGGCGCGACGGCGACCGCGTGGTCATCACGGTCAAAGGGCGCAAGAACGTCGCGCGCCTCTTCTCGGGTCGCCCCGCCGAGGTCAAGATAGAGACGCAGATACTCGACGAGCCGCCGGCCTCGCAGACCGTGCCAGTCGTCTACGAGAACTGACGCGCGGGCGGTTTGGTGCGGGGCGATTTATGGCTTGGGGCGCTGGCCGGGCGGGACGTTATCGTAGACGGCTTCGAGCTTCTGGTAGCCGTCCTTGACGACCGTCTCGACGATGTTGCCCTTGTCCACCACGACCGGTTCGAGGAGTATCGAGGGCACGTCCACGCGGCCGTTGTTGACGGCGGCGGCGGTCTGCACCTTCTCACCGCGCGCGAGCGAGACGGCCGCCTCGGCGGCGCGGCGCGCGAGCAGGTGGACGGGCTTGTAGACGGTCATCGACTGCGTGCCGGCGACGATGCGCTGCAAGGCCGCGAGGTCGGCGTCCTGACCGGAGACTAAAACCTTGCCGGCGAGCTGCTGGACTTCGAGCGCCGAGACGGCGCCGCCCGCCGTGGCGTCGTTCGAGGCGACGACGGCCGTCAACTGATTGCCCGACTTCGTCAAAGCGTCCTCCGTGATGCGCAGAGCCTCACTCGCCAGCCAGTCCTTCGCGAACTGGTCGGAGACGATCTTCACGTCGCCCCGGTCAACGGCCGGCTGCAAAACATTCATCTGCCCCTTGCGGAACATGTGCGCGTTGTTGTCCGTGGGCGCGCCGCCGATGAGCAGATAGTTGCCCTTCGGCGCGCGCTCCAAGAGGTAGCGCGCCTGCAACTCGCCGACCTTCTCGTTGTCGAAGGAGATGTAGAGCGCGGGCTCGCTGCTGCGAATCAGACGGTCGTAGGAGACGACGGGGACGCCCTTGGCCTTCGCCGCCTCGACGATGGAGGCCGCGACCTCGCCGTTGTGCGGGATGACGACGAGCACGTCCACGCCCTGCGTCAGGAGGTTGTCGGCCTGCTGCACCTGCACGCGGTCGTCGCCGTTGGCCGACTGGACGAGCACCTCGGCGCCCAGCTCGCGCGCACGCGCGAGGAAGAGGTCGCGGTCGCGCTGCCAACGCTCCTCCTTGAGCGTGTCCATCGACAGCCCGATGCGGATCGTCCCCTTCTTCGGCCCGCCGTCGTTGACCTGCTGCTGCGGCTGCTCGACGCACGCGGCGGCGAGCAGCGTGAAAAGGAGAAGGAAGGCCGCGGCCGTCAGCGCGCCGCGCGAGAGTTTGATCTTTTTCATAGTCGTGTTCGGAGAGTGTGCGCGCACGCGCGCTTACTCGAAACGGAACCAGTCGAAGTCGGCGTAGCCGTTCTCACGCGTCCGGCCGACGCGCGCGGCGAAGACGCCGACCTTCGCGCCGATCCAGCGCCCCGGCTTGGCGTTGAAAGGCTCGCCGACCGGGCGGAAGGTCTTCCCGTCCTCGCTGAAGCTGAAGTTGCAGACGGCGTTCCCCGAAACCTTCACGCGCAGGTAGACGGTGCCGCTCTTGAGCGGCGCGCCCGCGCCCTCGCGCTCGGCGCCGCCCTTGTCCGCGTCCTTACAGACGACCTGCGAGACGAATAACCCCTCCGGCCTTTTCTTCACCGAAAGATAAGCGTAGTCGAGACCCATGACAAGCAGCCCCGTCCGCTCGTCGTCGGTGCGCGGCGTGAAGGTGAGTTTGGTCGTCGCGGTGAACTCGGGCGCGGGGAACTTTTGCAGCAGCAGCGCGGGCACGTCCCAGAGGTTCTTGTGACCTTCGGGGAGCGGCACGTTGACGACGCGCAGGTAGCCGAGCGGCCCCGAGGGGAACGCCCAGTTCGGCTGCGGGTTGGCGTGCCACTGCCACTGAAGCCCGAGTCGCGGCGCGTCGAACTCGTCCGAGTCGGGCGGAGTCACGGGCGGCCACGCGCGGCCGACGTTGGGCTTCTTAAACCTCAAGACCGGCTCGCCCGTGCCGTCGCCGTCCGGGTCGGCGCCCATCACGGGCCAGTCGCCCGCCCAACGCATCGGCTGGAGGTGCACGACGCGGCCGTACGGCCCCTTGTCCTGAAAGTGCAGAAACCAGTGCTCGCCGGTCTGCGTCTCGACCCACGCGCCCTGGTGCGGGCCGTTGACCTCGGTCTTCCCCTGCGACAGCACTATCTTCTCTTCGTACGGGCCGTAGACGTTGCGCGAGCGCAGCGCCAACTGCCAGCCGGTTTCGACGCCGCCCGCCGGGGCGAAGATGTAATAGTAGCCGTTCCGCTTGTAGAACTTCGGTCCCTCGACCGTCGGGTGCTTGTCGTGGCCGTCGAAGACGAGGACGCCGTCGTCGAGTAACTTCGTGCCGTCCCAACTCATCGGGCTGACGACGAGGATGCTCTTGACGCCCGAGCGGCTGGCGGCGACGCCGGTGACGAGGTAGGCGCGGCCGTCGTCGTCCCACAGCGGGCACGGGTCGATCCAGCCCTTCGCCTCTTTGACGAGAACCGGCTCTGACCAAGGCCCAGAAGCGTCCTTCGCTTTGACGAGGTAGATGCCGCGGTCGGGGTCGGGGTAGTAGATGTAGAACTCGCCCGCGTGGTAGCGGATGGCGGGCGCCCAGACGCCGCCTCCGTGCTGCGGCTTGTCGAAGACTTCAAACGGCGGCTGGCGCCTGAGCGCGTAGCCGACGACCGTCCAGTTGACGAGGTCTTTCGAGTGGAGGACGGGCAGCCCCGGCGCCGCGTTGAAGCTCGACGCCGTCATGTAGAAGTCGTCGCCGACGCGCACGGCGTCCGGGTCGGAGAAGTCGGCGTGGATGACGGGGTTCTTGTAAGTCCCGTCGCCGTTGTCGGCCACCCAGACTTTCGACGGCGCCGCCTGCGCCCGCGTCCCCGCCACGAAGGCGACGAGCGTGACGAGGACGGCGACGATGTTGAGCACGACCCGGCTCAGTCTCATGAAACTGAATTAGTCTTTGACCGCTTCGAGGCCGGAGCCGCCGGCGGCGAACTCGGGCTGGACGTTGACGACGCCGTACTTGCGGTCTTCGCCCTCGCGCACGGCCGCCATCATCCACATGAAGTTGATCTGGCCGCCGGGCGCGGCGACGTTCGGGTGATAGCCGCGCGGCATCAGCACCACGTCGCCCTCGCGCACGACCTGCACCAGCTCCGGGTTCGACGGGTCGGTGTAGACGAGTTGGATGCCGAACGAAGGCTCAGGCATATCAATGTAGAGGTAAGCCTCTTCGAGCATCGCGGAGTGCTCGTGCGGCGGCCACGAAGTCCAGTTGCCGGGGCGCGAGAAGGTGACGCCGGTCAGGATGCGCCCCGCGCGGACGTTGCTCCCGATGAGCACGTTCATGTCGCGCTGGTTGGGCGCCTCGCCCGCGATGATGTGAAGCTTCGGGTTCTCGCGCACCTCAGAGAAGCGGACGACCTGCAAGGGGTAACTGCCCTCGACCGGCGCCGACAGCTCCGCGAGGTCGCACGCGCCGCGCACCTCGACGCGCGAGTCGCGCGGGACGTAGAGCGCGTCGTAGCGGCCGAGCGTGACGGACTCGCCGCCCGCCTTAATCTCCGCCTCACCCTTGAGACAGACGAGAGCCGTCTCGTGCGTGCCCGTCTCGAACGACAACGCCTCGTCGCCCGCGTCGAGCGTGATGCGGCCGTAGTGCAGGTTGCGCATCGGCGTCTCGCCCGGCGCGACCGCCGTGCGCCGCCCCTTGCCCTTGTGCGTGGCGGGGACGTAACAGGTCTCCCGCGAAATCTCTTTGCGACTCAACTCCGGCTGCATGTGAAACCCTCCCGTATTCAAACAAGTCCGGCGGTCAGGAAGCCTTCGGCCGCGACTTCGAGCGCGCCGCCTAGGCCCGCCCCCGTCGCCTCGCCCGGCTCGATCGACCAGCCCGACAGTCTCCCCGCCATGCTCTGCGCCACGGCCGCGTGCAGCGGCTCGCGCATGAACTTCCAGCCGTAGACGAGGCGTCCGCTGACGATGACGCGCGTCACGCCCAGCCCCGTGATGACGTTGGCGATGCCGATGCCGAGATACTCGCCGACGCGCCCCAACGTCCGCTGCGCGCGCAACTCGCCGCCCTCCGCGCGCCCGACGATCTCGACGAAGCGCGGCGCGCTCTGCCCGCCCAACTGCACGCGGTCGCCCGTGTAGAGCGCCGAGGCGGCCGAGGCCGAGGCGTACATCTCCCAGCAGCCGCGGTTGCCGCAGCGACACTGCTTGCCGCCGGCGACGATGGTCATGTGGCCGAACTCGCCCGCGAAGCCCTCGCCGAGCGCGTCGCCGCGGAAGACCTCGCCCCCGAGCACGAGCCCGACGCCGAGGCCCGTGCCCGACCTGACGAGGACGAAGTCGTCGAGCCGCTCGGACTCGGCGCGCCCGAGCCGCAGACGCAGCTCGTAGAGCGCGGCGGCCGTCGCGTCGTTCTCGACGACGACCGGCACCGAAGTCTCGGCCTTCGCCGGGCCGCCTTCGCCGTCAAACCTGAGCGCGTCGGCGACGGCCACGTCGTGCCAGCCGAGGTGCGGAGCGTAAGTTATCTTCTGCCGCGCCGCGTCGGTCGGCCCCGGAACGCTCACGCCGATGACGCGAAGCCTGCGCCCGCCCGCGCGGCGCGCGAGCCGCCCCACCGTCTCACGCATCGTGGCCAGCGCGCCGGCCGGCTCCGAAGGCGTGTCGAACTCCTCTTCGGCGAGCACCTCGCCCGTGAGCGTCGAGAGGCCGACGGCCGTGCGGCGGACGCCGACGTTGACGCCGACGAAGAAGCCGTGCTCGTCGCTGAAGGTGAGCGCGGTGGGCGGGCGGCCGAGGTTGCGGCTCGCGCCCGGCGCGGGCACACTCAACGCCTCCTCGCGCACGACGCCGGCCGCGATGAGCGGCTTGAAGGTGTCCGTGACCGTGCTGCGGTTGACGCCGACGCGGCGCGCAAGCTCGGCGCGCGAGATGGGCTGCGCCGCGCGCAGCAGCCTCAGAAGCATCACGCCCGCGCGCGCCGGCCCCGCCGCGGCGTCGGCCGCGTGCGGCGACGCTTTCGCCCTCGGCTCGTCCGGCTCTAAGGTCGCCACCGAACCGCTGCTTCGTGAGGCCAGGTCTTTTCTCGTCGGCATCTCTTCCGCTCCGCTCCCCCTCGTTCGCCCGCGCCGTTTACAGCGAGACCGTCTGCTCGGCCCAGAACTGGAACTCCCTGTGTTTGTGCTCCTCGGCCTTCGCCAACGCCTCGCCCGAGCCGACGCGGCGGACGTGCTCGAAGACGCGCGCGCCGACCTCTTCGATGGACTCGGTGCCGTCGATGACGCCGCCGGCCGAGAGGTCGATGTCGCGCGACATGCGCTCGAAGACGGCCGTGTTCGAGGCGAGCTTGACGACCGGCGCGATGGCGTTGCCGATGGTCGTCCCGCGCCCGGTCGTGAAGACGACGACGGTCGCGCCCGCCGCGACAAGCCCCGGCGTGGACTCCTGGTCGTAGCCCGGCCCCTGCATCAGGTGCAAGCCCTTACCCGCCGGCGTCTCGGCGTAGTCGAGCACGCCCTCGACGCGCGTCGTCCCCGCCTTCGACATCGCGCCGAGCGACTTGATGGTGATGTTGAGCAGGCCGCCGGCGACGTTGCCGGGGCTGGGGTTCTGGTTGAGCACCGCGCCGAACTTCGAGGCGTACTCCTTATACCAGTCGATGACGCGGTAGACGGCGCGCCCCGTGGCGGCGTCCTTCGCGCGGTGCGCGATGATGTGCTCGGCGCCGCAGAACTCCGGGACTTCGGTGATGAGGACGGTGCCACCCGAGCGGACGAGCGTGTCGGCCGCGCGCCCCAAACTCGGGTTGGCCGAGATGCCCGAGAAGCCGTCCGAGCCGCCGCACTTGACGCCGAGGACGAGCTCGCTCACCGAGACCTCTTCGCGGACGGCGCGGTTCACCTCGGGGAGCATCCGCTCGACTTCCTTCAAACCAAGCTCGATGGCGGCCTGCGTCCCGCCGACTTCCTGGATGCCGATCTTGGCGACCGGCTTGTCGAACGACTTCTCGCGCTTGAGCAGATATTTCTCGACGCGTTCGAGGTTCGTCTTCTCACAGCCCAAGTCTATCAGGACGACGCCGCCGACGTTCGGGTGGTCGGCGTAGTTCGAGAGCGTGCGCAGCATCACGTCGATGGTCGAGCCGTCCTGACACCCGCAGCCCTTGTTGTGCGGGATGGCCACGACGCCGTCCACGTTCGGGAAGCGCTCGCGGCTGTAGTGCAGGAACTCCGCCATCATGGAAATCTGCTGCGCCTCGTGGCTCGCGCACATCGAGGTCGGCACGATCAGCACGAAGTTGCGCGTGCCGACGCGGCCGTCGCGGCGCCGGAAGCCCTTAAAGGTCGCGCGCTCGCGCTCCGGGAGGTAGTCGGGCGGCGGCGTCTCCAGGTCTTCGGGCAGGTCGCGCACGACCGGCACGTCGTCGGTCATGTTGTCGTGTGAGATGAGTTCGCCCTCGCGGATGCCGAGGCTGGTGCCGATAGGCTGGCCGTATTGTAAGACGAACTCGCCTTCGGGGATGTCGCGCGTGGCGAAGCGGTGGCCGGGCGGGACGGCCGCACGCACACGGACGACGCGGCCCGAGTCGAGCGTCACTTCGAGGCCGGGCGCGGTCGGCGCCTTGACGACCGCGAGGTTGTCCTTCGGATCGACGACGATGGCGTAAGCGCTGATCGGCGGAGCCTGTGTGGTGGTGCTGCTCGACATCTTAAACTTTTGCACGCCGGTAAAAAGACACTCTAACGACGATAGCCCGCCCAGCCCAATTTATTATTTTAATCCGGGCATAAACGCTCAGGCGTTTCCGCCGAGCACATCCGGCAGAACCAGAGACCGCACGTTCGGGTGGACGCGAAGCCAGAGACCGGGATTCTCGTCGAGCTGGCGCGCCCGCTCCGAAGCGTCGGCGGAAATCTCTTCGTCGAGCAGCCGGCGGTAGCTCGCGGGCTTGGCCGGCGCGGTCGAGGCGTCCACGATGGACTGGACGATGCGGCGCGCGCCGAGGATGGCCGCGGGGCCGAGGGTGAGGATGTGCGTCGCGGCGCGACACTCGGCTTCGTCCTCGGCCGTCACGTTGCTCCCGCCCGCCTTAAACTTGCCGATGTGATGTTCGAGGATGCTCGGCGAAATCGGGATGACGCCCGCGAGGTCGCCGGCCGCCGCGCCCGAGCCGGGCTTGATGTAGGCGAGGTGCGAGGCCGCGCCCGCCTCCGGCCCCATCCCGAGGAAGAAGATGTCGATGCCGCCCAGCGCCTCAAGCTTCGCGAGGTACTCCATCAGCCCGCCTTCGAGTTCTGCGGTGTCCGTCCGCATCGGCGTGAAGCTCTTCACCTTGCCGAAGAAGGCTTCGCCGAGCAGGCGCTCGAAGTCGCGCACGAAGCTGAGGCCGTTGTCCATCCGCATCGGCGCCAGCGCGTCCTGCGTGAAGACGTGCAGGCGGCCGAGCAGTTCGTCTGCCTCTCCGGTGCGTGCGATCTCGGCGACGTGCTTGTACATCGCCTGCGCCCCGCGCCCGCCGAGCAGGATGATGACGAGGTCGCCCTCCTTCTCTTCGGCCACGCGCTTGACCTCTTCCCACTGCGCCAGCCCGACCGCCTCCTCCGACGGCAGGACTTCGTAACGGAGCGGGCGCGGTGCCGCAGAGTCAGCGGGCGCGCCGGCGCGGCTGAGCCAGACGTTACTGCCGACGACGCGGCGCTCGAAGCTGCTTTGTTTGGGCGACGACAAAATAAATACCCTCTTGCTGGCCGACCGGGAAACACCCGCGAGGAGGCCGTTTTGGCTTGCCGGGAGAGATGCGCCGGCCGGAAAGTCTCAGTTGAGTGGTTAGACCACTTAAGGAAATCGCAGCGATTATTTACCACATTCCGAGACGGTAAGGCAAGGTCATTCTAACGAAACAGAGAAATCGGCCAAACAAACGCATCTCGGCGAGGGATTAGACTTGACACCAATCGCTTAGTGGTGTTACACAATATTCGCAGTTCGGTTAATTGGTATTACCTTCTTAAAGCAGCTTAAAGTCAGATTCACAGCCCGGAGGTCGGCGCATTTCCCCGCGTAGCACGCCGCCCCTTTGTCCGGTCTAACTCACCAGGGGCGGCCCTCTCGGTGCCGCCCGAAGCTTCCCAGAGGGGGTTTTGAGTCGATGAGCTACGCCCCATTTGAACTGACCGGAAAGGTGGCGGTCGTGTTCGGCGGGACTTCGGGCATCGGCCGCGCCATCGCGCACGGGCTGGCCGAGGCGGGCGCCGACGTGGTCGCGACCTCAAGGCGGCAGGAGAGCGTCGAGGCCGCCGCCGCCGAGATAGAGGAGCGCGGACGGCGGACGCTGCGCGTCACCTCGGACGTGCAGGCGCGCGAATCGGTGCGCGGGGTGCTCGACGCGGCCGTCGGCGCCTTCGAGAAGGTGGACATCCTCGTCAACTCGGCCGGGCGGACGATGCGGACGCCGACCGCAGACGTTTCGGAAGACGACTGGGAAGAGATCATCGGGACGAACCTGACGGGGACGCTGCGCGCCTGTCAGATTTTCGGCCGCCACATGCTTGAGCGCGGGTGCGGCCGCATCATCAACATCGCGTCGCTCTCGTCGTTCGTCGCGCTGGCGGAGGTCGCGGCCTACTCGGCGAGCAAGGCGGCGGTCGCCTCCCTGACGAAGTCTCTGGCGGTCGAGTGGGCGCAGCGCGGCGTCAACGTCAACGCCATCGCGCCGGGCGTCTTCCGCACGGCGCTCAACCGGCACCTGCTCGACGACACCGAGCGCGGGCGCGAACTGCTTTTGCGGACGCCGATGGGGCGCTTCGGCAACGTCGAGGAGTTGGCCGGCGCGGCCGTCTTCCTCGCCTCGGACGCGTCGAGCTTCGTCACGGGCGAGATCATCGCCGTGGACGGCGGCTTCCTCGCCAGCGGCGTCAACAAGTAGACACCCTTCACAAGTTTAAAGTGGGCCACAACAACGCGGAGATTGCGGAGAAGACGGGCAGGCTGGCCGAGGCGCTGGCGGCCGAAGGCTTGGGCGGCGTGCTCCTGGGCGCGCAGCACAACTTCGCTTGGCTGACGGCGGGCGCGCGCAGCGGCATCGACCTGAGCCGCGAGCCGGGCGCGGGCACGCTCCTCGTGCGCGCCGACGGGAAGCGCTTCGTGCTCGCCAGCCGCATCGAGATGGCGCGGCTCGTCGAAGAGGAGTTGGCCGGCGCGGAGTTCGAGCCGGTCGAGTACGGCTGGGCGGAGGAGAAGGCTTCGCCGACTTTCGTCGCCGACCTCGCGGCTTCTCTGCTCGAAGACGGCTCGGCGCTCGGCTCCGACCTGCCGGCCGGGCCGGGCGTGAAAGTCATAGAAGGGGCCGTCGCGCGTTGCCGTTACAGTTTGACGCCCCCGGAGCTTGAACGCTTCCGCCGGCTCGGGCGCGACGCGGGCGAGGTCGTAGGCGATTTCGCGAAGTATCTGGCGCCGGGCGAGGCGGAGTCGGAGGTCGCGCGCCACTTAAACGACGCGCTCGCCGCGCGCGGGATGCACTCGGTCGTGACGCTGGTCGCGGCGGACGAGCGACTTAAAAAGTTTCGCCACCCGGTCCCGACCGCGCGGAGTTGGGAGCGCGTCCTGATGCTCGTCACCTGCGCGCGGCGCGGCGGGCTTATCGCCTCGGTTACGCGCATCGTCTGCGCCGGCCCGGTGCCGGACGAGTTGCGGCGTCGGACGGACGCGGTGGCGCGCGTCAACGCCCGCCTGCTCGCGGCGACGCGGCCGGGCGCGGTCGGCTCCGAGTTATTTAAGACGGTGGCGGGTGCTTACGCCGATGAAGGTTTCGCGGGCGAGGAGTGGCTGCACCATCAGGGCGGCGCCACCGGATACCGCACGCGCGACTGGGTGGCGCACCCCGCGAGCGGCGAGGTCGTCCAGCCCGGACAGGCGTTCGCGTGGAACCCGTCCATCACAGGGACGAAGGCCGAGGAGAGTTGCGTCGCATCCGACGATGGCGTAGAAATTTTGACAACTTCCCCCGAGTGGCCGCAAATCCCCGTCCGGTTCGACGGCCGCGATTACCCATCCCCCGACGTTCTGGAACTCTGAAGCAGCAGTCGAGTAAGTGCCGGAGTAAGCCCCGCCCGCATGGAGGCACGCTAAAGGAGAAGCATCTTTTATGTCATCGCCCAGGGATCAGAAGTCCGATCACACCGTCGCCGACGTGGTTGAGGCCACGCAGGAGCCGGTCTCGTTATCCGAGAACGAGGGCGACCAGTCCACGGGGGCGAGCGCGACCGGCGCGGCCGTCGCGGCGGCCGAGACCGCGACCACGCGCATGGGCCGTTACCGCTGGGTCATCTGCGCCCTGCTCTTCTTCGCGACGACGGTCAACTACGTAGACCGTCTCGTCTTCGGCATCCTCGGCCCCGAGTTGCAGAAGACCTTCGGCTGGACGGCGAAGAACTACACCGACATCGTCTTCTGGTTCGAGGTGGCCTACGCCATCGGGCTGCTGGGCGCGGGGCGCGTGCTCGACTGGATCGGGACGCGCACCGGCTACGCCGTCTCGCTCACCTTCTGGAGCCTCGCCTCCATCCTGCACGCCTTCATGGGGAGCATCGCGGGCTTCAGCGTCGCGCGCTTCCTGCTGGGTTTGGGCGAGGCGGGCAACTTCCCCGCGGCCATCAAGACTGTGGCCGAGTGGTTCCCCAAGAAGGAGCGCGCGCTGGCCACCGGCATCTTCAACGCCGGCTCGAACGTCGGCGCCATCGTCGCGCCGCTCGCCGTGCCGTGGCTCTACATCAACTGGGGCTGGCAGTGGGCCTTCATCATGACGGGCGCCATCGGCCTCGTCTGGCTGGTCTTCTGGTTCGCGCTCTACCACCGCCCCGAGGAGCACCCGAAGATCAGCCGCGAGGAGTTGGCCTACATCCAGAGCGACCCGCCGGAGCCGACCGTCAACATCCCCTGGCTCAGTCTGCTGCCGCACAGGCAGACGTGGGCCTTCGTCATCGCCAAGTTCGCCACCGACGCCATCTGGCGCTGGTACCTCTACCTGCTTCCGCTCTTCTTCGTGCAGGTCTTCGGGCTGGACATCAAGAACTTCGGCCCGCCCTTCGTGGTCATTTACCTGATGGCCGATGTCGGGTCAATCGCGGGCGGCTGGCTCTCGTCGAAGCTCATCAAGGGCGGGCGCTCGGTCAACTTCGGGCGCAAGGTGGCGCTCTTAGTCTGCGCGGTGTGCGTCATCCCCGTGGTGCTGGTGACGCACGTTAGCAACATGTGGATCGCGGTGGGTCTGGTGGGGCTGGCGGCGGCGGCGCATCAGGGCTGGTCGGCGAACCTGTTCACGACGGCCTCGGACATGTTCCCGAAGCAGGCCGTCGGGTCGGTCGTGGGTCTGGGCGGGATGGCGGGCGCGGTCGGCGCGATGGCCATCCTGCTGCTGACGGGGCAGCTTCTGGGCGACAAGCCGGACGCGGCTTCGTTCGCGCCGCTCTTCATCCTCGCGGCCACGGCCTACGTCGGCTCGCTGCTCATCATCCACCTGCTCGTGCCGAGGCTTGAGCCGGCGCGGCTGGGCGCGGAGGCTTAGGGTCTTTGAAAGTCGGGCGGGCGCGGCGGCCGGGCGTCAGTGGACGCCGCCCGCCCCGTTGCCGTCAGAGCCGTCGGCGGGCGCGTCTTCGGCGTCCTGCTTCTCGGCCTCCCAAGCGAGTTGGGCGCGGACGAGGTGCTCGCGCATGGCGGCGCGCGCGCCGTCCGAGTTGCGCTCGCGTATGGCGCGGTAGACGTGCCGGTGCATCTCGGCCGACTCCTTAAGGTCGGTGGCGCGCTTGACGGTCTTGATGCGCGTGTCGAAGAGGATCGTCGCCACCATGTTCATCAGCGAGGTGAGGATGCGGTTGCCGGAGGCGGCCGCCACCGTCTGGTGGAAGCGCATGTCGTGGACGAGGAACTGCTCGGGGTCGTCGAGCGAGGCGAACATCCCCGCCACCTCCTCGGACATCGCGGCCTGCTGATCGCCGGTCGCGCGCTCGGCCGCCAGCCCGGCGACGGCCATCTCCAAAGACTGCCGCGCCTCGAACATCTCGGCCGAGGTGAAGCCGTGGAGCGAGGCCATCAGCCGCAAAGGGCTGCTGTCGAGCGAGGGCGGGCCGTCGGCCTTGACGACGAAGGTGCCGGCTCCCTGCCGCGAATGGAGGACGCCCACGGCCGCGAGCGAACGGATGCCGGCGCGCAGCGTCGGGCGGCTGACGCCGAGCAGTTTGGCGAGGTCGCGCTCGGGCGGGAGGCGGTCGCCGGGGCGCAGCTCGCCGCGGTGAATCATCTCACGGAGCTGTGAGATGACCTCTTCGGAGGTGGTGCCGCGCCGTTCGGGGTCGATAGTTTTGAAGATGTCGCTATTTAAATCGGTCATACCATTGCTCCGGCCGGTAATTTTTGTTGACCACGGGCGCGAGGTGCCAGCGTCTCGGAACAATCAGGTTCGACCACTGACTGTTGATGACTTCCGCATTCTACCTATTTTTCCATTGTTTGTCGAACTATTTTTAAGACGTCCGAATCGAAAGGTCTAACCAGTTCGGAGCTGTGTACACTTGGGAACCGGGATTGCGCAGAACATTTTAAATGAATTGGTTAATTTTACCGCGCGGGCGCGGCCGAGGCGGGAAGTTTACGGGGGTGCAGTTTTGAGATTCACGGCGAAGGTAATTCTTTCTCTCCTGATGTTCGCGGGGCTGGCGGCGGCGCCGCGGCCGGCGTGGGGGCAGGCCGGTGTGCCCACGTCCGAGCGGATGGCGGCGACGGTGATGACGATCTGGAAGGACGCGGTCAAGGAGCCGGACAGACCCGACAAGTGGGCCTACGAGCAGGGCGTCCTGCTGACGGGGATGCAGGCCGTCTGGCTCAACACGGGCGACGGGCGCTACTTCGACTACATCAAGCGCCTGACCGACCGCTACGTCGCCGACGACGGCACGATCAAGACTTACAAGCAGGCCGACTACAACATCGACAACGTCCAGTACGGCCGCATCCTGCTCACGCTCTACAAGGTGACGGGGCAGGAGAAGTATCGCAAGGCGGCCGCGACCTTGCGCGAGCAGTTGAAGAACCACCCGCGCACGTCCGAGGGCGGCTTCTGGCACAAGAAGATTTACCCGTCGCAGATGTGGCTCGACGGCCTCTACATGGGCGAGCCGTTCTACGCCGAGTACGCGCGCACGTTCGGCGAGCCGGAGGCGTTCGACGACGTCGCCAAACAGTTCGTCCTGATGGAGACGCACGCGCGCGACTCGAAGACCGGCCTGCTCTACCACGGCTGGGACGAGTCTAAGCAGCAGCGCTGGGCCGACAAGACGACGGGGCGCTCGCCGCACTTCTGGGGGCGCGCGATGGGCTGGTACGCGATGGCGCTGGTGGACGTGCTCGAACACTTCCGCGCCGAGCACCCGCGGCGCGGCGAACTGCTCGCGATACTCGGGCGGCTGGCGGCGGCGGTCGAGAAGTATCAGGAGCCGAAGTCGGGGCTGTGGTGGCAGGTGCTCGACAAGGGCGGGGCCAAGGGCAACTACCTCGAAGCGTCCGCCTCGGCCATGTTCGTCTACTCGCTGGCGAAGGCCGCGCGGCTCGGCTACCTGCCCGAGTCTTACATGAAGGTCGCGCGGAAGGGTTGGGCCGGCATCGAGCGTCAGTTCGTCGAAGAGGCGGCGGCCGGCGGCGTCAACTTCAAGGGGACGGTGAGCGTCGCGGGCCTCGGCGGGAATCCTTACCGCGACGGCAGCTACGAGTACTACCTGAGCGAGAAGGTCGTGACCAACGACGCGAAGGGCGTCGGCGCGTTCCTGATGGCGGCGGCCGAGATGGAGGCCGCCGCCGCCGGGCGACCCGGAAAGGGTAAGACCGTCGCGCTCGACTCCTACTTCAACAACGAGCTGAAGAAGGACGCGGCCGGCCGCATGTCGCCGTGGCATTACAAGTGGGACGAGTTGCCGAACCCCGGCTTCTACGTCTGGGGGCACGTCTTCCGCAACCTCGGCGCGAAGACCGTGACGCTGAACGAAGCCCCGGACGCGCGCAACCTGAAGGGCGTCGGCGTCTACATCATCGTTGACCCCGACACGAAGGACGAGACGGAAAGCCCCCACTTCGTCGAAGCCCAACACGTCAAGGCCGTCGCCGACTGGGTCAAAGCCGGCGGCGTGCTCGTCCTGATGGGCAACGACGTGGGCAACGCGGAGTTCGACCACTTCAACACGCTGGCGCGCGAGTTCGGCATCCAGTTCAACAAGGACAGCAGGAACCGCGTGCAGGGTAACAACTTCGCCGAGGGCAAAATCAGCGTCCCGGACGTTCACCCCATCTTCAAGACGCCGTGGACGCTCTACCTGAAGGAGGTCTCCACGCTCAAAGTATCGAAGCCCGCCGAGGTCGTGCTCCAGCATAACGGCTTCGACGTCATCGCCGTCGCGAAGTACGGACGCGGCACCGTCTTCGCCGTCGGCGACCCTTGGCTCTATAACGAGTACGTTGACGGCCGGAAGCTGCCGCCCGAGTTCCACAACTACGAGGCCGCGCAAGACCTCTCGCGCTGGCTGCTTGAGCGGAGCCGCTAAGGGCCGGGAGTCTCTAGGATGCGCGTAATCAAGTGGGGTCTCGTCGGGTGCGGGGACATCGCGCGCAGGCGCGTGGCGCCGGCGCTGCGCGACCTTGAGAACTGCGAGCTGGCGGCGGTGAGCCGCGCCGACGCCGCGCGCGCCGAGACGTTCGCCAGAGAGTTCGGCGCGAGGCGCTGGCACGCCGACTGGCGCGACTTGGTGAACGACCCGTTGGTCGAGGCCGTCTACGTGGCGACGCCGGTGCACCTGCACGCCGAGCAGGCGGTCGCCGCGGCCGAGGCGGGCAAGCACGTCCTCTGCGAGAAGCCGATGGCCCTGAGCGGCGCCGAGTGTGAGCGCATGAACGCGGCGGCCGAGGCGAACGGCGTGCGGCTGGGCGTCGCCTACTACCGGCGCTTCTACCCGGCGGTCGAGCGCGTCGCGGAGCTTTTAAAGTCGGGCGAGATAGGCGCGGCCGTAGTCGCGCAGCTCAACGCCTTCGAGCGTTTCGACCCGGCGCCCGACCACCCGCGCCGCTGGCTCCTCGACAGGAAACTCTCGGGCGGCGGGCCGATGTTCGACTTCGGCTGTCACCGCGTAGAGATTCTGGTCAACCTGTTCGGCCCGCCGGTGCGGGTGCGGGCCGCCACGGGCAACGTCCTCTTCGAGAGGGAGGTCGAGGACACGGCCTGCGCGCTCTTTCAGTTCGAGGGCGGGACGCAGGCCGTCCTCACCGTCACGCACGCCGCGCACGAGCCGCAGGACACGCTGGAGATTTTCGGCAGCCTCGGCTCAGTCCGCGCCGACGTGCTCAACGAGGGGACGCTGAGGGTGAGGACGGCCGACGGTGAGCGCGCCGAGTCGCACCCGCCGCACCCAAACTTTCACCAGCCGTTGATAGACGACTTCGCGCGCGCCGTCGTCGAAGGCCGACGGCCGCGCGTGGACGGGCGCGTCGGTCAGCCGGTCTCGGAGCTGCTGGATGTAATCTACACGGTCGCGTAACCGGCGCCCGGCGGCTGAAGTCAACGGGAACATTCAATCAGGTTCCGCGCGAAGCAGGAGGGAGATTCGTTATGAAGTTTCGCATTGCTAACGTCGTGTCCGCTTTTATCATGACGGCGTTTGTCGCTTCGGCCACTTCGGCGCAGACGGCCAGTGGGACGACGACGATGCGCGGGCCGAGCAGCCCTGCTCGGCCGTTTGTCGTGATGACGGCGCAGACGGTGGCCGAGGTCGAGCGCAAGCTCCACCCGGAGAACAAGGCCGAAGAGTTGATCGGCGGCGAGGGGATGGAGCTGCGCGTCGCCATCCAGCACGAAGCCGACCGCGCGGCGCCGGCTGCGGAGATTCACGACGCCTCGGACGACGTTTACTACGTCCTCGAAGGGACGGCGACGCTGACGCTCGGCGGAAAGTTGGAAGCGCCGAAGGAGGTCGAGCCCGGCGAGTGGCGCGGCCCGCGCATCGAGGGCGGTCAGAACTTCGACGTGAAGAAGGGCGACCTCATCGTCGTCCCGCGCGGTACCCCGCACATGCGCAGCACCGCCGGCAAGGACTTCGCGATGATCCTCATCAAGGTCTTCGACAAGCCCCTGCCCGCGCCGAAGCCCGCTCCCGCCGCCAAGCCGCAGAAGCCCTAAAGCCCTTTTCAGATTAGTTTGAGCACCTGCTCCCAGACCTTAGGCTCGACGGGGACGCCCTTCTCCATGTTCTCGCGCCTGACCCGGAGCGTCCGTTCGCCGGGGTATCTCACCGCCTCGCCTTCCGCCGAAGCCTGCTTTAAGTTTTCGACGATCTCGTTCGCGATTTCCGACCCGGCGAAAGATGAGAGGTCGAAGGCGATGAAGACTTGAGAGAGTCGTGTCTCTCGGAGGGGGTCGGCGGGAATCTGGTGCGTGGCGAGGCCGGCGGAGAGGAGCGCCGCCGCCATGTCGAGCAGGAGCGCGAGTCCCGAGCCTTTCCAGTAGCCGGCGGGGAGCGGGCGTCCCGACTCTTCGACGGCGCGCGGGTCGCGCGTGAGCCGACCTTCCGAGTCGAAGCCGCCGTCAACAGGCAACTGCTCGCCGCGCTCGCGGTACGCGGCCAGCGCGCCGTAGGAGAATTGCGACATCGCCATGTCGAGCACGACGTGGCCGTCGGCGCGCGGCACGGCGATGACAAGCGGGTTGTTGCCGAGCAGCGGTCGCGCGGAACCCCACGGCGGCAGGTTGGGCATCGTGTTCGTCCAGCAGACGGCGAGCGCGCCCCCCTCCGCCGCCTGCCAGCCGTAGCTGCCGCCGCGCATCCAGTGGTTCGTGTTCCTCAGCGCCACGCATCCCAGTCCGAATCTGTTCGCAAGCTCGACGGCCCTCGCCATCGAGTCGTGCGCGTTCAAATTCCCCGGCCCGCCTCGTCCGTCCCAACGCTCAAGCGCGCCGCGAGCTTCGACGCACTCGGCGCGCGCGCCGACGCCCACGACGCCGCTGCTGATCGTCTCAAGAAAACGCGGGAAGCGGTTGAGGCCGTGCGTGTGGACGCCGTCGCGGTCTGTGTCGGCAAAGAGGCGCGCGCAAAGTTCGGCGCGCCCTTGCTCGAAGCCGACTTTGAGCAGCGCGCGCCGGAGCGTCTCCCGAAGCTCTTCGTAACTGACTCTCAATTAGTGTGGTTCGACTAAGTAAAGGTCACGGCCGGCGCGCTCGACGACGAGCGTGTCGGGGTCTCGGTCGTAATCCTCGCGGCGGAACTCGCGGTGATCCATGAAGCCGAGGTTGACGCGGCGGCAGGTGGCCTCGTCGAGCGCGGAGGCCATCGTGATTTTGTAGCGGGGGACGACCTTGCCGCTCTCGTCGCGCGAGCCGGCGTAGGAGACGTGCGCGAGGTGCGCGGCGACCGCGAGGTTCGAGCGAAGCTCGGTCGAGAGCGCGACCATCTCGCGGACGCGGTCGATGGGGGCGTAGCCGTACTTCTCGATGAGCAGGCCGTGCGTGTCCGAGATGGCGCGCAGGTGCGGGGCGTAGATGACGAGTTCGCCGCCCTCCTCGATGATGCCGCCGAGCTTGTAGCTCGCCTTGCCGCCCACCCACAGCTCGTCGTAATGCGCGTCTAAGAGCGCGACCACGCGCTTGTACTTCCGCCCCGTGTACTTGATGTGAACCTGGCGGCTCACCTCGGCGGCGCGGCGGAAGGCTTCGCGGAAGTCGCCGCAGAAGAGCGCGTGCGTGCGGAGGCGCTCGTCCTCCGTGCGCGTGACGACCGTGTTGAGCGAGATGACGCGCGCGGGGACGAGGTCGGCGGCGGCCTCGATCATGTGGCGCGTCGGCGTCTCGACGCGGCCGATGATGTTCTCGATGGAGGCGAGCGCGCCGAGCCAGTGCGTTGCGTGCGTCAGGTTCGGGCCGGCGACGCCGGGGAAGAAGTACTTGGCGCCGCCCGCGAAGCCCGCGACCTCATGCGGGACGGTCGCGCCGAAGATGAGCACGGTGTCGTAGACGCCTGGCGCGAGCAGACGGTTGAGGTTGACCTTGACGGCCTCGTTGATAAGCCCGCCCGTCAACTCGCTCACACGCTCGGCGCTCAACTCTCCCAAGTCAACCAGCTCCTCGGGACGGTTCCACTGGTGGTCGAAGATTTGACCGAGCAGGGGGAGCGACGCGCCTTCGCCCAGACCGACTTTGACGCGCTTCTCCTCCTCGGTCATGGGCATGTGCGTGCCCTGCGCGACGAGCGCGTCGAACTGCGCGGCGCCGCGCGCGGCGAGGATTTCGGCAGCGAAGGGGAAGAGCAGGTCGGTGTTGTCGTCGCGCGTCTTGTCGGGGACGATGGCGAGGACGCGCGCGCTGGGGCCGACGGTCAGAAGCGCCTGCTCGACGATCGCGCGCAACTCTTCCGGCGAGAGGTCGAGGTCGGGCGCGCCCTCCCCGACGGTCGTTGGCGCGGTCTTGGTGCTCATAAAATCCCTCCGGGTCAGAAGCGCCATTTTACCTCTGGATGCGCGCGGAGCCGCCCTTGGCAAACGCCCGCACCTGCTCGACGGTCGCCATCGTGGTGTCGCCGGGGAAGGTCGTCAAAAGCGCGCCGTGCGCCCAGCCGAGCTTGAGCGACTCCTCGGGCGACTCGCCGTTGAGCAGGCCGTAGAAGAAGCCCGAGGCGAAGCCGTCGCCGCCGCCGACGCGGTCGATCACGTCCAGCTCGGCCGTCGGCGACACGTACGTCTCGCCGTTGACCCACGCCACCGCGCCCCAACTGTGGCGGTTGGTCGTGTGCACCTCGCGCAGCGTCGTCGCGACGACCTTGACCTGCGGGTGCATCTTGACGACCTTGTCGATCATGCCGAAGAAGGCCGACGGGTCGAGCTTCGACTTGACGGTCACGTCCTGACCCGGAATCCCGAGGCCCTTCTGCAAGTCCTCCTCGTTGCCGACGAGCACGTCCACGTTCTCGACGATGCGCGCCACCGTCTCGACCGCGCGCCCCTCGCCGCCCGAAATCTTCCACAGCTTCTCGCGGAAGTTGAGGTCGAACGAGGTGACGGCGCCGGCGGCCTTCGCCGCCTTCATGGCCTCGACGATCAGCTCGGCGGTCGTCTCCGAGAGAGCCGCGAAGATGCCGCCCGAGTGGAACCAGCGCACGCCGCCCTTGAAGATGGCGCCCCAGTCGAAGTCGCCGGGCTTGAGCTGCGCGGCGGCCTCGTTCGAGCGGTTGTAGAAGACGACGGGGGCGCGGACGCCGTGGCCGCGGTCGCTGTAGACGGCGGCGATGTTGGGGCCACGCACGCCGTCGTGCTCGAAGGTCTTGAAGAAGCCGCGGACGCCCATCGCGCGGACGCGCTCTTGCACGAGCTCGCCGATGGGGTAGTTGACCATCGCCGAGACGACGGCGGTGTCGAGGCGGAAGCAGTCGGCGAGGTTGGCGGCGCAGTTGAACTCGCCGCCCGAGACGTGGATGTCGCAGCCCGTGGCCTTGCGGAAGGGGATGACGCCGGGGTCAATGCGGTGGACGAGCGCGCCCAAGCTGACGAAGTCCAGCGCGCCCTCCTTCTTGATGTTCAGACCGTTACTCATCTTATCGATACTCCGTGATTCACTCTCTCTTAAACTCCGCCGAAGGACGAGAAGCCGCCGTCAACGGGGACGACGACGCCGGTGACGAACCCCGAGGCCGGCGACAGCAGCCACAAAAGCGTCCCGAGCAAATCCTCCGGCTCGCCGAAGCGACCCATCGGCGTGTGCGCGATGATGCTCTGGCCGCGCTGCGTGAGCGAGCCCGTCTCCTTGTCGGTCAGGAGGAAGCGATTCTGCTCGGTCAGGAAGAAGCCGGGCGCGATGGCGTTGACGCGGATGCGCGGGCTGTACTCGGTGGCGAGGTGGACGGCGAGCCACTGCGTAAAGCTGTTGACGCCGGCCTTCGCCGCCGAGTAGCCGAGCACGCGTGTCAGGGGGCGCACCGCCGACATCGACGAGACGTTGAGGATGACGCCTTCGCCCTGTTCGGCCATCAGCCGGCCGAAGACCTGACTCGGGATGATCGTCCCCAGCATGTTCAAATCGAAGACGAACCGCAACGCGTCCTCCGGCAAATCGAAGAACGAAAGCTCGGGCTTCGTCGTCGCGCCGGGGTGGTTGCCGCCCGCGCCGTTGAGCAGACAATCGACGCGGCCGAACTCACGCACGACCTCCTCGGCCGCGCGTCGTAGCGCCGCCGCGTCGAGCACGTCGGCCTCGAAGACGACGGCGCGCCCCTCGCCTTCGAGCGCGGCGACCTGCGGCTCGGCCTTCGCGCGGTTGCGCGCCAACAAGGCCACGCTCGCCCCGCACCCGACCAGCGCGCGCACCATCGACTGCCCCAGCACGCCCGTGCCGCCCGTCACGACCACCGTGCGTCCGCGGAAGTCGTACATCTTCGTCAACTCGGCTGAGTTCATCCCCATTTCCTCATCAAACATTCAAACATGGGTCTAGTCGCCGGCGACGCCGGCGGCCGTCTCCGCGCTTAGGAAGAGCGGCTTGATGTGGCGGTCGTAGAGGTTCTCGGTGACGTTGCGGCCGACGACCTCTTCGTTCGCCTTGAGCATACGCAGATAGCGTTCGCCCATCTTCGCCGCGACCTTGAAGCCGACGTGCAGGAGCTGCCGGAGGTTCAGGTTGTAGAGCGGATTCGACTGGTCGTGGCGCAGCGCGCCGACGAACTGCTCCGAACTCCAGCCCCCGACCTCTTCCTTCGTGGGGAGCTTCGCGCGGTCGATGTCGATGACCGTCGCGTAGGGCGCGGAGAGCGCGTCGATGTTGTCGAGCGCCTCGCCGTAAATCTCCTTCGCCAGCTCAAGCCCTTCGCCGCCGCTCTCGGCGAGGCCGATGACCTCTTCGAGCCAGGTGGTGCCGGCGGTCTTGACGTGGATGCCGGCGCCGGTGCGCGCGAGCGCCTTGCGGATCGGCTCGTAGATGGAGAACTTGTCGCTGCCCGAGTGGACGCTCAGCTTGAGGTTCGACGGCAGGTCGTACGTCGAGACGGCGTGCGCGATGACGGCGATGTCCTCGTTGAACTCCTTCTCGAACTGCGCCACGTCGCCGACGTAATCGACGCCCTTGTTGAAGCGCCCCGTGAACTTCGGCGCGACCGTCTGCGCGGGAATCCCTTCGTCGGCGATGGCGGCGAGGATGACGAGCAGCTCGGGCGGCGTCTGCGGCGAATCGGTCTCGTCCATCGAGACCTCGGCGATGAAGTTGCCCGCGCCCTTCGCGTCGGCGACGTGGCGGTAGATTGCGCCCGCGTCCTGCACGGCGCGCAGGAACTTGCGCGCGATGCGCTCGATCTCCTCGCGCGTGGTCTCGAACGGCGCACTGATGCCGGGAATCTCAAGGCGGCCGACCAACTCGGGGTGACGCCCGACGAAGGCGCGCACGTCCTCGTCCGCGGCGGGCTGGCCGATGGAGTCGGCCACGTCGAGCGTGTAGAAGTCGCTCGTCCCGATGAACTCGTCCACGATGTCGAGCCGGATGTGGTCGGCGTCAACGTGGAAGGGTTTCGTCCAGCCGAGCTCCTTGACGGCGGCCTCGGCGGCGGCGAGCACCGAGGGCGGCTTCGAGCCGACGATGCCGTGCTCGCGATACGACTTGTTCCAGACGGGCGTGACCTCGACGCCGCGCTCGGCGGCCTGCTGGCACGCGCGCAGCTGCGCCTTCGCCTGGTGCGCGAAACGGTCGCCGACCCCGAAAGAGTATTTCTCAAGCTTCAGTGCGTCACTCATTGCGTTCTCCTTGACAAGAAAGGGCCTTCGCGAAAAAGGCCGGCCGGCAATCTCCGCCGCCGACAAAAATTAAAATCCCGGCTCACAGTCTGACCAGATCGGAAATCTTCACGGGGCGCCCGCGCTCGACGCTCGTCCGCGCGGCGACCCCCGTCAGGACGGACATCGCGCCGGCGCGCGAGTCGGGCAGCCGCATGTAGGCGGGCACCTTCGCGCCGCGGAAGATGACTTCGCGCAGGCGGTCGTCGCCGCCCGCGTGCCCGCCCTTGATGTGCGGCATCTCGATCTTCTCGCGCTTGCCCGTGAAGTTCCTGACGAGGTAAGCCTCGGACTCTTCCTCGACCTGCCACGGCTGGCGCTCGTAGTCGCGGACTTCGAGCCGGCCGCGCTCGCCGTTGAAGGCGATGCGGTACCCTTCTATCGGCATCGAGGCGTTGAGCGAGTAGCTCATCTGGACGCCGTTCGAGTACTTCACCAGCGCGTTCATCGTGTCGTAGATGTCCACGTCCTCGCGGAAGACGCAGCCGTCGCGGTGGTAGCCGTCAACGTCCTCGGCCTGCGCGTAGAGCTTCATCAGCCGCGCGTCCTTGGTCATGTCGAAGTAGAAGGGGCACTTCGCCTTGTGCGGGCACGGCCGGCAGTTTGTGTAACGGAAGGGCCCCGACTTCCCGTAGACGTTCAGCCCGCCGAAGGCCGAAACCTCGACGGGGTCGGCGCCGAGCCACCAGTTGACGAGGTCGAAGTGGTGCGTGGCCTTGTGCACCCAGAGGCTCCCGCCGCGCGACTTCAGCCGGTGCCAGCGGCGGAAGTAGTCGGCGCCGTGGGTCGTGTCCAGGTACCAACTGAAGTCAACGGACGTGACCGGGCCGATCTCGCCCGACTGGATGATCTCTTTAATCTTCTGGTGCTTCGGCGCGTAGCGGTAGTTGAAGGCGACGACGATCTTGCGCCGGTTGCGCCGCTCCGCTTCGAGCACTTTCTTGACCGCGTCGGCCTCCGTCACCATCGGCTTCTCGGTGATAACGTCCAGCCCGCGGTCGAGCGCGCGCGTGATGTAATCGACGTGCGTGGCGTCCACGGTCGTGACCATCAGCACCTCGGGGCGCGCGCGGTCGCACATCTCGTCGAAGCTGGTGAAGACGGGGCAGTCGGCGCCGATCAACGCCTTGCCCGCCGCGAGCCGCTTGTGGTTGATGTCGGAGAGGCCGACGAACTCAAGCACGTCCGAATACTTCTTGAAGAGGTCGGCGCCCCACATGCCGGTGCCGCGGTGCCCCGTGCCGACCATCGCGTAGCGGCGGCGCGCGCGCGGCTCGACCGAGGCGAGCGCCGTCCCGCCGAGCGCCAGCGTGGCCGCGGCCGCGCCGGCCGTCCTGACAAAATCCCTGCGGTTCTGATTATTCGATTCCGACATTGCCTTTGGCTTAACTCCCGCCTTGTCTTCTCACTTGACGTAAGCGGCCAGCGCCGGCTCGACGCGGCGCAGCTCGTCGGCGACGACGCGGCCGAAGACAAGGCTTCCGCGCTCGCCGAGGTGCGTGTAGTCCATCTCCTGCCCGCCCTTGCCGTCGGGCTTCATCTTGCCCAGCTCGTCGCTCTTCGCGCGCCCCATCTTGTCGATGAGCGCGATGCTCAGCGCGTGGAGGTCGATGAGGGGGACGCGCTTCTCGGTCGCGACGCGCTTGACGACGTTCGCGTAGGGGTGGAGGTCGGAGTCGATGCGGTCGTCTTTGCCGAAGCGGCGGCGCGTGAGCGACGTGACGAGAATCGGCTTCGCGCCGGCGGCGCGCGCCTCGTCCACGTAGCGCGCGACGTTGGCGGCGTAGGTCGTCTCGGGGTCGGTCTCGCGCTCGGGGCCTTTGCCGGGCATGTCGTTGTGGCCGAACTGGATGATGATGTAGTCGCCCTGCTCTTCGAGCGCCTTCTTCCACCAGCCTTCGGCGGCGTACGACTTCGAGCTGCGCCCGTTCTTCGCGAGGTTGACGACCTCGGCCTCCGAAGAGACGAAGCGCTTGAAGCCCGGCCCCCAGCCGTCGGACTCGCCGACGGTCGAGTCGCCGACGAGCACGATCTTGACCTTGCCCGCGCCGGCCAGCGTCTCGCGGTCAACCAGCTTGCCGTTGACGCGCACGTTCTCAAGCGTCATCCCCGTGACGTTCTTGACGACGCTCGGCCGCTCGACGTTCTCGAAGGTGCAGTCCTTCAGACGCAGGTCGTAGACGGGCGCGTCGGCGAAGCCCTGCACGTCGAGCGCGTGGCGGCTCTTGCCGCTCTTCAAGCCGTCCACGACGAGGTTGCGGACGACCGGCTTGAACTTGCCCTTCGCCCCTTCCTCGTAGTTGAAGTCAACGGTCAAGACCGCGTGCGCCACCTGCCCGACCGTGATGTTGCGGAAGAAGATGTTCTCCAACAGCCCGCCGCGCACCGCGTTGTTCTTGAAGCGGAGCGCGTGGTCGAGGTTCGGGCTGTCCATCACGCAGTTCTCGGCGAAGAGGTAGCGCACGCCGCCCGAGATTTCGCTGCCGATGGTGACGCCGCCGTGGCCGTCCTTCATCTGGCAGCCGCGGATGACGATGTTCTCCGACGGAACGTTCAGACGCCGCCCGTCAGCGTTGCGGCCCGACTTGACCGCGATGCAGTCGTCGCCGGTGTCGAAGGTGCAATCCTCAATCAGCACGTCGCGGCACGACTCGGGGTCGCAGCCGTCGTTGTTGGGGCCGTGGCTCTGGATGCGCACCTTGCGGACGGTGACGTTGGTGCAGAGCACGGGGTTCAACTCCCACATCGGCGAGTTGACGACGCGCACGCCCTCGATGAGCACGTTCTCGCAACGGTAGGGCTGGACGAACTGCGGGCGGAGGTAGTGGCCTTCGCCGAAGACGCGCTCGGCGACGGGCGCGCCGCGCTCGGTCATCTCTTCGAGCGTCTTGCGCGCCTTCGCCTGATTCGGGTCGCCCTTCTTCCAGCCGTGCTGCGCCTGCCCCTTCCAGGGCCACCAGTGTTCGTCGTCGCTGTTGCCGTCGAGCGTGCCCTCGCCGGTGATGGCGATGTTCTTCTGCTCGAAGGCGTAGACGAAGGGCGAGTAGTTCATCAACTCCATCCCCTCCCAGCGCGTGAAGACCGGCGGCAGGTAAGCCTTCGGGTCTTGACTGAACTTGACGGTGGCGCCCTCGGAGACGTGGAGGTTGACGTTGCTCAGCAGATGAATCGGGCCGGTCAGGAACGTGCCGGCCGGGACGACGACGCGCCCGCCGCCGGCCTTGTTGCAGGCGGCGATTGCCTTGCGAAAGGCTTCGGTGCAGTCGGTCTTGCCGTCGGCGACGGCGCCGTACTTCGTGACGGCGAAGTCGCGTTTGGGGAAGACGGGCGGTTTGATGCGCTTGAGAATCTCGGGCACGCGCGCCCAGGGGTCGGAGGCTGGCGCGTCCGTCCCGCCGGTCCGCGCGGCGGCGCGCGCGAACGCTTCGACGCCCGTCAGTTCGTTGAGGAGGAGGGCGCCGGCGCCGCCGGCCAGAGTCTTCTTCAGAAAATCGCGTCGGTCGGTCATGCTCTTACTTCGCCTGCTCGTTCGGACGGTTCTTGAGACGCTTCCGCCACGCCGCGTACTCCTTGTTGATGAGCTTGAGCGGCTCCTCGGTGTACCAGCCGTAGCCGTTACGGCGCTCGGCCTCGATCTCCATGACGCTGTAGCGGACGACGCCGTCGCGCCCCTCGAAGACGGGGCGGTTGGTGCCGATCTCGTAGAAGCGCGCCCAGATGGGTGGCGCGTCCTTGTCGGCGACGGCCGTGCGCTCGTAGCCGCCCGGCTGCGCCGGGTCGCGTCGCTCGACCCAGCGGACGCCCGAGACCTGCGAGGCGCGGAACCACTCGACGGCCGACTCGACCGCCTCGACGACGCGCGCGTCCGGCCGCTCGACGCCCATCAGGAAGCGCGTCACGCCGACGCTCTCGCGCGAGGCGAGCGAGACGGGCTCGAACTTGCGCGCGGGCGCGGGCGCGAACGTCACCTCGTCGTGCTGCGCGCCCCAGACGGTCTTCTTGCCTCGGACGACGACCTGCGTCTTGAGGATGCACTCGACGCCGCGCTCGACCGCCCTTTCGGACTTCGCTCGCCGCGGCTCGTCAACGAAGGCGTAGGCCGGCTCGCGGCGCGCCACGTCGCGGAGCAGTTCGAGGACGCCGGCCATGGCGTTGTCGTTGTAAGTGATGCGCGTGTAGTAGCCCTTGCGGAGCGGGAAGTACTGCGGCCAGCCGCCGTTCTCGTACTGCGCGGCGAGCAGGTAGTCTAGCCCCTTGAGGAAAGATTCGCGGTGGCGTTCAAGCTTCCGCGCCGTGTAGACGCGCGCGAGGAATTCGAGCTGCGTGAAGGTCGCGCCGTTGTCAATCGTCGCCGAAGACTCGCCCCCCGTCTCGCCCTTCTTCCCGGCGAGTTCGGCGCGCTCCTTCTCCGAGAGCGGGGCGGCCATGTCGATGTTCTTGGGCCAGCCGCCGACTTCGCGCTGGTAGACGAGCAGGTTGTCCGCGACGCGCACCGCCTCGTCGGAGGCGTACCAGTCAGGCTCCTGCTTGAGCGCGTTCTGCCACTTGACGGCGGCCGGAGGATTCTCCGGTGCCTGCCGAGCCTGCGCGGCGGCGGCGCCCGCGAAGGCCCAGACCAAAAGGACGACGACTGCCCCCCGTGTTGCCTGCAACTTGTTCAACCGTCCGACTCCTGAATGGCGTGTATGAATTATACGAATAATAAAGGCTGATTAAACGCGAGCCGCCCTTCGGCTGTTGGCCTTGGGGGCGGCTCGCAAGGGTTCAAGTGCGTGCGGCCCCCGTCGGGGGGCCGCACGCAGTCCGCGGCGCTTAGAAGGTGAACTTCGCGCCGAGCTGGATGTCGCGCGGGTTGTTGCGCTGCGCCGTGACGAAGCCGAAGGCCGCGTTGGGCGCGGTCGAAGAGCCGGGGTTCAGGCCGATGCCCGCGCCGAAGTACGGGTGGTTGAAGGCGTTGATGGACTCGGCGCGAATCTGGAGGCGCTTGCCCTCGCCCATCTGGAAGTTCTTCGTGAGCGAGAGGTTCGCGAGCGAGTACGGCTGGTTGCGCACGTTGTCGAGCGTCGTCGGCACGTTGCGCAGCCCGAACGCGTTGAGCTGGACGAGACGCGGCGCGTTCGGCCCGTTGACGTTGTAGATCGCCGGGATGTCGATGCCGTACTTCTGGCCGTTGCCGGTGCTGTCGCCGATCCTCGCGCGCAGGCTGCGCAGGTCATCCGCGAAGAAGAGGTTGTTGTTCAGCGCCAGCGGCTCGCCGCTCTGCCACTCGTAGGTGCCGTTGATCTGCCAGCCGCCGATGATGGCGTCCACGACGCGGTTCATGTCCTTGCCGAACGAACGGCCGCGGCCGATGGGCAGCACCCACGTCTCGGCGAGCGTGAAGCGGTGCGGGCGGTCGGCGATGGAGATGCGGTCCTCGAGCTCCGTGTCCGAAGGGTTCAGGTAGCTGATCCGCTCGGTCAGGCGCGAGAAGGTGTAGGTCATCGTCAGCGTGAAGTCGCGCGAGAAGCGCTTGTTCGCCTGCGTCTGGAGCGCGTTGTAGCGGTTCGTGCCGTTGTACTCCTGGAGGAACACGTTGCCGAACTGCGGGAACGGCAGCAGCGTCGTGGCGCGGGTGATGGTGGCCGCCGTGTTGAGCGGGCTGTTCGTGCCCGGCAGGCGGCCGAGGAACGGGTTCGCGATGGTGGCCGACAGGTTCGTGTTGGCCAGGTTGGCGCTCGCCTCGTCGGCGCCGAGGAACTGGCGCGGGACGAAGTTGATGTTGCGGTTGACCGACTGGTCGTAGCCCCACGACGAGACGAAGTTGGCCTCGACGACGAACTGGCCGGGCAGCTCGCGCTGGAAGCCGACGACCATGCGCGCGAACTTCGCGTTCTTGCGCTCGACCGGGATGAGCGGCGCGTCGGTGGCGCCGAGCGCCCCGCCGGTGGCCGTCAGCAGCCCGAGGCTCGAACCCTGCGGCGCCAGCAGGCTGGACGAGCCGCCGGGGAACGGGTTGGTCAGGTTGTAGAGGAACGTCGCGCCGTTGTTGTTCGTGATCGGGTTCTGCGTGCCGTTGGAGAAGCCCGCCTGGAGCGGCGCCTCGACCTGGAAGGGCGCCATGAAGATGCCGAAGCCGGCGCGCAGCACCGTCTTGTCGTTGAGCTGGTAGGCGGCGCCGACGCGCGGCTGCCAGTTGGTCTTGTCCGTGTCCCAGGTGGCGCGGTTGTTCTCGTCGGCGAAGGTGATGCCGCCGGCGACGCGGAAGTCGGCCGGGTTGGCCAGGAAGACGCGGTTGGCGGCCGACTGCGCGTTGTAGGTCGTCGTGTAGGCGGCGCGGACGGCGGCGTCAACCGAGGTCGGCGTCGTCAGGTCGAAGCCGCGCTGGATGCGGTTGTAGCGCTCGGTGAGACCCATCTCCAGCTCGTAGCGGAAGCCGAGGTTGAGCGTCAGCTTCGGCGTCGCGCGCCAGTCGTCCTGGATGAAGAAGCCGTGGTAGTTCGACTGGACGGAGTAGGACTGCGGGTTGTCGATCACGGACGACGAGGGCAGGCCGAGGACGAAGGCCGCCACGTCGCGGCCGTAGGCGTTGCGCGTCGCCGTGTTCGAGTTCGAGGCCGGCGAGGTGAACACGCCGTCGAAGCTGAACGAGCCGCCCTGGAAGTTGTTCGTGATGAAGTTCTCGCGCGTGTTGCGGTAGTCGTAGCCGTAGCGCGCCGTGTGGTTGCCGAAGAGCTGCGTCACGGTCGGCTGGACGGCGCCCATCATGAAGGGGCGCGTGCGGCCCTCGTTGAAGTCGGAGCGCTGCGAGCCGAGCGTCGAGCGCGTGTTGCGCGTCGCGTCGAGGTTGGTGATGACGAAGCGCGGGATGTACTGGTAGCCGCGCATCGCGTTGAGCGTCGCCGCCGCGAACCCGAGCGAGGCCGGGTCGAACGAGGCCGCCGGGCGGCGCACCTGCTCGAAGCGGTTGAAGCTCACGCGCACGTCCAGGACGGTGCTGTTCGTCAGCGTGTTGGTGTAATCGACGCTGCCGCCGTCGTTGGTGCGGTCTTCAAAGCCGGAGGTGACGGGGAAGTCGTTGACCACGCCGAAGGCGTCCTGCCGGTCTTCGGGGTTGAAGCTGTGGTAGTACTTGCCGAAGATCGACTGGCGGTCGCTGATGCGGTGGTCGAGGCGCGTGAGCCACGCGCGGTAGTTCTGCACGCGGTTCTGGTTCGAGAAGAAGTTGTTCTGGAAGCCGCCCGTGCCGGTGCCGGTCGTGTTCGGCAGCGGGTAGTACTGGAGCGCGGCCAGCGCGACCGGGTTGAGCAGCGCGGTCGGGATGACGTTGCAGTTCGGGAACGCGGCGGTCACCGCGCCCGAGGTCGGGCAGCCGAAGGAGGCGCGCGTCACGGTGCCGTTGGCGGCCACGGTCGCGGCGAACGGGTTGTAGATGACCGTGTTGCTCACGTCCGCGATGTTGTTGCGGTTGACGATCAGCTCCGAGAAGTCGCCGGTGCGCATCCGCGCCGTGGGCACGGTGAAGAGCTGCGGCTCGGCGATGTTGTCCTTCAGCCGCTCGTAGGTGGTGAAGAAGAACGTGCGGTCGCGGCCGTTGTAGACCTTCGGGATGTAGACGGGGCCGCCGACGACGCCGCCGAAGCGGTGGTACGTGCGCTCGGGGCGATCCTGCCCGGCGCGGTTGGCGAAGAAGTTGTTCGCGGTGCGGCTGCGGTCGCGGTTGAAGTACCAGCCCGAGCCGTGGAGGTCGTTGGTGCCGCTCTTGACCGCGACGTTGACGGTCGCGCCGGCCGAGTAGCCCTGCTGCGCGTCGAACTGGCTGGTCTGGACCTTGAACTCCTGCACGGCGTCCGAAGGGGGCGAGAAGCCGACGCCGCCGTCGAAGGCGTAGTTGGGCGAGCCGTCGAGCGTGATCTGGTTCGACCCCGTCGCGCCGTTGGTGCGGAAGGCGGCGAGGTTGCCGTTCGAGGTCGGCCCGATGAACTGCGGGTTGCCGGTGTAAGAGACGCCCGGCGCGAGGGTCGCGAGCTGGTAGGCGGTGCCCTCGGCCAGCGGCAGCTCGCTGATCTGCTGCGTGCTGATGGTCGTGCCCGTCGAGACCGAGCCGGTCTCAAGCACGGGCGCGGTGGCGACCGTCGTCACCGTCTCGCCCACGCCCGTCACGGACATCGGGATGTCGAGCGTCAGGCGGTCGGCGACGCGAATCTCGATGTTCTCGCGCGTGGCGTTGGCGAAGCCCGTAGCCGTAATGGTCAGCGTGTACTTGCCGGGGTTGAGGAGCGGGAAGCTGTAGTTGCCCTCCTCGTTGGTGGTGACCGTGTTGGCGATGTTGGTCTCCACGTTCCTGACCTCGACGGTCGCGCCCGGAAGCGCCGCGCCGTTCGGGTCGGTCACGGTGCCGGTCAGCGAGCCGCGGAACTCCTGCGCGCCCGCCGCGACGAACGCCAGCAGGAGCAGCAGCACGGCGGCGAAGCCTCGGCTGAATGCGTACTTACTCATTACTCTTTTTTCCTTTTCCAGATGACTAGCGGTTGAACGGCAACGCTCTGTGCGTTCACACAAGGGGTTTGTCTGTGCCGTTCGCCGAAAAGGAGTTTCGGTTGGCGGCGCGCATTACAATGATTCGCAATCTATCGGGTCGGGTTCCGGTGCCGCCTCGGCCGAAAGAGACAGGGGCGGAAGCGGTCACACACTCAAACAGAACTGACTTCGTGGCAGTGCTTTCCGTTGATAACTCTGAGCCCGTTCGGGGTCAATCGCGTAAGGTCTGATGGTTTTACCAATTAACCGCCTTCGGAATCTCTGGCGTAGCGTGCAGGAAATGTTTCCAGAGATAGTCAAACGTGAAAGCGAGCCAGATTTTCTATGAAACCGGAATTTTTGTCAAGTTGATTTATAACCAATCGTGAGAAATCTTTTTTAAGGGTCTTACCAATTAACTGAGTCACACCACGGAGTGGCTAAATTTTCGCCCGAGACCAAGCAAAATTCTGCACCGGAATTTTTCAGACGCCCTTTGATGCACCCGACGCCGCGTGCGTTCCGGCCGCGCGGGCGGTATTTGCGACATTTATCCGGCCATAAAAATTATGACTTTGAGTTTTACGCGGCGGGTCTTTTAGTATGCGTCCTCCTTGAAGAGATAACTGATGACCCACCCCGAACGGATAAAAATCTTCGACACGACGTTGCGCGACGGCGAGCAGTCGCCGGGCTGTTCGATGAATTTGGCCGAGAAGATTCGGCTCGCGCGCGCGCTCGAAGCGCTGGGCGTGGACGTTATCGAGGCCGGTTTCCCCGTCGCCTCCGACGGCGATTTTGCGGCGGTCAGGGCCGTCGCCGCCGAGTGTCGCGTGGCGACCGTCGCCGCGCTCTGCCGCACGACCGAGCAGGACATCCTGCGCGCGTGGGAGGCGGTCGGCGGCGCCGCGCGCCCGCGTCTGCACACCTTCGTCGCGACCTCGGACATCCACCTCGAACACAAATTAAAGAAGACGCGCGCGGAAGTTTTACGGATGACCCGCGAGGCGGTCAGGCTCGCGCGCTCGCTGACGGCGGACGTGGAGTTCTCGGCCGAGGACGCGACGCGCAGCGAGCTTTCTTATCTCTGCGAGGTCTTCGCGGCGGCGGTCGAGGAGGGCGCGACGACGCTCAACGTGCCCGACACGGTCGGGTACACGACGCCGACCGAGTTTCGCGAGATCGTCTCGGCCGTGCGCGAGAGCGTCGTGGGCGAACGCGACGTAACCATCAGCGTCCACTGTCACAACGACCTCGGCCTCGCGGTGGCGAATAGCCTCGCGGCGCTCGACGCGGGCGCGCGGCAGATCGAGTGCACGGTCAACGGCATCGGCGAGCGCGCCGGCAACGCCGCGTTAGAAGAGGTCGTGATGGCCTTGCGCGTGCGCTCCGACCGTCTGCCTTACGCGTGCGGCGTGCGGACGGAGGCCATCTACCCGATGAGCCAACTGCTCTCCGAGGTCATCGGCTTCGGCGTCCAGCCGAACAAGGCTGTCGTCGGTCGCAACGCCTTCGCGCATGAGGCCGGCATACACCAGCACGGGGTGCTCTCGAACCCGCTCTGCTACGAGATTATGACGCCCGAGTCGGTCGGCGTGCCCGCCAACAGCATCGTGCTCGGCAAACACTCGGGCCGGCACGCGCTCTCGCGTCGCTTCGAGGAGTTGGGTTTTGTGCTCGACGCGGCGGGGCTTGATGACGCGTACAAGGGCTTCACCAAACTCGCCGACCGCAAGAAGAACATCTACGACCAGGACTTGCTCTCGCTCCTGCCGGCGCGGCGCGGGGGTGAGGCCGTAACTTTGGAGCCGGCCTTCGCCCAGGCCATCGTCGGCTAGACTATTTACCGAAGGGTGCGGCCATCCGCGCGGGGCCTTTTGAAAAGGCTCGGGCGGGTGGTCGATTTTCGTGAAGACCGAAACGTTTATGAAGTTAAAGATAACTGTCCTGCCGGGCGACGGCGTCGGCCCTGAGGTGACGCGCGAGGCCGTTCGCGTGCTGCGAACGTTGGCCGAGGTCTACGGCCACGATTTCACTTTCGACGAACAGCTCGTCGGCGGCGCGGCCATCGCGCGCACGGGGAGTCCGCTCCCCGCGGCGACGCTCGACGCGTGTCTCGCGGGCGACGCGGTACTGCTGGGCGCGGTCGGCGCGCCCGAGTTCGACGGGCTGGCGGGCGGCGTCAGACCCGAAGCGGGGCTGCTCACGCTGCGGCGCGCCTGCGGCGCGTTCGCCAACCTGCGTCCCGTCGTCTGCCACGACGCCACCGCCGACTCTTCGCCGCTCAAGCCCGAAGTCGTCGCCGGCGCGGACGTGCTCATCGTTCGCGAGTTGCTAGGCGGGCTTTACTTCGGCGAGCCGCGCGGGATGAGCGGGGACGGCTCGGCGCGCGCGGCCTTCAACACGATGCGATACACAGAAGAGGAGGTCGAGCGAGTGGCGCGCGTCGCGTTCGAGGCGGCCGAGGGGCGCCGACGAAAGGTGACCTCGGTGGACAAGGCGAACGTGCTGGAGACTTCAAGGCTCTGGCGCGAGGTGGTCACGCGTGTCGCGCGCGACTACCCGCGCGTGACGGTCGAGCACGCCTACGTCGATTCGTGCGCGATGCACCTGATGCAGAACCCGCGCCGTTTCGACGTGCTTTTGACCGAGAACCTGTTCGGTGACATCCTCTCGGACGAGGCCGCGATCATCGCCGGCTCTCTCGGCATGCTCGCTTCGGCCAGCGTCGGCGGGCGCGTGGACATCTACGAGCCGGTTCACGGCTCCGCGCCCGACATCGCCGGTGCCGGAGTCGCCAACCCGCTCGGGGCCATCGCCTCCGCCGCCCTTCTGCTCAGGCACACGGCGCGGCTCGAACGCGAGGCTCAGGACGTGGAGGCTTCCATCCGCGCCGTGCTCGAACGCGGTTACCGCACCGCCGACATACAGGGCAGCGGCGGGAGGTGCATCGTCGGGACGGGCGAGATGGGCACGCTCGTCGCCGAGGCGGTCGCCGAACTCGCCGACATGCGCCACGCCTACCACGCGGTCTGACCACGCGGACTAAACACGCGGTCTGACCACGCCGTCTGAAATGCCACGCACACTTTTCCAGAAGCTCTGGGACGCGCACGTCGTCCGCGAGGCGGCGGGCGAGCCGGCGCTGCTCTACATCGACCTGCACCTCGTCCATGAAGTCACTTCGCCACAGGCGTTCGACGGGCTGAGGGCCGCCGGCCGCCGCGTTCGCAGAACCGACCTGACCGTTGCCACCGTCGATCACAACGTCCCGACCACCGACCGCAGCCTGCCCGTCGCCGACCCCGTCGCCGCCCTTCAGATGGAGACGCTCCGGCGCAACTGCCGCGAGTTCGGCGTCCGGCTCTACGACGTGGGCGCGCCCGAGCAGGGCATTGTCCACGTCATCGGGCCGGAACTCGGTCTGACGCGGCCGGGGATGACCATCGTCTGCGGCGACAGCCACACCAGCACGCACGGCGCCTTCGGCGCGCTCGCCTTCGGCATCGGCACCAGCGAGGTCGAGCACGTCCTCGCCACGCAATGCCTCCCGCAGACGAAGCCGCGCACGATGCTCGTCAAAACTTCCGGCGCGCTGGCCGAGGGCGTGACGGCGAAGGATTTGGCGCTCGGGTTAATCGGACAGGTCGGCACCGACGGCGCGACCGGCCACGTCATCGAGTACTCGGGCGAGGCCGTCCGCGCGCTCTCGATGGAAGGCCGGATGACGCTCTGCAACATGAGCATCGAGGCGGGCGCGCGCGCAGGCATGATCGCCCCCGACGAGACGACCTTCGCCTACCTCGAAGGCCGGCGCTTCGCACCGAGTGGCGCCGCGTGGGGCGAGGCGGTCGAACACTGGCGGAGTCTTCCCGGCGACGACGGCGCCGAGTTCGATTCGGTCGTCGAGTTCGACGCCGCCGCGCTCGCGCCCTACGTCACCTGGGGGACGAGTCCGGGGCAGGTCGTGCCGGTCACGGGGCGCGTGCCCGACCCTTCGGTCGCGGGCGACGAGAGCGCCCGCCGCTCGGCCGCGCGCGCCCTCGAATACATGGGTCTCGCCCCCGGCACACGCATCGAGGACGTGCCCATCGACCGCGTCTTCATCGGGTCGTGCACCAACGCGCGGCTCGAAGACCTGCGCGCGGCGGCCGGCGTCGTGCGCGGCCACAGGGTGAGCCGACGCGTGCGCGCGATGGTCGTGCCCGGCTCACAGGCCGTCAAGCGCGCGGCCGAGGCCGAGGGGCTTGACGAAGTCTTCCGCGAAGCCGGCTTCGAGTGGCGCGAGGCGGGCTGCTCGATGTGTCTGGGGATGAACCCGGACACGCTCGCGCCGGGCGAGCGTTGCGCCTCGACCAGCAACAGAAATTTTGAAGGGCGACAGGGCAAGGGCGGGCGCACGCACCTCGTCAGCCCCGCGATGGCCGCCGCGGCGGCGGTCGCCGGCCACTTCACCGACGTTCGCGGCTGGGATTTCAAGGGCTGAAAAGTTAAGAGATAGACTCATGCTTCCCTTTCGCGTACACGCGGGCGTCGCGGCTCCGCTCGACCTCCCGAACGTTGACACCGACCAGATCATCCCGAAGCAGTTCCTCAAACGCGTCGAGCGGACGGGCTTCGGCCAGTTCCTCTTCTTCGACTGGCGCTACGCGCCCGACGGCTCGGCGGACGCCGCGTTCGTCCTGAACGAGCCTCGCTACGCTGAGGCTTCAATCCTGCTCGCGGGGCGAAACTTCGGTTGCGGCTCGTCGCGCGAGCACGCGCCGTGGGCGCTGCTCGACTACGGCTTCCGCGCCGTCATCGCGCCGAGCTTCGCCGACATCTTCCGTAACAACTGCACGAAGAACGGCGTGCTGCCCGTCGAACTCTCCGAGGCCGAGGTCTCCGAGCTGATGAGGCGCGCCCGCGAAGTCGCCGACTACCGCTTGACCGTCGATTTGGAGCGGCGGGAGGTGCGAGACGGCCGAGGCTTCTCCGCCACTTTTGAGATCGACGAGTTCCGCCGCCAGTGCCTCCTCGAAGGCTTGGACGACATCGGGCTGACACTCCGACACGACTCACTCATCCGGCGATTCGAGCAGCGCCGCCCCGCGTGGACGGAGAGCGCGCCGGCGCCCGCGTCCGCCGCCGAACGAGAGATTTAACCCGCCGCCAGTCGCCCCGCCCTCGACCCCGTTAGAAGGCTTTTGACAATAGTCGTCATAACGACTATAATCTCGGACATGAATTTGCGTAATGAACGGGAGTCGAAAGGGGCTTCGCACAACTTACCTGCCATGAGCTACTTGACTACCGTCGGCTCGCCCCACATGCTCGGCTCGCGCACCTCACGGACCGAACACCTCCTGCCCCTCTTCGTGGCTCTCAGGGCGGGTTCGGACGGCGGCGGAGACGTTTGCGTCGGGCGTGCGCCGCACAGGGGCTTGACGCTGGGCAGCCTGAGCATGGCCGCATACAATTTCGGCTCGGTCGATTAATCTAGCTTTGTTGTAGATAAGGAGAGATAGATGGAGTACCTGAATTCGTCCAGCGGGGACTGGACGCCGCGCTTCCTGAGCATCCTGCGGATCGTCTCCGCGTTCATGTTCCTCGCTCACGGGGCGCAAAAACTCTTCGGCTTTCTGGCGCCGCCGGACGCGGGCGGGCCGGCCGCCTTCAGTCAAATATGGGTCGGCGGGGTGATCGAGTTTTTCGGCGGGTTGCTCCTTCTGCTCGGTCTCTTTACGCGGCCGGTGGCGTTCATTCTCTCGGGGACGATGGCCGTGGCCTACTTCCAGATGCACGCCTGGACGTCCCTTCAGAAGCAGGGATTGTCGGCCGGGTTCTGGCCGCTCCAGAACCGGGGCGAGCTGGCCGCGCTCTACTGTTTCGTCTTCCTGTTCATCGCGGTCGCCGGCGGTGGGCAGTGGAGTCTGGACCGACTGCTGCGGCGAAGGCGTTCGTAAGATTTTAACGTGGTACAGGCCGGACGCACGGGTGCAACGTCTCAGCGCCCGTGCGTATTTTTGCCGTTCGTCGAATTCCGCAGGTAGTGGCCGATGATGAGCGCGGTCGATCCCCTGTAATCTTCAACCCCCGCTTTGACACGGTTGGCGCGCAGGTAGAGGTCGTTGATGCGTTGGCTGAGTGCGCCGGCCGCGCCCGCCGACTTGGCCCAGAACTGTGCGGCGCGACGCGAGTCCTCCCTGTAGCCCGGGCCGAGTTGTCCCGCCAATTTTTTCGCCTTCTCTGGCTCGCGCCCGTAAATCTCCGAAAGCACCCCGAGGCCGTTGCGGTAACCCGAATAGCGTACGAAAGGGTCGCGGGAGTTCACGCAGACGAGGTAGGCGACAAAATTCGCCTCGGATTCACGCGCCACGCCGCGCTGGTGTGCCATCTCGTGCGCCATCGAGAAGGCGAGCTGGAAATCGGGGGCGTCCGCGTTGTATTGAGGCTCGGCCGTGAAAGGAAAGTAGAAGCCGCTGATGCCGAGTCGAGTCAGCACACCGGAAAAGAGAACGGGCTTCGGCGGCGTAAAATCACCCCGTGGCAGCAACGCAAGGTCGGGCATCGCGTCATAGGCTTCTTTCAAAATGGCAAAGGTTTCCAGACTGCCGGGCGCCGTTCTGCCCTGCGCGTGCGATTCGAGATAATTCTCGTTTACGCCACGGACAATCTCCTCTCCCAACGCCTCAAGCTCAATCGTCTCGGCCCTCCGCTGCTCGTAACCGAGTAATTCAAAGAGAAGCGGGCGCTGATAATTCAGACCGAAAGTTAATAAAAATAACCACAACAAAAGCGCCGCGAGCCAAACGGCGTAAATAGCCGACGCCTTCAACAGTCGCGCCCTCTCCGCGGGGCTTTTTACGATCAAGACACAGCCGCGCCCGATTAACACCAAGGCGGCCAGAATCAGCAAGCAGATTGAAATTTCGCCGACGGAGAGGCTAAAGCGGCCGGTGAGTACAGACAGAACAGTGAGCAGTTGCGGGTAGACTGTACGTGAGTAACCTATTTCTATCGACCACGGCGCCAACGCGGCCAAACTTTGCGCCAAAACTCCGACAAACAGAATACCCAAAGGCACCCACAGTCTCCGCCCCCATGCTCTTACCATCTCTCTAAGGTCAGCTACTCGACTCAAAATAGAAGACAACTCGACTTTCACGCTTTAAGACACCAAAGAAAAGGTACTAGCGCAAGTACGCAGTCTAAATCACTCACAATCAGCAAGGAGCTAATAAGAAAGGTTAAAGAAAACATTGCGTCCGATAAGTATAAAACAAACAACCAGAAGCAAATCGCAGGAGCACTCTATCAAGAATAGGTAAGATAATAGGAAAACATCAAAGAATATACATCCCATGGGCGTTATCGGACGCAATGGAATGTTTGTCGAAAATTATGATGGGGGCGTTTTGGAATGGCAGGAAAGCAAGGCTCACAAAGTATTTAGCTTAGCTTATGTAGAATTCTGGAAGCGTTGCCTGTAGTCGTCGCCGTCCACAACGACGGTTCGGCACATCTCGTAGAGGCGACTCCTGAGCCGGGTGCCGATTCGATCCTGGAGCGTCTCTTCGGAAATGCCGGGACGCTCGTCCAAGTAGTTTGTCGTGAAAATTGTTAGCCTTTTATCGTTATAGCGCTTGCCAATAACGTGCGTCATCGTGTCGAGCGCCCAGTCCGTGGGTCTCGAAGCGCCCAACTCGTCCAGCACGAGAACCTCCGCGTTGTGAACGGGGGCGAGGACACTTCCCTCCGACATCCGAGAGATCGGGTTGTAGCTCTCCTGTATCTCCCTTAAAAGCGAGCCGTATTCACAGAAGAGGCAGTTCGCCCCCTTCTCTATCAAACCCCGGAGGATGGCGACCGTGAGGTGCGTCTTACCAACGCCGACGGGGCCCGCAAAAAGTAACCCGCGTTCCGCCGACGGGAATGCACGCACAAGGCTGAACGCCTGCTTGAAGGCGTACATTTGCGACGCGTTGTTCTTCGCCGGTTGATAGTTAGAGAAGGAGCACGCCTCATACCTCTTGGGAATTCTCGCCGCCTCGAAGAGTGTGTGCCGCAAATCGCTCTCGCGGCACGCACACCTGCGCGCGCCCCTGCCCCGCAGGACTTCCATCCCCGTGCCGAAGCAGAGCGCGCAGACAGGTCGCGCCCGACCCGGCCGTGTCTCGCGCCCGTCGTCCGTGCGGACATCGCAAACCGTTTGAGACTCTGGGTGAGACTCTTCTATCGCCACCCATTTTGAGACTTCCGTCAGGCGACCGGCCGCCGCAGTTCTGCTCATTTAACACCCCTCCCTTCCCTCCCGACGGCGACTGGCGGCCAAAAGGAATTCGACTTTCTCAAGAACGCGGTAGGCGTCTTCAGGTAATAGAAATCCCCCGGCCGCGACGTTCATCTCCGAGAGCGTCAATTCGACGGGCTGCCCCTTCGCCTCGTATAAGGCGACGCACGCCTCCGCGAGTTCGATGATCTCGCACTCCGGGAGCGAGCGTGGGGCGGAAGGAACAAAGCCGCCCCGCCCGACTTCCGCGTGCGAACTCTTTGAAGACTCTTTGAGAAGCCCCTGCCGGCGTAGGACTTCGTATGTCTCGCACTGTGCGACGCGGGCCGCCTTCGGGAGTCCCCTGCTCTCCAGCCACTCGCGCGTGCGTTCGTGCTCGCCCGCCGCCGCCTGCCGCGCCATGCTCTGAAGCGCCGGCCCGAGTTCGCTCCGCAGACGCGCGATAACTCGTTCGACGGGGACTTCCATGAGCGGCGGCGTGGGAGAAGTTTGTCTCCCGTCTGGTTCCGGCTCGGGAGCAGGATGTGTTGTCGGCCTCGACGACTTTTCAAGACGTTTTTCAAAAAAAGTTTGGGTTTCCGCGCCGTTTTTTGGCGCGCTCGGGGTTAAATCTTTATCTAAAATTTCTGAAACAGCGAAGCTGTCATTAAAGGGCGTTTCGCCCGGCGAAGTACGAGGCGGACTGTCCGAAGCAGGGGCGAAGGACAAAAATTTTTGGGTCGCCACTCCCCTCCTCCGCGCGACCGAGTTGGCGGCGCGGTTGAGAAAGATGCGTATGCCGACCCCGTTCTTGCCGGAGTAGTAGCCGATGATCCCCTGACAGTGCATCCAGCGCAGCGCCTTGTTGGCCGTCTCGCTCGAAACGCGCAGGTGGCGGCGGAGCTGCTCCCAGGCCGTGACCCACTTCCCTTCCCTCTCCTGTCCCGCGAAGCGCAAAACGCGCTCGCCCTCGCGCCACTCCGCGGGCGTCAGGAGGAGCCGCGTGTAGACCTTGCTCATCAGCGGGGTAACCTCGTCGGCCGCCGCGGAAGTGATCGCCTCGGCGACGTCGTCGTCGAGCATGCGAAAATTTGTGTTGGCCTCCGTGTCGCGGAGCGTCGTCTTGCGTAAGAATTTCGCGGCCGTGACTGCCAGTACGGCTGACATCTCGATTCCCTCTCGCGGGATGGGGCTTGACAGTTACGGGCGGCGGTGTAAACTGTGAACCGAAATCGGGGTACACAAATCCCACCTCGCTGCCAAGCGAGTTTCAACAATCCCGAAGCGTTTCGGTCGCCAAACAGTCGCGCTTCGGTCGTAAAGTCGAGGGGACGCTTTCGGGTGTCCCCTCAATTTTTTCGGCGCGCTAATTCCTACATCATTTTCTCCGCCGTGTAAATTCCCCTGTAATATCGGTTGCAGGGGCTGCAATGATTCTTACAGGGGCTGCAATCTAGATTACAGGGGTATGGTTCTGACACCCCTGCAACCGCGTCTACAGGGGTGCAGTCAGACACCCCTGCAACCCTCATTGCAGGGGCTGTAATGAATATTGCAGGGGTACGATTCTGACACCCCTGCAATGAGGATTGCAGGGGCTGTAATGAATATTGCAGGGGTGTCCGCGGCCTTCCCTCTCCGCTAAAAAAATATGCGTGACGTATAGACGCCTCGTATAGTAATATTCAGCGCCCGAGTGAAAGGACTAATCATCTATGACCGGCGAACAGATTAAGGAGTTGCGTAAAAGCTTGGGCTACACGCAAGCCAGACTGGCGGAAGAGGTCGGCCTCACGCCGAACACGATCGCGCGCTACGAACGCGACGAGTTAAAGCCTTCGCCCCCCGTGCTGAAGCTGCTGAAGCTCATCGAGCTGAGTATGGTTGCTAGGAAAGCCGCGTAAAGATGATCACGATCTCCATCGCCAACCAGAAAGGCGGCGTCGGCAAAAGCACCACGGCGGCCTCCGTCGCCGCGGAGTTCGCCATGCGGGGCTACGAGACCCTGCTCATCGACGGCGACCCGCAGGCCAACGTCACCTCGCACTTCCTGGCGCCGGACCAGATCGGCACGTCCATCGCCGACGTGCTCATCGAGTCCGAGCAGCGCGAAAAACTCCCGCTCGAAGCGGCCATCGTGACGACGGAGATGGATCACCTAGACATCGTCCCCTCGAAACTCCGCTTCGCGAGGTTCGAGAAGGAGCCGGCGATTGCCATCAACCGTCTCCGCTCGAAACTCGCCCCGCTCGCCTCGACCTACGACTTCGTGATCATCGACACGCCGCCGACGCTCGGGCAAATCCTGACGACCCCGCTGCTCGCCTCGTCACACATGGTCGTCCCGGTGGCCGCCTCGCCGCTGGCGCAGGACGGCCTCGACGACCTGATGAGCACCTTTGAAGAGGTGAGGAGCACCAACCCGGAGCTGGTGCTGCTCGGGATGGTCTGCACGATGTTCGACGGCAGGACCGCCGTCTCGGCCGAGTCCTTCCGAAGCCTGAAGGAGCGCTACGGCACGAGGGTCTTCGAGACGATCATCCACCGCAACGTGAAGCTGGAGGAGTCGCCCGCCTTCCACCAGCCGGTGCAGCTCTACGCCCCCAACTCGCGCGGGGCTCTACTTTATTCAGAGCTGACCGACGAGATACTGAGGCGGCTCGGGGCGCGGAAGACGAAGGGTAAGCTCAAACTGGCCGGTGAGGAGACGCGCGCCTGATGGCAGAGCCGAAGATAAAACCGGCGAAACGCGAGGCAGGGAAGAGCAAATTCCGCCTGCCCGAACGCGCGCCGCGTCCCGTCGAGGAGAACCCCCTCAGGGAACTGCTCAAGGAGGCCAAGGCTCAGGAGGCCGCGCTTGAGCCGAAGGCGTCTCATATCAGGCAGGACACCCCTGTAAAGAAGATTGCAGGGGTACAGAAATCTCCAAAAAGCGACCTTATTGACACCCCTGCAATGTCGGATGCAGGGGTGTCAGTGGCCAATAGGGAAGTGGCGAGTGTCGAAGCGCCGGCGATCAACTTCGCCGAGTTTTCGAGGCGTTGGTCACCGATTCTTCGTTCCGGGCAGATGGGCGTCTGCCGCGCACTCTTCGAGATGACTTACGAAGTGGGGCAGGCCGAATGTTTTACATCCATGCCCAAACTGGCGGAGGCCGCCGGACTCAAAGAACGTCAGTGCTATAACGTCGTGGGGCAGCTCGAACTCCTGGGGTTTATCGAACGCCCCGAGGTCTTCAACACTTCGACGCAGAAGGGAACTATTTTTAGACTCCACGTAGAACCGCGTCCACCCGCCGCCCGGGCCGAGCGGCGCTATCACATAGGCGGGGAAGGGAACGGGTAACACCCCTGCGTTAACTGTTACAAGAGTCTTACCGCACCTTAATTTCCTCTTTACACCTCTAATCTATTTCGCCGGCCGGCGCGACCCTCCAATGAATACGTTGCTTGCCTGAACTGCCAGCACGTTCAACAATATTCTGTAGCCAAGATTAAAATTCACCTGCGGGGTGAGCATTACACCCCTGCAATGATTATTACAGGGGTATGCATTACACCCCTGTAATAATCATTGCAGGGGTAATAAATGACAACGGGTGTCAATTATCTGCGTCAGTTTCTCACCGCGGCTCTATACCTTGAATTTCGTCGCAGCCCCCTCCTGACGGCATCGTATCCTGCTCAGGATAGTCAAAATCGGCTCACTAGCCTTCTGATAGCTGCTCTATCTCCTCGTCAGTCAGGTTCTCACGCCGTATCTCCCTGAAGGTAAATCCTAACTGCTTAATCTGATCCCAAAAACAGATGGGTCGGGTCGTATCAGTCAAAATCTTCCAAATTTATATCAAAGACAATATTCTTATCTACTGCAAGCTTAAGCGAAGCACCACGAAGCATCTCCAAGACTCTCTCGTAAACGCGCCCCCGATACATATTTACAGCACATCCATTTAAGCTAATACTTCCACATCTATCTGCTGCTTGGTGAATGGTTCACAATGAACCGCTAAAATTCAGATTTAAATGAGGCGTGAAACCATTAGACGTCATTTTCCATAATGACACTTTTGGAAAAAGGATATATGCTGCATTAGCGTGTCCAAGGCCGTGGAAGGGCAGGGAAGTCGCGCTGGAAGCTTCCGGTAGGCACCTGTTCGGCCGTTACTTTCTCCCACGGAGGTATATCTGCCCGTGAGCAGTCAGCACATAGAGCCGGAACTCGTCAGCCCTTTGGCCAGACAGTCAGGCGATGAGCGACAACTCATCCCGCTGAAGGACAAGGTGCTGGCCTTCCTCAACCGCTCCACTTCTGATAATACGCGCGAGGCTTACCGGAGGGCGGTCCTTGAGTTCCACCGTTTCGTAGGGCGACATCTGCTTACGGTCACAGAGCGAGAGGTGCTCGCCTGGCGTGATTCGCTGCTGCACCACGGGCAGTCGAACCAGACCGTCGCCGCGAAGCTTTCCACCGTCCGCTCTCTCTATACATATCTCGGGAAAGTCTACCCCGACCTGTTCGCGGTCAACCCGGCCGACGCGCAGCTCGTACCGCCGCCGAAGATTCCGAACGCCCTGAAGGGGAGAGCACTCACGCCGAAAGAGGTTCAACATCTGCTGGTGGGGCCCGACCGGGAGACAGCGGAAGGGGCAAGGGACTACGCGTTGATGCTGCTGATGCTTCGGCTCTCGCTACGAGTCTCCGAGGCGGGGAGCGTCAGGAGGTCTTCTATCGAGTGGAAGGACGGGCGGTGGACTCTGACGCTGAAGGTCAAGGGTGGGGCGGAGGAGGTCTGGCCGCTCCCGCCGGATGTGAAGCGCGCGATTGATCACTACCTGCGGCTGGACGAGGCGAGAAGGTCTGTGTGGCTGGAGAATCGGACGGAGGATCAGTACGTCTTCCAGCCGACAGAGAACCACCGGACGGGCGTGCACAACCGCGGGCTGACGCGACAGATGATCGCGAAGATTGTTAAGAAGTGGGCCAACTTCTGCGGCATCAAGGGGAAGGTGACGCCGCACGACCTGCGGCGGACGGCCATCACGCGCGCGCTCAACCAGGGGAGGACGTACCGCGAGGTGCAGATGATGTCGAAGCATAGGGACCCGAAGACCGTCATGAGGTACGACTACGAGCGCGACAACCTTGAGAGGAACCCAGTCAACAGCCTTAGCTATGAAGAAGAGTGAGCTAATTGATTACAACGGCTTGTAAGTAAGTTTCAAGGCTATCAAATGACCTGCGCCCGCAATCGTCGCTTGAAACGAGCCGCCATTAGAACTGATAAGCGCGCCTCAGGCTAAACGTGAGGGATTCGGCAGAGCGGGCGAAGTTCGTCCAGAGCCTGTTCGGTGTGACCGTCTAGCCGGAGGGCGCGTGGAGCCTTCGTGCGCCTCAGTTCATTACTCACAACACAACCTCCTGCGATACTACTTGGGTCATCCATAAATTCATATAAAATCCATAAACGTATATCCATAGTTGTTGTTTTTAGCTGGCCTTAATCATAATCCTTGTAATTTTTAACAAGATGCTCACGCGCTGACACTGGCATTAAGCTTGCTTCTCACTTTTCAGGCGCTAATGGTTTTATCAAATGCCCCAGGTTTGCGAACACGCAGACCTTTGTCAAAACCTTAAAATATGTAGTGCGTGCTCTTCAGTCCCGCCAAGTCAGATAGAGTTAACTTCAATAAAAATCAGAACAGTCGTGGCAGAACTATAACTGCCGGACGTGGCTAAAGGGTGCCCTTCCGCTACGCCTGCCGGTGCCTTGTCGGCGAGTAATCATCACTACCCAAGTTCTCTGAATTGAGAGCAACCCACTGCCCCAAAAACTTCGATGGAGGGAAAGCAAGATGCATCATGTAGCACAAGCGTGCAAAAAAGAATGGCTGATCAGGCTAACGATGCTCGTAGCCATTTTTACGCTCTGCATGCCACCGGCCTCAGCCCAAGAGACCACCGGTAACATCCAAGGCACGATTAAGGATCCAACCGGCGCGGTCGTCGCCGGAGCGACCGTTACGGCGACCAACGCGCAGCGCAGTTTTAACGCCACGACCAACGAAGGCGGCGAGTACGTCTTTAACAACCTCCAGCCCGGCATGTACACGGTCAAGGCGACCGGGGCCGGGTTCGGCACCATCACCAGGGAGAACGTCCCGGTCGAGTTAGGCCGCACCTTGCAGGTGAATTTTGACCTGGTCGTCGCGGGGACATCGGCGACGGTCACCGTCACGGCGTCCGACGAGGCCATCGTTGACGTGACCTCCACGAAAACGGCGACGAACATCAACCAGCAGAAGATCGATCTGTTGCCCAAGACCCTCCGCTTCTCTTCGGTGCTCGAAGTGGCCCCCGGCGCGCGGAACGAGGTGAAGGGCGGCGGCCTGCAAATCGACGGCGCCTCCGGCTCCGAGAACGCCTACGTCGTTGACGGCCTCGAAGTGACCCGCGTCAGGGAGGGCACGCTGGGGACGACCAAGAACATCCCGTTCGACTTCGTGCGCGAGGTGCAGGTCAAGAGCGCCGGCTACGAGGCCGAGTTCGGCGGCGCCACCGGCGGCGTCATCAACGTCGTCACGCGCTCCGGGTCGAACGAACTCCACGGCGAGATGCGCTTTGAGTTCGGCCTCGACGAGCTGAACGCGAGCGACCGCCCGGGCCGCCGCTTCGACCGCCTCCGCGCCGCCGCCCCCGTCGCGCCCACCGCGGCGCAGCTCGCGGCCGGCGTCAAACCCAGGTCGTTCGTCCCCGAGTACTTCGGTAACAACGACCGCAAGTCGAACTCCAGACTGTTCGCGCCGGCCTTCAACCTCGGCGGCCCGATCATCAAGAACAAGCTGTGGTTCTACGGCAGCTACGCCCCGCAGTTCGAGCACACCGAACGCAACGTCAGGCTGATCAGCCAGGTCAACCCCGGCGCGACGGTGGGCGGCGTGATCAACCCGACGGGGAGCATCACCGAACTCAACAGGCGCGCCATCAACTACACCAACAAGTACGACTACATGATGCTCCGCCTCGACTACTCCCCGTGGGAGAGGTTGAACATCAACGTGACGGGCATCAACAGCCCGGTCGAGTCACACGGCCCGACCGCCTTCCTGGCGTTCGAGACGACCAGCGCCGCCACCTTCGGCAACGTGCGTTACCCGCTCCAGGGCGGCTACACGCCGTCGAACCAGGTCTCCGGCACCGTGACGTACACGGCGACGCCCAACCTGGTCCTGAGCGGGCGCCTCGGCCGCACCTACCTCAACGACAAGGGCACCAACTACGACGTTCCCGTGGGGCCCGTCTACTCCATCCAGAACGTCTGCACGTTCTCGGGCTGCCCAACTGGTTCGACCTCGACCGGCAACCCCGGCCCCATCACCACCAACAGCCAGACGCTGTTCGACATCACGACCCGCAGGAGCCTGTACCTCGACGCCACCTGGTCGAAGAGCATCTTCGAGCAGCAGCACAGCATCAAGGGCGGCTACCAGCGCACGCTGCTGGCCAACGACGTCAACACCGGCCTGGCCGGCGGTCAGATTCAGCTCTTCTACGGGCAGGCGGCGCCGGTGGCCGGCAGCCCCACCGGGACGTTCGGCTACTACAACTACATCATCTCGGGCACGCTGGGTAAGGCCGAGAGCAACAACCAGGCGCTCTACATTCAGGACGCGTGGCACGTCCACCGCAACGTGACCCTCAACCTCGGGCTGCGCTCCGAGAAGGAGTTCGTCCCGTCCTTCCCGCTGGACGCGACCGGCCACCCCGGCCTCGACACCAGCAACCTGGCCGTTGACCCGGCGTCGCCGATCACGTTCGGCTGGGGCGACAAACTCGCCCCGCGCCTCGGCCTCGCGTGGGACACGTTCGGCGACGGCAGGCTCAAGCTCTACGGCAGCTACAGCGTCTTCTACGACACGATGAAGTACGAGCTGCCGCGCGGCTCCTTCGGCGGCGCCGTCCAGGTCCAGACCTACCGCGCGCTCGACACGCTCGACTTCCGCAGCATCACGGCGGACAACCTGCCGGGCAAAATCCTGTTCCAGCGCGACGAGCGCGTGCCTTCGCTCTTCAGGCAGACCAACGCGGCGGGCAAGTCGGTCTCGCCGGTCGATCCCAACCTGCTGCCGGTGCGCGAGCACGAGTACACGGTCGGCGCCGACTACACGTTCGGACGCGACATGGTCTTCAGCGCGCGCCTGACGCGCAAGGCCCTCGACCGCACGATCGAAGACATCGGCATTCCTTTCGTCGGCCCCGGCGGCACGGTCAACGAGGTCTTCCAGATCGGCAACCCCGGCTTCGGGAGTTCGGTGAGTGAATTCGAGGAGTTCGGTCTGCCGGCAACGCCGAAGGCGATTCGCGAGTACACGGGTCTTGAGATTCGCGTGGACAAGCGCTTCTCCAACAACTGGTACCTGAACGCCTCGTACCTGAGGAGCAAGCTCTACGGCAACTACTCGGGCCTGGCGAGTTCGGACGAGACGGGCCGCAACGCCCCCAACGTCAACCGCTACTTCGACCTGCCCACGATCGCCTACGACGCCTTCGGCAACCTGAGCAACGGGCTGCTGCCCACCGACCGCCCGAACACCTTCAAGGCGTTCGGCGCGTACCGCTTCGACTACGGCTTCCTCTCCCGGCGCATGGAGACCGAGCTGGGCTTCTCCCAGTTCCTCTACCAGGGGACGCCCATCAGCACGGTCGTCAACATCGAGACCATCGGCACGGCCGACCACGTCAGCGACTTCGCCCCGTCCTTCGTCAACGGCCGCGGCGACCTGGGGCGCACGCCCGTGTTCACCCAGACCGACGCGATCATCACGCACAGGGTTCGCCTGACGGAGGGCGTGTCGATGCGCTTCCAGTTCAACGTGCTCAACCTCTTCAACGAGGCCAACATCCTCGACCGCAGCGGCGCCCTGATCCGCACGAGCCAGGCGGCGGTGACCGCGTCGAACGAGTACAACCGCTCGGTCATCAACGCCCAGTACACGGCGCCGACCTACAACGAGGCGGTGGCGCTCTTCCTCAAGGGGGGCGGCGACTACCTGTCACACATCCCCGGCGGCCTCAACGCCGTCAAGAACCCGTTCTACAACCAGCCGACCTCTTTCCAGGGGCCGCGCAACGCGCGCTTCAGCGTCGGCGTTCAGTTCTAAGAAAACCGGCTGAAGCCTTAACTGCTTCTTTGGCGCCCGCTCCTCTTAAGGGGGCGGGCGCATTTTTTTGTCGGAGATAACTGGCGGGCCGGCGTGAAGAATCGAAACGGGCGTGGCTTTGTGGCGTGGCTTTGCGGCTGAGCGTTGGGGCGGGCCGCGCGTGCGGTTTTGCTTACTTGCCGCCCGCCTTTGCGGCCTTCTGCCGCAGGCGCTCGATGGCTTTTTTGTAGTTCTCCCGCTGCTCGGGCGGTATCTCGCCCGACCCGAAAGACTTCATGTAAGCTTCGAGCGCGTCGGCGGACTCTCTGTACTGATTGCGCTTGCCGTACAAGGACGCGAGAATGAAGTACGCCTCGCGCACCCCCTTTTTGTGCTCCTGCGCGACCCGCTTGAGCACCTCTATCGCTTCCTCCTCGGTCGCGGCGCCTTTGGCGAGAGCCTTTCCAAGGTCGAGCGCCGCCTCGGCCGAACGCGGGTTGAGGGCGACCGCGCTCCGCAGCGCGTCGGTGCCCTCGGCGAGTTGATTCAACTTAACCTGCGCGACGCCGAGCGAATAGAACGCCAGCCACCCGCCTTTATTCACCCCGACGGCGCGCTTGAGCAGCGGGACGCCCGCCTCCAAATCGTCGCGGTTGACGTAAGCCGTGCCGAGCAGGACGAGCGCGTCGTAGTAGTCCGGGAATATCTCAAGGGCGCGCTTTAACGAAGCGGCGCCGCTGTCAAAAGCGTCTTCGTTGAAACTCCGTATGGCCTGCTGTAGCTCCATCTCGGCCGGCTTCGGCACCTCCTGATAGAAGACCGTCCCTTTCCCCCTGGCGGCTAAAGAGGCCGCTCCCCTTTCCGACTTTCTGGGTACGAGTTGAAATGTGATGCGAAACACTTCGGCCGCGCCGGAACTGCGGGCGCTGAACGGCTGCGCTTCTACCCTCTGCGTTTGACGCTCATAATCCGTCCCGGCGGGGTCAACTTCCACGTAGTAGTTTCCGCTGGCGAGTCTGCCGAAACGGAAGCGGCCGGAGGAGTCGGTGTACGTCTGTGCGATCTGGGCGTAGCCGTCGTTTTTGAGAAAAACGCGAACCTCACCTAAAGGGCGGTCGCCGGCCGTAACCGTCCCCTCAATGACGTTACGCCCTTGAAACGGCGGCGGCGCGCCGTAAAAGTTCACGGCGACGAGAGTCGCGGCGACGAGGTAGTTTAAGAGCATCGCGTCAAACCCCTGTTCAGACAATCGGTCGAGCAATGAATGACGGCGAGGAACAGAATGACCACTCCGGCGGTCGCCGTCTCAATTATAACAATCCGTCTCACCTTACTATAGTTTTTACGGCCGTCACTAAAAGGATGATTGGTCGCTCATAGTGCCGCCACCCGAACGGGGGACTTACGCTGCTTCGAGGGTAAGATTATCGGAGGGTGATGGCCGAACCGGAGGGCGGATTTTACCGGGGATGCGATTCCTGCAACACCGCCACGTCAAGCCGGAGACTGATCTGGCAACGAAATCCTGTCCACCACCTCGATGTTCAGGTTGAACGTCAATTCGTTAAAGGACAGTACGTGAAGTCGTGGGAACTCGCTGAGGAGGAGTTCTCTTACTCGCGGGCGCGCTTCGGCCGAAGTGAGCATCACGGGGCGTGAGCTGAGAATGTTTACGGGCTTCAGCTTGTGACGCACAACTTCTAAAACCTTCTCGGCTTCTTCCGGCCGCGAGTCACGCTCAAGCAGCAGACGTTCGATAGCCGGGTCGAGAAGGAAGACGTTAAAGTTGCTTTCGTTATCCGTGAACCTGAAAGCGATGTATCTCTTCATGCCGGACCTGATGAAGGAGATTAAATCGTCGAAAGCGTCGGCGGCCGAATCTCCCGCCTCCGAATCGCGGCTGTGTTCGGCCGTCACGACAAATTTGACCGGGCCGATGACCTGATAATGATAATCGAGCAGCCGCTCGGCCATCGTCCTGAAATGGCGGAGTGAAAAGTCGTCTCTGACCAGCGACCTCAGGACAGCCGTCAATCGCTCGGCGGTTATCGTGTCGCCCACCATTCCGGCCAGCGCGGGGTAGAGCCGCTCCAGTTTCCAGAGTAGGGCCCTCGTAGTTTTCAGGTCACAAAAATATCCGGCCTTCCACCTGAGTTCGCCCAGCAGTGTCAGGGCGAAGTACTCCACCTGATTCCATAAAGTAAATCTTTGAAGCCGCTCGTCGCCCCCCGGCGCGGGGAGTTTGATGACGCTACAGAGATCGCCGTTCCAGGGGTTCAATGCGCCGCGCACCCGGAGGCCGAGTTCCTGCAAGACGGCCGGCGGCTCGAGCACGAGCGCCTCGCCTGCCCGGAGGCCGACGTAGGGCGCGGTCTCCAGATGGCCGATCTTGAAGGCGAACGTGCCGGGCTCGAAATCCTCGACCGGCGAGAACTCGAAGCTGGGATAGCTCAAGCCCGAGAACTGTTCAAATAGGTATTGCCGGACCCACGAAAACCTGGCCCGCCCGTCCCCGTCGTCCGCCAGCGTCACCTCCCTCAAATATTGGGGCGACACTAATATCTGCACCGTGTCGGTGCGGAGGGCCGCGATCAGGGCTTCGCCCAGTTCATCGCCCGAGCGCGCCTTCGAGACTTGATCCTGAAGCGTCTTGCGGACGGCCCGGCGGTCGGCGATGGAGATGCGCTGGTTGAGAACTTTGCGCAGGGCCGGGAACAGCATGTCGGGGTCGGGCAGCTTAGCTTCGCCTTGAGCGTCCGGCGCGTCGCCCAGCGTCGCCAGATACCCCGCCGCCTGTTCCGGGCCGAAAAGTACCGCGGGGCGAATCTTGACGGCTTCGATACAGATGAGACCGACGAACTCGACGACGGGGTGGAGGCTTGGCCCGTCGGCGGCGGAATCGGGGCGGGAGGGGTCTTGCAGCCAGTCAGAGATTTCGGCCTCGGTTATGGCCAAGTCGGGCGAACTTCGCCGCGCGTAGCCGTAGCTTTGCCAGACCAGTTCGCGCGGGTAGGGGCAGACCTGCCCGTTCGCCACCACGCGCACGGGTTGAAAGAGGGAGTCGGCCGCGCCCGAGGACACCTTCAACGAGGGCCTGCCGGGGATGCCCAGCGTGTCGAGTAGCGCGGCCAACCGCCGAGAGATTTCGGAGCCGAGGGTCTCTTTCAGTTGGCCGTCGGCCTCGAACAGGCGGCCGAGTGAGGCGTTCAACTCCACCTCAATCGCCACCCCGGCCGGCTCGGCTGCCGTGATTGTAACCATCTATTGACTCCTCCGCCCCGCACTTCGCGCCGCCCTACGGCAGCAACTCTTCCCGCGACATCACGCTGATGTCTATGCCGGCGACGGCGAACAGGTGACTCAGATGAAAGCGCATGTGCGGGTCGGCGACGACGAACGCCAACTCATCCGTCGAGGTCTGGCTCCGGCCCTCCGCGGCCAGAAGGGCTTCCAGAGACCCGAAGAGTTCCGACACTTCGACCACCGGGACGGTCAGCGTCTTTTCGCCGCCCTCTTCGTGCAGGTAGCCGGCGACGCGCGCCTCGAAAGCGTCGGGGATATTGACCGTCGCGGCGGCCCCGGTGTTGCCGGGGAGCACTCCTTTAATTTGCAGCCGCACCCCGCGCAAAATCTCTATGAAGTTGCCTTGCGCCAGTTCTGTAGTCCGCGCGGCGCGCAGTATCTCCGCCAGCCCGTTGACGGGGACGTTCTCCCTGACAAGCTCACGCAGCACGCGGCCGAACCTGAGCGCGGAGGCGTGGTCGGGCAGGACTTCCGTGACGAGGGGCAAGAGTTCTTCGTCGCGCCTGAGCGCGGCCAGCATGTTTTCGACTTCCTGCACGCCGACGAACTCTTTGAGGTTGTGCCGCAGTAGTGCCTCCAGGTGAGTGACCATGTAGTGGAGCGGGCTGGGCCACAACTCAAGGCCGCGCTCCTCCACCGACTGCCAGTGCTCGGGCTTGACCCAGGCCCCCGGGTCGGCGGTCGCGTAGTTCACGGCCTCGACCATCGAATCTTCGCCGAGCCCTGCGGCCCGGAGTTTTTCCGGCGCCTCGGGACTGAAACGCATCCCGAGCTGCACCGAGTCGCTTCCGACCGCGAGTTCGTTGAGCCTTATCAGGTAACGCTCGTCCCCCAGTTCCGTCGTGTCCGTGTAGCGCACGGAGGGCACCGTCACCCCGCGGTCGCGCTCGATGCGCGCCCTCATCTCCTTGGTGTAAACGTTGACGAGGTCGCTCTCCTGCTCGGCGACGAGGTTGGTCAGCGCCATCCCCATGTACACCCCAAGCGGCTCGACGAGGGCGTAGGCGTCGCCGTCGAGTTCCTGCAACTGGTAAGCCCTGTTGAGGTAGCCCGACAGACTCTTGCGTGCTTCCGAGTAGTCTCGCCCCGTCTCCTCATCGGCCGACGCCCAAGACCGCCAAGCATCGTCCAGCCGCCAGTATTCCTCGGTGTTACGGACCAGCGGCCGGCACGTGGCGCCCAACGCCTCGCCGGGGGCCTGCGTGCCCGCCTCGCGGTAGAGGTGGAGGGCGCGGTCAAAGTCCGGGCGCGCGGCTTCGGGGTCCGCGAGCGCCGCCCGCATCAGTCCGATCCGGGCGTGGATGTCCGCCCCGGACGGCGTATTCGCCACGAGGTCGAGGGCGCGCTCGAATAAGTTCAGCGCACCGGCGTGGTCACCCTTCTCTAAAATTTGGTCACCAGCGGCGGTGAGCTTTTCGCGGACCGTGCGCAGCCCGTGCTCCGCCTCCGGCACGGGGGGCGCGGCGCGCAGGAGCGCGCGGTAGACGGCAATCGCCTCGTCGAACTTGCCCAAGTTGACACGCACGCGCGCAAGCCCCAACTGCGCCGCGCGGCGCTGCATCTCCGCCTGTTCGCCCGCCTCAGACATCTCCAGCAACTCGGTCTCGGCTGCTTCGAGGTCGTAACTCTTCGATTCGACTCGGGGGCGGGCGCGCTCCAACTCCTGTACGCAGGTTTGAATGAGACCCTGGACGGCCTCGCGCTCCGGCCGTTCGGCCAGTACGCGCTCGAAATATTTCAGGTCTTGGAGAGTCTCGGACAACTGCCGCCGCGTGCGCAGCATAGGCAAGGCCAGTCCGAACTCGGCCCTCGCTTCCTCAAGGCGGCCCCGGCCGAGCAGGGTGAAGAGGAGGTTGATGTGAACGTCATAATTGTCCTGCCCGCCGTCTTCCGGCAGCGCCCTGTAAATCTTCTCCGCCTCTTCGTAATGCCCCAAAAGGAGACCCGCCCAGGCGCGCACCAGGAGATTACCCGGAAGGTCCATCGGCGTCCCCGGTGCCGTGATCTCCCAAATCCACTTGTAATCTTCCTGCGCCTCTTTCCACCTGCCCGCGCGCCGCAGAATTTGGCCGCGCAGGTTGCGCAGGTCGGGGTCGTTCACGGACTCGTCGGTGACGCCGCCCAACTTCCCGAGCGCCTCGTCGTGCCTGTCCTGATTCGAGAGCAGGTAAGCCTCGATGAGCGCCGCCCACTCGGCGAAGGAGGAGAACCTCTCGCGGTTCTCCTCGATGAGTTCCACGGCGCCCTCCTCCCCGACCGTGACGGCGAGGACGAACCGCTCGATCCGGGCCTGCGTGTCCTCCGGCGCCAGCGCGAGCGACTGCTCGATGGCGATCAGGGAGTTGGCGTCCATGAAGAGCACGCGCGCCAAACGCGAGAGGTACGTCCACACGTTCTCGTTCGTCGGGTCGAGGAGGACGGACCTCTCGGCGTAGGTGAGCGCCTCCGCGTAAAGCGGCCTCTGTCGCTCGGTGAAGACGGCCAGCGATTCCAGCAGCAGGGATGGGACCAGATAAGCCCAGGCGAACTCCTTCGTCGGCGGCCCGAGCGCGAAGCCTTTCTTCCAAAGGTCGAGGGCCTTCTCGACTGCGGCCTTGTCCTTGTAGGGGTACTCCTGCATGGAGGACCCCATGCGCACCGCGTCCGACCAGTACCAATAGATTTGCTGTTCGCCGGGGCTGACGCTCGAAGCCGTCTCGAACAGCCTCCCGGCCGCGGCGTAATCGCCCCTCAGCGTGAAGAGGCGCCCCGCCTCCACGAGCTGCGCTACGCCTTGCTCCGCGTCCCCGTCATCCAGCAGCAGCTCGCCCTTGAGTTGGAAGGCGGGGGCGGCCGGCTCGGTCTTGTCGCCGGACAGGCCGAGTTCGAGGGCACGGTTGACTTCGCGCAGGGCCTCCTCACGCCGCCCGAGGACGTGATTAAGGTGGGCCAAAAAGAAGTGAGTGTCGCCCCCTAGCTCGCCGTGATCCACGGCGGGCGAGAGGAACTGGGACATCGCCTCGTAGTCCCCGGCCCGCGACTTCAGGCGCGTGAGCAGCCGCCGCGCCTGTTCGAGGTCTATCTGCCCTTCGATCAAAGCCTGCGCCTTGGAAAGGATGACGGCGCCGCTGGTGGGGGCGAACTGGAGCGCGTGGTCGGCGACGTTGATGGCGTCCGCGTACTTCTTGAGGGCGGTGAGCGCCTGCGCGCGCTTGAGGTGGGATTGGACGCCCTTCGGCTGCAACCGCGCCGCCTCTTCGGCGTCGTCCAGCGCCTTTGCGGGCATCCCGAGCGCGAGCCGGCAATGGCTGCGCGTGATGAGCATGAGGTAGGCGTCCGCGGTGTCCTCCGTGTCGATGTGCTCGACTCGTTCGAGGGCCGCGCCGTAATCGCCCAGCTCCGCAAGGACGCGGGCCAGCTTGGAGTTTATGTAGCGCAGGCGCCCGGCTTCCGGGGACTGCTCCGCCAGCCCGTAAGCCTCCGAGAGCGCGGCGCGGGCTTCGGCCATCCGGCCCATCTTCCAGAGCGTGTCCCCGAGGCCCTCCCAGCCCCGCGGGTCGTCCGGCTTAATCCGGGTCGCGTCGAGGAACAGTTCGTGGGCGCTTGTGTAGTCCTGGCCGTAGAGTCCCACGCGGCCGACGAGCGTGCTGAGGCCGAAGCGGGCGGCGTCGCTCTGCGCCGACTCCAGCATCTTCGGCCCCCACTTCTCCTGGATCCACTTCTGGTCGTCCTTATCGAGGGATGAGGGGAGCAGCCGGTGCGCGTGGTCGATCTGCTCCTCGGACAGGTCGGGGACGTGCGCGAGGGCCGCGAGGAAAGTTATAAAGGCTCGCGCCTTCTCGCCCGCCTCCGTATACGCCTCGTGCAGGGCGACGTGGACATCGAAAGCCGGGGGGGCGTCGCCCTCTTCGTTGAGGGCGCTCTGGAGTGCCGCCACCGCCTCGGCGTGGCGCCGCCGTACCAGCAGCGCCCTGCCCAGCTCGTAGTAAAGCTCACGCGGCTGCTGTGTCGCCGTCTGTCCCTGTGTGTAGGACTGTGTGCTCATTTCCTCTCGGAACCCGTTTGAAGTCCCACGCGGTCGTTTTGAATTTTCAACTGAGTTCTCAGTGAAATCGTCTTCTGGTCCGCTTCGGCGCCGCGCTCGTCCTCGACGTACGTCAAGGAGTACGCGCAATTTTCACAGTAGTTCAGCTTCCCGCGCACGACCTCATTGCAGTTCGAGCAGATCAGCTTCGCGCGGCAGTTGCCGCAAATCTTCGCCGAGGCGCTCGTCGCGGGGGTCTGGCAGTAGGGGCACAGGCGGCCGGGCGCGGGGACGCTGCCGCCGAAGACGGGGCCGGTCGAAGGCCGGTTCGGCGAGGCGATGCCCGAAGCGGGGGCGAGCAGCCCCCCCGGCTGCCTCATGTAGAGCACGGGGAGCGTGAAGGTGTAGGACAGGTTGCTCATGGCGCGCCCGGCGGACGTGATCTTCTGCCGGCCGAACTGCACGGCCTCGTCGATGTATTTTGAATCGGCCAGCGCGCCGTAGAAGGCGCGCGCGAAGGTGTTGGCGATCTGGTTCGCCACCTCGTACTGCATCGCCACGACCGCCGGGATGTTCATGCGGGCCAACTGTTGCGCGACGCCCGAGACGGCCTCGTAGGGGTTGGACAACGCGGCCGTCTCGCACGCCTGCAAAAAGACCAGGCGCAGCTCGTCGCGGCACAGGTCCCAGAGGTTCGCGGCGAAGTCGTCCTCGTTGATCCAGTGCGCCGAGCCGTCTTCGTGCATGAAGGCGATCTCCCCGCTCTCGTCGTGGATGCGCCCGTGCCCGACGAAGTGTATGACGTGCGGCTCGATGGAGGTCAGCATGTCGAGGAAGCGGTCGAACGTCGCGTACTGCGCGTCCGGGTCGTCGCCCGCCTGCCGGGCGTCGCCCAGCAGCGTGTAGACCTTGAGCGTATCCTCCGACCTCTTCTCAAGGTCCTGCAGCTCCTCCAGCACGCTGTCGTACTGCACCTGCGGCAGGTCCTTCGCGCTGGCGGCGACGAAGAGGACTTTGACCGGCGGCTTCTCGACCTGCAAGGCGCGGATGGGGCTCCCCGTCGGGAGGTAGCGCACCAGCACCAGCCGGGTCAGCTTCGCGAGGAAGGTGCCCGGCCTGCCCGCGGGATACGACTGGGCGGGGCTGTAGAGGTACTCCCACGGCCACTTCGACAGCAGTGAGGTTTCGATGTCGTCGCTCTCGAACACCAGTTGCACCCGGAGTATCTTCGACCTCCGGCTGAAATCGACGGCGGTATGGAGGGCCGCGCCGATGCCGTTCAGCGTGCCGTCCTTCTTGTAGAAGAGGGTGGAGAAGAGGTGCGAGCCGAGGACCTCGAACTCGATCTCGCGCTTGAGCCGGTTGTCACGCAGCATCCCGATGAGCGCCAGGGTGGTGCTCTTCTTCAAGGGGTCGAGGTTCACCTCTTCGTCCTTGATGTCCGCGAGGGTGGGCAGGTGCGTGTGTTGGACGGAGATGAGCTTGTCGGACTTGATGACGACCTTGAATTCAGGAATGTCTTCCTGCTGATCCATGAGTATCCTTCCGCCGGCACGTTCTCATAACATCGGCGTTACGTCCCAGTTGGCCTGGTCCCGGAGGGGCGCGCCGCCCTTGAAAAAGTCCCTCAAGGCACGGGGCAGCTCCCCGGCGACGGACTGGAGTGAGGCCGATAGCCAGTTGAAATGCCTGTAAGCCTGCATCGCGGCCGCGACGCGGATGCTCTTGGTTTCCTTCGGGACCTGCGCGACGACGACCAGCGGCACGTCGTCGCCCTGAAAGAACTCCTGCGAGTCGAGGCGCCAGAAGACCTTCTCCAGCCCGACCGAGGTGTGCTCGATCTTGGCGCGGCGGATGGTGTAGACGAACGGCCCGGCGACGAAACCGGCGCCGGCCGCCGCCTTCACATCGACCCCCGCCGTAACCTTGCCCTCGGCCCCGCCCGCCTTGCCCGAGATTTCGCCGGTCTTGACGCCGAACTCGAAGTTCTCGTCGAGCCCCAGTTCGAGCTGCTGTCGCGCCTGCAAAAGCGTCTCGAACTTTTTGTCCGGGAGAATCTGGTAAGCCTTCGGGCGCAGGTGGCCGGCCTTCTCCTCGGGGTTGAACTCGACGGCGACCTCCAACCGGTTGAAAGCCTTGTCGCGGCCGGGGTGGAGGGCGATCGGGAAGTAGAACCAGTAAAAATTGTAATCCCTCGACAGCTCCTTAAACTTGAAAGGCACGTTGAGCTTCTGCCCGATGAAGTCTTGGTCCGTGATCTTATAGACGACGGGCGAGGCGGCGAACTCGGCCACGTCGCCGAGCAGCGCCCGCGCCAGAGTTCCCTCCGGCGACTCCCCGACCTGTGTGTCCCGCTCCCCGAGGTGGGTGACGGCGAACTTGTCGAACCGCTCGGCCGCGTCCTGAAGCAGTGCCGCGCGGTCAACGCCGCTCATGTCGAAACTCCAGTCTAAATTCTGGTCACTCATTTTGTTTTTCTTGTAGAGGTCAGAGTCGGCCAAAGAACGCCCGGCCTGATTGAGCAAGCAGCCCGAACCGTAGGGATTATCCTCGACTGGGTTGTTTGAGGTCCGCCGAGCCGAAAAACCATACCGCGTGCGGCGGCATAGTAGCACAGGGCGCGCGTAATGGCCTCGGATATTTTCCGGCGGCGGGAAGGGAAGGCTAGTGCTCCGAGAAATAGTTTGAGGCGAGAAAAGTCTCTTGGCAGGGTCAGTCAGGCGGCGACCCCGAAGAGGCTCAGGGCGAACTTCGCCCGCCCGGTTCCCCTGATGGAAAATGTCTTGCATCTACCGGCATACGTTCTATAGAATGCCGCCGCTTTACAAGCAGGTGGCTTGTCTGGTTGGCGCGGCCGGCCCGCGCCCTCGGGAGTGGCTGTATCTCCCCACCGCTCATTGACGTTACGCGCTTCTGCCCACTGACATGACCTCATGACCCAGCAACACCCTCAAGACACCCCCGACCCAAAGTTCAACGTAGAAGATTATGTGGAGACCGCCACCGACGCCTCTAACAGGAGCCGGTACCTCTACATCATTCTGATGATCTCCACCATTTTAATCCTGATCGGCTGGTGGAACTCATATTACGAATCGTGGATGGTCGGCGACATGAGGTACGCGTATAAGCCGAGGAACTTCAACGGCCAAAGCGATGACAAGTTCGTCGTTAATTTGATGAACATCCCGGACAAGGATTTACCCAATTATGAGAAGAGGAGGTGTGACACTAATCCCGAGGCGTGGGAATGCTTCGAGTGCTGCGCCAGCCCGGCCCAACTGGCGGTCAGAGATTTTCAGCAGTCCGTCATGCAGATGCACACGGAGAACAGGATTACTCTGAGGGTGCCGATTCTCGGGGTGCCGCTGCACGTCAACGACTTGGGACTCTTCGGGGGAATCACCCTCATCGTGCTCCTGCTCCTGATGCGCACCAGCCTCTCAAGAGAGATTAAGAACCTGGGGTACTCTTTTAAACACGCCCTCTCGAATCAAATGCTGGACGAGTTCTACGACGCACTAGCGCGCCGGCAGTTGTTCACGATCCCACACATGAAGGGCGAGCGGCGCAACCGGTACTTGTCGAAGGCGCCGGACGCCGTCTTCGTCCTGGCGGTGCTCGCTTACCTGATACAAGTCGTTTACGACGCGTACACCTATTTAAAGGTCGATCGTTATAACGTGGAACTTTCAGGCATCTTCGAGAAAATTCAAAATTTTCATCTGCCCGTCACGATGTTGATTATCCTCCTGGAGTGGGCGCTGGCGGTGGTGGTTATTATTTTAGCCGGCCGCTGCATGGAGAGACACTATTACATTTACCGGCTCTGGGATTACTACTGGCACCATTTGAAAATCGAACCTTACGTCTGTTTGCTTGAGCCCGAGGTGGCGAGAAAATACCCGACTGACGAGTCGGTGAATATGGCCCTGAAAAGAGTTGTGTCGGCGCGAGACGAGGAGACGGCCGCCGACACTTCTATTTCTATTTATGAGCGGGTGAAAAAAAGTTTCCTGCGGGTGTACAGAGAGGAAATAAAACCGGTTGCCGAATTAAGAATGAGCTGCGATTACAAAGGGTCTCGCCTAGCGCATCTTGACCATTACGTCGCCAGGGAATTTAGCGATGATAAAGAAATAAACACCCTGCTGTTAAAGCTGCCCGAGCATTTTCGTTGAGACGGCGAGGTGACAGGGCGTCGCGCCGGTGCTTGAGCGTCGCGGTCGCCAGCCTGCGGGAGTTCATCAGTGTGCGCGTCGCCGCGGGTGAGTGCGTGGCGCGCGACGCGGCCTCAACTGTCGCCGAGAGACGGGGCGTCGGGCACGTTCATAACGAACGGCGGCCGCTTGGTGCCGAGCAGGCATGAGGTGTTCAGCCCCCGCGCCGACCCCTTGGAGATGAACTCCGCGGTGATGCCGCTGATGCAGTCGGAGAAGTAGCCGTGACCTTCGTGAGGGATGGTGGCCTGGAGGCCGTTCGGGAGGTGGCGAACCGCCTCCGCGGCGAACCAGGGCGGGGAGGCGGGGTCCGCTAAGCCCGAGAGCAGCAGCACGGGGGCGTCGGACTCGACCGCGCCCGTGAACCCGCCCGGCACGGCCGCCCGCGGCCACTCACGGCACGCGGCGGCGTGCGCCCTCACGCGGTACTCGCCGAGGAAGGTGCCGCGAGCCTCCGTCTTCACGTCCGTCTCGGTGATGAACGGGATGCCCTCCGAACAGGTCACCGAGAAATACATGCCCAGCGAGACCGATTGTTGGATGGCGCGCGCCTGCGGGAGTGCGGCCAAAACGTAAGGCTTAAAATCGCCCTGATACGCGCGGTGGATGAGCAGGGGGACGACGCTCGCCGAGCCGCGTCCGTAGAGCAGCATGCGCAGCCGCTCGGCGAAGGGGCCGCGCGCCAGTGTGACGCGCTGCTGCTTCTTCGTGAAGGGGTTTAGAAACTCCACACTCGCCGGCGTTTTCTCAAGTCGGTCGAGGACGGCGCGGAACTCCTCCCGCAGATTCGGGAACGCCGCGCGGCAGGCGTCGTCGGCGACGCAGTCGTCCATGAGTTGATCTATCGCGTGCTGGGCGCCTTTGGCGAAATGTAAGGGCAGTCTGAGTCCGGTCGGCGCGACGCCCGCCAGCACGGCGGAGCGGACGTGCGCCCCGTGCCGCCGCAGGTAGGCGAGCGCCACGGTCGTGCCGTAGGAGCCGCCGTAGAGGTTGATCTTCTCGTAGCCGAGGGCGCGCCTGACTTCGTCAAGGTCTTCGACGGCGACGCTCGTTGTATACTGCTTCAGGTCGGCAACCTTCTCCAGACGCTCGCGGCAGGCGCGCACCTGCTGGACCGGAAAGATGTCCTCGAAGTAGGCCCGCAGATCGTTGTCGTCGGCGAAGAGGTTACAGGTCAGAGGGTTCGACTCTCCGGTTCCCCTCTGGTCGAAGAAGACGAGGTCGCGCTCACGCCTGATCGCAGCCATCGGCCCGCCGGCCAGAAAGCCGGCGATTGATGTGGCGCCTTGTCCGGGGCCGCCGGCGAAGAAGAAGACGGGGTCGGGGCTGGCTCTCTCGGCGAGGGCGGGCACGACCACGATGTTGAGGGCTATCTTGCGCCCCCGCTTGGAGTCCCGGTTCTCGAAAACCTCATACCTGCCGCACCAAGCCCCCGACTCAAGCTCGGGCACTTGGCACGGACTCAGAAACGGGCGCGGGGGCGACCCCGCCCGCGCCGGCACTTGTGCGGCCCCGGCCCGTGCGCACGGCAAGCAACAGGCGGAGAGCAGGGAAAGGGCGATTAGAATCCTGATGCCAGTTGTCATGATTACTCCCTGCGGTGGCTCCGATTAAGTTTTGACATACGCTCGGAACGGCCATATAGTTGCGCCGCCTTAAGAACTCAATGGCCGGCTCCTGTCGAATCACCCGGCGCCTTCCGCCACCGACCTTTAATCAAACATCCAAGGGGTTCCGCTCCACTTCCGTCTGCCAGGCCCGCGCCTGCCGGCAAAGGAGATCGTAATGAGCAGCGAACAAAACCAACCCGAGGACTCCCACACATCTTCCGTAGACCCCGACGGCGCCCAAGGCTTGCACGCCTGTCAGGGGCTTGACCCGACGGGTCAGAACGATTGTACGACCGTCTCCCCCACACATGACTGCGCGACCGGCAACGCGTGTCGGGGGCAGGGTGGCTGCGGCCTCGCGGCCTCGCCGCCGCCTTCGCCTGATAACTGGAGGCCGAACCAGAACTCCTGCGCGGGTAAGGGTGGCTGCGGCGCGCCCATCCCCCCCGGACAGGTCTTCAACGCCAACCCGAACAACGGAGGGGTGGCGCCGCCCAATCTACAGAACAAGAGCGTGTGGCAGTACGCGAGGGAGCAGATGGGCTTTACGGAGCCGCTGACGCCGAGTGCACGCCGGGCGAAGCTGCAGCCGACCTCCCCCGTCTATCCGCCCAACGCCGAACCCTCCGAGTAACGCATGCGACGCCCAAGCCATCCTGACCTCGGCATCGGGGTCGGACTCCGGCATCAGCACTTCCGGCACGTGCTGGACAACTGGCCGCTGGTCGATTGGTTCGAGGTCATCTCCGAGAACTTCATCGACTCCGGGGGCTGGCCGCGTCACGTGCTCGACCGCGTCAGGGAGCGTTACCCCGTGGTCATGCACGGGGTCTCGATGTCGGTCGGCAGTTCCGACCCGCTCGACTTCGAGTACCTCTCGAAGCTCAAACGTCTGGCGCGGGAGGTCGGGGCCGTGTGGGTCTCCGACCACCTGTGCTGGACGGGCGTCGCGGGTCTCAACACGCACGACCTCCTGCCGCTCCCGCTCAACGAGGAGACTCTACGGCACGTCGTGCGGCGGATTCGCACCGTCCAGGATTTTCTGGAGCGTCCGTTGGTGTTGGAGAACCCGAGCAGCTATCTCAGCTTCGCCGCCGACACGCTGCCCGAGTGGGAGTTCATGGCCGCGATGGCTGAGGAGTCGGACTGCCGCCTGCTGCTCGACGTGAACAACGTCTACGTGTCGAGCGTCAATCACGACTTCGACCCGGCCGTTTACATCAACGCCGTGCCGCCCGAGCGAGTCGTTCAGATTCACCTCGCGGGTCACACGAACTGCGGCACACACATCGTGGACACGCACGACGGCCGTGTGATTGACGAGGTGTGGAGGCTGTACAGGTTGGCCTGCCGTCGTACCGGCGGCGTCTCGACGCTGCTGGAATGGGACTCGAAGGTTCCCGAGTTCCCCGTCCTGCACGCCGAGGCTTTGAAGGCGCGCGCATGGCTGGCCGAAGGTGAGCCGCTGGCCGGGGCGAAAGATTCCGTGGACGAGAGCCAAGCGGCGCCTGTCAGCAGTCGAACGTCACACCGCCCGCCCGCCGAAGCACACGCGCCGAACCTCTCGCCGCCGGAGCACGCATGAGCGCCAACGGTAACAGCGACGAACGCCCCGAGCTTGAGCGTCTCCAGAGGTGGATGCAGGCCGTCATCACGCAACTGGGAGAAGGCCACGCCGACGTGTCTTCCGAAGTGGGCGGGCGCGGCCCCGACCTGAAGCCCGGTACGGTCGAGGAGGTCATCCTCCGCTCCGCCACGCTGTCCGGCGCGGGGCGTCTGGCGATCTACCAACATTCTTATCACGCGCGGCTTCTTCAGTCGCTTCGGTCGATGTTTCCGTCGCTCCTCTGCGCCCTCGGCGAGGAGCTTTTTAACAGGTTCGCGCTGGACTACCTGCGACTGTATCCCCCGCACAGCTACACGCTCGACAGGCTGGCCGACGACTTCCCGCGGCACCTCGCCGAAACCCGCCCCGACGCCGACGCGCCGCCCGACCGGCGCGAGCAATGGCCGGACTTCCTCGTCGAACTGGCGGCGCTCGAACTGGCCTTTCTCAAAGTCTTCGACGGGCCCGGTGTCGAAGGCCGAACGTTGCCGGTCGCGTCGGACATTCCGACCCTCGCCGACGACCACTTTTTCGACGTGCGACCCGTGCCGGCCCCCTGTCTGCGGCTGTTCGCGTGTAGCTATCCGGTTCACACCTACCTGCTCTCCGCGCGCCGTGGAGAGTCGCCGAAGCTGCCCGCGCCGGCGGAGAGCTTCGTGTGCATGACGCGCCGCGACTATCGAGTCTTGATGTACGAACTCACCCCGGCACAGTATGAATTCATTCGGGCGTTAGACGGCCGTCGGAGCGTAGCCGATGCGCTAAAGCTGTGTGCCCCCTCCGACGAGGATGCGCAACCTTCCGTCTCCGCCGTCCGAGACTGGCTCTGCGACTGGGCGGGCAAAGGATTCTTCGAGCGAGTCGAAGCGCCGCATGATGCGGCCGTGTCGCAGGTCGTGTAACAACAATCACCCCGAGCTATGCGTTGAATCGCTGATGCGCGCTTCATGAACAGACCTGATAAGATTGGCCGGGAGGGCGGAGTATCATCGAGAGGCGGGTCTTGCAACAGAATCGGGTAGCGGAGGAGTGAGTCGTGTCGAGCCTGTTCTTCAGATGTTGGATGCCGGGCTATGGCGTCTTGTGTTTGGCGCTCGCCGTCTCGGCGGCGGCACAGACGCACTGCCGCGGGTCGTCTCGGGGCGTGGAGGTTGGAAATTCAATGAACACCCCCGGCGAGCGGAAACCCGGCGCGCCTTCGCCGAAGACTCTTGAGCTTCAACTTTCTTCTGAGAGGACGGAACTCAGGGAAGGGCAGTGTGCCGACTTGCGGCTGGTGGTGGTTAACTCGACCGGCCGCACCGTGACGTGGGGCAAGGACTGGGTTTTGGAGCAAGCGGGACCGACGCCGCCTGCGCCCGAGTCCTTTCCCCGAAGCGACCTTGAGCTGCCGGACGGCAGCAGCACGCCCATCTTCAGCGTCAGGCTGTGTCAGTCAGATTTGGCGTCCGGCGTGTATCGGTACCGGGTAAGCGCGGCCCGCGGGGCGGGCGAGCCGCCGCGCTCGAATCAGGTCTCCATCAGGGTGTTTCACTAGCGCACGGCGCGCACCCGTCTAACACTCTAATGGCGTCAGGGGCGGGAAGAGGGCGGAGCCGGTGGCTGTACTACCGAACCTTCAGCCAGTCTTTCCAGAAGGTGATGTAGCGCTGTTCATCCGCCTCGAACAGGTCAACCGACGGGGCCCACTCGCTCTGACCCGAAGCCGCCGCCAAGCCGAGCACGGCCTGATAACGGACTTCGCGGTCGCCGTCGCGCAGCGCCGAAGACAACGGCTCGATCACGGATTCCGACGCCACGTGTCGCAACGCGGCGGCGGCGCTGCGTCTGACCTCGACATCGTCCGCGCGTAAGAGCCGCGCCAGGACGGGGACGGCGCGCTCGTCGCTGACGCCGTCCCGGATCGAATAAGCCAACGTCCGCCGCAGCCCCGCCTCCGTCTCCTGCGGCGGGGCGAGTAGAGCTTTGGCTGCCGCTTCGAGCGGCTGGATGTCGTTTCGCCTCAACAGTACAGCCGCGGCGTGAACCGAGACCGCGCCGTGCTCCCCCTGCGCCGCCTGCTTAAGCGCCCGCGTGACGGTGGGCGTGAGTACCTTTTCCAGAATGTTGACGGCGCGCACCCGCTCGTCGTTTGACGTTTTAGGGGCGGTGACGACGTACGCCAATTCGGCGACGACCTGCTCGAAAGCCTCGCCCTCGACGGCGGGGGCGTCGCGCGCGGCCACGATGGAGGGGTAATAAGGGTTGGCGACTTCGAGAGTCTGCTGCGGCGACCGCCGAAGGAAGAACATGCCGAACTGGTTCGCGGCGACGCCCGCGTAGCCCAGTGGCACGTCCGGTATGACGAAGCCGAAGCTGATGTCGGACGCGTCGGCGCGGCCCTTCAGCACCCTTGATACGTGCAGCCTGGCGAGCATCCGCCGCGCCGGAACGCTCCGCCCCCCGACCTCCACGCTCGCCGCCCCGTCTTCGCTAACGCCGATCACCTGCCCGACGACGATCAGGGCGGAGCCGTTCGTCAGCTCCGGCAGGTTGAGGGCCGGGATCGGTATCGCGCCCGCGGGGGTCTCAGCCAACAACACAATTATGACGAGGAGGACGGCCGATCTGTGTTTTCTCATCATCGCTCACCCCGGCCCCGCGACTAGGGCGCGGGTGAAGTTCGGTTCGTGTGTTCGGCGTGGTCGGTGAATTTTTGCCACGTGTTGGTTTGCACGCGCCGGCCGACGCCTATCGAAGTGCTGCCGATGAACCACTCGCCGTCCCAGTGATAGACCGCGGTGTTGCAGAGCGGTGAGCAAGGGTTCCTGGGTGCAGGGTTGTGCCCCGCCGTCTCGCCCTGGATGTGATCGAACCAGTCGGTGGGGTTGACGACGGCGCCGCCCTCCGCGCCCCTGCGCCAGTCCATGCCGGCGAAGTCGGCGACTATGCCCGTGGTGAAATGTTCGTTGAGGGGCACGTTCGAGGGCAGCACGTCGGTAAACTGGTCTTCTATGCGGTAATGAATCTCAGTGTCGTAGCCCCACGTGGCGTCTGCCCTTTGGACGAAGTCCCGCGTCAGGACCAGACGGTGCGGGGCGCGCACCGACAGGCGGAACGTCGGGGAGGTGGCGCCGTTGACCGTGACCTGAATGCCGACCTCTCGAAAAGTGCTCGCGTTCCTTCCCGTCACCGTGACCGTGTTGTTGTTGAAGTTCGACAGCGTCACCTTGTCGCTGCCGGCGACCACCGACCACGAATAAGAGCCAGCACCGGCCGGCGACGCGGTCAGCGTGATCGAGGTGGCGTAGCCGGTCGGTGTCTGGCCGTTGAACCACCAGACGTTGGTCGGGCCGGAGATGCTCGGCCCCGCGCACGCGGCGGGATCGACGGGATCGACGGGATCGACAGGCTCGCCGCCGCCGTCGGCGGGGAGGTAACCTATCGGCGCGCTGGCGGGGATTAAAGGCAGGCCGGCGTCCTTCTTCTCTTTGATGTCCTTAATCACCGCCGCGTATAAGCTGCTCTTGACGTACTGGCTCCACGGCGCGCGGATGCGCGGAGACTCGTCGCCCAAGACCGTGTTCATTTCCGCGGTGACGTTGTCGAGTATCTGGACGCGCGCTGGCTTCGCGGTTTGCGCCTGCGCCTGCTGGGCTTGTCCCGCCTCGGGGGCGGTCGATTGGTACACCGCCACCGCGCGGTATTGGCGCTGCCTGCCGTTCAGGCGAACCGTCACCTGATACGAGATGTAGCGGTCGAAGCCCGCGAACCTCTCCGACTCTTTCGACGCGCCCGGCTGCCCGCCGGCCTCGGGCGCCGTGGCCCACTCCGCCTCGTAGAAGGCGTGCGCCGGGTCCTTCCTATGGCTCAGGTGGACGGGTCTGATGTTGAGCACCGCGCCGCCGCTCGCGGTGACGACCTCGGAGAGCGGGCGGTCGTTAAGCTCCGTGACGGGGCCGGAGTGGAAATTCCGCAACTCGAAGGTCAGGTACTCCTGCGGCTCGACGGTTCTGGCCGTGCGGGCCGCCGCCCCATCGACGCCCGCCGACTGGTAGCGCATCAGCCGCGCGTAAACGTCGCGCACCATCTTCTCTTCCGCGCTCATCGTACGGCCGGCGGCCGGGGCTTGCGCCCCCGCGTTCCCGGCGGGCGCGGCGGCCGGCGCCGGGCGCCCTCCCCCCCGTGCCTCCTGGGACAGTCCCGTTGACGACAACAGGCCGACCGACAGCGCCACCGCGAGACCGGCCGCGACCTTCCGTAAGTTGTTCATCATGGCTTTACCCTTCGCAAGTGTCCCCACACGCTTTTAGTCAAGGCTTCGCAAAGACTCACGCCCTCTCCGTCGGGCTTGGGGTCCCGCGCTATTTCCCGGCGGCGTCCTTGCGCCCTTTGCGCGGAACCGCTTTGTGAATCTCCTTGAGAAAATCGGGGGCGGACATCTGTCGGTAGTTCCGCACAATCGGGTTGTCGGCGGAGGCGTCCGAAGTCTCGACCTTCCCGCCGGTCAGCTCAAACATGCCCTGCATCTCCGACGCCAGCAGGTAGCCTTTGAAGGGGGAGTTCTTCTTCTGCGCTTTGAGGAAGAACACGTATATCCCGCTGTCCCTGGCCGGCCGGTTGCCCACCGGCTCGACGATGGCGTAGGTGCCGTCCGGGAACCGGTGGCTGCCTCCGGGCAACGTGACGACGATGGAGCGGCCGTTCGGTATGTCACCCTTCACCACTTCCTGCACCTTGACGAGGAAGTCCTGCGTGATGAAGTTGCCGTCCGGCTGCAAGCGCGAGCGGTGGCTCAGGGTGCGCCCGATGACGATCACGTCGCTGCGCTTGGCCAGCTCTTCGACGTTGGGGTAGAGCGTGCTCCGGTTGGGCTTGTACCTCAACACGAAGTGGCCGCCCGACTTTTTCGCCATCTCGTGCAGCTTGTCCTTCGACTGGGTGGGACGCGGCCGCTCGACAGGTTTGTGCCTCTGCGCCAGCGCGGGCGGGTTCGGGGCGAACGCGAGCGCGAGCAAGAGCGTTACCGTTTTCCAGATGTGATTCCTCATCTCGCAACCTCCACACTTATGTCAACTCCGCGGCCGGCAGTTTGTGTGCCTCGGCGACGTGCGGGCGTGACCGCCTCGCGCGTGGCGCCCGTCAGAGCACGCCGCTACTGCACGTTTACATCTTCCATGTCGTAGCAGTAGTCCCAGTCACAGCACACTCCCCAGTCCCAATCGCACCAGCAGTCGCCGCCGTCCCAGCAGCCGGTGCCGCCGCCACCGCCGCCACCGCCGCCGCCACCGCCTCCGCCGCCTCCGCAGTAGTCGTCACTGGGGATGCAGGAGGACGTGCATTCGGTCCACTCGTTGTAGACGCTGCCGTCCTGACAATACTGCACGTAATGGTGGCACCAGTGATCGCAGTCAACGAAGTAGTACCCGTCGCAGTAGTAGTCCTGCCAGTAGTCCGAATAGGTCTCGACCGGCGAGCCGGGGTTGCACTGGGGCGGGTAGCAGGTGCAGGAGAAGGGGTCCCAATCCCCGCCGCTTTGCCAGCAGTAGGACTCGTTATACCCGCCCGGATCGCAGCTATAAAAGCAGGTGCAGCTATACGGGTCCCACTCGCCGCCGCCGTTGATGCAGCTCCACTCGGCCGACGGGTCGCACCCGCAGGACGCGCAATCGACGTTAGGGCCGCACCCCGAAACCTGGTAGCACGAGCCGGAAAAACATTCCCAGTGCGGGTCGGTCTCTCCACCGTTGAGGCAGCATGATTCCTGTCGCGCGGCCGCGGACGGCGGCGCGGGGTTGAGGGCGGCCGCGCCCCTGGCCGTCCCCGGCTTACTGGCGGCGGGCTCGCCCTGCGTCAGCCAGACGACCAGCGCCACGAGCACCAACAGAAACACTTGCTTTCTCATTTTGGGCCTCCTGAATCAGGCAACCTCACGCTAACCCTTAGGCCTTGACGCGGCTGAGCACTTCGGTCTCCCTTTCGGGGTTCAGCCGACCCACCCAAGACTGTTTGACGGTGCCGCTCTTATCCACGAGCATCAGCGTGGGCGTCCCCCTGACGCCGAAAGTGTCGGGCGTGGCCTGCGCCACCTGCGCGACCGTCACGTTGAGCTCGTCCAGATACTTCTTGCCCTGCTCCACCTCCTGCGGGAAGACGGCCACGACGCGTACGTCCTTCTTCCCGGACAGCTCGCGGACGAGCCTCTGGTAGAAGGGGGCGCTCTCGGTGCAGAAGCGGCACTTGTCGGACAGGACGAGCAGGACGGTCTCTTCGCTGTCGGCCCAGTTGACGCCGGGCACCGAGACCTGCGCGCCCGCCGCCGGGCCGGACGGCATGGGCCGCTCGGCGCGCGCGCCCTCCTGCGGCCGCGCCGCGCCCCTCTCGGCCGCCGCCGGCCTGTCACCGACCTGCGCCGGGGCGTTCGGCCTGAGCAGGTAGTTTTTGACTAAGACGGTCGTGCCCACCAGTGCCAGCACGACGATTGAGAGATTGGTAGCAATCTCAAGCGCCCGTGCGAACTTTCCTTTTGTGTTGTCCATGATGCTCCCGAAATTAAAACCAAGGTGGCCGCCAAGACAAGATTCTTCTCTTGCTCGAAGTGGCTATTTCTTGCTGTTTGTGGCTAGGCGCGGGGGCGCCTCGGCGGGGGGCGGGGGGAAGGGGTCACCGGGGGGTGTCAGGCGCGACGGCTGGACGCCGAAGGCCCGCTTGAAACAGTGCGTGAAGTAGCTGTCGCTCTTGATGCCGACCGCCGCCCGCGTCTCTTTAACGCTGAGATGCCGGGTCGCCAGGAGTTCCTTCGCCATCAGCAACCTGCGGGACTGTAAGTAGGCGGCTGGCGTCACGCCGACTTCCGACTTGAACTTGTGACGCAGGCGGGAAGTCGAGAGCCCCGCGACCCCTGCCATCTTGACTAGCGACAATCTCTTGTGTGGGTTCTCATCGATGAGTTCGAGCACGCGCCGGATTCTGGGGTCCATAGCGTCCCTCCTGGATAGAGAAATGAGGACGATGCAACCGCCCGGGCCAGCGGGAGAGCAGCATTGAGCGGCTTGCTGAAGCCGTGACCTAGCTTGCTAAAGCCGTGACTTGGAGGACACAGGGCCTCGGGCTGGCGCGAACCGTCTACGACATTGTCTGCGGGGCGTTCGGCAGCTCGAAGGTCTCAACCCCGCCAGAGACCTCCGGCAGTGTTTATGCGTGGACGTAACGACACTTGAGGGTGTAATAGGGAGCCGAATCCCAAGGGGGCAAGTCCCCGACTGCAAGACTTATGGGGAGTGAGCTGCTCAGTCTGTCAGGGTTGGGACGGAGGGAGTCTAAACCCGCGGGTGAAAAATTGTCAACGAAAATTACCCGACGTGTTACCCGCGCGAAACTGTCGTTGCTAACGCCCAAATGAAAATGTTACTGGGGCGCTCCCGCCGCACGACGGGGGGTGCAGACGAGGCGTTCCGGGCCGTCAAGACGTACGGGTAGTCGGAGACAGTTTCGCGCGTCTCCCGTCGTCGAGCCCGGATATTTTGGCGGGCGGGTTTAAAACGGCGACCGCGGCGGCGCGCTTGTCGGCCGCCGTATCCTATGTCCCGCAGAAAGTCTGGAGCACACGTTCGTGCTCTGCCGCCGGTTCCGCGTACCGGGCGAAGGCCGGCTGGGTCTCGAAGGGGTTCGACAGCACGGCCACCAGCTCGTGGAACGGGGCGAAATCATCTTTGTCGGTGGCCGCCCGGATGACCGCTTCCACGAGATGGTTACGCGGTATGTATGCCGGGTTCACCGCCAGCATGGCCGCCCGCCGCGTGGCCGCGTCCGCCGGTTCCTCTTCGAGCCGCCGCCGCCAACGGGGCGCCCATTCGTCGTACGCTGAAGGGTCCGCGAACAGACTCCGCACGCCCGATTCGTCCCCTTCGACAGACGCGGCCTCGCACAGCCGGCGGAACGTGAGCGTGAAGTCGGCGCCGTTCGCGCCCATCGCCTGCAACAGACTATGCCCCAGCTCCAAATCGCCCTCGCGCTCGGTGAGCAGACCGAGCTTCCGTCTCAACCCCGCCTCGTACGCACGTTCAAAGGCCGGCGCGTACGCGTCGAGGGCCTCTTCCGCATCGCCGACCGCCGCGTCCGTATCGTCCGAGAGCAGCGGCAGCAGACACTCCGCGAAGCGCGTCAGATTCCAGCCGCCGATTATCGGCTGCCTGAAGTACGCGTACCGCCCGTGCAGGTCGATGGCGCTGAAGACCGCCTCGGGGTCGTAGGCGTCCATGAAGGCGCAGGGGCCGTAATCAATCGTCTCCCCCGCGACGGACATGTTGTCCGTGTTCATCACCCCGTGGATGAACCCGACGAGCATCCATCCGGCGATCAACTCGGTCTGCGCCCGAATCACCGCGTCGAGTAGCGCGCGGTACGGTCTCTCGGCGCGCGCCGCTTCGGGGTAGTGTCGCGCGATGACATGGTCGGCCAGCAGCCGCAGACCCTCCGCGTCCCCGCGACTGGCGAAGAACTGAAACGTGCCCACGCGGATGTGGCTTGAGGCGACGCGGGTCAGCACCGCGCCGGGAAGCACCGTCTCGCGCCTCACCGCCTCCCCGGTGGTCACCGCGGCGAGCGCGCGCGTCGTGGGAATCCCTAACGCGGCCATCGCCTCGCTGACCACGTACTCGCGCAGGATGGGGCCGAGCGCGGCACGTCCGTCGCCGCCGCGTGAGTAGGGTGTCCGGCCCGAGCCTTTGAGCTGAACGTCGCGCCGCACCCCCGCCGTATCGACCAACTCGCCGAGGAGGATCGCGCGCCCGTCCCCGAGCTGAGGCACGAACGTGCCGAACTGGTGCCCGGCGTACGCGGTGGCAATCGGCTCGGCCCCGTCGGGGACGCTGTTGCCCGCCAGCATCCGTACGCCTTCCTCGCCGGCCAGCCGCTCGGGATCGAGGCCGAGTCGGACGGCCAGGGTCTCGTTAACCCGGATGAGCTGCGGGGCTCTGACCGGTGTGGGCGACACGCGCGAGAAGAACCGCTCGGGCAGCCGCGCGTACGTGTTGTCGAAAGGAAAACGCACTGTCATTCAGGAACTCCGATCAATTATCTCGTCGGGGCCGCACTTCCGCGCGGCCTACATACCATTGTCTCGTCGCCCTGCTCGTCCGGGCGCCGCCTCAACTCTTCCCACGGCCTCAGACCCTCGCCGACGCGCCAGCCGCGCGAGCAGTCCCTCCCGGTTGCTCCGCGCCTTCTGCGCCTCGCGCTTCGCTTCGCCGCGGTTCATGGATTCATCTTAGCCTCTTCGTTTCCTCCGGGCACGCCGCGCGAGGCGTCGCTTCGTAACACGGGGATTTTACGAGCGGGGTGGGTATATGTTATGCCTCTAACTACAGCCGGGATTACGGGCGGGGTTGGAAAGATAAAAGACAGTTGACCTTCGGGAGTCGCTAGGGGGGCGTGAGCGAAGTTATGTCAACTCAGCCGATAAAATCTCCGTGGGTTTCGTTAAAGCGGCCGAACCCGGACGCGGCGGTGCGTCTGTTCTGTTTCCCTTACGCGGGCGGCGGGGCGGCGATCTACAGGAACTGGCAGGGCGGATTCTCGCCGTCGGTCGAGGTCTGCCCGGTCCAGCCGCCGGGGCGCGGCGAGCGTTTGAGCGAGCGGCCGTTCACGCAGTTCAAGCCGCTGGTCGAAGCCGCGGCCGAGGCGTTGCGCCCCTTCTTCGACAAGCCCTTCGCCTTCTTCGGCCACAGCATGGGCGCCCTCATCTCCTACGAGCTGGCGCACCTCCTGCGGCGCGAGGGGATGGCGGGTCCGACACACCTTTTCGTCTCCGGCCACAGCGCCCCGCACTTGCGGAACAGGCAGGTCATTAGCTACAACCTCCCCGAGAAGGAGTTCATCGAGGAGCTGCGCCGGCTCGACGGCACCCCGAAGGAGGTGTTCGAGCACCCCGAACTGCTGACCTTGATGATCCCACTCCTGCGCGCCGACTTCGAGGTCTGCGAGACTTACCCGGTCTCCGACGAGCCGCCGCTCGACTGCCCCGTCGTGGCCTTCGGCGGGGCGGGGGACACGGAAGTCCCGAGCGACAAGATCGAGGCGTGGCGCGAGCGGACGAGCGGCCCCTTCAAGATGCACATACTCCCCGGCGACCACTTCTTCATTCACACCGCGGAGCGCGCCATCACCGGGGAGGTCGCGCGCGAGTTGAGCGGGACGGCGGGACTTAACGCGCGCCGGCCGTAAACAGTCGGGCGCGTGACGAAGGCCGCGCCGACGACCCGACAAGTTCTACCCTCGCATCTAACTGTGAAGCGCCGCGCCAGCGGCCCGGCGGCCCCTTGACCTCAACACTGTCCGGTCTTCTACGACCCCGGAGGCTCCCCAAATGTCACAAACCCACAGCCCGCGCGGCGCCGAAGTTCAACCCGCCGGCCGCGCGCGGCTCGCACTGGTTCTACTCCTCGTCCTCGCCGCGCTGGCGTGGCTCGCCGTCTACCTGCAAAACAGGCTCCCCGAAGTCGTCCCGGCGGAGGCGGCGGCCTCGGAGTTCTCCGCCGCGCGGGCGCTGGCGCACCTGCGCGCCGTCGCCGCGCGCCCGCACCCCGCGGGCACGCGCGAGAACGCCGCCGTCCGCGATTACATCCTCCGCGAGCTGTCGAACCTCGGCCTCGCGCCGGAGACGCAGCGCACGACCGCCGTTAACCGAAAGTGGGGGACGCCCTTCAGCGCGGGCACGGTCGAGAACGTCTTGGCGCGCGTGAAGGGCGCGGGCGGGGGACGCCCCGTGCTGCTGGCCGCCCATTACGACTCGGCGCCCAACAGCCCCGGCGCGAGCGACGACGGCTCGGGCGTCGTGACGCTGCTCGAAACCGCGCGCGCCCTCAAGGCCGGCGCGCCGCTGCGCAATGACATCATCCTCCTCTTCACGGACGCCGAGGAGGTGGGACTGCTCGGGGCGCACGCCTTCGCGGCCGAGCACCCTTGGGCCAAAGAGGTGGGCGTGTTCCTCAACTTCGAGGCGCGCGGCAACGGCGGGCCGGTCGTGATGTTCGAGACGAGCGGCGGCAACGGCGACCTCGTCGGCCAGTTCGCGCGCGGCGCGGCGCGACCGGTGGCGAACTCCTTCTTCTACGAAATCTACCAGCGGCTGCCGAACGACACGGACTTCACGGTGTTCAAGGGGCTCGGGGCGCAGGGGATGAACTTCGCCTGCGCGGACGGCATCCAGCACTATCACACGCGGCTCGACTCGGTCGAGGCGCTCGACGCCGGGAGCCTACAGCACGCCGGCTCGAACGCTCTGGCGCTCGCGCGCCACTTCGGCGGCGTGGGCTCCGACGGCGCGAAGACGACCAACGCGGTCTACTTCAACGTGCTCGGCGCGAACTTCATCCGCTACCCCGGCGCGCTCGTCATCCCGCTGCTGTTGCTGGCGGTGTTGCTGTTCGCCTTCGTCCTCTGGTCAACGCTTAGGGGCGGGGAAGTGACCTTCTCCGGCGTCGCGCTGGGCTTCGCGGGACTGTTCGCCGCGGCCGTCGTGGCGCTCGCGGTCTGCTGGCTCGCGTGGTGGATGGTGCGCGCGTCGGCGCAGTCGTACAGGGGCGTGCCGTGGGGCGAGCCTTATCACGGCAACGCCTTCAGGGTCGGCTTCGTGCTGCTGGCGGTCGCCGCGACGGCGGCCGTCTACGCACTGCTGCGGCGGAGGGCGGGCGCGTGGGGTCTGGCCGTCGGGGCCTTGTTCTGGTGGCTGATTCTGTCGGCCGTCGTGAGCGTGATGATGCCCGGCGGGAGTTACCTGTTCACGCTGCCGCTGCTCTTCGCGCTCGCGGGGCTGGCCGTCGCGCGCGTCCTCAAAAATCGAGGGTCGGCGAACGTGCAACTGCTCTCCGCCATCGCCGCCGTGCCGGGCGTCCTCCTCTGGGCGCCGATGGCTTATATCATCTACGTCGCGCTGACGCTCGGCGGGTCGTGGTCGGCGGTCGCGGTCATCACCGTGCTCCTGTGCGGGCTGGCCGCGCCCCTCTTCGCCGCGCTGCCGGGCGCGGGGAGGTGGCCGCTGTGGCCGGGACTGCTCACGCCGGCCGCCGCCGTCTGCTTCGTCGTCGGTTGCTTCACCAACTCCGGCTTCGACCAGCGGCGGCCGAAGATAGATCACCTCTTCTACGCGCTCGACGCGGGCAGCGGTCAGGCCGTCTACGCCAGCGCGGACGACGCGCCCGACGCGTGGACGGGGCAATTCCTGAAAGGGTCGGTCGAGCGCGGGACGTTGCCCGAGCACTTCCCCGGTAACCCGCGAGCCTACCTCAAGAGCCCGGCCCCGGCCGCGCAGTTGGCCGCGCCGAACCTTGTGCTGAACGAGGACAGGACGGAGGGCGACGTGCGCACGCTCGGCTTCCGCGTCACGTCCGGGAGGGGCGCGGGCGTCGTCCACGTCTACGCCGAGCCGGACGCGGAGGTGTTGGAGGCGTCGGTCAACGGCCGGACTATCGTCGGCGGCGACGGCGGCGCGGCGCCGTCGAAGTACTGGGGCGTCCAGTACTACGGCGCGCCGGCCGAGGGCTTCGACCTAGTGGTGCGGACGCGGGGAGGGAAGCCGTTCAAGCTGTACGTCGTTGACCGCTCGTACGGCCTGCCCGAGTCTCCCGGCGCGCCCGCCCCGGCGCGACCCGAAGGGATCATCCCCGCGCCCTTCTCGACGAGCGACACGACGCTCGTCGCCAAGTCTTTTACGTTCTAAACGACTACGCGCGCTAAAGCGGCGCGGGCGCTCACTCGTTAACGTGCTTAACGAAGTGAGCGCCCGCGCCGCTTTTAGCGGGCCGAGTCGGACGGGACGCCGCAGTCCCTCGGGCAGCTCAGGGCGGTCTCGCCGCAGGACTTGACGCACTGGCCGTCGCCGCAACGGCCGCAGGCGCCGGCCGAGAAGCAGGACTCGCCGCCGTCGGCGGCCGTCCACGGCAGCGCGCCGGAAATTGTCCCGAAGGCGACGGCAAACACGGCCGCCGCGACCAATAACCTTCTACGCAGTTTCATCTCTTCCTCCCCGGTGCGCGAACGCGCACACGCCTTCTTGATGTGAAGCGGCCTTCGGCCGCGGCCATGAGGTGTGGGGCCGTTGCGCCGGGGTCGAGTCCGCCGACGCGGTCGCCAAAGTTTAGCAGCCCGCGGGCCACCCGAGCGACTCAGGCGGCGATGCCGACGCCCTCCTCGACCTCTTCCAACTCTTCCACGCCGTAGAGAAACTTCGCCTTCTTCCTCTGCCACAGCCCGGCCTTGCCGTACTCGCCGAGCGAGTTGTACATCCGCGTGACGAGGTCGTAGCTCTGGCCCTCCGCCAGCCCGTAGGTGTGGAACAGCTTGAGGAGCGAGAGTTCGGCCTCCTCGTCGTCGCCCGCGCGGGCCAGCGAGCGCGCGAGCGCGAGCGCGTCGGCGATGTCGGCTTGGGAGGGGGACGGGAGTTTGGAGAACCACTCGGGTCTGACCGACTCGCCCGCGAGGTGGCGGTTGAGCGTCTCGTCCCGGTAGCAGTCGAGGAGCATGTGCACGCGCGGCTCGTCGCCGAAGTTGCACGCGCCGTGGCGGTGCACGGGGTCGAGCTTCCAGAGGTGCCCGACGGGGAGGTGAACCCGCGCGCCGTCGAGGATGAGGTACGCCGACTCGTTCGTGATGAGCGGGACGTGGATGCGGAAGCGGTTGACCTGCTCCAACTCCTGATAGTCGCGGTGCTCCCAGAAGAAGGTGCCGGGCTCCAGCTTCGCGAGCCGCACCCACATGTAGCGGAAGCCGAGACTCTTGAGCAGCGCGCGCGTCGCGGGCATCCCGAGGAGGAGGTCGGTCTCGCCCGGCTCGCAGTCCCCGATGATGGTGTCGGTCGCCTTCCGCGTGCTGTTGAGCAGCGAGAGCGTGTGCCAGCCGCCCGTGTGGTAGTCGCTGTAGACGCTCGTCCACTCGGACTCGACGGCGACGGAGAAGACTTCGCGCTGGACGGCGCCGAGCGCCGTGTCATCGAGTTGTGTGAGGCGTGAGACCTGCTTAATTAATTCGCTCATGACGGTAACTCTCCTTAATTACGAACCACCCGAAGGCGGGGACGGGGCCGGGCGCGCGCGGCGCTCAGGCCGACGCGTCGGCGGCGCACCACTTGAGGACGGCCATCGCGCTCGTCATTTTGTGGCGGGCCTGCCGGAAGGCGACGCTCTGCGGGCCGTCGAGGACTTCGTCGGTCACCTCGGCCCCGCGCACCGCCGGGAGGTCGTGCATGAAGACGGTGCCCGACGGCTTCGAGACGCGCGCCATCAACTGCCGCGTGACGGCGTAAGGCCGGAACTTGGCCTCCCACCCTTCTTCGCCCTTCGGCACGCCCATCGTCTGCCAGCGGGTCGTGTAGACGACATCCACGCGCCTCGGGAGCGCGGCGGCGTCGTGGTGCTGCTCGACGACCGAGCCGGAGCGGCGCGCGTAAACGTTCGCGCACTCCAGCACCTCGTCCGGCACCCCGTAGCCCTCGGGGGTGACGATGGTGAGTCGCATCCCTTCGGTCATCGCCGCGGCCAGCGCCAGCGCCGCCGCCGAGTTGTTGCCCTCGCCGAGGTAGAGGACGTGCACGTCGTTGAGACGGCCGAGCGCCTCCTTGATGGTGACGAGGTCGGCGAGCGCCTGCGTCGGGTGCTCGTTGTCGCTCATCGCGTTGACGACCGCCATCCGGTCTTGCGAGCCGAGCTCGCGCATCTCCGAGACGGGCGCGTTCGTGCGGATGACGAGGAAGTCGAGGAAGCCCGAGAGGACGCGGGTCGTGTCCTGAATCGTCTCGCCGGTGACGAGTTGCAGGTCGTTCGGGCCGTAGGCGATGACCTGCGCCCCGAGCTTGATGGCGCCGGCGGTGAAGGCGGTGCGCGTGCGGGTCGAAGTCCCGCGGAAGTAGATGCCCGCGATCTTCCCCTTGAGCGGTTGATCCTGGGCGCCAAGCCCGGCCGAGATGGCGAGGGCGTCATCGACGAGCCGCGGCAACTCCGCGGGGCCGACATCGGTGAGCGAGATAACGTGCCTCATGATGTTAATCCTCAAATCCTGAAAATGTCCGAGTGGCTTCGCGCCCCCGGCCTTAAGACGCCGGGGCGAGGCGGACGCCCTGCGAGACGCCGTTGATGGAGATCGCGGGGCCGCCGCGGCCGATGACGGCGCGCAGCGCCGAGGCGTTCGGGCGGCTGCGGACGGCAACGTTGGGCACGTCGAGCGCAAGCTCGCCGCTCACGTTGTCGGTGCTCAGCTCGGCGTTCAGCTCGCCGCCGAAGCGCAGCTCCACGCGCCCGCTGACGCTGCTGACGCGCACGCCGCCCTCGCCGAGCTGAGAGACGACGGCGCGCAACTCGCCGCTGACGCCGGTCACGTCGAGCGAGCCGACCGCCTGCCCGACGCTCACGCCGCCGCTGACGCTGCTGACCTCCGCGCCCTGCCCGGCGCGGCCGACGGAGACGCCGCCGCTCACGCCGCTGACCTGCACGCGGCCGCCGACCGCGCCCGCGTTGACCGAGCCGCTGACGCTGCCGACCGTGAGCCGGCCCGAGATGTCGCCGACCCGCACGTCGCCCGAGACGCTCTGGACCGAGAGGGACACGTCGCGCGGGAGCCTGAGCATGACGTGGTGGCGAACTTCCGGGGCGAGGCCCGCGCCGGTGGTGCGCTGCGACTGCTCGCCGCGGACGACTAGCCCCTGCGGGCCCTGCTCGACGACGACCTTGAACTGTTCGAGGTCGGCGCGGCTGCGCGCCGAGCGCACGACATGTACTTCGGCGGCGTCGCCGTCGGCCGTCTCGACCTCGACCGTCCCCCTGATGCTCGACACCTCGACGCGGGCGCCGGCGGCGAGCCGGAAGTTCCGGCGCACGTCGTCGCGCTCGCGGAGTTCGCCGCCCGCCGGGCGCGAGTTCTGTGCGTGAGAGGACTCCACCGACGGGAGGCCGAGCAGCGACGCCATCGCGCCGCCGAGTAAAACGAGTACCGAGTTTTTCATCACTGCTGACCTCCCGCGGCGGGCCGGCGGAAACGTCCGCCCGTCGCGCTTGAATGACCGAGCCGTTCGTCGGGGAGACGTGGACTCCTAGAGCGCGAACCGCTGCGACAGCTCGCGGCTTTTAATCATGTACTCTTTGAAGCTGAGCGACTTTTCGAGGAGGAACTTGTCCTCGTTGCCCTCGCAGATGCCGACCAGCCAGTCGAAGAAGACGCCGAGCGCAACGTCCTTGTAGAAGTGGACGCGCGAGAGGAAGAGGACGATGTCGCGGTAGTTGGCGCGGTTGATGACGTGGCGCAGCGAGTCGATGGTCTTCAGGAAGTCCTCGCCGACGGGGTCGCGCTCGATCATCGTCGGCGCGGGGCACTGGCGGTGGCGCATCGGGTGCTTGAAGGCCATCTCCAGCGGCTGGCCGTCGAGGCCGAAGTCGAGGACGAGCGAGATGCGCGGCGTCTCCGACATGTTGCAGGCGGAGTGGATGCGGCTCACGTCGAGGTACCAGACCTCGCCCCGCTTCATGTGGAAGACTTTGTCGTCCTCGGCGTGTAGAGAGTCGCGGTCGGTTCGGAGCGGGATGTGGAGGCGCGCCAGCCGGCTCGAATCCGACTTGAACTCGACGTAGTCGCGGTGCGGGATGAGGACGGCGTCGCTCAGCAGGTTCGCCCTCACCATCTTCAGCCGGTCGGTGCGGAAGTTCTCCTCGATGACCGAGTTGAGGTACTCCAGCGGCCGGCCGAGGCCGGTCTTGACCGCCCCGCCCTGCATGCCCTTGAAGAGCGTGTCCTTCTCGTCCCCGTTCCCGTTCCACAGGACGTAGTTCTTCCACGTGCCGAAGCGGTATTCCGAGTACTCCTCCTTCACGTCCGAGAAGCTGAGGATCGTTTCGATGTCCCGCCGCAGCAGGTTGTCGTCGAGTTCGACGGAGCCGATGATTCGTGAATTCATGATGACCTTGATTCCTTTCTCGATAATTCTGTTTCTCTTAAAGTCGCTCGGCCCAAGGGGCGGGCAGGAACCCGCCGATTGAGGTGCCGATTCCCCGCGTGCGCGCGAGCGTGCGGACGTGCTGGCCGACCGCGAGGTCGAGCACGCCGAGGCCGAAGGGGCTGAAGATGACGCGGCCGCGGGCGTTGGCGCGGGCCGGCGCGTCGCCCCGAAGGATGTCGGCGAGCGTGCACCTGACGAAGCGCCTGTGCCCGACGAGCTGCTCGGCGAGGTGCAGCGAGGTGCCGGCGCGGCAGACGTGGTCAACGTCGTCGGCGATGTTGTCGGAGGCGAGGATCGCTTCCGGCGACAGGTCGCGCAGCGAGACGTGCAGGATGGTCGCCACCTCCGGGCTTGATGAGAGGTCGGCGACGTAAGGCTTGGCCGCCGTCGTCGCGAACGAGACGAGCGCGCACCTGCGGAGCACCGTCCCGAGGTCGCGCTCGACGCAGACCTCGACGCGGTCGAACGCCTCGACGCACTTGTACTTGAACTGCGCGGCGCGCGCCGGGTCGAGGTCGTGGACGAGGAACGTCCGCGCCTCGGGGCGCGCGGCGAGCAGCATCCTGACGACCTCGAAGTTGATGAGACCCGTCCCGACCAGCCCGACCGGGCCGTCGTCGTCCGCCGGGTGGAGGTGCCGGGCGGCGAGGGCGGCGCTGGCGGCCGTCCGCTTGGCGCTGATGATCGAGCCTTCGATGATGGAGTCGGGCCGCCCCGTCTCCGCCGAATTCATAATCACCACGGCCGACGCCCGATCCATCCCGCGGGCGAGGTTGCCGGGGAAAGAGGAGACCCACTTGACCCCCGCGACGCCGAAGTCGTCGCCGAGGAAGGCCGGCAGCGCGATGATGCGGTTGCGCTCGTCGTCGGGGAACCGCAGGAAGAGGGAGTGGGGCAGTGAGCTGGCCCCCTGTCCGTGCGCCATGTAGGCGCGGGCCACGATGTCAATCAGCTCGCGCTCCTGACCTTCGAGTAGCGAGAGGATTTCCCCGCCCTTGAGGATTAACACTTCGTCGTCATGCATGGTCTTACTCTCCAAAGCTAAATCGTTCGCCCTTCCGGCCGGCGACCGCGCCGGCCGCCGGGGTCACTGTTGCGACGCCTGCTTGCGCAGCGCCTCGGGCAGCGTCAACGCCCCTTGAGGCGGGACGTTGGTGCGGTAGTTTTCGCGTGAGGCCCTCCTGATGGAGGGCGCGTTGGGCGCGGCCTTCGTCTGCCGCGCGGCCTCGACGAGCCGGGCCAGGCCCTCGACGGTCGGAGACTCGAAGAAGGAGCGCAGGCCGACTTCGACGCCGAGGCGCTGACGCAGGCGCGAGACGAGGCGTGTGGCCAAGAGCGAGTGGCCGCCCAGCTCGAAGAAGTTCTCCTCGACCGAGACGCGCTCGATGCCGAGCACGCCGCGCCAGACCTCGGCGACCGCGGCCTCGGTCTCCGTCCGCGGCGCCTGCACGGGGCGCGCGCCGCCGGAGCGCTCGCGGGCGGCGAGTTCCGCGAGGGCGCGGCGGTCAACCTTGCCGTCGGGCGTGAGCGGCAGCCGTTCGAGCGTGACGAAGAGTTGCGGCACCGTGTAAGACGGCACGCGCTCCCTCGTCCACGCGCGAAGCTCGGCCTCGGTCGGCGTCTGCTGCCCGCGCGCGACGACGAAGGCCACGAGCCTCTCGCCGCCCTCGCCTTCGGCCATCATGACGACGGCTTCACGCACCCGCGCGTGTGTTCGCAGCGCGTCCTCTGCCTCCCAGAGATTCACCTGCTGACCGCCGAATCTGATTCGCTGTTCGGCGCGCCCCACGTATTCGAGCAGGCCGCCCGCGCCGTAGCGCGCGAGGTCGCCCGTCTTGTAGAGCCGCGCGCCCGCCTCGCCCGAGAGCGTGTCGGGGACGAACCGCTCGGTCGTCAGCTCGGGTTGGTTCACGTAGCCGCGCGCGAGTCCGTCGCCGCCGACGTAAAGCTCGCCGGTGACGCCCGCCGGGACGGGACGCATGTGCGCGTCGAGCACGTAGGCCCGCGTGTTACCGGCCGCCGCGCCCAGGGGTGACGCGCCGCGCTCGACGGCTTCGGCCTCGTCACACACCCGGCCGGCCGCCGCGCCGCTTGCCTCCGGCGGCCCGTAGGTTTGGAAGACCTCGGCGTCCGGCAGCACGCGCCGCAACTCGGCCAGCGCGCCCGCGCCAAGGGGCGCACCGGCGCAGACCACCAGACGCACGTTGCGACAGTCGGCCGCCCCGTCCTCCGCCGCGAAGTCCCAGAGGGCGGTGGGCGTGAAGGCGAGACCCGTGACGCCGTGCTCGCCGGCACACGCGGCGAGGGCGCCATCGTCCGCGGCGGCCACGACGACTTGAGCGCCGAAGCAGAGCGGCCAGAAGAGTTCCGCCGCCGACTCGTCGGAGTTCAGGGGAGACTTGAAGAGCATCCGGTCGTCGGGCCGGAGGCCGCGCGACTCCTGCATCCAGCTCACGCGGTTGACGAGGCCGCGGTGCGGCAGCATCGCGCCGCGCAGCCGCCCGTCCGAAGTCGAGGCGTAGTTGACCCACGCGAGGTTGTGCGCGGCGACGGCGCGCGAAAGGTTCTCCTGGCTCTGCCGCGCGAGTGCTTCGCGCGCCGACTCAAGGCAGAGAGTCTCGGCCGCGCCCGGCAGCGGCGCGAGCAGCGTCTCGTCGGTCAGGACGAGCGCGGGGCGCGCGTCGGCGAGGATGAAGCCGAGCTGCTCCGGCGTGAACTCGGGGTCGAGCGAGACGCAGGCGGCTCCGGCCTTGAGCACGGCGAGGAGCGCGACGACCGCCTCGACCGAGCGGGGTAGGTGAAGCCCGACGACGCTCTCCGCGCCGACGCCGCGCTCGCGCAGCAGGCGCGCGAGCCGGTTGGCCCGCGTGTTGAGTTCGCCGTACGTAACGTGCCCCGCGCCGGCGACGAGCGCCGTGTGTCCCGGCGCGCGCGCGGCCTGCTCCTCGAAGAGCGCGTGGAGCGGCGTGTCGAGCGGGTAGGAGCGCGCCGTCCGGTTGCGCGCGACGAGCAGGTCCGAACGCTCCGCCGCCGAGAGGAACGTCAGCTCGGCGACGGGTACGTCGGGGCGCGCGGCCGCGGCCCCGAGCAGCGCCGCGAGGTGACGGCCGATGCGCTCGGCGGTGGCGGCGCCGAAGAGCGCCGTGTTGTATGTGATCGTGCCGGCGACGCCGCCGTCTTCCGTCTCGGTGAGCGACAGGCTCAGGTCAAACTGCGCGCGGCCGGCGTCCACCTCGACGGGGCGCAGCTTCACCCCGGCCAGCTCCAGCTCGGACGTGGGGACGTTTTGCAGCACGAAGGCGACCTGGAAGAGCGGCGCGCGGTTGAGGCTGCGCCCCGCCTGCAAAGACTCGACGAGCAGCTCGAAGGGCACGTCCTGATGCGCGTAGGCTTCGAGCGCGACTTCGCGCACGCGCCCGAGGAACTCCCTGAAGGTCGGCGCGCCCGAGAGGTCGCCGCGCATCACCAGCATGTTGACGAAGAAGCCGATCAGCCCTTCGACCTCGGCGCGGTTGCGGTTCGAGACCGCCGCGCCGACCGGCACGTCCTCCTGCCCCGCGTAGCGCGAGAGCAGCACTTGGAGTCCGGCGAGCAAGACCATGAAGAGCGTCGCGCCCTCCTGCTGCCCGAGCGTCTTCAGGGAGGCGACGAGGGGCTGCGGGAGCCGGAGCGAGCAGGACGCGCCGTCCGCGCCGAGCACGGCCGGGCGCGGCCAGTCGGTCGGCAGGCTCAGAGCCTCCGGCGCGTGCGCGAGCCGCTCGCGCCAGTAGGCGAGCTGCCGCTCAAGCTCCGCGCCCTTCAGCCAGCCGCGCTGCCAGACGGCGTAGTCGGCGTACTGCACGGGAAGTTCGGCGAGCGCGGCCGTGCCGCCGCCGGTGTAAGACTTGTAGAGTTCGCTCAGCTCGCGGATGAGGACGCCGATCGACCAGCCGTCGAAGACGATGTGGTGGACGGTGAGCAGGAGCATGTGCTCGTCGCGGCCGAGCCGCAGCAGCGTGAAGCGGATGAGCGGGCCGCGGCCGAGGTCGAAAGGCTTCCGCGCCTCGGCGGTGGCGAGCCGCGCGGCCTCGGCCTCGCGCTCGTCGTCGGCCAGCCCGCTCAGGTCTTCGAGCGTAACGAGGACGGGGCGCGCCGGCTGGATGACCTGCGTCGGCTCCTCGTCCTGCGTCACGAAGACGGTGCGGAGCGCCTCGTGGCGGCGCACGACCTCGGTCAGACTCTGCTCAAGCGCGCCCACGTCGAGCCCGCCCGTCAGCCGCACGGCGGCGGGCATGTTGTAAGCCGTGTTGCCGGGCTCCAACTGGGCGATGAACCAGAGGCGCTGCTGCGCGAACGAGAGCGGCGGGTTGCCGTCGCGCGGCGCGGGCACGATGGGCGGCGCGGTCGAGACGGGCGCCGACTTGAGCGCGGCCTCGACGACGCGGGCCAGCCCCTCGACGGTCGGCGCTTCAAAGAAGGAGCGCAGGCTGATCTCGACGCCGAAGCGTTGGAGCATCCGCGAGACGAGGCGTGTGGCCAAGAGCGAGTGGCCGCCCAGCTCGAAGAAGTTGTCCTCGACGCCGAGGCGCTCGACGCCGAGCACGTCGCGCCAGACCTCGGCGACCGCGGCCTCGGTCTGCGTCCGCGGCTCTTTCAGCTCGCCGCCGGCGCCGGCCCGCTCGCGCGCGGCGAGCGCGACGAGCGACTTGCGGTCAACCTTGCCGTTGGGCGTCAGCGGCAGCGCGTCGAGCGTGACGAAGAACTGCGGCACCATGTAGGACGGCACGCGCTCGCGCATCCACGCGCGCAGCTCGCGCACGGCCTCGGCCTGCTCGGCCGCGTCCATGACGAGGAAGGCCACGAGGCTCTTCTCGCCCCCGGCGTCGCTCACGACGACGGAAGCCTCCCTGACCAGCTCGCTCTGGCGCAGCGCCGTCTCGATCTCGCCGAGCTCGATGCGGAAGCCGCGCACCTTGACCTGATGATCCACGCGCCCGAGGTAGTCGAGCACGCCGCCCGCCTTGTAGCGGACGAGGTCGCCGGTGCGGTAGAGCCGCGCGCCGGCCTCGCCCGAGAACGGGTCGGGGACGAACTTTTCGGCCGTCAGCGCTGGCCGCCGCCAGTAGCCGCGCGAGAGTCCCTCGCCGCCGAGGTAGAGCTCGCCCGTGACGCCCGCCGGGACGGGACGCATGTGCGCGTCGAGCACGTAGGCTTGCGTGTTGGCGAGCGGGCGGCCGATGGCGGGCGCGCAGCCCTCGCCGGGTCGAATCAGCGCGAAGGTCGAGTAGGTCGTGTCCTCCGAAGGGCCGTAGAGGTTGACGACCTCTTTGACCGTGCCGAGCGCGTAAAGCTGCTCGACCAGCTCGCGCGGCAGCGCCTCTCCGGCGAGGTTCACGGTCGTCACGTTCGGCGGCACGTCGCCGCCGCGCACCAGCTCGGCCATCGCCGAGGGCACGGTGTTGACGAGCGTCACCTCGGAGGCGGCGGCGAGCGTGGGCAGCTCAAGCGCGTTCTCGGCGAGGATGACCGTGCCGCCGACGCTGAAGGGCGCGAAGAGCTCGAAGACCGAGAGGTCGAAGCAGACCGAGGTGGAGAAGAGGACGCCGCGCAACTGCTCGCGCGTGAAGTATTCGCCGGCCCACTGCGCCATGATGACGGCGCTGCTGTGGTTGATGATGACGCCCTTCGGCCTGCCGGTGGAGCCGGAAGTGAAGATGACGTAGGCCATGTTGGGCGCGACGGCCGCCGGGCGCGGCGCGGTCGCGGGCATGAGCGCGACGGCCTCGCGGTCGCGCTCAAGGCAGACGACGAGCGGCGCCGCGTTCGTCGCGTTCGTCGCTTGGGCCTCGCCCTCTTCGGGCGCGAGGAGTTCGTCCGCGAGGCCGAGCAACTCCTCCTCGGTGACGAGGACGCCGGCGCCGGTGTCGCGCAGCATGAAGCGCAGGCGCTCGGTCGGGTAGGTCGGTTCGAGCGGCAGGTACGAGCCGCCCGACTTGAGCACGGCGAGCAGCGCGACGACCAGCTCGGTGCGCCGCCGGAGCAGGAGGCCGACGAAGACCTCGGGGCCGGCGCCGAGGTCGCGCAGGCGGTGCGCGAGTCGGTTGGCGCGCGCGTCCAATTCGGCGTAGGTCAGGCGCTCGTCGCCGTAGACGAGCGCGGTCGCCTCGGGCGTGCGCTCCGCCTGCTGCTCGAAGAGTTGGTGGAGGCAGAGGCCGCGCGGGTAGTCGGCTCCCGTCCGATTCCAGTCAGAGAGAATGAGGCGCGACTCTGCCTGGCCGAGCATCGGCAGCTCTGAGAGGGTGCGCGCGGGGCGCGCGGCGACACCGGCCAGAAGCGTCTGAAGGTGTTCGGCCATCCGCCGGACGGTCTGCGCGTCGAAGAGGTCTGTGTTGTACTGCAAAGAGGCCGAGAGCGCGTCGCCCGACTCGACCATCGCGAGCGTGAGGTCGAACTGCGAGACGCGCTGCGCGAGCGCCACCGACTCCAACTCAAGCTCGCCGAGACGGACGCGCGCGCCGGACTCGCCGAGCGCCAGCGCGGCCAGCCCCTCGCCGCCTTGGAGGTGCGCCTTCTGGAGGACGAACATCACCTGAAAGAGCGGCGAGCGGCTCGCCTCGCGCTCGGGCTGCAAGCGCTCGACGAGGAGCGGGAAGGGGAAGTCCTGATGCCGGAAGGCCGCGAGCACCGACTCCCTGGTCTCGGCGAGGAACGTCGTGAAGGGTCGCGAGCCGGACGGGCTGCCGCGCAGCACGACCGGGTTGGTGAAGTAGCCGACCACGCCCGAGAGGTCGTGCTGCGGGCGCCCCGCCGTCGGCGAGCCGACGAGAATGTCCTCCTGCCCCGTGTAGCGGTAGAGCAGGGTTTGGAAGGCCGCGAGCAGCGTCATGTAGAGCGTCGCGCCCTGCTCGCGGCTCAGCTCCTTGAGGCCGCGCGTCACGTCGGCGCTCAGACGGAACGCCTCGGAGCCGCCGCGGTAGGTCTGCACGGGCGGGCGCGCGCGGTCGAAGGGCAGGTTGAGGGCGGGCAGCTCGCCCGCCAGCCGCTCGCGCCAGTAAGACCAGAGGCGCTCGCCCTCGGGGCCGCCGAGCGCCTGCTCGGTGCGGCGCACGTAGTCGGCGTAGCCGAGCTGCGGGTCGGGAAGGGCCGCCTGCGAGCCGGAGACTTCGGCCGCGTAGAGGACGCCGAGCTCGTGCGCCAGCACCGAGAGCGACCAGAAGTCGGCGACGATGTGGTGGACGACGAGGAGGACGACGTGCCCCTCGGCCGGGCGTTGGAAGAGGCGGACGCGGAAGACCGGCCCGGCTTCGAGGTCGAAGCGGCGCGCGGCCTCCTCTGTGAGCAGGACGCCCAACTCGTCTTCGCCCAGCCCTTCGGCGTCGATCACCTCGAAGGAGAGTTCCGCGCCGTCGAGCACGCGCTGGACGGGCGCGTCATTGCTGACGCCGAAGGTCGAACGCAGCAAGGGGTGGCGCTCCACCAGCAGACGGAGCGCGCGACGCAGCGCCGCCACGTCGAGCGCCGAGGTGACGCGGACGGCGGTCGAGATGTTGTAGGCCGCGTTGTCGGGCGCGAGCCGGTAGAGGAACCAAAGCGCCTGCTGCCCGCGCGAGAGCGGGTGCTCGGTCTCAGTCGCGGTCGCGAGCGCGGTCGAGACGGCCGGAGCGGCTTCCGCGGCCTGCGCGGCCAGTTCGTTGATGCTCGGGCTTTGGAGGAGGCTCGCCATCGGCAGGCGGACGCCGAGCTGCGACTCGATGCGGTGCGTCAGCTCGATGGCCGCCAGCGAGTCGAGCGCGTAGTCGGAGAGCGGGCGGGCGGCGTCGATCTCCGAGGCGCGCACGCCGAGCCGGGCGGCGACTTCCGTCCGCAGCCACGCCGCGATTGAGTCGGCGTCGCGCGCGTCGGGCGCGTCGGTCGTCGTCTCGCTGACGGCCGCGGGCGTCGCCTGCCAGAGGCTGACGGCGTCGAGCGTCTGCGAGAGGAACTGTTCGCGGCACGCGCTGCGGCGGATTTTGCCGCTCGAAGTCTTGGGGATGCTCCCGGCCTTGACGAGCACGACTGCGTGCAACTGCAACTCGTGCGCTTCGGCGACCGCCTCGGTGACGGCGCGGACGACCTCGTCGGGGTCGTCCAGCCCGCGGCGGACGTTGACCTCCTGCGCGACGACGAGGCGCTCCTCGCCGTCCACCTCGACGGTGAAGGCGGCGCCGCCGCCCGGCCGCAGCGCGGCGTGGCTGCGCTCGACCGTCAGCTCGATGTCCTGCGGGTAGTGGTTGCGCCCGCGGATGATGATCAGGTCTTTGAGGCGGCCGGTGACGAACAGCTTGCCGCCGAGCACGACGCCGAGGTCGCCCGTGCGGAGGAACGCGCCTGCCGTCGGGTGCGTCTGAAAGACGCGCGCCGTCTCTTCGGGCCGGTTCCAGTAGCCCTTCGTCACGTTCGGCCCCCACACGCAGACCTCGCCGACCTCGCCGCCCGCGCACTCCTCGAAAGTCTCCGGGCTGAAGACGCCGACGCCCTGACCCGTGGGCGCCTCGCCGCAGCTCACGAGCGAGAGCGCGCCCGCCGTGCCGGCGGGGAGTTCTTCCGCGCGGTTGTCGCGCAGAGCCTCGGCCGCGACCGTCTTGACCGGCGGCGGGCCGGACTCGCCGGCCTCGCTTGAGACGAGCAGCGTCGCCTCGGCCAGCCCGTAGCAGGGGCGGAAAGCCTCGGCGCGGAAGCCGGAGGGCGCGAAGGCTTCGGCGAAGGCCGTCATCGTCTCGGCGCGCACGGGCTCGGCGCCGTTGAAGGCGACTTCCCAACTGCTCAGGTCGAGCTGCGCGCGCTGCTCGGGGCCGACCTTGCGGACGCAGAGGTCGTAGGCGAAGTTCGGCCCGCCGCTCGTCGTGCCGCGGTAGCGCGAGATGGCCGAGAGCCAGCGCGAGGGGTCTTGCAGGAAAGAGACCGGCGACATCAGGACGCAGCGCGCGCCGACGTAGATCGGCTGCAAGACGTTCCCGATAAGCCCCATGTCGTGATAGAGCGGCAGCCAGCCGACGACGACCGACTCCTCGGTCTGCCGGAACGCCTCCTGAATCATCCGCTCGTTTTCGAGCAGGTTGCCGTGCGTCACCATCACGCCCTTCGGCGCGGAGGTCGAGCCGGACGTGTACTGGAGGAACGCGAGGTCGTCGCCGCCGACGGCGGGGCGCCGCCACTGCGAGGCCATCTCGTCGGGGACGGTCTCGGTCGCGAGCCAGCTCAGACGGCTCAGCCCCTCGCAACGCGCGTTGAAGGCGTCCACCTTCGCGAGCAGCGCCGAGCTGGTCAGCGCCAGCGTTGACTGTGCGTCGGCGGCCACGGCCTGAAGCCGGTCGAGCGAGCGGTTCTGCCGCGGCGGGTAGGCGGGGACGGCGACCGCCCCGGCGTAGAGACAGCCCCAGAAGGCGGTGATGTACTCAAGCCCCGGCGGGTAGAGCAGCAGCACGCGCTGCCCCGCGAAGCCGCCGGCCTGGAGGCGCGCCGCGACGGCGCGCGCGCGGCGCTCAAGCCCGGCGTAGGTGAGGTTGGCCTCCTCGGCGCCGTCGCCGTCGAGGAACGTGTAGGCCGTCCGCTCGGGCTGGCGCGCGGCGCGCTCCCGCAGCAGTTCGATGAGGTCGGAAATCTTATTCGTCATCACAGTTCTTCCGGACGCGCTTCGGAGCGGTTGATTAACTCGGTCATGCCGACGAGGATGCGCCGCGCCCCTTCGTAGGGCGCGCGCCCGTGCGCGGCGAGAATGTTGTCGAGCAGGAGCACGTCGCCGCGCTCCCACGCGAAGCTGACGGTCTCTTCGCGGTAAGCCTCGCGCAGCACGTCGAGCGTCTCGGGCTCGATGGGCGAGCCGTCGCCGTAGTAGGTGTTGGTCGGGAGCTCGGCCTCGTCCTCGAAGCCGGCGAGGAGGCCGGCGCGCAGGGCCGGGTCGAGCGTCGAGACGTGGAAGAAGGTGGCGTGGTTGAACCAGACCGGCTCGCCGGTGCGCGGGTGGCGGACGACGGCCGGCAGGACGGCGTGCGTGCGGAGGCGTCCGCCCTCGCGCCACTCGACCGCGATGCCGTTGCGGCGGCAGTGCTCCTCGACCGCGCGCGGGTCGTCGGTCTGGAAGGCCGTCGGCCAGTCGAGGCCGAAGCCGTCGCCGTAGTTGCGGACGTACATCCAGCCGCGTTGGGCGAAGCGCTCGCGGACGGCTTCGGGGATGCGCTCGTAGACGCGGCGGCAGTCGGCGATGGGCGTCTCACCGCCGCGCGCCGGCGCCGTCTCGCAGAAGAAGAAAATCTTCTGGTTGAAGCTCCGCTTGTAGGAGTTCTCGTTGTGGACGAAGATGGTCTGCGAGGCCGGGTAGTCCGTCGAGGTGTAGATGTTCGAGCCGGCCACGCGGCTGCGCGGCGACGAGCGCTCGCTGTATTCGAGCGCCTCGCCCGAGACGGCCGCGATCAGGCCGTGGAACTCCTCGGCCGTCCGCACGCCGAAGCCGCGGAAGAGGATGCCGCCGTGCTCCGCGAGCCGCGCGGAGACTTCCTCGCGGTGGTCGGCGGCCCACACTGCCAGGTCGAGCCGGCCCGCCGCCGACGGGATGACGACGAGCGGCAGGCGGCTCCCCGCGAAGAGCGGCGCCGTCTCGACCATGCTCTCGCGCGTGACGCTGACGAGCCGGCGCCGCGACGCGCCGGGGCCGCCCCGCCCCGTCCTCTCACTCATGATTGCTTCCGTCATTTCTCAGAACCTCCTGCCCGCGTCGGCGCGCGCCACTTCTAGGCGACGGCCGCGGCCTCGAACTCTTCCGCGTGCGACTCCCAGAGGTGCGCCACGTCGCCGAAGTGCTCGGCCACCCACTCGTCGCAGTAGATGGTGTCGAGGTAGCGCTCGCCGCGGTCGGGGAAGATCATGGCGCAGGTCGAGCCGGAGGGAATCTGCGAGCTGATCTCCCGCACGGCCATCAGCACCGCGCCCGACGAGCCGCCCGCGAGAATCCCCTCGGTGTTGACGAGGCGGCGGCAGCCGATGACGCAGTCGAGGTCGTTGACGTGGATGGCGCGGTCGGCGAGGCCGTGGGCGTAGAGCGGCGGCACGACCGCCGCGCCGTGGCCGGGGATGAGCCGCTTGGCCTTGCGCGAGCCGAAGATGATGCTGCCGACGGCGTCCACGGCGTAGACCTTCGTGGACAGCCCCTCGCGGCGGATGTACTCGACGCAGCCGCGCATCGTGCCGCAGGTGCTGGCGGCGCAGAAGAGGTAGTCCACGCGGCCGAGCGCCTCCACGATCTCGCCCATCGTCCGGTGGTGCGCCTCGGCGTTGTACTTGTTGGCGTACTGGTTGGGCCAGAAGCTGTCGGGGATTTGGTCGCGCAGCTCGCGGACGCGGCTGATGCGCGCGGGCAGGTACTCGCCCGTCTCGCGGTCGGCCTTCTCGATGACATCGACCTCGGCCCCGTAGGTCTTGAGCAGCTTGATGTTCTGCCGCGTCGTCTTCGCGTCCACGACGCAGATGAAGCGCAGCCCGAGGTAGGAGCAGATCTGCGCGAGGCCGATGCCCATGTTGCCCGAGCTGGATTCGACGACGGTCGTCAAGCGGGTGATCTGGCCGGAGAGGACGCCGCGCTTGATGATGTGCGCGGCCGGCCGATCCTTGATGCTCCCGCCGGGGTTGAAGCCTTCGAGCTTGGCGTAGAGCCGGAAGTGGTTATCCGGAAAGATTCTCTCCAGCTCGACGAGCGGCGTGTTGCCGATGGTGGATAAGATGCCCTGGTTCATAAAACTTTCCCCGAATGTGAGACGAACCCTTGCCCCGGCAGAAGGCCCCGCCGCGGGCTGTGAAGGTGCGGCGGCCGGGTCGGAAGGCGACCCGGCCGCTGAGCCTAGATGACCGCGCACGCCGTCCGCGCTTCGCACGCCTCGCGCTCGTCGTCGGCGGGCCGGAGCAGAATCTCCTTGCGGCCGAAGAGACGCTCCGACGAGAGGCCGCGCCCCGAGCAGTCGGTCACGACCCGGTCGGACTCGACGATGGGGCGCGACTCCGGCGTGTACTGGATCGAAGTCAGGAACGTCAGCCAAGGCTCCTGGCCCATGGCGTAGATGTAGACCTGCTTGGCGTTGAGGCGGTTGACGATGTCCATCCCCTTGGCGTGGTCGGAGCCGTCGAGCCGGCGCGACTGATCCATCTTCCGCGCCAGCGGCGAGGTCATCAGCGGCCCGTAGAGCCAGGTGAGCGGCCCGCCGTCGCACTCCATCCCGAGGAAGAGCACGTCCACGTCGCCGACCGCGTCGTGGATGTGCTGGTAGAGGCGCGGCTCGATGTTGTTCGAGTCGGCCGCGCACATCACCTTGCGGCCCTTGAGGTTGACGAGGTAGGCGAGCTTGGCGCGGATGTTGAGGTCGGCGTGCTCGCCCATGAAGGGGAGGCCGACGATCTCGCCGCCCTCGACCTCGACGCTCCCCATCTCGTCAAGCTCGATGACGTTTCTGAAGCCGGCCTGCTGGAGGATGAGCCTGAGCGACGGGTCGGCCAAGCCGCCGCCGTTCGACCGCGGCACGACGACGTGGCGCGTCTTGTGGCGGAGTTGCAGCAGCGACTCGAACATGAAGTGGTCCTGGTGGCCGTGGGTGATGACGACGTAGTCGATGGTCTCGGGCAGGTCGGCGTAGGTGTAGCGCTCGATGCCGTTGTCGTACTTGTAGCTGATGACCGGGTCGAAGAGGATGCTGGTCTCTTTCGACTCGACGAGGATGCAGGCGTGGCCGAAGTAGCGGACGCGCACGGCGTCGCCGTCGTAGCGCGGCGGCGGCGGCGGTGGCTCCGAAGTGAAGAAGGTGGCGAAGAGTTCCCCGTCGGCCTCCGAGACGCCGAGCGCCTCCTTGATGTGGCCGAGGGTCTGCGGCACGGTCTTCATTCGGAAGAGCTCGTCGAGCGCCGCGGAGCGGAACGGGAGGTGGAGGTGGAGCTTGCTGTCGTCGCGCAGGTAGGGCGTGCTGAGCGCGAAGGGGCGCTCGTCGCCTTCGACCAGGGAGAGCGCGACGGCCTGCGGCGCCTCGGTGTAGTAGGGGCTCTTATAGAGCAGCCCCTCGATGAAGCGGAGCGAGGGCGCGTTGTTGAGGTCGTAGACTAGCTCGACGTAGCCGCGCAGCGCCTCCGGTATCTTCTCGTAGAGCGGTTCGAGCGAGAACCCGCTGGCGTCGGCCGCGAGCGCCGCGTTGGCGCGCTGGACGGCGGCGGCCAGCTCCAGCAGCGGCGCGCTGTCGCGCGTCGTCTGCTCGACGAGCGCCTTGACGGCCGGCGCCTTGTCCGCGCCGTAGTTGATGAACGGGCCGCCGCGCATCGCAGGGTTCTTCAAGGCGGCGACGTGAATCTGCGGCGCCGCGACGAACGACTGCATGATCTTGAGGTGCATGTTCGCGATGAACATCGCCGCCGTCGCGGGCGGGATGAGGTAGGGCCAGGCGTACCACTGGTTGAATAAAGGCTCGACCAGCACGTTCTGCCTGAGATACAAAGGCTCGTTGTTCATTCTCTTTTCCCCCAATCTAAAACTCTGTGCGGCGGCCGTGGGCTCGGCCCCCGCGGTCAATCCCGGCCCGCGCCGCCCGCCAGCAGCGTGCGCGCCTCGTCCTCGGAAAGCTCTTCCAGCTCCGCGAGCAGGCGCGCCAGCTCGGCCTCGTCGGCCTGCGCGGCCTGCGCCTCGACGACCGCCCCGGCGAGGCCCGCCACCGTCGGGCTGTCGTAGACGAGCCGCAGCGGCAGCTCCAGCCCGAAGGCGCGGTTGAGCCGCGAGAGGAGCTGGATGGCGAAGATGGAGTTCCCGCCGAGCGCGAAGAAGTTGTCCGCGACGCCGACCGTTTCGGCGCCGAGCAGTTGCGACCAGAGGCCGGCAATCGTCTCCTCGACGGCGTTGCGCGGCGCGACGTAAGCCTCCTCCGGCTCGCGCTCGGTCCCCTCGGGCGCGGGCAGCGCCTTGAGGTCGAGCTTGCCGTTGGGCGTGAGCGGGAACCTGTCGAGCAGGACGAAGGCGGCGGGCGCCATGTGCTCGGGCAGCAGTTCGCGGGCGTGCGCGCGCAGCGCGGCGGGCGTCGCCGTCTGGCCGTCGGCGACGACGACGTAGGCGACGAGCTGCTTGACGCCCAGCTCGCCGGCCGAGCGCGCGACGACGGCCACCTCGCGCACCGCTTCGTGACGGCCGAGCGCGGACTCGATCTCGCCCAGCTCGACGCGGAAGCCGCGCACCTTGACCTGCCGGTCGTTGCGCCCGAGGAACTCGATGCAGCCGTCGGGCAGGAAGCGGACGCGGTCGCCCGTCTTGTAGAGGCGCGCGCCCGGCTCCGCCGCGTGCGGGTGCGGCACGAACTTTTCGGCCGTCAGCGCGGGCGCGTTCGCGTAGCCGCGCGCCAGCCCCGCGCCCCCGACGTAAAGCTCGCCCGCCACGCCGACCGGCACCGGCTCGAACGCCTCGTCGAGGACGTAGACCTGCGTGTGCGCGATGGGACGGCCGACGGGCACCGACCCTTCGACGGCGCCGGCCGCGACCGTGTGGCAGCAGGTGAAGGTCGTGTTCTCCGTCGGTCCGTAGCCGTTGATGAGGCGGCAGCCTTCGGCCGCCGCGAGAAACTTCTCGACGTGAGCCGCCGAGAGCACGTCGCCGCCCGCGAGCAGTTGCCGCAGCGTCTTCAAGTCTTCGAGCCGCTCGTCAACCATCAGGTTGAAGAGGCCAGAGGTGAGCCACAGCGTCGTCACGCCCGCCGCGCGGATGGCCTCGCCGATCTCGGAGAGCGACGGCTGGTGCGGCGGCATGACGACGAGGCGCCCGCCATTGAGAAGCGCGCCCCAGATTTCAAAGGTCGAGGCGTCGAAGGAGGCGGGGGCGAGTTGGAGAAAGACTTCGTCGGACGTGAAGCCGGCGTAAGCAGTCTCCCTGACGAGCCGGACGATGCCGCGGTGCGGCACGCTCACGCCCTTGGGCCGCCCCGTCGAGCCGGAGGTGTACATCACGTAGGCGAGGCTCTCGCGCGTCGTGACGCACGGAAGGTTCGCCGCGTCGCGCGCGCCGATGAGTTCGGCGTCCGCGTCGAGGCAGACGGCGCGGCCGTCGTACGCGGGCACGGCGTCGAGGAAAGCCTTCCGCGTGACGAGGACGTTGATGCCGGCGTCGGCGAGCATGTAGGTGAGTCGCTCAATCGGGTACTGCGGGTCGAGCGGGACGTAGGCGCCGCCGGCCTTGAGGACGCCGAGCATCGCGACGATCAGCTCGGACGAGCGCTCGACGCAGAGGCCGACCGCCGTCTCGGCGCCGACGCCCGACTCGCGCAGGTGGCGCGCGAGGCGGTTGGCGCGGGCGTTCAGTTCCGCGTACGTGACCCGCTCGGACATGAACTCGACGGCGACGGCGTCGGGCGTCAGCGCGGCCTGCTCCTCGAAGAGCTCGTGGACGCAAGAGCGCGGGGCCGCGGGCGAGGGGGTGTGGCTCCAATCCGTTAAAAGAAGCTCGCGCTCGGGCGCGGTCACGAACGGGAGGCGCGAGATGGCCCGCGCCGGTTCGGCGACGACGGCTTCGAGCAGCGTCTGCAAGTGGCCGGCGATGCGCGCGGCCGTCGGCTGGTCGAAGGAGCGTCGGTCATACCTGACGGAGATGTGCAGCTCTTCGCCGAGCGAGCAGACGAGCGTCAGCGGGTAGGCGCTCTGCTCGATGGTGTGGATGCTTTCAAACTGCCGTGCGGCCCCGGCGAGCGAGGCGCTGACGGGGAAGTTCTGGAACGAGAGGATGCTCTCGAAGAGTCGCTCGCCGTTCGGCACTTCGCTCCAAGCGTGCACGCGCGAGAGCGGGGTGTGCTCGAACTGTCGCGCCTCGACCTGCTGCTCCTGCAACCCCTTCAGCCAGTCGAGGACGGGGGCGTCCGGCGTGACGCGCACGCGCGTCAGAAGGTTGTTGATGAAGAGGCCGACCATCGACTCGACGCCGTCGAGCGGAGAGGAGCGCCCCGAGACGACGGCGCCGAAGGCCACGTCGCGCTCGCCGCTGTAGCGCGAGAGCAGCAGCGCCCACGCGCCCTGCACGACCGTGTTGATGGTCAACTGGTTCCGGCGCGCGAGCGCCTGAAGGGCCGTGACGGTCTCGGGACTGAGGACGGCGAACTCCTCCGCGTATGACTCTTCGGTGCTGAGCGCGCGGCCGGGCACGCGGTCGAGGACGAGCGGCGTCGGCGCCGTGAAGCCCTTCAGGTGCTCGCGCCAGAACGACTCGGCCGCCGCCGCGTCCTGCCGTTGCAGCCACGCGATGTAGTTCTTGAACGGACGCGCCGGCCCCGACTCCGGCTCGCGCCCCTCGCAGAGCGCGGCGTAGAGGGCGAAGGCTTCCTTGAAGACGAGCGACGTTGACCAGCCGTCCATCAGGAGGTGGTGGTGGCTGAGCAGGAACTTGTAGCTGTCCTCGCCCGTCTGGAAGAGCGAGACGCGAAGCAGCGGCGCGCGGTTGAGCTGGAAGCCGCGCCGGCGGTCTTCGGCGAGGTGCGCGTCGAAGCGCGCGTCCTGCTCGGTCACGCTCAGGCCGCGCCAGTCCACGACCTCGAAGGGCAGCTCGGCGCGGCGGCCGACGACCTGCAAGGGCTTGTCGGCGTTCTTCCAAACGAAGGCCGTGCGGAAGATTGGGTGGCGGTCGATGACGCGTTGCCACGCCCCGCGGAGCGCTTCGACGTTGATCCCCGCGCAGTTGTACGGAAACTGTGTGACGTAGAGGCCGTCGCCCGGCGAGTAGAGGCTGTGAAAGAGCAGCCCTTCCTGCATCGGCGAAAGCGGGTACACGTCTTCGATATTCTTTGCACTCATCTGACTCAATCCCCCAACATCCCCTCGAACTCGACTTCGGCGAGGATTCCTTCGAGCTCGCCCTCGCTGAACCCGGCCAGCGAGAAGTCCGAGGCGGTGAAGCCCGGCGTCTCTTCCGACCGGCAGTGCTCGACGAGCCGACGCAGCGCGCCGACGTAGGCGGCGGCCAAACGCTCGACCGTGCCGCGCGCGTGCAGGCGTGTGCCGTAGCTCCACTGCACGCGCAGCCTCCCGCCGACGACGGCGAGCGTCAGCTCTAACAGGTAGCCGCGGCTCCCGCCTTCGGCCTGCAAAGCCCCCGGCGACTCGGGCGCGCCGGCGAAGAGCGGGTCGGCGTCTCCGGTCTGATCCAACTGCCCGAGGTAGTTGAAGCTCACCTCCGGGTCGGCGCCGCCGCCCAACTCCGCGCCGCCGCGCAGGTATCGGAGGACTCCGTAACCGACGCCCCCGTGCGGTATCTGCCGCAGGCTCTCCTTGACGCGACGGAGCGCGGCGCCCGCGTCTTCCGCCCCTTCGAGGTCGAGCAGCACGGGGTAGACGCAGGTGAACCAGCCGACGGTGCGCGAGAGGTCAACGTCCGCGAAGAGTTCTTCCTCGCGCCCGTGCCCTTCCATCTCGACGAGCACACGGCGGCTGCCCGTCCAACCGCCCACGGTCTCGGCGAGCGCCGTCAGCAGCGCGTCGTTAATCCGCGTGCGGAAAGCCTTCGGCACGTCCTGCAAGAGCGCCCGCGTCTCCTCGGCGTCGAGCCACTGCTCGACGCTCGCGCCGTCCGCAATCGTGTTCGCGCCGCCGGGGTAATCCACGGGCAGGCCGGCCGCCGCGCTCCGCTCGACGCCGCGCCAGAACTCAAGCTCGGAGGCCGCCGCCTCGCCGTCGGCGTAGTCGCGGAGGCGTTCGGCCCACGCCCTGTAAGAGGTCGTCTTGCGACCCAGACTGACCGGCTCTCCGCGCCCGGCCTGCTCCAGCCCGCGCGCGATGTCTTCGACCAGAATCCGCCACGAGACGCCGTCGATAATCAGGTGGTGCGCCGCCAGCAGGAGCCGCTGCTCGGCGCCCGTCTCGAAGAGCACGACGCGGAAAAGTCCGCCGTCGAACTTCATGCTCCGCTGCACGGCGTCGCACTCCGACTCGACGGCCGCGCGCTGCTCGTCGCCCGCGAGCGCGCTCACGTCCACGACGCGCACGACGAGGTCGCCGGCCGTCTCCGGCCCGCCGTAAGACTGCGACCAGCCTTCGGGCGTCTGCTCGAACCGGAGCCGTAAGGCGTCGTGGTGTTCGGCAACGGCCGTCAGGACTTGCTGTAAGAGTTCGGGCCGGACGCGGCGGCGGAGCGTAAGCAGCAGCGACTGGTTGAAGTGTTGCGGGTGGGCCAACTGTTGCTCGAAGAAGTAGCTCTGAATCGGCGTCAGCGGCGCGGGACCGTTGAGCACGTCCTGCTCGGCCGTCATCGACGGCTCGGCTTCCGCGCCGGCTTCGTCGAGCGCGGCGGCCAGCTCGGCGACGGTCTGGTGTCGGAAGAGCAGGCGCGGCGAGAGCCGCAGGCCCGCGCGGTTGGCTCTGGCCACGATCTGGATGGAGAGGATGGAGTCTCCGCCCAGCTCGAAGAAGTTGTCGGAGGCCGAGACGCGCTCGACGCCCAGGACTTCGGCCCAGACGGCGGCCAGCGCCTCCTCGGTCTGCGTCCGCGGCGCGACGTATGCTTCACCCGACTCCGTCCGCGCCTGCTCCGGCGCGGGCAGCGACTTGCGGTCAATCTTCCCGTTGGGCATCAGCGGCAGCTCGCCCATGACGACGATGGCCGAAGGCACCATGTATTCCGGCAGCAGCGTCTTCAGGTGCGCCTGAAGCTCGACGGCCGTGAGCGTCGCCCCGTCGGGCCCGACGACGTAAGCCACGAGCCGCTGGCGCTCGCCCGCGTCCTCCCTGACCGTGACGACGGCCTGCCGCACCAGCGGGTGGCGGCCGAGCGCGGCCTCGACCTCGCCCAGCTCGATGCGGAAGCCGCGCAGCTTGACCTGATGGTCGATGCGCCCGACGTACTCGACCGAGCCGTCGGCGAGGCGGCGCGCGAGGTCGCCCGTCTTGTAGAGGCGCGCGCCCGGCTCACGCGAGAACGGGTCGGGGATGAACTTCTCGGCGGTGAGCGCGGGGCGGTTCAGGTAGCCGCGCGCGAGATTGACGCCTCCGACGTGCAGCTCGCCGGCGACCCCGAAGGGGACGGGGCGCAACTGCTCGTCGAGGAGGTAGACCTGCGTGTTGGAGATGGGCCGGCCGATGATGACCGCGCGCTCGGCGTCGTCGGCCCTGAAAGTCCAGGAGGTCGCGTCGATGGCCGTCTCGGTCGGGCCGTAGAGGTTGTGCAGCTCCGTGCGCCCTTGCGCGAAGAACTGCTCCTGAATCTTGGCGGTCAGCGCCTCGCCGCCGCAGAAGACGCGGCGGAGCGTGGCGCAGCGCGCGAAGCCCGGCTCTTCTAAGACGACGCGGAGCATCGAGGGGACGAGTTGGAGCGTCGTGACGCCGTGCTCGACGACGGCTTCGACGAGGTAGTCGCTCTCCTGATGCCCGCCCGGCCGCGCCATCACGAGGCGAGCGCCCGCGAAGAGCGGCACGAAGAACTCCCAGATGGAGGCGTCGAAGTTGTAGGGCGTCTTCTGGAGGACGCTGTCCTCGGCCGTCACGGGGAACTGCCGCAGCATCCAGAGCAGCCGGTTGCAGATCGAGCGGTGAGAGATCATCACGCCCTTCGGCGTGCCGGTCGAGCCGGAGGTGTAGATGACGTAGGCGACGTTGCCTTCGGCCGCGCACGCCTCCACCTTCTCGCCGCTCTCCCTTGAAATTACTTCGGCGTCGCCGTCCAAGGAGACGACGTGCGCGCAGCCCAGCGCCTCGGCCTCGGCGCGCAGCGACTCGACGCTGACGACCAGCCGCACGCCCGCGTCCGTGACCATCACGCGCAGCCTCTCCGCGGGCAAGGTCGCGTCAAGCGGCACGTAGGCGCCGCCGGCCTTCAAGACCCCGAGCAGGCCGACGACCATCTCTATCGACCGCTCAAGCAGCAGCCCGACGCGCTCTTCGGCGCGGACGCCGAGGCCGCGGAGATGGCGCGCGAACTGATTGGCACGGCGCTCAAGCTCGGCGTAAGTAAGACTCTCGTTTTCGTAGACGACGGCCGTCGCGTCGGGCGTGCGCGCGGCCTGCGCGGCGAACTGCTCGTGGAGGCAGTTGACGCCTTCCCACTCGGCCTCGACGCCGCGGCTGTGCCACATTAACTCGTCTAGTTCGACCGGCCCGACCACGTTCCCTTCGTTAACCAACGCCGCGCCGCCGCGCGCGCAGACGCTCTCGACCGCCGCCTCCCAGCGCTCGGCCAAGCGGGCGATTTCAGGCTCGGAGTAGCGCGCGCCGTCGTAGTGCCACTCGGCGAGGAGCGAGCCGTCGGCGCGCCGCAGGCAGCGCAGCAGCACCCCGAAGCGCGAGGCGTAAGCGGACGCCTTCGCGAGCGTGAAGCGTACCGAATCGGTCGCCTCAACGGACGGCTCGGCCTCGGCGACGAACTCGAAGCAGAAGAGGAGCGCGGGCGCGGACGCGTCGGGCGTGAACAGTTCCTGCCAGCGCGCGGCCTCGGCCAGCGAGGCGTCGAGCACGGTCAGCATCTGCGCGAAAGTCTGTCCGGGCGTGAGCGCGGCGGCGACGGGCAGGGTGCGCGCGAAGAGTCCGAGCGCCGGCGCCAGCTCTTCGTAGTTGCGTCCGTCGAAGACGACGCCGAGCGTGAGCCGCGGCGAGCCGTCGAGCCGCGAGAGAACAAGTGAAAAAGAGGCGAGCGCGGCCGTCGAGAGCGACGAGCCTTCACCGGCCGCCAGCCTTTCGAGCTTCGCCGAAGCCGAGGCGCTGAGCGCGCGCGAGACGACCTGCGGGTTGAACGAGCCGTCGGCGCGTTGCGTGGCCGCCAACGGAAGTGCCAACGCGGCCGGCTCCGTCGAGCCGTCGCGCCGCCAGAAGTCGCGCCCCTCCGCGGTCTCCTCGGAGGTCAGGATTTCGTGTTGCCACTCGGAAAAATCCGCGTACTGCATCGGCTCGTCGTCGAGCACCGCGCCGCGCGCGCAGGCGGCGTAGCAGCGCCCGAGTTCGGCGACGAAGTTCTTGAGCCCGGTCAGGTCGGCGCACAGCGCCGGGAGGCTCACCGTCAGCTCGTGCTCGCCGCCCGACTTGGTGAGCAGCGTGAGCGAGAGCGGCGCCTCGGCGTCGAGGCCGCGCTGTGCGTGGCGCTCGACCCGCACGGGGCCGCCGTCGCCGACCACCTGAAGCGGCGCGGCCATGCCCTCCAAACGCTGGAAGGAGGTGCGGAGGATTTCGTGACGCGCCACCACCATCGCGGCGGCGCGTTCGAGCGTCGGGAGGTCTATGACCCCCTCGACGCGAACGGAGCAGACGGCGCGAGTGAGCGCACCGCCCCCGCCCTGCTGTGAGAGCCACAGGTGCTCCTGCTGGGGTGAGAGCCTGAATCCTTCGACGGTCATCTTCTGCATGTGCGTTCTCTCTGTCGGTCATGGGCCGCCGCGGCGGCTCCGAACAATTCCCGCCGCCTTACTCGGCGACGGCCGCGACCTCCGCGGGCGTCGCGTCGCCTTCCGTTGGCCGGCCGCTCGTCGCCCGGCGGCGGTTCTTCAGCTTGTCGGAGATGGACTGTTTCAACTCGCGCCCGCGCTCCTCGCGCTGACGGCTCTCGGCCGCGGCGACGGCCGCGACCAACTCGCTCACGCGCGCGTCGGGCCGCTCGGCCACTTCCCCGAGCAGAAGCTCGAAGCCGCGCAGGAGGCGTGCGATGGTCTGCCGGTCGAAGAGGTCTGTGCTGTACTCGGCCGAGCCGTAGATGGCGCCGTCAAACTCGGTCAGGCGCAGGTTCAAGTCGAGCTGCGACGTGCCGCGGTCGATCTCCACGTTGCTCAGCCGCAAGCCCGGCGCTTCGGCCTCCGCCGAGGGCGTGTTTTGGAGCACCAACTTGACCTGGAAGAGCGGCGAGTACTTCAGGCTCCGCTCCACCCCGAGCGCGTCCACGACGCGGTCGAACGGCGCCTCCTGATGCGCGTAGGCTTCGAGGGCGATCTGGCGGACGCCTCGCAGCAGCTCGCGGAAGGTCAGGTCGCCGTCCACGCGCACGCGCATCGCGAGCTGGTTGACGAAGAAGCCGATCAGCCCCTCGGTCTCGACCTGATTGCGGTTGGCCACGTCGGTGCCGACGACGATGTCGCGGCGTCCCGTCAGGTGGTTGAGCAAGGTCGCGAAGGCCGCGAGCATCGTCATGTAGAGCGTCGCCCCTTCGCCCCGCGAGAGCGAGCGGAGGGCTTCCGCGAGACCTTCGTCCAGACGGACGGGGTGCTGCGCGCCGCTGTGCGTCTGCTCCTCGGGGCGCGGGCGGTCGGCGGGCAGCTCAATCACAGGCGCGCCTGCGAGCTGGCCCTTCCAGTAGGAGAGCTGCTTCTCCAACACCCCGCCGCCGAGGTAGGCGCGCTGCCACGCGGCGAAGTCCGCGTACTGGACGGGAAGCTCGGGCAGCCGCGCTTCGACGCCCGCGCGCCGCGCCTCGTAGAGCGCGGCGACTTCGCGGACGAGGACGCCCATCGACCAGCCGTCGGAGACGATGTGGTGCATCGTGACGAGCAGGACGTGCTCCTCTTCGGAGACGCGCAGCAGGCGGACGCGGAGCAGCGGGCCGGCCGCGAGGTCGAAGCCCGCGCGGGACTCCTCCTCGGCGAGCCGCGCCGCCTCGTCGCGGCTCACGTCTTCGACGACGAGCCGCAGCTCGCTCACTTCGCGGATGACCTGCACGGGTTCGCCGTCGGCGCTCGCGAAGGTCGTGCGCAGGGATTCGTGGCGGCGGACGATCTCGTTAAAGGCGGCTTCGAGCGCGCCTACGTCGAGACGCCCTTCGAGCCGGAGCGCGACGGGGATGTTGTTAAAGCCGCTGCCCGGCTCCAACTGGTCGAGGAACCAGAGGCGCTGCTGCGCGTAAGAGAGCGGCAGCGCGCCGTCGCGCGCGGTTCGCACGAGGCGCGGGCGCGGGTCGCCCGCCTCCGCGGCGCGCGCTTCCGCGACCGCTTCGGCCAGCGCCTCGACCGTCGGGCGCTCGAACAACTGCCGCAGCGCGACCTCCACGCCGAACATCTCGCGCACGCGCGAGACGACCTGCGTGGCGAGCAGGCTGTGGCCGCCGAGGTCGAAGAAGTTGTCGCGGATGCCGACGCCTTCGAGCTTGAGCACGTCGGCCCAGAGGCCGGCGAGCATCTCTTCGTCGGGCGTGCGCGGCGCGACGTTGGAGATCAGACCGGCGAGCGCGTCGTCGGCCGCGGGCAGCGCCCGCAGGTCAACCTTGCCGTTCGGCGTGAGCGGCAGCGCCGCGAGGAAGACGAAGGAGCCCGGCATCATGTACTCGGGCAGGCGCGCGCGCAGGTGGGAGCGCAGCTCCGCGACCGTCGGCTGCTCGTGCGCCGCCACCACGTAGGCGGCGAGGAACTTCTCGCCGCGCCCGGCGTCGGCCGCGATTACGACCACGTCGCGGACGCCCGCGTGCTGCGCGAGGACGGCTTCGACCTCGCCAAGCTCGATGCGGTGGCCGCGGATTTTGACCTGATCGTCGGCGCGGCCGAGGAACTCAAGCTCGCCCGCGGCCGTGTAGCGCGCGAGGTCGCCCGTGCGGTAGAGCCGCGCGCCCGGCTCGGACGAGAACGGGTCGGGGATGAACCGCTCGGCCGTCAGCGCCGGCCGGCTCAGGTAGCCGCGCGCGAGCTGAACGCCGCCGAGGTACAACTCACCCGGCGCGCCCGCGGGGACGAGGGTCAACTGCGCGTCGAGCAGGTAAGCGCGCGTGTTCGCGACGGGCCGCCCGACGGGCACGGCGGCCAGTTCGTCGCCGGCCGGCGCGTCGCACAGCTCGTGGACGGTCGAGGTGATGGTCGCCTCGGTCGGCCCGTAGGCGTTGAAGGTGCGGACGCCTTGGCCCGCCAGCCGGCGCCACGTCGCGAAGCGCTCGGGCAGTCCGGCGGCGCTCCCGACGACCATCACGCGCAGCGTCTCGGGGAGTTGTTGACGGCCGCCCGCGAGCGACTGCACCCACTCCTGCCAGTAGGGCGTCGGCAGGTTGAGCACCGTCAGCGCGTTGGACTCGGCGAAGCGGTTGAACTCGGCGAACGAGACGCCGTGCCGCTCGGGCCAGAGCACGACCGCCGCGCCGCTCAGCCACGTCGGGAAGATTTCTTCGGCCGCCACGTCGAAGGCGGGCGCGGCGAACTGCAACACGCGGTCGGCGGCGCGCAGCCCGTAGCGGCGTGCGACGGCCGTGGCGTGGTTGACGAGGCCGCGGTGCGGCACGACGACGCCCTTCGGCGTGCCCGTCGAGCCGGAGGTGTAGATGACGTACGCGGCGTTGTCGGGCGCGACGCCGCTCTCGACGTTCGCGTCCGGCTCGCGCGCGAGTTCAGCGGCGAGCGCGTCGAGGCAGAGCACCTGCGCCGCGCCGTCGTCGAATTTTTCGGCGAGCGGCCGCTCGGTTAGGAGGACGGCGGCGCGCGAGTCCGCGAGCAGGTAGTTGAGGCGCTCGGCCGGGTAGGACGGGTCGAGCGGCAGGTAGGCCGCGCCCGCCTTGAGGACGGCCAGCATGGCGATCGGCAGCTCGGCCGACTGCGCGAGGCAGAGGCCGACGACCGTCTCCGGCCCCGCGCCGAGGCGGCGGAGGCCCCGCGCGAGACGGTTCGCACGGCGGTTCAACTCGCCGAAGGAAATCTCAACGCCTTCGCAGAGCAGCGCCGTCGCGTTCGGCTCGGACGCGGCGCGCGCCTCGAAGAGTTCGTGGACGCAGAGGTCGCGCGGGTACTCGGCGCGCGTGTCGTTCCACTCGACGAGTTGGCGGCGCGTCTCGGCCTCGGGCAGCGCCGCGAGCTGCGACAGACGACCTTCGGGGCCGGCGACGATCTTTTCGAGCAGCGCGACGAAATGGCCGGTCAGCTTCTCGATGCGCTCGCCCTCGTAGAGGTCGGTGCTGTAATCGACCAAGCCTTCGAGCACGCCGTCGCGCTCCCACATCGTCAGCCCGAGGTCATACTTCGCCGTCTCGACGCGCGCGCCCTCGTAAGCGATGCGGACGCCTTCGAGGCGAAGCTCGTCCGACGAGGCGTTCTGCCACGCGAACATCACCTGAAAGACGGGCGAGCGGCTGAGGTCGCGCTCGGGCTTCAACTCCTCGACGACGCGCTCGAAGGGCACGTCCTGATGCGCGTAGGCGCCGAGCACCACGTCGCGGACGCCGCGCAGCGCCTCGGCGAAGGTCGGATCGCCGCCGAGCCGCGTGCGGACGGCCAGCGTGTTGACGAAGAAGCCGATCAGCCCTTCGGTCTCGGCGCGGTTGCGGTTCGCGATGGGCGAGCCGACGACCACGTCGCCCTCGCCGCTGTGGCGTTTGAGCAGCGCGGCGAAGGCCGCGAGCAGCGTCATGTAGAGGGTCGCGCCCTCGCGGCGCGAGAGCGAGCGCAGCGCGTCGCTCAACTCCGGGCTGCAAGAGAAGGTGAGCGCCGCGCCGCGGAAGCTCTGGACGGCCGGGCGGGGCCTGTCGGCGGGAAGCTCAAGCGCCGGCGGCGCGCCCGCCAGTTGCTTCTTCCAGTAGTCGAGTTGCTGTTCAAGCACTTCGCCGCTCAGGTACTCGCGCTGCCACGCGGCGTAGTCCGCGTACTGGATGTCCAACTCGGGGAGGTCGGCCTCGACGCCCGCGCGGTGCGCGTCGTAGAGCGCGGCGACTTCGCGGACGAGGACGCCCATCGACCAGCCGTCCGAAATGATGTGGTGCATCGTGACGAGCAGGAGGTGTTCGTCCTCGGCGAGCCGGAGCAGGCCGACGCGGAGCAGCGGCCCTTCAGCGAGGTCGAAGCCGCGGCGCGCTTCGGCGTCGCGCAGCGTGACGGCCTCCGCCTCGGCGCGCTCGCGGGGAAGGGCCGAGAGGTCGATGAGCGGCAGCGCGAGCGGCTCGAAGGGGGCGACGACCTGCGCCGGCTCGTTGCCGACGACGCGGAAGGTCGTGCGCAGGGTTTCGTGGCGGCGGATAAGGTCGTTGAGGCTCGCCTCAAGCGCGTCGGCGTCGAGCGCGCCCGAGAGGCGCAGCGCGACGGGGATGTTGTAGGCGGTGCCGCCCGGCTCCAACTGTTCGAGGAACCAGAGGCGCTGCTGCGCGAACGAGAGCGGCAGCGCGTCGGTGCGCGCGGCCCGGACGAGCGGCGGCGCTTCACCCACGGGCGAAGCGGCCTGCCTCGAAGCGTCCACACAGTCGGCCAGCGCGCGCAGCGTCGGCTGCTCGAACAATTCCCTGAGCGCGATCTCGACGCCGAACGTGTCGCGGATGCGCGACATCACCTGCGTCGCGAGCAACGAGTGGCCGCCGAGCGAGAAGAAGTTGTCGCCCGCGCCGACGCGCTCGACGCCGAGGAGTTGGCCCCAGACGCCCGCGAGCATCTCTTCGGTCGGCGTGCGCGGCGCGAGGTAGGCGGACTCGAAGTCGTCGCGCGCCGCGTCGGGCGCGGGCAGCGCGCGGCGGTCAACCTTGCCGTTCGGCGTGAGCGGCAGCGCGGGGAGCGAGACGAAGCGCGAGGGCGCCATGTAGTCCGGCAGCCTCTCGCCGAGGTAACGCCGCAACTCCTCGCCGGTCGGCGGCGCGTCTTCGTTCGCCGCGACGACGTAGGCGACGAGGCGCCTGTCGCCCGAGTCGTCGCGGACGATGACGGCGCACTCGCGCACGGCGGGGTGGGCGGTGATGACGGCCTCGACCTCGCCCAACTCGATGCGGTGGCCGCGGACTTTGACCTGATTATCGACGCGCCCGAGGAACTCGACGGCGCCGCCGGGCAGAAGGCGGACGCGGTCGCCCGTCTTGTAGAGGCGCTCGCCGGCCTCGGCGGAGTACGGGTTGGGGACGAACTTCTCGGCGGTGAGCGCGGGGCGGTTCAGGTAGCCGCGCGCGAGTCCCGGCCCGCCGAGGTATAGCTCGCCCGCCACGCCGACGGGGACGGGGTCGAGGCGCGTGTCGAGGACGTAATACTGCGTGTTCGCCAGCGGCCTCCCGATGGGCACCGTCTGGTCGCCGTCGGCGACGCGCTCGACGTGCTGCCACGTCGCGTAGGTCGTGCACTCGGTCGGCCCGTAGACGTGGAGCAGGCGCTCGGGCGCGCCGTCCGAGAGCACCTGCCGGACGCGGCGCGGGTCTACGGCCTCGCCGCCGAAGAGGAGGTGGCGGACGCCGGCGAAGCAGCCCGGCTCGGAGGCGGCCAACTGGTTGAAGAGCGCCGTCGTCAGGAAGAGCGTGTTGATCTGTCGGCGGCGCACCTCGGCGGCCAGGCCGCCCGGCGAGAGCGCGACCTCCTTGTCGATGCCGACGAGGCAGGCGCCGTTCAGCAGCGCGCCCCAGACCTCGAAGGTCGCGGCGTCGAACGAGGAGTTGGAAGCCTGCGCCACCCGGTCTTCGGGGGTGAGCGTGACGTAGTCGGTGTCGCGCACCAGCCGCGCGATGGCGCGGTGCACGATGGAGATGCCCTTCGGCGTGCCGGTCGAGCCGGAGGTGTAGATGACGTAGGCGAGGTCGCCGGCGTCGCCCGCGGGCGGCAGGTTCTCAGTCTCGCAGGCTTCGAGCAGATCGGCGTCCGCGTCGAGGCAGACGACCGGCCCCCAGAAGGACGGCAGCTCGTCGAGCGAACGCTCCTGCGCCACCAGCGCCTCGATGGCGGCGTCCGCCATCATGAAGGAGAGGCGTTCGACCGGGTACGAGGGGTCGAGCGGGACGTAGGCGCCGCCGGCCTTAAGGATGCCGAGCATGCCGACGATCAGTTCGGCCGAGCGCTCGACGCAGAGGCCGACGAGCGACTCGGCGCCCACGCCCTGCGCGCGGAGGTGGCGCGCGAGTTGGTTGGCGCGCTCGTTCAGCTCGCGGTAGGTCAGGGTCTGCTCGCCGAAGACGAGGGCGGCGGCGTCCGGCGTGCGCGCGGCCTGCTCCTCGAACAGCTCCTGCACCTGCCGGTCGCGCGGGTAGGAGGTCGTCGTGTCGTTCCAATCGACGAGCAACTGCCGGCGCTCGTCCCCGGTCAGCACGTCGTAGTCTTCGAGCCGCCGCTCGGGGTCGGCCGCGAAGGCTTCGAGCAGCGTCTGGAAGTGGCCGAGCATCCGGCGGACGGTGCCCACGTCGAAGCGCGAGCAGTCGTACTTGATGAGCGTCATCAGCTCGGGGACGGGGGTGATGGTGACGATGACGGGGTAGTTCGCCGTCTGGATGGTGTGCACGTCCTCGATGCGGACGCTGGCGCGCCCGTCGCGCAGCGTGGCGTCAACGGGGTAGTTCTGGTAGCCGAGCAGCGAGTCGAACAGCGGCGTGCCCTGAGGCACGTCGCTGCACTGCTGCACCTGCACGAGCGGGCTGTGCTCGTACTGGCGCGACTCAATCTGGTGCTCCTGAAGGCGCTTGAGCCACGGGAGCAGGCGCTCGCCGGCCGTGACGCCGACGCGGACGGGCAGCGCGTTGATGAACATGCCGACCATCGTCTCGATGCCCTCGATCTCGGCGGGGCGGCCGGCGACCACGTCGCCGAAGAGCACGTCGCGCTCGCCGCTGTAGCGCGAGAGCAGCAGCGCCCAAGCGCCCTGCACGACGGTGTGCATCGTCAGGCGGTGGCGGCGCGCGGTGGCTTGGAGCGCGCGCGTCGCCTCAAGAGAGAGCAGCGTGTACTCCTCGTCGAAGGACTGCTCGGCGGCGCGGCCGCCCGTGAGCTGTTCGACGGCGAGCGGCGTCGGCGTCTCGAAGCCCTCGAGCGTCTCGCGCCAGAACTCGGTGGCGCGCGACAAGTCCTGCCCCTGAAGCCACGCGATGTAGTCGCGGAAGGGGCGGCTCGGTTCGAGCTCGACCTCGCGACCCCGCGCGTAAGCCTCGTAGAGCGTGAAGACCTCGCGCAGAATGAGCGTGTTGCACCAGCCGTCCATCAGGAGGTGGTGGTGGCTCCAGATGAGGCGGTAGGCGTCGTCGGCGAGGCGGAAGAGGTCGAGGCGCATGAGCGGCGCCTGCGTCAGGTCGAAGCCGCTGCGGCGCTCGACGCGGAGGTGTTCGGCGAGGCGCGCGCCCTGCTCGTCGGCCGAAAGCCCGCGCCAGTCCTCCTGCCGGATGGGCAGCCGCACGCCGCGGTAGACGACCTGCACCGGCTCGTCCATCCCCTCCCAGACGAAGCCGGTGCGCAGAACGGGGTGGCGGTCGAGCACCTTCTGCCACGCGCGTTCGAGCGCGGCCACGTCGAGGTCGCCCTTGAGGGTGCAGGACTTCTGCACGAAGTAGACGCCGACCTCGGGCGACAGCAGGCAGTGGAAGAGCATCCCGTGCTGGACGGGCGAGAGCGGGTACAGGTCTTCGATCTGTTGCCTAGTTCGCATCGGAGTCACCCCCACGGCCCGTCAGGGACATGATTTTGTCGAGCTGCTGCTGGCTCAGTTTGGCGAGCGGGAAGTCGGAGGGCGTCAGCGCCTCCTCTTCGAGAGAGCGGCAGTGCGCGATGATCGCCCGCAGCGATTCGACCAGCCCGCGGCCGAGGCGCTCGGCCGTGTGGCGCGCGTGGACGTTGCGGCTGTAGCTGACGCCGAGTTGAAGACGCCCGCCCGTCACCGCGCCGGAGAAGTCGAGGAGGTAGGAGCGCCGCTGGCCGCCCGCGCGCTCGGCGCCCGTGGCCTCGCCGGCGGCGCCGAAGAGCGAGTCGGCCGCGAGCGCGTTGTCCAACTGCCCGAGGTAGTTGAACCTCACTTCAGGCCGGGGCAGCGCGCTCATCTGCGCCGCGACCTCGGCGTCGCCGCTCAGGTGGCGCAGCACCCCGAAGCCGATGCCGCGGTTCGGCACACGCCTGAGCTGCTCCTTGATTGACTTAATCAGCGCGCCGCCGCGACCGGCCGCGCCCGCGTCGAGGACGACGGGGAAGAGCGTGGTGAACCAGCCGACGGTGCGCGAGAGGTCAACGTCCGCGAAGAGTTCTTCCTCGCGCCCGTGCCCCTCCATCTCGACGAGCACGCGGCGGCGCCCCGTCCACTTCGACAGCGTCTCGGCGAGCGCCGTCAGCAGCACGTCGTTGACCTGCGTGCGGTAGGCTTCGGGCACCTCCTGCAAGAGAGCGCGCGTCTCTTCGGCGTCGAGCGAGAAGGTGATGGTGGCCGCGGACTCGACGGTGTTCTCGCCGCCGGGGTACTCGACGGGGAGCGGCCCGCCGCTCGCGCCCTCGACTTCGCCCCAGTAGTCTCTCTCGGCCAGCGCCGTCTCGGTCGCGGCGTACTGTCGGAGCCGCTCGGCCCACGCCCTGTAAGAGGTCGTCTTGCGACCCAGACTGACCGGCTCGCCGCCCTCGGCCTGGCCGACGGCCTGCGCCAAATCTTCCAACAGGATGCGCCAGGAGACGCCGTCGGTGACGAGGTGGTGCGCGGCCAGGAGCAGCCGCTGCTCGGCGCCCGTCTCGAAGAGCACGACGCGGAAAAGCCCGCCGTCCAATTTCATGCTCCGTTGCGCCGCGTCGCACTCCGACTCGACGGCCGCGCGCTGCTCGTCGCCCGCGAGCGCGCTCACGTCCACGACGCGCACGGCGAAATCCTTGAGCGACTCGTCGCCGCCGTAAGACTGCGACCAGCCTTCGGGCGTCTGCTCGAACCGGAGCCGTAAGGCGTCGTGGTGTTCGGCGACGGCCGTCACCGCCCGCTGCAAGAGTTCAAGCTCTACGGGTCGGCGGAGCGTGAGCAGCAACGCCTGATTGAAGTGTTGCGGGTCGGGGAGCTGCTGCCCGAAGAAGTAATGCTGGACGGGCGTGAGCGGAACGAGACCTTCGAGCAGCCCCTGCTCGGCCGCGGCGGCGGCGGCGACGCCTTCGCCTTCCGAAGCGGCGTCGAGGGCGGCGGCCAACTCGGCGACGGTCTGGTGTCGGAAGAGCAGGCGCGGCGAAAGCCTGAGCCCCGCGCGGTTGGCTCTGGCCACGATCTGAATCGAAAGGATCGAATCTCCGCCCAGCTCGAAGAAGTTGTCGGAGGCCGAGACGCGCTCGACGCCCAGGACTTCGGCCCAGACGGCGGCCAGCGCCTCCTCGGTCTGCGTCCGCGGCGCGACGTAGCTCTGCTCGGCGTCCGCGCCCGCCGCGACCGGCTCGGGCAGCGCGCGGCGGTCGAGCTTGCCGTTCGGCGTGAGCGGCAGGTGGTCGAGCAGGACGAAGGCCGAAGGGATCATGTGCTCCGGCAGTTGGTTCTTCAGGTACGCGCGCACGTCTTCGAGCAGCGCGTCGGGGCTCGCCCAGCCGTCGGCGGGTGCGGTCGCCTCGCGCGCGGCGGCGTCCTGCGCGGTGCGACGCGCGCCGGCATCACGCGGGGGGCGGACGCAGTACACGTCGAAGAGGCGCGTCTCTTTGAGCATGACCTCCTGCTCGACGGCGACGCGGAAGCCGCGCGCTTCGAGCAGCGACACGATCTGTTCGAGACGGCCGTCAACGTCGTGAACTTCGAGGACGACCTGCTCGATCTTCGGCCAGTCGCCGTCGGCAATCCCTTGCAGCACCTCCAGCTCGCTCTTCTGCACGTCGATCTTGAGGAGGTCGATGCGCTCGACGCCGTGCTCGCGGATCACGTCGGAGACGCTCACCAGACGGCAGAGGAAGCTCTCGCTCGTCATCCGCTCGGCGAGCACTTCGTCGAGCAGGCTCTCGTCGAGGGCCTCGCCCTCGCCGGGCGTGCGCCGGTTCGACTCGAAGAGGCGGACGACCTCCTGATCCTGCCGGAGGTCGGCGTGGCGGCCCGACATCAGCGTGAGGTGCGGGTAGTAGGTGAACTCCTGTCGCGCCGCCTCGGCCGAGACGCCGCACTGGAAGGTCTCGGCGTCGAGGCCGTGGAGCGCCGCGTTGGCGCTCAGCAAATCGTGGAGCGGCGGGATCGGCTCGAAGGCGTAAATCTTCGCGCCCTTGCAGACGCGGCCGACGAAGAGGCTAAACATCCCGATGTTGGCGCCCACGTCGAAGACGCAGTCGCCGTCGGCGAGCGTGACGCCGTGCTGGAGGTAAATCTTCTGCTCGAAGATTTCCTTGTACATGTAGTCGGTCTCGTTCCGGTTCTGGCTGGCGACGACCATGCCGTTCGGCAGCTCGTAGCACTGGCGTGCGGCGAGACGACCCTCGCGCTCAAGCCTGAGGCGGCGCTTGAGAGCTCCCGCGCGCTCGTCGCCGGGGACGACGTAGGCGACCAGCCGCTTGTCGCCCGAGTTTGTCTCGCGCGCCAGCACCTTCGCCTGCTCGACGCCTTCGTGGCGGCCGATGGCGGCCTCGATCTCGCCCGGCTCGATGCGGAAGCCGCGCACCTTGACCTGATCGTCGGCGCGGCCGAGGAACTCGACCTGACCGTCGGGGAGCAGACGCGCGAGGTCGCCCGTCTTGTAGAGGCGCTCGCCCGGCGCGAGGCCGAACGGGTTCGGGACGAACTTCGCGGCGGTGGCCGACGGGGCGTTAAGGTAGCCGCGCGCCACGTTGGCGCCGCCGATGTAGACCTCGCCGGGGACGCCCGGCGCGGACGGGCGCAGCAGCGCGTCGAGCACGTAGACCTGCGTGTTCCCGAGCGGGCAGCCGAGCGGCGCCGTCTGGCTGACGCGCGCGGTCACGCGCTCGACCTCGCAGGTCAGGACGCCGACCGTCGTCTCCGTCGGGCCGTAGTGGTTGAGCACGCGGCAGCCGGGGGCGAGTGAGCGAATCCGCTCGAACAAGTCCCAGCCCAGCGCCTCGCCGCCGAGTACGAGGCGGCGGCGTGGCAGCAGCAGCTCGGGCCGCGCGTGGGTCAGCAACGCGGCGAGGTGCGAGGGCACGATCTTGAGGCAGTCAACCGGGCGCTCGGCGAAATATTCGGCCAGCGCGCCGGCGTCCGTCGCCCTCTCTGAGGAGATGACGTGGAGCGTGCCGCCCGTGCAGAGCGCCGGGAAGATGACCGTGTGGCCGAGGTCGGCCGCGAAGGTCGAGACGAGCGCGTAGCTGGCGCCCGCGGGAAGCTCAAGCCTCTCGCGGACGGCGTTGAAGTAGTTGGCGAGCTGCCGGTGCTCGACGCAGACGCCCTTCGGGGCGCCGGTCGAGCCGGAGGTGTAGATGACGTAGGCGACGTTGCCTTCGGCCGCGCGCGCCTCCACCTTCTCGCCGCTCTCTCTTGAAATTACTTCGGCGTCGCCGTCCAATGAGACGACGTGCGCGCAGCCCAGCGCCTCGGCCTCGGCGCGCAACGACTCGGCGCAGACCACGACGCGCACCCCGGCGTCGGCGGCCAGAAGCGCCAGTCGCCCGGCCGGCTGCCCCGACTCAAGCGGCACGTAGGCGGCGCCGGCCTTCATGACGCCCAGCATGCCGACGATCATCGCGGTGGAGCGCTCAAGTAGCAGCCCGACGCGCTGCTCGGCGCGGACGCCGAGACCGCGGAGGTGGCGCGCCAACTGATTCGCGCGCCGCTCAACTTCGGCGTAGGTCAGGCTCTCTTTCTCGTAGACGACGGCCGTCGCGTCGGGCGTGCGCGCGGCGTGGGCGGCGAACAGCTCGTGCACGCAACGCGGGCTTTCCAACTCCAGCGCCGGGCCGCGGCCGTGGCGGAGCAGTTCGGCGAGTTCTCCAATCCCAACAATCTCCAACTCTTCGAGCAGCGCCCGGCCGCCGCGAGCGCAGACGCTCTCGACGGTCGTGACCCAGTGTTCGACGAGGCGCGTCACCTCGTCCTCGCCGTAGAGCGCGCCGTCGTAGTGCCACTCGGCGAGGAGTGAGCCGTCGGCGCGCCGCAGGCAGCGCAGCAGCACCCCGAAGCGCGAAGCGTAGGAGTAGGCGCCGCGCAGCGTGAATCGCAGCTCGCCGCCGTCCGTCTCAAGCGAAGGCTCGGCCTCGGCGACGAACTCGAAGCAGAAGGGGAGCGCGGGCGCCGAAGCGTCGGGCGTGAACAGTTCCTGCCAGCGCGCGGCCTCGGCCAGCGAGGCGTCGAGCGCGGCGAAGAGGTCTTCGAGGCGTTGGCCGGGCGCGAGCGCCGCGCCGACCGGGAGGAGGCGCGCGAAGGGGCCGAGGGCCGAGGCCAGCTCGTCGTAGTTGCGGCCGTCGAAGCGGACGCCGAGGTTGAGGTCGGGCGAGCCGGAGAGCCGCGAGAGGAGCACGAAGTAGGAGGCGAGCAGCGAGGTCTGGAGCGTGGAGCCGCAGAGCGCGGCCTCCTTCTCCAGCGACTCGGCCGTCTCGCGGCTGAGCACGAGCGAGAGGCGCGGCTCGGGGCTGAACTCGGCGCCGCCCTGCGCGTCCTTCTCGAACGGCAGGCGCGGGGCGACGCCCGCCGCCTGCTGCCTGCGCCAGTAGTCAAGCCCCAGCTCGGAGCCTTCGGCTTCGAGCGACTGGTTCTGCCACTCGGCGAGGTCTGCGTACTGGATGGGTTCTTCGTGCGCGTCGGCGCCGCTGAGCCGCGCCGCGTAGCAGTCGCGCAGCTCGCGCATCAGGATGCGGAGCGCGGCCGCGTCGGCGCACAACGAAGGCAGGCTGACGAGCAGCGCGTGACGTTGCGGCGCGAGCGAGGCCAGCGCGCAGCCGAGCTGGACGCCCTCGGCGGCGACGGCCCCGCCGGGGCGGAGGTCGCGCAGGAGCGCTTCGACTTGCTCTTCCTGTGCCTGCTCGGTGAGGCCGCGCAGGTCGTACTCGGCGACCCAGGGGCGTGCGGCGCGGTTGACGACCTGAAGCGGGATCGTCATGTCGGGCAGCAGCTCGAAGGTGGTGCGGAGTATTTCGTGGCGCTCGACCAAGTCGCGCAGCGCGTCGCCGAGCGCCTCCCTGTCGAGCGGGCCTTCGATGAGGACGGAGCACTGCGCGGCGTAGGGCGAACGGTCGCCGCCCGCCGAGAGCGACCAGAGGTGCTTCTGCTGAGGTGAGAGTTGAAAGCCTTCGATAATCTGTTGCGACATCTTAAATCTCCGCTGCCGTCCCCGTCGGGCGGCTCGCCTTCGCTGAACTTTCCTTCGCTAAACTATTCGGACGCCTGAGCCATCCCGACGACGACCCGGCGCGCGCCCTCGAAGGGCCTGCGCCCGTGCGCCGCGAGCATGTTGTCGAGCATCAGCACGTCGCCGGCCTGCCACGGGAACGTGACCGCCTCGCGCGCGTAAGCCTCGCGGACTTCCGCCAGCGCCTCCGGCTCGATGGGCGAGCCGTCGCCGTAGTAGGCGTTGCGCGGGTAGTCCTCCTCGGCGTAGGTCGCCGAGAGCGCCTCGCGCACGGCCGGCTCAAGGTTCGAGACGTGGAAGAGGTGCGCCTGGTTGAACCAGACTGCTTCGCCCGTCTGCGGGTGCGCGGCCGTGGCCTGACAGACCTGACGCGTGCGGAGGCGGGCGCGGCCCTGCCACTCGAACTCGATGCCCGCGCGGCGGCAGAAGGCTTCGACCTCCGCCCGGTCGGAGGTCTGGAAGACGGTTGACCATGAGAGGTCAAGCCCGTCCTCGTCGTAGTTGCGCACGTACATGACCTGCTTCTCGGCGAACCGCTCCCGGACGTGCGGGGCGATGCGCGCGAAGACCTTGCGGCTATCGGCGATCGGCGTCTCGCCGCCCTCGGCGGCCACCGTCACGCTGTAGAACCAAATCTTCATCGGCCACGAGCGCGCGTAGGCCATCTCGTTGTGGAGCGGGATGTCGTGCGCCGCCGGGTACTCGGTCGAGGTGTAAATCTGCCCCGAGACGGCGCTGCGCGGCGTGGACTGGTAGCTGTACTCAAGCAGCTCGCCGGCGACGGCCTTGATGACGCGCTCGAAGTCTTCGACGCCCTCGACGGGGAAGCCGCGGAAGAGCAGCCCGCCGTGTTCGAGCAGCCGCGCCTCGACCTCTTCGCGGTGGCCGGCGAGCCACGAAGAGAGGCTCACGCCCTCGACCGCCGGCTCGACGACGAGCGGCAGCCGGCCTTGCGCGCCGAGCAGTCCCGTCCGCACGAGGCTCTCCTGCGAGACCCTGACGGCCCTGCGCCTGACGGGGCCGATGCTCCCGCGCTCGGGTGTGGCGGTGGTCAATTCGTTCATCATGTGCGCCCTCATTTCCGCGCCCCCCCGCGCCGGAGGTTCTTCAGCCTCTCGGCCTTCGACTTCCTGAACTCTTCTTCGCGGCGCTCGGTTCTCCGCCTCTCGTCCTCGGCGAGCACCGCCGCGAGGTCGCTCAGCCGCGCGTCGGGCCGCGCCGCGACCTGGGCGAGGAGCGACGCGAACTGCTCGAAGAACCTCAGCACCGTGGGCTGGTCGAAGAGGTCCGTGCTGTAGAGCAGGAGACCGCCGATGCCGCCCGGCATGTCGGCCAGCGAGAGGATGAGGTCGAGGTGTGAGCCGCCCGTGTCGGCGAGCAGCGGGGTGATTTCGAGTCCCGCGCCGCCGAGGTCGGCGGGCTGCGTGCTGAGCAGGTCGATCTTCAACTGGAAGAGCGGCGCGCGGCGCAGGTCGCGCTTAAGCCCGAGCGCGTCCACGACGCGGTCGAACGGGGCCTCCTGGTGCGCGTAAGCTTCGAGCGTCACGTCGCGCACGCTGGCGAGCAGCTCGCGGAAGGTCGGGTCGCCGTCCACGCGCACGCGCATCGCGAGCTGGTTGACGAAGAAGCCGATCAGCCCCTCGGTCTCGCGCCGGTCGCGGTTCGAGGCGTTCGTGCCGACGACCACGTCGCGCTCGCCCGTCAGGTGGTTGAGCAGCGCGGCGAAGGCCGCGAGCAGCGTCATGTAGAGCGTCGCGCCCTCGCGCCTTGAGAGCGCGCGCAGCGACTCGGAGAGTTCCGCGTCGAGCGCGACCGTCTGCTGCGCGCCGCGGTGCGTCTGCTCCTCGGGGCGCGGGCGGTCGCCGGTCAACTCAAGCGCGGGCGGTGCCGCGGCCAGTTGGCGCTTCCAGTAGTCGAGCTGCTGTTGCAACGCCCCGCCCGCGAGGTGGGCGCGCTGCCAGTAGGCGTAGTCGGCGTACTGAATCGTCAGCGCGGGCAGTTCGGCCTCGACGCCGGCGCGGCGCGCCTCGTAGACGGCCGCCAGCTCGTTGAGGAAGACGCCGAGCGACCACGCGTCGGAGACGATGTGGTGCATGGTGAGCAGGAGGACGTGCTCCTCGTCGGCAAGGCGCAGCAGGCGGACGCGCAGGAGCGGCCCCTTTGAGAGGTCGAAGCCCTCGCGAGCCTCCTCGCCCGCGAGCCGCGTGGCCTCGGCCTCGCGCCCGGCCTCGTCCAGCCCGCGGAGGTCTTCGGCTTCGAGCCGCAGCTCCCAAGCTTCGCCGACGACCTGTGCCGGCTCGCCGCCGACGGTGGCGAACGTAGTGCGGAGGGATTCGTGACGGCGGATGATCTCGTTGAGCGCGAACTCAAGCGCCGGCACGTCGAGCGTCCCGCGGAGGCGCGCGCCGCCGGGGCAGTTGTAGAGCGCGCTGCCGGGGTCGAGCTGTTCGAGGAACCAGAGGCGCTGCTGCGCGTAGGAGAGCGGCAGGCGGCCGTCGCGCGGCGCGGGCGTGATTACAGCCTGCGCGGCGCGCCCTTCTTCGGGCTGCTCGGCCTCGATGAAGAGCGCCAGTTGCGCCACGGTCGGGCCCTCGAAGAGCGTGCGCAGCGGCAGCTCGACGTGGAAGGCTTCGCGGACGCGCGAGACGACCTGCGTGGCCAAGAGCGAGTGGCCGCCGAGGTCGAAGAAGCTGTCGCGGATGCCGACGTGCTCAAGCCCGAGCACCCCGGCCCAGATGCCGGCCAGAATCTCTTCGGTGGCGTTGCGCGGCGCGGCGAAGCTCTCCGCGAGGTCGGGGCGCGACTCGTCGGGCGCGGGCAGCGCGCGGCGGTCGATCTTCCCGTTGGTCGTCATCGGCATCGTCGCCAGCATGACGAAGGCGGCGGGCACCATGTAGGGCGGCAGCGTCTCGGAGAGGTGTTGGCGCAGCTCCGTCACGGAGACGGCCGACGCCGGCTCGACGTAGGCGACCAACTCCTGCGAGTCGCCGTGGAGCTTGCGCGCGACGACCTCGGCCTTCGCCACCGCGGGGTGGCGGAGCAGGTGGCTCGTCACCTCGCCGGGCTCGACGCGGAAGCCGCGAATCTGCACCTGATCGTCGATCCTCCCGAGGTAGACCAGCTCGCCGTTCGCGAGCAGCTTGGCGAGGTCGCCCGAGCGGTAGAGGCGCTCGGCGGGCTTGTAAGGGTTCGTGATGAACTTTTGACGCGTCAGCTCGTCGCGGCCGAGGTAGCCGCGGGCGACGCCTTCGCCGCCGACGCAGACCTCGCCGGGGACGCCGACGGGGAGCAGGCGCTGGGCTTCGTCCATCACGTAGGCGGTCGTCGTCGGGATGGGGACGCCGACGTTGCTCACGTTCGCCTCGATCTCGCGGCGCGTGATCTCCTTGAAGGTGACGTGGACGGTCGTCTCGGTGATGCCGTACATGTTGACGAGCTTGACGGCGGGGAAGGCGTCCTTCCACTCGGCGAGCTGGACGGGGTGCAGCTCCTCGCCGCCGAAGACGACGTAGCGCAGCGCGAGGTCTGCGGGCGTGCGCTGGAGCGCCTCGGCCGCGAGGTTGTTGAAGGCCGAGGGCGTCTGGTTGAGCACGGTCACGCGCTCGTCGGCGAGCAGCTTGAGGAAGAGCGCCGGGTCTTTCGTCTCGGCCTCTGGCACCAGCACGAGCCGGCCGCCGTAGAGCAGCGCGCCGTACATCTCCCAGACCGAGAAGTCGAAGGCGTAGGAGTGGAACATCGTCCACACGTCGTCCTGCGTGAAGTCGAACTGCATCCGGTCGTTGAGCATCAGCCGCACGACGTTGCGGTGTTCGAGCAGCGCGCCCTTCGGCCGACCCGTGGAGCCGGACGTGTAGATGCAGTAAGCGAGGTTGTCGGGCGTCGCCGTCGAGGTCGGCGGCGCGGCCGGCCGCGCGGCGACGGCCTCGGCGTCACGGTCGAGCAGCGTGAGCGTGGGGAGTTCGCCCGACAGGTTGCGCAGGCCGCGCCCGGTGCTGACGAGGTGCTTCGTCCCCGAGTCTTCGAGCATGAAGCGCAGGCGCTCCTCGGGGAAGTCGGGGTTCAGGGGGAGGTAAGCGCCGCCGGCCTTCATGATGGCGAGGAGGGCGACGATGATCTCGGCCGACCTGTCGAGGCAGACGGCGACGAGCGCGTCCGGCCCGACGCCCTGCTCGCGCAGGTGGTGCGCGAGACGGTTGGCCCGCTCGTCGAGTTCGCGGTAGGTGAGCGACGCGCCGAAGCCCGTCACGGCCACGCGCTCGGGAGTCCGCGCGGCCTGCTCCTCGAAGAGTCCGTGGATGGTCTTGTCCGAAGGCGAGGCGGCCGCCGTGTCGTTCCAGTCGAAGAGCTGTCGCCGCTCCTCTTCTTCACCAAGCAGGCGAACGTCACCGACGCGGGCGTCCGGGTCTGCGGTCACGGCGCCGAGCAGCACGCCGAAGTGGCGCATCATCTGGCCGGCGGTGGACTCGTCGAAGATGTCTGAGTTGTAGACGAGCGCGCCGGTCAGGCCCTCGGCCCCGCGGCGCACGCAGAGGTGCAGGTCGTACTTGCCGTAGCCGACGTTGGTCTCGACGACGCGCGCGGGCGACCCGCCGAAGTCCAACTCCGCCGGCTCGTCGTCCTCGAACTGGAAGAGCACGTCGAAGAGCGCCGTGCGGCTCATGTCCTTCTCGGGCTTGAGTTCGAGCACGAGCTTGTCGAACTGCATCTCGCGGTGCGCGCGCGCCTGCCCGACCGTGTCCGAGACGCGCGCGAGCAGGTCGCGGAAGGTGGGGTTGCCGGCGAGGCTGCTGCGGAGCACGAGTAGGTTTGCGAACGGCCCGACGGCGCGCTCCGTGCCGGGGCGGCGGCTCTCGGCGCTCGTCCCGACGACGATCTCCTCCTGCCTCGCGTAGCGGTGCAGCAGCGCCTTGAAGGCCGCGAGCACGACCGAGAACTGGTCGGCGCCTTGGCGGTCGCCGAGTTCGGCGACGCGGCGCGCGACGCCCGCGTCGAGCGTGAAGGTGTGGCGCGCGGCCGTGAAGGTGTGGACGGCGGGGCGCTTGCGGTCTTCGGGCAGCTCAAGCGCCGCCAGACGGCCGCGCAGTTGCCACTTCCAGTAGAAGAGGAGCGGCTCCCACGCGGGCGCCGTCAGGCCGAGCTGCCAGCGCGAGTAAGAGCCGTAGCGGACGTCGGGCGCGGGCAGTTGCGGCGCGCGCCCCGAGGCGAGCGCGTTGTAGAGTTCGCTCAGCTCGTCGGCGAGGAGCCGCAGCGAGGCGCGGTCGGCGACGATGTGGTGAACCGTTAAGACGAGCAGCGACTCTCCGTCGCCGACCGCGCGGAAGAGCGCGGCGCGCACGGGGAGGTCGGAGCCGAGGTCGAACGGGAGCGCGGCCTCCGCGAGCGCCGACTCAAGCAGCGCGTCAGCGTCCGCCGGCCCGGCCTCCACGACCTTGAGCGTGACGGTCTCGCGCGGGCTGACCACCTGCCGGCCCCGCGCGTTCTCGGTAACGATCCGCGTCCGCAGCGCCTCGTGCCGCGCCACCAGCGCGTTCAGGCACGACTCAAGCAGCGCGGCGTCAACGCGCCCGCCGAGGCTGAGGACGAGCGGGATGTTGTGATAGACGGGGCTCGTCTCGTAGACGTTCCCCTTCTCGAACTGGTCGATGAACCACAGCCGCTCCTGGTGGTAAGAGAGCGGGTGCTCGGCCTCGGCCGCGGGCGCTTCGGCGAGCGCGGGCAGTTCGACGCCGCCGCCGAAGGCGAGTTCGGCCAACGGCCGGTCGGGCGTTTGCGTCAAGCCTTCAAGCAGCTCGGCGAAGCGCGCGCTCATGCGCTCGATGGTCGCCGGCTCGAAGAGCGCCGCGTCGTACATGAGGTTGCCCTCAAGCCCTTCCGCCCCCTCCCAGAGGTAGAGGTCGAGGTCGGTGCGGACGACGGCCTGCGACTCGAAGTCGGCGGGGCTGAGCGCGAGGCCGTCGAGTTCGAGCGAGGGCACCGGCATGTTCTGGTAGACGAGCATCGCCTGAAAGAGCGGCTGGCGGCTCAGGTCGCGCGCGGGCTGAAGCTCCTCGACGAGCTTCTCGAAGGGCACGTCCTGATGTGCCTGCGCTTGGAGCGTCGTCTCGCGCACCTGCCGCAGCAGTTCGCGGAAGGTGGGACGGGCGCCGAGGTCGGAGCGGAAGACGAGCGTGTTGACGAAGAACCCGACGAGGTCTTCGGTCTCGGGGCGCGTGCGCCCGGCCACGGGCGCGCCGACCAGAATGTCGTCCTGCCCCGAGTAGCGGTGCAGGAGCGTCTGGAAGGCGGCCAGCATGGTCATGAAGAGCGTCACGCCCTCGCGCTGCGAAAGCGCCTTGAGCGCGTCGCTCAACTGAGCGGGCAGGGCGAAGGGGAGCTGCGCCGCGCGGAAGTTCTGGACGGCCGGGCGCGGGAAGTCCGTGGGCAGTTCGAGCGCGGGCGTAGCCCCCGCCAGTTGCCGCTTCCAGTAACCGAGCTGCTCGTCCAACACGCCGCCGGCCAGATACTCCCTCTGCCACGCCGCGTAGTCGGCGTACTGGACGGGGAGTTCCGCGAGCGGCGACGCCTCGCCGGCCGCGAACGCGCGGTAGAGCGCGGCGACTTCGCGGACGAGGACGCCCATCGACCAGCCGTCGGAGACGATGTGGTGCATCGTGAGGAGCAGGACGTGCTCCTCTTCGGCGAGGCGAAGGAGCTTGACGCGCAGCAGCGGGCCGGCCGCGAGGTCGAACGGCTTCCGCGCCTCTTCCCCGACGAGCCTTTCCGCTTCCGCCTCGCGCTCCGCGACGGGGAGCGCGCCGAGGTCTGTGACTTCGAGCGTCAGCGCGTCGGCGGGGCTGATGATCTGGACGGCGACGCCGCCCTCTTCGGCGAAGGTCGTGCGCAGAGCCTCGTGGCGGCGGACGACTTCGCCGAGCGTTTGTTCGAGCGCCGGAACGTCGAGGCGGCCTCCGAGGCGCACGGCCGCGGGGATGTTGTAGGACGCGCTCGTCGGCTCCAACTGGTGGAAGAACCAGAGGCGCTGCTGCGCGTAGGAGGCCGGCAGTCCGCCGCCGTCGCGCTCGACGCGCGCGATGGCCGGCAGCCGCTCGGAGCCGTTCGACGACTCGTCAATTCTGCGCGCCAGCGACTCGACGGTCGGCGACTCGAAGAGTGCGCGCAGCGGAAGCTCGACGCCCAACTCGCGGTGGAGGCGGGAGACGACCTGCGTGGCGCGAAGGCTGTGACCGCCGAGCGCGAAGAAGTCGGAGCGCGTGCCGACGCGCTCAAGTCCCAAGACCTCGGCCCAGATGGCGGAGATGATCTCCTCGGTCTGCGTGCGCGGCGCGACGTAAGTCTCTTCGGCGCCGGCCGCCGGCTCGATGTCGGAGAGCGCGAGGCGGTCCACCTTGCCGTTCGGGGTGAGCGGCATCTCGGGGACGAGGACGAAGGCCGAGGGGATCATGTAGGACGGCAGACGCTCGCCGAGGTAGCCGCGCAGGCGTTGCTCAAGGCCGTCGGTCAGCGCGCCGCGGAGTGGGCTGTTGGCGTAGGCGTTCCAGTCCGCCTCTGCCTCATCCGTCGTCGCGACCACGGGCCGCCCCTTCGCCGCACCGGCGCGGCGGAAGACGAGGTCGAAAGTGTCCGCGCCGCCCGCGCTCCAGATAACTTCCGCCGTGAAAGGCGTGCCCTCGGCGAGCGCCCATGCGTCTTCCGGCTCGACGCCGGCGGCGCTGGTTACAGCCGACACCGATTCGCGCAACTGCGCGACCGTTAAGCCACCGCGGGCCGCCGCGAGCTGGCGCGCGCCCTCGACGGCCGCACGCAGACGCGCGTTCGGCACGCGCGCCACGACGAGCGAGTCCGGCGCTTCCTCAAGCAACAGCCGCCGCACGGACGCGGGAGTCAAACTTTGCGCTTCCCAGTCGAGCGAGACGCGGCCCGCCTCTTCAAAGTTCTGCGCGTCGCCGCCGACGTGGAGCGTCACGTCGTAGCGGAAGCGCGACATCTCGTTGCCGTGGCGGCCGCGCTTCAACTGCATCTCGACGCGGCTGACGCCGGGCAGGCGTCGCGCGAGCGCCTCGAAGAAGGACGGGTCGAGACAGAGCTCCTTCTCCTTGGAGACCTGCTGGCGCACGCGGCGGCGCAACTCCTCGGCCGGCATCTCGCCCGGCGCGCGCGATAATTCGATGGACGCGTGGAAGGCTTCGAGCAGCGGGAGGCTGCGCACGTCGCCGACGAAGACGGAGCCGCCCGCGCCGACGGCCGCGACCGCGCGCGTGAGCACGCGGACGAGGTATTCCACGTCGGGGAAGTATTGAACGACCGAGTTGAGGATGACGGTGTCGAAGGCTTCCGACTCGACGCCTTCGAGGGCGTCGGCCGCCGCCCGGCGCAGCACGACGTTCTGGAATCGCACGGCGTCTCGATCCATCTGCGCGCGGATGTAGGCGAGCGCCTGCGGCGAGATGTCCGTGCCGCAGTAGTGCGCGGCGTGGGGCGCGACGCGGAAGGCGATGAGGCCGGTGCCGCAGCCGATCTCCAGCACGCGCCGGGGCTTCAGCTCAAGGATGCGGCCGACGGCGTGGCCCAGCCACTCGCGCATCTCCTCGGCGGGGATGGGTTCGCCCGTGTAGCTGCTGTTCCAGCCCGAGATGTTGAAGGTCGGGTCGGCGTCGGCGGACTCCTGCTTGTAAGCCTCGTCCCACGCCATCCGCCACTGCTCGGTCAGCTCGTCCTCGTGCGCCTCGGTCTGCGCGGCCTCTTCCCGGCCGGCCTCGGCGTCCGCGCTCGCGACGACGTAAGCGACGAGGCTCTTGTCCGTCTCGCCGTCGCCGCGGGTGATGACGACGGCTTCGCCGACCGAAGGGTGCTGCGCGAGCGCCGACTCGATCTCGCCGAGTTCGATGCGGTGGCCGCGGACTTTAACTTGGTGGTCGGCGCGGCCGAGGAATTCGATGTCGCCGGAGGCGAGGCGGCGCACCACGTCTCCCGTGCGGTAGAGGCGCGCGCCCGGAGTTTGCGAGAACGGGTCGGGGGTGAACCGCTCGGCCGTCAAATCCGGCCTGTGGATGTAGCCGCGCGCGAGGCCGTCGCCGCCGATGTAGAGTTCGCCGGGGACGCCGACGGGGACGGGCTGCATGTGTCCGTCGGCGATGTAGAGCTGCGTGTTGGCGATGGGGTGACCGAGTCCGACGGTGCCGGCCGCGGCTTCGGTGACTTGCTTGACCGACGACCAGACGGTGGTCTCGGTCGGGCCGTACATGTTCCAGAGCGACGCGCCGCGCGTTAAGAGCTTGCGCGCCAGTTCGCCGCCCAGAGCCTCGCCGCCGCACAGCATCTTCAGTCGCGCGCAGCCTTCCCAGCCGGACTCCAACAGGAGCCGCCAGGTGGCGGGCGTGGCCTGCATGACGGTCGCGCCGCACGCCTCGATGGCCTCGGCGAGACGCTTCCCGTCCACAGCCGTCTCGCGGCTGGCGACGACGACGCGGGCGCCGCACAGGAGCGGCAGGTAGAGTTCGAGCGCCGCGATGTCGAAGGAGAGCGTGGTGACTGAGAGCAGCACGTCGTCGGACGAGAGGCCGGGCTCGCTCCGCATGGTGGTCAGGAAGTTGACGAGGGCGCGGTGCGGGAGCTGCACGCCCTTCGGGCGGCCGGTCGAGCCGGAGGTGTAGATCGTGTAAGCGAGGTTCTCCGGGGCGGTGAAGTTCGGCAGCGGCGCGGCGTCACGGAGAGACACCGCGGGCCAGTCGGCGTCGAGGCGCACGACCGTCAGCCCTTCCGTCGGCAACTCCGAGACGAGGCTCTCTTGCGTGACCAGCACGGAGGCGCCGGCGTCTCTCAGCACGTAATCAATTCTCTCGCGCGGGTACGCGGGGTCGAGCGGGACGTAGGCGGCGCCCGACTTGAGCACGCCGAGCAGCCCGACCAGCATCTCGGCCGAACGCTCGACGCAGACGCCGACGAGAGTCTCGGCGTTGACGCCCAGCGCGCGGAGGTGGCGCGCGAGCCGGTTGCTGCGCGCGCTCAGCTCGGCGTAAGTGAAAGTCGTGTCTTCAAACTCGACGGCGACGGCCGCGGGCGTGCGCGCGGCCTGCGTCTCGAAAAGTTCGTGGAAGCAGGCGTCAGGGTACTCGGCCTCGGTCTCGTTCCAGCCGCGTACGAGCAGAGAGCGCTCGGACGCCGTCAGCAGTTCGAGGTCTTCGACGCGGCGCTCGGGTGCTTCGACGGCCGCCTCAAGCAGCGCGCGGAAGTGGCCGGCGATGCGCGCGGCGGTCGAGGCGTCGAAGAGGTCTGTGTTGTATTCGAGCGTGCCGCCGAGGAAGCCGCCCGGCTCCTCCCGCATCAGCAGCCCGAGGTCGAACTTGGCGGTGTGGTTGTCCACGCCCACGGGGCTGAGCGTCACCCCCGACAGCTCCAGCGCCGAAGCGGGAGCGTTCTGGAGGATGAACATCACCTGGAAGATCGGCGAGCGGCTGAGGTCGCGGCGCGGCGCAAGCTCCTCGACCAGCTTCTCGAAGGGCGCGTGCTGGTGCGCGTAGGCGCCCAGGCAGACCTCGCGCACGCGCCGGAGGAGCGCGGCGAAGCGCGGGTTGCCGGACACGTCCGTCCGCAGGACGAGCATGTTGGAGAAGAAGCCGACCAGCGCCTCGGTCTCGCTGTGCGTGCGGTTCGCCACGTCGGAGCCGACGACCACGTCCTTCTGCCCGGTGTAACGGCTGAGCAGAACCTGCCACGCCGCCAGGAGCGTCATGAAGAGCGTGACGCCCTCGCGGCGGCTCAACTCGTTGAGCGCGTGCGAGAGGTCGGCGGGGAGCCAGAACTCCTCGCGCGCGCCGCGCTGCGTCTGGACGGCCGGGCGCGGCCTGTCGGTCGGCAGCTCGAGCGCGGGCGGCGCCCCCGCCAACTGCTTCTTCCAGTAGCCCAACTGCTCGGCCAGCACCTCGCCGCGGAGCCAGCGCTGCTGCCACGCGGCGAAGTCCGCGTACTGCACGGCCAGCTCGGCGAGCGGCGAAGCGAGGCCGCGCGAGAAGGCGTCGTAGAGTGCGGCCACTTCGCCGACGAGCAGGCCGAGCGACCAGCCGTCGATGACGATGTGGTGCATCGTGAAGAGCGCCGCGTGCTCGCCCGCGCCGAGGCGCAGGAGCCTCGCGCGGAACAGCGGGCCGGCCGCCAAGTCGAAGGGCTGCCGCGCCTCTTCGTTGATTAACTTTTGCAGCTCCGCCTCGCGCTCGGCGTGGTCGGCGAGGTGCGTGAGGTCTGTGACGGGCAGCGCCACGGCCGCCGCCGGCCGGATGACCTGGACGGCGACGCCGCCTTCTTCGGCGAAGGTCGTGCGCAGCGCCTCGTGGCGGCGGACGACTTCGGTCAGCGCACGCTCGAACGCGGCGAGGTCGAGCCGCCCGGTCAGGCGCACGGCCATCGGCACGTTGTAGGCCGAGTCGTCGAACTCCAACTGGTGGATGAACCAGAGGCGCTGCTGCGCGTAAGAGGTCGGAAGCGTCGAGCCGCGCTCGACGCGCGTGATGGGCGGCAACTGCTCGGCGGCGCCGTCGCCGTTCACGGCCTCGTCAATTCTTTGCGCGAGCGACTCGACGGTCGGCGACTCGAAGAGTGCGCGTAGCGGAAGCTCGACCCCGAACGCCTTGTGCAGGCGCGAGACGACCTGCGTGGCGCGCAGGCTGTGGCCGCCGAGGGTGAAGAAGTCGGAGCGGGCGCCGACGCGCCCGAGGCCCAAGACCTCGGCCCAGATGGCGGCGATCGTCTCTTCCGTCTCAGTCCGCGGCGCGACGTAGGTCTCCTCGGCGGCGGCGCTCCCGACTTCGAGGCGCGACAGCTCGCGGCGGTCAACCTTGCCGTTGGGCGTGAGCGGCATCGCGGGGAGCAGGACGAACGCCGAAGGGATCATGTAGGACGGCAGGCGCTCGCCGAGGTAGCCGCGCAGGCGCGGCACGAGCCGCGAGGCGAACTTGGCCTGAAGCGGGTTGTTGACGTAGCTGCCCCAAGGCTTCGGCTCGAAGCCCACCGCCTCTTCGCGGCCGTCCGCAGCGGGCGCGCCTTCGCGCACGAACAGCACGTCGAAAGTCTCGCCGTTGCCCGCGCCGTCCCAGAGCACCTCGACCGCGTAAGGCAGCGACTCGCCGAGCGCCGGGAACTCTTCGGGGTCAACCCCCTCGCCGCCGAGCGACGCCTGAAGCGCCGCGCGCAGCTCGCCCGCCGTCTCGTCGGGGCGCATGGACGCGAGCAGCTCGACCGTCTTGAACTCAGCCTCGCAGCGCGCGTTGGGCACGCCCGTCAGGCGCAGCGACGCCGGCCGCGTCTCGTCGAGCATCGCTCGCAGCGACGCGAGGGACAGACCTTCGCGCTCCCAGTCGAGCCGCGCGGCCTTCGCCCGTGCGGGTGCCTCGCCGCCGACCTTGAGGATCACGTCGTAGCGGAAGCGAGAAAGCTCGTTGAGGTAGCCGCCGCGCTTGAGGCGAATCTGCACCTCGGTGATGCGGGGCAGGTGCGCGCGCAACGCGTGAAAGAAGTCGGGCGCGATGACCAGCTCTTCTTCTTGCAGGAGGCTCTTCTGGACGTGCTGGCGAAGCTGCGCGACGGGAAGCGTATCCGCCGCCTGGTGTAGTTGGACGGAGGCGTGGAACGCCTTCAGCGAGGTGAGGCTGCGCACGTCGCCGACGAAGACGGAGCCGCCGTCTTTGACCGCGCCGACGGCGCCCTCAAGGACTTGCAGAAGGTAGTTGACCTCGGGGAAGTACTGGACGACCGAGTTGATGACGACCGTGTCGAACTCGCCGGCCTCGATGCCTTTGAAGTCTTCGGCGCCGCGCTGGAGCAGCGTCACGTTCGAGAGGCCGCGCGTCGCGCCGAGCCTGCGGACGTAGTCGAGCGCGTTGGGCGAGAAGTCGGTGGCGCAGTAGTGCCGGATGTGGGGCGCGACGCGGCTGAGGAGGAGGCCGGTGCCGCAGCCGAGTTCGAGCACGCGCTCGGGGCGCAGGCCGAGGATGAGCGCCACGGTCTGCTCGACCCACTCGCGCATCTCTTCGGCGGGGATGGGTTCGCCCGTGTAGCTGCTGTTCCAGCCCGAGATGTTGAAGGTCGGGTCGGCCTGCCCCGAGTCGTGCGAGTAGGCTTCGTCCCACGCCATCCGCCACTGCTCGGTCACTTCCTCTTCGCGCGCTTCGGCCTCGGCGGCTTCGGCGCCGGTCTCTTCCTGGCCGGTGACGACGAAGGCGACGAGCCGCTGGCCCCCGCCCTCTTCGTCGCGCGCCACGACGACGGTCTCGGCGACCGAAGGGTGCTGCGCGAGCGCCGACTCGATTTCTCCCAACTCGATGCGGTGGCCGCGGACTTTAACTTGGTGGTCGGCGCGGCCGAGGAACTCGATGTCGCCGGAGGCGAGGCGGCGCACCACGTCTCCCGTGCGGTAGAGGCGCGCGCCCGGCGCGGGGGAGAACGCGTCGGGCACGAACCGCTCGGCCGTCAGCGCGGGTCGATTCAGGTAGCCGCGCGCCACGCCGTCGCCGCCGATGTAAAGCTCGCCGGGGACGCCGACGGGCGCGGGGCGCCGGCCGGAGTCGAGCACGTAGAGCTGCGTGTTGGCGATGGGGTGGCCGATGCCGACCACGCCCGCGCCGGCCTCTTTAACTTCCTTGACGGACGACCAGACGGTGGTCTCGGTCGGGCCGTACATGTTCCAGAGTGAGGCGCACTTCGTGAGGAGCCGGCCGGCCAGTTCGCCGCCCAGAGCCTCGCCGCCGCACAACACCTTGAGACCTTCGTCGCCGGCCCAGCCCGCTTCGAGCAGGAGCCGCCAGGTGGCGGGCGTGGCCTGCATGACGGTCGCGCCGCAGGCTGAGATGGCCTTCGCTAAGGCGTGGCCGTCGGCGGCCGTCTCGCGGCTGGCGACGACGACGCGGGCGCCGCACAGGAGCGGCAGGTAGAGTTCGAGGGCGGCGATGTCGAAGGAGAGCGTCGTCACCGACAGCAGCACGTCGTCGGACGAGAGGCCCGGCTCGCGGCGCATCGTCGTTAGGAAGTTGACGAGGGCGCGGTGCGGCAGCTGCACGCCCTTCGGGCGGCCGGTGGAGCCGGACGTGTAGATGGTGTAGGCGAGGTTTTCGGGAGTCGCGTGCGCGGGGAGCGGCGCGGCGTCTTGGAGGGACACCGCGGGCCAGTCGGCGTCGAGGCGCACGACCGTCAGCCCCTCGGCCGGCAGCTCGGAGACGAGACTCTCCTGCGTGAGCAGGATGCCGGCGCCCGAGTCTTCGAGCATGAAGGCGAGGCGGTCTTTGGGGAACGCGGGGTCGAGCGGGACGTAAGCGGCGCCGGCCTTGAGCACGCCGAGCACGGCCACGACCATGTCGAACGAGCGCTCGACGCAGACGCCGACGAGCGTCTCCGTCCCCGCGCCCAGCTCCCTCAGATGCCGCGCGAGCTGGTTGCTGCGCGCGCTCAGCTCGGCGTAAGTGAAAGTCGTGTCTTCAAACTCGACGGCGACCGCCGCGGGCGTGCGCGCGGCCTGCGTCTCGAAAAGTTCGTGGAAGCACTCGGCCGGGTACTCGGCCTCGGTCTCGTTCAGGCCGCCGACGAGCAGAGAGCGCTCGGACGCCGTCAGCAGTTCGAGGTCTTCAAGGCGTCGCTGCGGCTCGGCGACGACGGCGCGCAAGAGCGTCTCGTAGTGGCCGGCGATGCGCGCGGCGGTCGAGGCGTCGAAGAGGTCTGTGTTGTATTCGAGACCGCCCGCCAGTTGGCCGTCCTCGGTCTCCTGCATGGAGAGCAGCAGGTCGAACTTGGCGGTGTGGTTATCGACGGCCACGGGGCTTAAGGTGACGCCCGACAGCTCCAGCGCCGAGGCCGGTGCGTTCTGGAGGATGAACATCACCTGGAAGATGGGCGAGCGGCTGAGGTCGCGGCGCGGCGCAAGCTCCTCGACCAACTTCTCGAAGGGCAAATCCTGGTGCGTGTACGCGCCGAGCGTCGCCTCGCGCACCTGCCGCAGCAGTTCGACGAAGCGAGGGTTGCCGCCCGTCTGCGCCCGCAGGACGAGGGTGTTGACGAAGAAGCCGATGAGGCCCTCGGTCTCGGCGCGGTTGCGGTTCGCGATCGGCGAGCCGACGACGATGTCCTCTTGGCCCGAGTACTTCGAGAGCAAGGTCTGCCACGCCGCCAGGAGCGTCATGAAGAGCGTCGCGCCCTCCTTCCGGCTCAAATCCTTGAGCGACGCGTTCAGCTCGGCCGGGAGGCGGAAGGTGTGGTGCGCGCCGCGGAAGGACTCGACGGCCGGGCGCGGCCGGTCGGTCGGCAGCTCAAGCACGGGCGGGGCGCCGGCCAAGTGCCCGCGCCAGTATTCGAGGTGTGAATCGAGAACCTCGCCGCGCAGCCACTCGTCCTGCCAGACGGCGAAGTCTGCGTACTGGAGCGGCAGCTCTTCGAGCGGCGAGGGCTGGCCGGCGGAGAAAGCCTTGTAGAGCGCCGCCATCTCGGCGACGAAGACGCCCGTTGACCAGCCGTCGCCGATGATGTGGTGCATCGAGAGCAGTAGCACGTAATCTTCGTCGGCGAGGCGCAGGAGCTTGACGCGGATGAGCGGCCACCGCGAGAGGTCGAAGGGGAGTTGCGCGTGCTCGGCGGCGAGGCGCCCGACCGCCGCGTCGCGCTCGCCCGCGCCGAGGTGCCGGAGGTCGGCCGGCTCGATGCTCAGCCACTCCGGCGGGTGGACGATCTGCACCACGCGCTCCTCGACCATCCCGAAGGTCGTGCGCAGCGACTCGTGCCGGCGGACGATCTCGTTGAGGCCGCGCTCGAGCACGTCCACGTCGAGCGGGCCCGTCAGGCGGAAGGCCGCCGGGATGTTGTAGGCGGCGCTCAGCGGCTCGAAGCGGCTCATCAGCCAGAGCCCCTTCTGCGCGTGGGAGACGGGGAAGACGTAAACCCCTTCGGCCGGGGGCGCAGACCCCTCGGCGCCGCCGTCGTGCAGTGGTAGATCGAGGACTTCCATGTGTTCGGTTCCCGTGGCGCCTCGCGTTAGAAGGCGCGGCGGAAGAGGTACGACATCTTGACGAAGAAGGTGCGGCCGTTGCGGCGGAATCCGGGCTCGTGGAGGCCGGTGAACGGGTTGTAGCCGTTGTAGTTCACGTCGTCGTTGTAGCCGGCGTAGAAGGCCGTGCCGGGGTTGGGCGCCCACCCGAGGAGGAGCTGGCCGCGCATCCTCGCGGCGAGCGTGTCGTAGTCGAGGCGCGCGCGCAGGAAGGTGAAGCGCGAGAACTGGTAGGTGCCGCGCAGGCCCAGGATGTCAACGTCGTAGGCGAGGCGTTTGGTGTCGTCGCGCACGAGCCTGTCCTTGGTGTAGTTGAACGAGAGGCGGAGCGCGCTCGTCGGCTTGTAGGTGGCGGTCGCGAGCAGCGTGAACTCGTCGCCGGGGCCGGGGTCGAGCGGCGCGTCCGGGTCGGCGAGCGCCGCCGGGCTGACGCGCGGGTAGCGCGGGCCGGCCCCGAAGTCGAAGTCGAAGGCGCCCTTCGTGTAGATCGCCTCCACGTCGAAGGAGAAGGCTTGCGTGGGCGTCATCCCGGCGTAGCCGGAGAAGATTTGCCGGGTGGCCGAGCGCTCCGAGTCTTCGCCGAGAAAGGTGCCGGCGCGCGCGGCCGCCCGCTTCGGCCCGAACTCCTCCTCGAAGAGCCGCTCGTAGCCGCGCTGGTAGCCGAGGCCGAGGTAGCCCTGCCGCTGGAAGTTGAAGCTGACCGACGAGTTCGTGTTGACGAACTGCGAGCGGCCCCGCCAGTCGAAGTTCGCCTGCGTGTAGTTGAGCGCGCTCCAAGAGACGAGCGCGGCCTTCGGCTTCGGGTCGGAGACGTACTGGAGCTTCAGCCCCTCGATGTTGGTGTCGGTGCGCCGCGTGAAGCCGACCGCCGCGCGGTAATCCCTCGTGCGCCCCGAGCCGGAGAGCGTGTTCTTCCAGTTGCGGCTGTTGCTGTCGATGCGGTACGAGTAGCCGAAGCCGTTGCCCGTGCGGTAGATGTTGCGGCCGAGGTCGGCGTCGAAGAAGGTCTCGCGCGCGGTCGTGCCGAGCGCCTGAAACTGGAAGGTCGTCGTCTCGCTCAGGCGGAAGCGGCCGTCGAAGCCGCCGAGGTGGTTGTGCCGCCCCTTGAAGTTGTAGGTCGTGCCGGTGAAGCCGAGGCTGTTCTCGCGCCCCACGTCGCGCTTGAGGCGCACGACGCCGATGTAGGCGCTCTTGCCGAAGAGGTCGCCGTAGCGGCGGATGACCGTGGGGTCGGCGCGCTCCTCCTCGCTGAAGTTGCCGGGCGCGGCGTCGGCCGCCCCGAGCAGCCCGAAGGTCGTGCGCCCCTGCTTGCCCGTGAGCTTGACGGCGAACGACGGATCGACGATGGCGCGCGTGTCCACGGCCTGAAGCGGCGTGTTGAAGATGTCGATGCCTTCGAGGAAGAAGGGTCGCTTCTCCTCGAAGAAGATCGGGAACCGCTGGTTGGCGGTGACGACCAGCTCGTCGGCCTCGACCTGCGCGAAGTCGGGGTTGACGGCGAGGTCGAGCGTGACGGTCGGCGTGATGCCGATCTTCGCCGTGAGGCCCGGGTCGAGCTTGAGACCCTTGTTGGCGAAGCGGTCGGGGGAGGCGGCCCCCCCGCCCCCCTCGACGCGCAGCCCCGACTCCGAGACGGTCAGGCTCGGGATCAGTTCCAGCGTGCGCTCGCCCGAGACGCCCTCGATGCCCGAGAGGTGCCCGGCCTGCGTGAGGAAGCCCGACTTCCCGCGGCTGAGCGGCTGCCAGGAGTTCTGCTCGTCGTTGAGGTGCTTGATGCTGCGCAGGACGTGCACGCCCCAGAGCTTGTCCTTGCCCTGGATGTAGCGCAGCGACTTGAAGGGGATGGCGACCTCGACCGTGTAGCCGTCGGCGACGAGCGCCCCCTTCGACTCCATCACGACATCGACGCTGTAGTTCTCCGCGCCGCCCTCGGTCAGCACGCCGTCCTGCTGGACGCCGAGCGGGTTGAAGATGAAGACGTAGGCGCGCCGCTGGTCGCCGAAGGTGTCGAGGTAGATGCGGACGTTGTCGTCTTCGAGCACGCCGTCGCGCTTGGCCACGGTCGCGCGCACGCTCCCCGGCTCGTCGTAGGCGTGGAAGCCGATGTAGAGGCGCTCGTTATCGTAGCCGAGCAGCACGCGGGTCGGGCGCGAGGCGGCCGTGTTGTCGCCGGGCTGCGTCTGGTAGAAGTCCTGAAGGACGGCGGCCTGCTTCCACGGCTCGTCGTCGAGCCGGCCGTCGATGACGGGCGTCTTCTCGAAGCGCGTGAGGCTGACGGGCCGCTGCTTCTCGGCCGCGGCCCGCGCGGGGTCTGCGGCCGGCGCCGCCGCCGGCCCGCCCTCCGCCTTCTTCTCGGCGGCGACGGCCGAAGCCTCCGGCACCGCCGCCGCCTCCTGCGCGAGCGCGGCGGCGGGGCAGAGGACGGCGAGGGTGAGGATGAGGGCGGTCAGCGTTAATTTCTTAAACACGACGGTTGCACTCCTTACGGGCGGCCCGGAGGCCGTTCAGACGACGGCGGGGGCGAGAGATTCCGCCTCCGCGTACTCGGCGGCGTCCTCGTTGACGAGCTTGCCGTAGTCGAGCTTGACGACCCGGTCGGCCACGCCGTAGTAGCGGTCATCGTGGCTGATGACGAGGACGGTCCTGCCCCGCGCCTTCAGCTCGGGCAGAAGCTGGAGGTAGAAGACCTCTTTGAAGTGCGGGTCCTGGTCGGCCGCCCACTCGTCGAAGACGTAGAAGGGGCGGTCTTCCAGGTAGGCCGTCATGAGGGCCAGGCGCTTGCGCTGCCCCTGCGACAGCTCCGTGGTGGAGAGCTTGCCGTCGGTGACCTGAACCTTGTGCGCGAGCTGGAGCTCGGCGAGGTAGCGGCGCGCGTTCGCGTCGGCCTCCTCGCCGCCCAGCCCGAGCAGCGTGTCGAAGAGGTAGAAGTCGGAGAAGACGGTCGAGAAGAGCTGGCGGTAGTCCTCGCGCGTCCGGTCGGTGACGGCCTCGCCGTCGAGGAAGACCTCGCCCGACTCCGGCGTGTAGAGGCCGGTGAGGAGCTTGGCCAGCGTCGTCTTGCCGCTCCCGTTGCCGCCGACGAGGAAGACCACCTCGGCCGGGCGGAACGTCAGGTCGATGGGGCCGAAGATGAAGGTCTCTTCCACGCCCTCGCGCCGGTAGGTGTGCGTCACGCCCCGGAGTTCGATCTCGCGGTAGCGGACGGGCGCCGCGCCGGGCTCGTCCTGCGCGTCGGTGCGGCGCGCTTCGAGCGAAAGCCCCAACTCGTCAACCTTCTTGAGCGAGACGTTGGCGCGCCCGAGGCTCGGGATCAGGTTGAGGAGCACCTCCAGCGGCGTCATGATGTAGAGGATGAGAAGGCTGTAGCCGACGAGCGTCTGCTGCTCCACCCGCCAGTAGGCCGGCACGACGTAGAGCATCACGCCGATTAAGGCGAAGACGAGGAGCTGCCCCCACCCGGAGATGACGGCGTAGATGTTGTCGGCGCGCAGGCCGTCGCGGCGTGCGGCGTCGGCGGTCGCCGCCAGCGAGTCCTTAAAGAAGGCCGCGCGGCGCTCGCGGTGGAGCTTGAGCTCCTTCGTCCCCAGCGTCAGCGCCTGGAGGTGCCGGGAGAGCATGTCCCACCCGCGGCGGCTGGCGTGCAGGTAGCGCACGGCGCGCGTCGAGGGCAGGTAGTAGCTGAGGACGCCGACGACGATGAAGACCCCCACGCCGGCGAAGACGGGGCCGGAGAGCCACGCGAGGTAGGCGAGGCACGTCACGACGACCGCGAGGTGCATGCACAGCAGCGGGACGGTCGTCAGCGCGAACGAGACCGTGGGCACGTCCTCGGTCAGCGCCGCCATCAGCCGCGACGGGCCGACCTCTTCGAGGTGGCGCAGCGGGGCGGCGATGATGCGGCGGCAGAGCTGCATCCGCATGTCCATGATCGCGCCGCGCGCGAGCCGCGTCAGCGCGATGGAGGAGACGCACCGGCTGACGAGCATCACCACGCCGAGCGCGACGAAGGCCCAGGCCGAGCGCATCAGCGGCGAGCCCGTCCCGTTGAGGGTCGAGTTGATCAGCGCCAGAAGGCCGGTGTTGCTGACGCCGGCCACGATGCCCGCCACGGCCGCCGCAACGACCACGCGCGGCGACGAGCGGAGAAGAAAAAGAATAAGCTTCATCGGATGTTCCCGCGCGGGCCGCCGGAGGCCGTCGCCCGCGCTTCAGGGGGCGCGGCCCCGCGGCCGCCAGAGTCGTTAGAGCCAGAGTCCTTAGGGGTGGAACCCGGCTCCCGGCCTGCGAGCCTTAGGCGAGGCTCGCGTCCATCATCCGCAGCCTGAGGCTGAGCGGCCGCATGTCCGTCCACACTTCCTCGATGTAGGCGAGGCACTCGGCCTTGGTGCCGCTCTTGCCGGCGTCGTTCCAGCCCAGCGCGTTCTCGCGGTCGGCCGGCCAGATCGAGTACTGCTCTTCGTGATTGACGACGACCTTGTAGACGGTCGAATCTTCCTGCTCGTCTCTGTTCATTTCGGTCTCCTTCGTAGTTCGGGTGGTGCTGGCGGGGCCGCCGTGGCGTTCGCCAAAATCTGCCCTTCGGTCGGGTGAGCGGAGGGGGAGGGGAGAGCTTTTCCCCCGTTGAAGTCGGGCCTCGGCCGCCTAAGCCCATCGCCGGCGGCCATTTAGCAAGGTTTGCGGCCGGCTCCCGTCCCGCAAACCGTAATTAATCCGCCGGCCGTCGAAATTTTTAATCTTGGTCCTATTGCGTTCGTACGGAGAAGTGATAAACTTTGCGAGTCACTAACCTCGTCGTGTTTGACTTAGCTTCTTGCCCCGTTCGTCGCACTAGTTTTCCTCTCTTCCGGCCGCTCACAGTAATGAAAGGGGGACAGTAATGTCTTCAAGAAACGCCTCAACTTTGCTTCAATAAGTTCTCACTACACACTCAACGGCCTCTCATGAGTAAACAACTCAAGCATTACTATGCTTTTGGCCCTTTCCGCCTAGACGCGGAAGAGCGCATCCTCTGGCAGGACGATGAGCCCCTCGCACTGCCGCCGAAGGTCTTCGAGACCCTGGTGCTGCTGGTCGAGCACCGCGGGCGCATCGTCAGCAAAGAGGAGATGATGAGCGCGCTCTGGGCCGACCGCTTCGTCGAGGAGTCGAACCTCACGCAGAGCATCTTTATGCTGAGGAAGGCTCTGGGCGACGGGCAGGACGCCCGCTACGTGGAGACCGTGCCCCGCCGCGGCTACCGCTTCGTCGCGCCGGTCAGGAAGGTGCAGGAGGAGGTCGGGAGAATCGCCCGCGAGGCGGGGGAGGAGCCGGCCGCGCCGCGCGAGGCGCCACCCGCCGAGGAGTTGATAAGCTGGCGCGACGAGGCGATGACCTCGCTGGCGATCCTGCCCTTAGTCAACGAGAGTCAGGACCCCGAGGTCGAATACCTCGCCTCCGGCATCACGGACGGGGTGATGGGCGCGCTGTCGCAACTGTCGCAGGTGCGCGTCGTCGCGCGCAGCCTCGTCTACCGCCCCCAGACGCAGGAGGCCGACGCGCTCCAGATCGGGCGCAAACTGGGGGCCGACGCCGTGCTCGCCGGGAGGATTCTCGTCCTCGGGCGCGTCCTCGTCATCAGGGTCGAGTTGATCGAGGTGGCGACGGGCTGGCAGCTCTGGGGCGAGCGGTATCAGCGGCCGCTCTCCGACCTCCAGACCGTGCAGGAAGAGCTCTCGGCGAACATTTCGGAGAAGCTGCGGCTCAAGCTCAGCGAAGAGGAGAAGTCCCGGCTCAGCAGGCACTTCACGCAGAACCCAGAGGCGTACCAGAGCTACCTGAAGGGTCGCTACTACTGGAACAAGCACACGGGGCCGGGCTACCGGAAGGCGATCGAATATTTCGAGGAGGCGACGAGGCTCGACCCGCACTTCGCGCTGGCGCACTCGGGGCTGGCCGACTCCTACGTCGCATACGACTTCTACGGCGAGCTCCCGCCGTGGGAGACCGGCCCGAAGGCGAAGGCCGCCGCCATCAGCGCCCTCGTCGTGGACGACACGCTGGCCGAGGCCCACACGTCTCTGGCCTGCGTCAAAATGATGTACGAGCGCGACTGGTCGAACGCCGAGAGGGAGTTCAGGAAGGCCATCGAGCTGGACCCGAACTACGCGCACGCGCGCAACTGGTACTCCCACTTTCTGATGGCGATGGGGCGCATCGAGGAGTCGCTGGCCGAGAGCCGCCTCGCGCTCCAGCTCGACCCGCTCAGCGAGACCGTCAACCAGTATCTGGGGTGGCACTACATCCACGCGCGCCAGTTCGACCGCGCCATCGCCCAGCTCGAAAAGACCCTCAAAATGAACCCCGAGTTCTTCCTCGCGCGCGCGACGCTCGGGATGGCCTACGTGCAGAAGGGCGAGTTCGAGAAGGCCATCGAAGAGTTCGGGCGGGCGCAACAGCTCTACGACACGCCGCTTTTGCTGGGCTTCCGCGGCCACGCCTGCGCGCTGAAGGGCGACCGGGAGGGGGCGCAGGAGGCCATCCGGGAGCTGAAGCAGATCGCCGAGCGCACCTACGTCCCGGCCTACACGACCGCCCTCATCCACACCGCCCTCGGCGAGAACGAGGAAGCCTTCGAGTGGTTCGAGGAAGCCTACGCGGCGCACAACGAGTGGGTCAACTGGATCAAGGTCGCGCCGGAAGTGGACAGCCTTCGTGCCGAGCCGCGGTTCCGGGACTTGCTCCGGCGGCTCGACCTCGCGCCGGATAAATAACCTTCAAATAACCTTACAAATAACCTTTGGCCGGCGCGCTCGGGACGTGCGGGGCGATTGAGTGCGCCCGGCCCTTGATGTGGTCAAAGGTTAATTAAGGACAAGCCCGCCCGCCGCCTCTTTCCTCCGCACCCCGCCGCTTTCCCGCCGCCCGCGCCCCCCTAAGGCCCGCTTGAGGGGGCGCTGAGAACTAATTGAAGAAAAGTTGAGTGGCCTCTTAAGGACTTCGCGCCGAACCTCGGGTAGAGTCCGCGGACGGACGGACTGCTATTGTCGAGAGGTCTCCCGAACAGCAGTTGCCGGGTGGCGCGGCGGCAACTTCTTCACCCCGGCGGAGACCCGCCTTCACGAACTAACTCTGGACGGAAGAGTCACAGCCGAAGCCCGGCGGCCGGGGCGGCGGAAGAGAATTAAGAAGTGAGCGAACTACAAAAACGCCTCGACGCCCTCTCGCCGGAAAAACTGGCGCTGCTCTCTAAACGACTCCAGGGAAAGGGCCGTAGCCCGCAGCCGGGCCAGGCCGGCATCACGCGCCTCGCCGAAGGCTCGCCGCGCCCCCTCTCGCTGGCGCAGCAGCGGCTCTGGTTCCTCAGCCAGTTGCAGCCGGACAGCTCCTTCTACAACATGGCCGGCGCGATGAGGCTCGCCGGCGCCGTCAACGTCTCGGCGCTCGAACGGACGCTCAACGAGATCGCGCGCCGCCACGAGGTGCTGCGGACGAGCTTCCCCACGTCGCAGGGCAGGCCCGTGCAGTCGGTCGCCCCGGCCGAGCCGCGCGCTCTGCCCGTCACGGACCTGCGCGGGGTCGCCGCCGGAGAGCGCGAGGCCGAGGCCGCGCGCCTGATTAACGAGGCGTCCGAGCGCCCCTTCGACCTCGCCTCGGGGCCGCTCTACCGCACGGAACTCTTCCGCCTCGCCGACGACGAGCACGTCCTGCTCGTCGTCATGCACCACATCGTCGGCGACGGCTGGTCAATCGGCGTCTTCCTGCGCGAGCTGGCCGCGCTCTACGAGGCTTTCGCGCGCGGCCTCGCGTCGCCGCTCGAAGAGTTGCCGCTCCAGTACGCGGACTTCGCCGCGTGGCAGGAGCAGCGGCTCGTCGGCGGCGGGGCGCTCGACGCGCAGCTCGCCTACTGGGAGCGCCAGCTCCGCGGCAGCAGCGCGGCGCTCGCCCTCCCCTTCGACCGCGAGCGCCCGGCCACCTCGACGCACCGCGCCGCGTCCGAGACGTTCGACGTGCCGCCCGAGACGTTCGACGCGCTCGAAGCGCTCTGCCGGCGCGAGGGCGTGACGCTCTTCATGGCGACGCTCGCGGCCTTCTACGTCCTGCTCCACCGCCACACCGGGCAGGAGGACATCAACGTCGGCTCGCCCATCGCCGGGCGCGGCCACTTCGAGACCGAGGGGCTGATCGGCTTCTTCATCAACAGCCTCGTGCTGCGCGGGAACCTCTCCGGCGACCCCACCTTCCGCGAGCTGCTCGCGCGCGTGCGCGAGATGGTCGTGGACGCGCAGAGCAACCAGGACGCGCCCTTCGAGAAGATCGTCGAGGTGCTCCAGCCCGAGCGCAGCCTCGTCCAGACGCCGCTCTTTCAGGCCGTCTTCAGGACGGAGGAGATGCGGCAGTTGACCGGCGGCTTCGAGCTTCCGGGCCTCGCCGTGACGCCCGTCACCGTCTCGAACAACACCACCGAGTTCGACCTCATCTGCTCGCTCGCCAATCACGGCGACCGGATGACCGGCACCATCATCTACAGCGCCGACCTCTTCGAGGCGGCCACCGTCCGCCGCCTCGCCGCCGACTTCCGCAGCCTGCTCGAAGGCGTCGTCGCCGACGCCTCGCAGACCGTCCGCGAGTTGGACGCGCGGGCCGACGGCGCCCGGCGCGAGGAGGCCGAGCAGGAGCTTCGCCGCGCGCTCGTCGAGTGGAACGACACGCGCACCGAGACGCTGCCCGAAGCGCTCTTCCACGAAATCTTCGAGCAGCAGGTCGAGCGCACGCCCGACGCACTGGCCGTCATCTTCGAGGGCGAGCGGCTGACCTACCGCGAGCTGAACGCGCGCGCCAACCAACTCGCGCACTACCTGCGCGGGCTGGGCGTCGGCTCGGACGTGAGAGTCGGCCTGTGCATCGAGCGTTCGCCGCTGATGCTCGTCGGCCTGCTCGGCGTGATGAAGGCCGGCGGCGCCTACCTGCCGCTCGACCCGTCCTACCCGCTCGACCGCCTCTCCTTCATGCTCGAAGACGCGCAGGTGCCGATTCTTCTGACGCAGGAGCGGCTGGTCGAGTCGCTGCCGGTGACGTGGGCGCACGTCGTCTGTCTGGACGACGAGTGGGACGCCGTCTCCGGCGAGAGCGACGGGAACCCGAGCGCCGCCGTCGGCGCGCGCGACCTCGCCTACGTCATCTACACGTCGGGTTCGACCGGAAGGCCCAAGGGCGTGATGGTCGAGCACGGCGGGCTGCGTAACCTCGCCGAGGCGCAGGTGCGTGCCTTCGGCGAGCCGCCCACGGGGCGCGTGCTGCAACTGGCCTCGCTCAGCTTCGACGCTTCGATTTTCGAGATCGTGATGGGCCTGCGCGCGGGGGCGACCGTCTGCCTCGGCACGCGCGAGTCGCTGCTGCCCGGCGAGCCGCTGCTGCGGACGCTGCGCGAGCAGGAGGTGACGAACCTCACCATCCCGCCCTCGATCCTCTCCACGCTGCCGGTCGAGGAGTTGCCCGCGCTCCGCACCATCATCGTCGCCGGCGAGGCGTGCCCGGCCGAGAACGTCGCGCGCTGGTCGCCGGGCCGCCGCTTCTTCAACGCCTACGGGCCGACGGAGACGACCGTCTGGGCCACGCTCGCGCTCTGCGCCGACGCGACGCGCCGGCCGCCCATCGGCCGCCCCATCATCAACGCGGAGGTCTACCTCCTCGACGAGTCGCAGCGGCCGGTGCCGGTCGGACAACCCGGCGAGCTTTACATCGGCGGCGACGGGCTTGCGCGCGGCTACCTCGGCCGCCCCGCGCTCACCGCCGAGCGCTTCGTCCCCGACCCGTTCTCGGGCCGCGCGGGCGCGCGCCTCTACCGCACGGGCGACCTCGCGCGCCACCTGCCCGACGGCCAGATCGAATTCATCGGCCGCGTAGACCATCAGGTGAAGCTGCGCGGGCTGCGCATCGAGCTGGGCGAAATCGAGTCGCTGCTAACCGAGCACACGCTCGTCCACGAGGCCGTCGTCGTCTTGCACGACGGCGGCGCCTCGGGCAAGCGTCTCGTCGCCTACGTCGTCCCCGCACGCGACGAGGCGCCCGCCGGCGGCGAGCTGCGCGAGTTCCTCCACGGCCGCCTGCCCGACTACATGATCCCGTCGGCCTTCGTCGCGCTCGCGGCGCTCCCGCTCACGCCCAACGGCAAGATCGACCACCGCGCGCTGCCCGCGCCCGACGCCGTCAAGGCCGAGTCCGCCTACGTCGCCCCGCGCAACCGCGTCGAGGAGATTCTGGCCGAGAGCTGGATGCAGGTCTTGGAGACGGAGCGCGTCGGCATCGACGACAACTTCTTCGCGCTCGGCGGCGACTCGATCCGCAGCGTGCAGGTGCTCTCGCGGGCGCAGGAGCTGGGCCTCGGCCTCACGCTCCAACAGCTCTTCAAGCACCAGACCATCCGCCAGCTCGCCGAACAACTCGGCCCGGACGCCGTGGCCGCCGAGGCCGCGCCGCTGACCAGCCCGTTCAGCCTCGTCACCGAGGAAGACCGGCGGCGGATGCCCGAAGGCGTCGAGGACGCCTACCCGCTGACGCTCATGCAGGCCGGCATGGTCTTCCAGAGCGAGCTGCACAAGGGCGACGCCATCTACCACGCCGTTAACAGCTTCCACCTGCGCGCGCCCTTCGACGCGGAGGCGCTGCGCGCGGCCTTGCAGCAGTTCGCCTCGCTGCACGCCGTGATGCGCACCTCCTTCGACCTCGTCAACTTCAGCGAGCCGCTCCAGCTCGTCCACCGCGAGGCGGAAATCCCCTTGCAGGTGGACGACCTGCGCGGGCTTGCTCCCGAGGGGCAGGAGCGCGCCGTCACCGACTGGATTAACGAAGACAAGCTCCGCCGCCTCGACCTCTCGGCCGCGCCGCTCGTCCGCTTCCACGTCCACCGCCGCACCGACGAGACGCTTCAGTTCACCTTCACCGCGCACCACGCGGTCTTCGACGGGTGGAGCGACGCCGTCTTCCTCACCGAGCTGTTCAGGATTTACCTCTCGCTGGTGAAGGGCGACGCGACGGCCGCGCCCGAGCCGCTGGCCGTCGCCTTCCGCGACTACGTGGCGCTCGAACTTGATGCGCGCCGCTCGGAAGAGTCGCGCCGCTTCTGGTCTGAGATGTTGAGCGACGCCGACACGTCGCGCGGCTTGAGTCTGCCGGCGCCGGCCGAAGAGGGCGACGGGGGGGAGCGTTTCGAGACCGTCTTCATGCGCTTCCCCGAAGAGGTCGGCGTGGGGCTTAACGAGTTCGCGCGCTCGGCGGGCGTGCCGCTCAAGCACGTTTTGATGGCCGCGCACCTGCACGTCATGAGCGTGCTCGGCGGCCGGACGGACGTGGTTACGGGTCTTGTGTCGAACGGCCGCCCCGAGGTGGCCGACGGCGAGCGCGTCATCGGGCTTTTCCTCAACACGCTGCCCTTCCGCCTGCGCCTCGGCGGCGGCTCGTGGGAGGAGTTGGTGCGCGAGACCTTCGGCGCCGAGTTACAGACCTTGCCGCACCGGCGCTACCCGCTGGCGCAGATTCAGCTTGACGCGGACGGGCACGCGGGCGGGCGCCCGCTCTTCGAGACCTGCTTCAACTACACGCACTTCCACGTCTACGAGACCTTGGAAGGGGCCGGCGAAGTCGAAGTGCTCGGCTCGACCGGCGTGGCGGAGACCGAGTTCGCCGTGATGTCGAACTTCAACGTTGACATCCGCCGCTCGTACGTTGACCTGCTGATGATCTGCGACGCCTCGCAACTGCCGCGCGAGCAGATCAGGCTCGTCGGCGAGTACTACCGCGCGACGCTCGAAGCGATGGCGGCCGACCCGGCCGCGCGTTACGACGCGCACTCGCCGCTCACGACGCCCGAGCGCGAACGCCTGCTCGTCGAGTGGAACTCGACGGCCGCCGCCTTCCCCTGCGCGGGGACGCTTCAGGAACTCTTCGAGGCGCAGGTCGCGCGCACGCCCGACGCGGAGGCGCTCGTCTTCGAGGGCGAGCGGCTGACCTACCGCGAGCTGGACGCGCGCGCCAACCAGTTGGCACACCACCTGCGCGAGCTTGGCGTGGGACCCGAGTCGCGGGTCGGCGTCTGCGTCGAGCGCTCGTTCGACATGGTCGTGGCCGTCCTCGGCGCGCTCAAGGCGGGCGGGGCCTACGTCCCGCTCGACCCCGCTTACCCGCAGGAGCGTCTTGCGCTCATGCTCGAAGACGCGCGCGCCGAAGTCCTGCTCACGCAGCAGCGGCTCGCCGCGTCGCTGCCGACGGCCAAGCTCAAGGTCGTCAGCCTCGACTCCGAGTGGGAGGCCATCTCGCGCCGTGAGGCGCAGGCGCCCGCCCCGCTGGCGACAGCGGAAAATCTCGCCTACGTCATCTACACTTCGGGCTCGACGGGCAGGCCCAAGGGCGTGGCGATGCCGCACCGCCCGCTCGTCAACCTCATCCAGTGGCAGGTCGAGCGCGCGGCCGGCGGGCCGCCGCCGCGTGCCTTGCAGTTCGCCTCGCTCAGCTTCGACGTTTCATTTCAGGAAATCTTCACGGCGCTCTGCTCGGGCGCGGCCCTCGTCCTCATCAGCGAGGACGCGCGTCGCGACGGCCGCCGGCTGCTGCGCACAATCGAGGACGAGCGCGTCGAAAGACTCTGCCTGCCGTTCGTCGCGCTGAACTATCTGGCCGAAGCGGCCGAGGAAGAGAACGTCTGGCCGCGCGGCCTGCGTCAGGTGATGTCGGCCGGCGAGCAGTTGAAGACGACGCGCGCCGTCCGCCGCCTCTTCGAGAATTTGCCGGGCTGCACGCTCGACAACCAGTGCGGGCCGAGCGAGACGCACGCCGCCGCCGCCTTCATGCTGCCCGAGACCATCACGGACTGGCCGGCGCTGCCGCCCATCGGCCGCCCCGTGGCGAACGCGCGCTTCTACGTCCTCGACGAGCACCTGCGCCCCGTCCCGGCGGGCGTCCCCGGAGAGCTTTACCTCGGCGGCGCCTGCGTCTCGCGCGGCTACCTCGACCGCCCCGCCCTCACGGCCGAGCGCTACGTCCCGAACCCCTTCGCCGCGGGCGAGAGGATGTACCGCTCGGGTGACGTGGTGCGCTACCTGCCGAGCGGCGACATCGAATGGCTGTGGCGCAAGGACGAGCAGGTCAAGATTCGCGGCTTCCGCGTCGAGCTGGGCGAGGTCGAGACGGCGCTCGCCGGTCACGACGCGGTGCGCGCCGCCTCGGTCATCGTCCGCGAGGACGAGCCGGGCGACAAGCGCCTCGTCGCCTACCTCGTCGCCGAAGAGGGCGCGTCGCCCTCGGACGCCGAGCTGCGCGCGCACCTGCACGAAAGTTTGCCCGAATACATGGTGCCGTCCGCCTTCGTCCTCCTGCCGGAGATGCCGCTCACACCCTCGGGCAAGGTGAACCGGCGCGCGCTGCCGGCCCCCGGCGAGGCCGCGGAACTGGCGGGCGCGAACCGTCGCGAGGGCGCGCGCACGGAAATCGAAGAGTTGATGTGCACCCTCTTCGCGCAGGTCCTGCGCGTGCGCGAGGTGGGCGCCACCGACAGCTTCTTCGACCTCGGCGGCCACTCGCTGCTCGCCATGCAGTTGGTCTCGCGCGTCCGCGAGGCGCTGCGCGTCGAGGTCGGGTTGCAGAAGTTGTTCGAGCGGCCGACGCCGCGTGCGATGGCCGAAGAGGTCGAGAGCGCCCTGCGCGGCGGCGAGGGGCCGGCGTGCGTGCGCATCGAGAGGGCCGGGCGCGCCGACGCGCTGCCGCTCTCCTACGCGCAGCAGCGCCTCTGGTTCCTCGACCAGTTGGAGCCGGGCAGCCCGGCCTACAACATCCCCGTCGCGCTGCGGCTCCGCGGCCAGCTCGACGCGCGGGCGCTCGAAGCCGCCTTCAACGAGATCATCCGCCGCCACGAATCCCTTCGCACGACCTTTGGCGAAGACGCCGAAGGCGACCCCATACAGGTCGTCGGTCCGGCGTGGGAGCTGTACCTCGAAGTCGAAGACGTGGACGCCGCCGAGGTGGCGAGCTTCGCCGCCGACGAGGCCGGCGCGGGCTTCGACCTCGCGGAAGGGCCGCTGCTCCGCGCGAGGCTCCTGCGCGTCTCGGAAGAGGAGCACGTCCTGCTCTTCACGATGCACCACATCATCTCGGACGGCTGGTCGATGAACGTCCTCGTCCGCGAGGTCACGACGCTCTACGAGGCGTTCGCGACCGGCGGTGAGTCGCCGCTCGAAGAACTGCCCGTCCAGTACGCCGACTTCGCCGTCTGGCAGCGCGCGCATCTGGCCGGCGGGGCGCTCGACCGCCAGCTCGGCTACTGGCGGGAGCAACTGGCCGGGGCGCCGGCCGCGCTCGAACTGCCGACAGACCGCCCGCGCCCGGCCGTGCTCGGCGACGCCGGCGCGACCCGCTCGCTGGCGGTGTCGGCCGAGGTGGCGCAGTCGTTGAAGGAGTTGGGCCGGAAGGAGGGCGCGACGCTCTTCATGACGCTCCTGGCGGCGTGGCAGTCGCTGCTCTCGAAGTACTCGGGCCAAGAGGACATCGTCGTCGGCTCGCCGATCGCCAACCGCAACCGCGCCGAGACCGAGGGCCTCATCGGCTTCTTCGTCAACACCCTCGTGCTGCGGACAGACCTCTCGGGCGACCCGGAGTTCCGCGAGTTGCTGCGGCGCGTGCGCGGCGTGACGCTCGGCGCCTACGCGCACCAGGACTTGCCCTTCGAGCGGCTGGTCGAGGAGCTACAGCCCGAGCGCAGTCTGAGCCACACGCCGCTCTTCCAGTCGCTCTTCGCGCTCCAGAGCACGATGCCGGAGACGCTTGAGGCGACGGGTCTCGCGCTTGAGTCTTGGGAGCCGGAGCAGGAGCGCGCGAAGTTCGACCTCACGCTGGCGGCCATCGAAGCCGGCGGGGCGCTCAACCTCACGCTCGAATTCAAGACCGAACTTTTTGACGCGGCCACAGCCGAGCGGATGCTCGGACACTTCGCGCGGCTGCTCGAAGGCATCGCCGCCGACCCCGGCCGCCGCCTCTCCGAGCTTGAGCTGTTGGGCGACAACGAGCGCCGCCGTCTGCTCGTCGAGTTCAACGACACCGCGACGGATTACCCGCGCCCCGTCTGTCTCCAACAACTCTTCGAGCGGCAGGTCGGGCTCACGCCCGAGGCCGCGGCGCTCGTCTTCGAGGAGGAGGAGCTGACGTACCGCGAGCTGAACGCGCGCGCGAACCGGCTCGCGCACCGCCTGCGCCGCCACGGCGTCGGCCCCGACGTGCTCGTCGGCGTCATGATGGAACGCTCGACCGAGATGGTCGTCGCGCTCCTCGGCATCCTTAAGGCGGGCGGCGCCTACGTGCCGCTCGACCCGGCCTACCCGGCCGACCGGCTCGCCTTCATGATGGAGGATGCGCGCATCGGCGTCCTCCTGACGCAAGAGCGCCTGCTCGGCTCGCTGCCCGAGGAGCGCCCCGCGACCGTCGTCGCCCTCGACACGGAGGCTGGCGCGCTCGGCGCGGAGAGCGCCGACGACCCGCTCCCCGTCACGGGCGAGCTGAACCTCGCCTACTGCATCTACACGTCAGGCTCGACCGGCCGCCCGAAGGGCGCGATGAACACGCACCTCGGCATCTGCAACCGCCTGTTCTGGATGCAGGAGGCTTACGGCCTCGACGCCGACGACCGCGTGTTGCAGAAGACGACTTTCAGCTTCGACGTGTCGGTCTGGGAGTTCTTCTGGCCGCTCGTCACCGGCGCGCGGCTCGTGATGGCGCGACCGGGCGGCCATCAGGACGGCGCCTACCTCGTCCGCGTCATCCGCGAGAAGCGGATTACGACGATGCACTTCGTCCCCTCGATGTTGCAGGTCTTCCTCGAAGAGGAGGGCGTCGGCGACTGTGACCAGCTGCGGCGCGTGGTGTGCAGCGGCGAGGCGCTGCCGTTCGACTTGCAGGAACGTTTCTTCGAGAAGCTCGGCGGCGTCGAGCTTCACAACCTCTACGGCCCGACCGAGGCCGCCGTTGACGTGACCTTCTGGCCCTGCGTGAAGGACAGCCGCACGGGCGTCGTCCCCATCGGCCGCGCGATAGCCAACACGCAGATGTACGTCCTCGACCGCGGGATGAACCCGGCGCCCGTGGGTGTCCCCGGCGAGTTATACATCGGCGGCGTGCAGCTCGCGCGCGGCTACCTGAGCCGGCCCGCGTTGACGGCCGAACGCTTCATCCCCGACCCGTTCTCTTCGGAGCCGGGCGCGCGCCTCTACCGCACGGGCGACCTCGCGCGCTTCCAGCCCGACGGGAACATCAGATACCTCGGCCGCCTCGACCATCAGGTCAAGGTGCGCGGCTTCCGCATCGAGCTCGGCGAGATCGAGACGGCGCTGGCCGCACACCCCGCGGTGCAGGAGGCCGCCGTCGTCGTCAGGGAGCACGCGCCGGGCGACCAGCGGATCGTCGCCTACGTCGTCCCCGACGCCGAGCGCGCCGCCGTGCTGCGCGGCCTGCTGCGGATGGAGGCCGAGGGGCGCGCGCCCGACCAGCCACGCCACGAGCTGCCCAACGGGATGCCCGTCTACCACCTCAACCGCGGCGAGACGGACTTCCTCTATCAGGAACTCTTCGTCGAGCGCGCCTACCTGCGCCACGGCATCGCGCTGCGCGACGGCGCGTGCGTCTTCGACGTGGGCGCCAACATCGGGATGTTCTCCCTCTTCGTCGCGCAGGCGTGCCGCGACGCCGAGGTCTTCGCCTTCGAGCCGCTGCCGCCCGTCTTCCGCCTGCTCGAAGCCAACGCGACGCTCCACGGAGTGCGCGCGCGCCTCTTCAACTGCGGGCTGTCGAGCCGCGCCAGCACCGAGACTTTCACCTTCTACCCGCACCTCTCGATCATCTCGGGGCAGTTCGCCGAGGAGGCCGAGGAGCGCGAGGTCGTCCGCTCGTTCATGCTGCGCGGCGGCGCGGCGGCTGCACAAGACGAGATGCTCGTCGATGAGCTGTTAGACGACCGCCTTTCGAGCGAGAGATACGAGTGCCGGCTGCGAACCATCTCCGAGATCATCGCCGAGCACAACGTCGAGCGCATCGACCTGCTGAAGGTTGACGTAGAGAAGGCGGAGTTGGACGTGCTGGCCGGCGTCGAAGACCGCGACTGGGCGAAAGTCCGGCAGGTGGTCGTCGAGGTGCACGACGTGGGCGGCCGGCTTCAGTCCGTCGAGTCGCTGCTGACGAAGCACGGGTTCCGTCTGACGATTGATCAGGACGAGTGGCTGCGAGGCACGAACCTCTACAACGTCTACGCGACGAAGGAGCCGGCGGGCTTCGTCGTCGAAACGTCCGACGTGCGCGGCGCGGCGACCACGCAGGTGTGGGGCAGCCGCGAGGCGCTCGTCGCCGACGTGCAGCGGCACCTGCGCGAACGGCTGCCGGAGTACATGGTGCCCGTGGCCTTCGTCACGCTCGCACAACTACCGCTGACGCCGAACGGCAAGCTGGACAGGGGCGCGCTGCCCGCGCCCGCCGAGGGCGAGTCGGTCGCGCGCGCGCCGTTCGTCGGCCCGCGCGACGAGCTTGAGTTACGGCTGACCCAAATCTGGCAGGACGTACTCGGCGTGCGCGCGGTCGGCGTGCGCGACAACTTCTTCGACCTCGGCGGCCACAGCTTACTCGGCGTGCGTCTGCTGGCGCGCGTCCGACAGGCGACGGGCGCCGAACTCCCCACGGCGGCGCTCTTCCAGGACCCGACCGTCGAGCTGCTCGCCGCGCGCATCAGGCGGCAGACTATCGGCGCGGCTGGCGATTCCTCGCCGCTCGTCGAGATTCAGGGGGGCGGCGACCGCCCGGCCTTCTTCTGCGTCCACCCCTCGGGCGGCAACGTCCTCTGCTACGCCGGGCTGGCGCAGCACCTCGGCGCCGAACAGCCCTTCTACGGGCTACAGGCGCGCGGGCTTGACGGCGCGCAGCCGGCGCTGACCAGCGTCGAGGAGATGGCTACCGCCTACGTCGAGGCCGTGCGTGCGGCGCAGCCCGAAGGCCCTTACCTGCTCGGCGGGTGGTCGATGGGCGGCCTCGTCGCCTTCGAGATGGCGCGGCAACTGACCGCGCAGGGGCAAGAGGTGACGCAGGTGGCGCTCATCGATACGACGGTGCCGACGCCGGAGGGGCGTCTCGCCGAGCCGGACGAGCTCTCCATGATGTCGAGCTTCGCGCTCGACCTCGGGCTTTCGTGGGAGCATCTACGCATCTCGCCTGACGAACTGCTCGGGATGACGCCCGACGAGCAGCTCGGCTACGTCCTCGGCTTGGCGACCTCGGCCGGCGTGCTGCCGCCCGACGTAGAGCCGGCGCAGGTCGGACGGCTCTATCAGGTCTTCAAGACCAACGTGCTGGCGATGATGAATTACGAGCCGCGCCCTTGGCACGGGCGGGTCACCCTCTTCAGGGCGGAGAGGCAGGAGGGCGTCGGCTACGTCGGCGGCGATTGGAAAGACTTCGCGCTTGAAGGCGTGGAACAGTTCGAGGTGCCGGGAGACCACTTTACGATGGTGCGCCCGCCGCACGTCGAGACGCTGGCCGAGTCGCTCGCGCGCTGTCTGGAAGAGGCGACCACGTGCGTGTGAGGGCGCGACGCCGTGCGGCCGCGGTCAGACTGAGGCTGTCCCGAAGGGCTCGGCGACGCCGGTCAGCCGTCACACTGCCAGCGTTGCAGATCCCAATCGCGCCCCTCCGCGACCAGCGCGGCGTGGTAGCCGGGGCCTACGTCTAAATCCTTCAGCGTCCACCGCGCCGCCTCGCGCGCGTCGCCGCGGACGGCCAGCAGGGCGGCCGGCTCGCCCGGCGTCAGCGAAACGTCAAAGCTGTCGAGCGGGAGCGAAAGCCCCTCGCCGATGCCCTTGATGTAAGCCTCCTTGCGCGTCCAGCAGAGGAAGAAAGCCTCACGCCGGAGGCCGGCCGCGAGCGCGCGGAGCGCCGCGGCCTCGGGCGCCGAGAAGAACTGCCCGGCGATCTCTTCGTGCTCGACATCGGCGCGCACCTCTTCGATGTCCACGCCGAGCTCGCGCCCGCGCGCGACCGCGTAGAGCGCCAACTCGCCCGCGTGAGAGACGTTGAAACGCAGCCACGCGCCGCCGCTCTCGTCCGCGAGATACGGCTTGCCGTGGGACGCGTACAGGAATCGCAGGTCGCCCGCGGCCAGCCCCGCGTAGCGGCTCAGGACTTCTCTGAGTTGCCCGCGCGCGGCGACGAAGCGCCGCCGGTCGCGCTCGAAATGGAAACGCGCGGCGCGCTCGCGCTCGTCCGGCGCGAGCGCGCCGCGCCAACGCTCAAGCCGCTCCGGCGGCTGGCTCAGGGAGGCGCGCCAGACGTGCACCTCGTCCGCCGGCAGCTCGACGCCGGCCGGCGGAGGCCGCCACGGCTCGGCCGCCCGCGTCCCGCCACACATCTCTTCAGGTCGCATCGAATTATAAAGAAGTTGTCGCCCGCCCGGAGGGGAGTATCATACAGACCGGCGCGCGGGGAGGTAAACCCGACCCCGCGACGCGCCTCGGGTCGGCGCCTCGACAGGGAGGCTCGCCCGCCGCCGCGACCGGCTGTAAAATAACCCGTTTCGCGCCAGGCGCGACCGGCTCTCGGGCGGACGCACGAAGATGGCAGACACTTTTAAGTTACGGAGAAGCTGGGCGCGGTGGCTCCTGATTTTCGGGGGCTGGACTCTCATCGGCCTCTTCTTCATGAGCCAGGATTACCTCCGGCGGGCCATCCTCGGCAGACCCATCGAGTGGGTTTATATCATCAAGGCTTGGCTGTCCATCGTCTATTTCTGGGCCGCCGTGACCCCGCTCGTCCTCCTGCTGTTTCACCGCTTCCCGCTCCAGCGCGGGCGCCTGCTGCGGAACCTGCCGCTGCATATTCTCTTCAGCGTCGTCTTCTCTTTGATTGAAATTGTCTACTTCGTCCTGCTTGAGCCGCTGCTCGGGAACAGGACGGGCTACGACACGTTCGGGGAGAAGTTGACCTACATCTTCGGCGGCGACTTCCAGTTCAACCTCGTCTTCTACTGGTCGCTCCTCGGCCTCTACCAGACGTTCGACTACTACCGAAAGTATCAGGAGAAGAAACTGGTGGCGGCGCAGTTGGAGTTGAACGCGTCGGAGCTGAAGGCGCAGTTGGTGCACGCCCAGTTGAGCGCGCTGAAGATGCAACTGCACCCGCACTTCCTCTTCAACACGCTGAACGCCATCGTCGTGCTCGTGCGGAAGGGGCGCAACCAGGACGCGGTCGATATGCTGACGGGGTTGAGCGAACTGCTGCGCTACGCCCTTGAGAGCATCGGCACTCAGGAGGTCAGGCTCGAACAGGAGTTCGAGTTCATCGAGCTGTATCTGGAAATCGAGAAGGTGCGATTCAAAGACCGACTCCGGGTCGAGATGCACGTCGAGAAGGAAGCCCTCGGCGCGATGGTGCCGAATCTGATTCTTCAGCCTTTGGTCGAGAACGCGCTGCGCCACGGCATCGGCCAGCGGCTGGCGGCGGGACTCATCGAGATCAGCGCCCGCCGCGAGAACGGGACGCTCAAGCTACAGGTGCGCGACGACGGCCCCGGCCTCCCGGCGAACTGGCCGGAGACCGAGAGGCAGGGCATCGGCGTCACCAACACGCGCGCGCGGCTCAGGCAGCTTTACGGCGAGGCGCACACGGTCAGCCTGCGGACGGCGGACACGGGCGGCACCGTGGCGACGCTGACGCTCCCGTTCCAACCCTGCGGCGCCGAACCGGGCCGGGCACATGAAGCCGAATAAGAAAATCCGCACGTTGATTGTTGACGACGAGCCGCTCGCGCGCGAGGGCGTGCGGATGCTGCTTGAGGACGACCCGGACATCGCCGTCATCGGCGAGTGCGCCAACGGCCGCGAGGCGGTCAGGGACATCGTCGAGCACGCGCCGGACTTGCTCTTTCTCGACGTGCAGATGCCGGAGATGACCGGCTTCGACGTGCTGGCGGAGGTGGGCGCGGAGCGGACGCCCGCCGTCATCTTCGTCACCGCGTACGACAAGTACGCGCTCGAAGCCTTCGACTTTCACGCGCTGGACTACCTTTTGAAGCCGTTCACCAAGCGGCGCTTCGAGAAGGCGCTGGCGCGCGCCAAGGCACGGGTCGCGCGTCCCGACGCCGACGGCCTCGACGACCGGCTGGCGGCGCTGCTGCAAGACCTGAAGCCCGGCGAAAAGTATCTGGAGCGCGTGGTGGTGAAGGCGGCCGGCCGCGTCTTCTTCCTCGGCGTCGGGGAGGTTGACTGGGTGGAGGCCGCCGACACGTACGTGCGTCTCCACGTCGGGCGCGAGTCGCACCTCATCCGCGGGACGATGGGCGTGCTGGAGTCCCGACTCGACCCGGCCCGGTTTTTGCGCATCCACCGCTCCACCATCGTCAACATTGAACGCATCAAAGAGATGCACCCGCTCTTTCACGGCGAGTACGTCATCACGCTTAAAGACGGCACGCAGTTGACTTCCGGGCGCAGCTACCGCGACAAGCTCAGGCCGCTTTTAGAGAATCCGTTTTAAAACCCCGCGCCCGTTCGCCCGCCGCCGCCGCCCGCCCGCCTACAAAAATCTCCGCTTCACAAAATAACTGTGACCCGCCGCCGCCGCATGCTATCTAATGGCGCGAGACGAAACACGTCGCCCGACACGGCGGCGGCAGACAGACAGGAGAAGTAAAAACATGAGATACGCGTTACTAATCTTCATCATCGGCGCGACGGCGTCGGCAGCGGCCGCCCCCCTCTGGTCGGCCTCACACGCACAGACCCAGCCCGCAGGCGGCGCCGAGCGCCGGGAGCGGGACGAGATTCGCCGCACCTTCCGGCTCGCGCCCGGCACGCGGGTCGAAGTGTCCGCCATCAGCGGCACGGTCGAGGTCAGGACGGCGGACACGGATGTCGCCGAGGTCCTGATCGTCCGTTCGGCGGAGAGCCGCGCCGACCTTGAGCAGGACGAGGTCGGCATCGAAAACGGCGCGCAGGGATTGACCATCCGCGGCGGACAGCGCCGGCGCGAGCCCGGCAACGGCTTCGGCCCCGACGTGCTCCATCAGGTCACGCTGCGGCTCCCTCGCCGCGTTGACCTTTCCGTCGCCAGCGTCAGCGGCCAGGTTCAGGTCGGCGACGTGGACGGCCGGGTGTCGGTGAGCGGCGTCGGCGGCGCGGTCGCCATCGGTGCCGTGGGCGGTCAGGTTCAGGTCAGCAGTGTGAGCGGCGGGGTCGCCGTCGGCCGCGCGGGCCGCCAAGTCGAGATTAAGAGCGTGAGCGGGAACGTGAGGGTCGGGCAGGTGTCCGACGCCCTCAGCGTGTCGAGCGTCAGCGGCGAAGTGCGCGTCGCCGGCGTGGGCGGAAACCTCTCGGTCAGCGGCGTCAGCGGCCAACTCATCGCCGGCGCGTTGGCGGGGCAGGCTCAAGTCCAAAACGTGAGCGGCGGGGTCGCCGTCGAGCATGTCGGCGCGCAGACGGAGATCAAGAGCGTGGGCGGGAACGTCGAGGTCGGGGAGTCGTTCGGCTCTCTCGACGTGTCGGGCGTCTCGGGCAACTTGAGCGTCGGCGTCGCCAAGCTCGACGAGAACGGCGCCCGCTTCAAGAGCGTCAGCGGACAGCTCGACCTGCGCTTCAAGGGCAGACTGAACGCGCAGTTGAGCGCCGACAACGTCAGCGGTCAGGTCTCGCTCGACGTGCCCGACGTGACCATCCAGAGCCGTCCCGGCGCCGCGGGCCTGCGCGCCCGAATCGGGACGGGCGGCGCCCCCATCGCAATCGACGGCGTTAACAAAGACGTGCGTCTGGCGTCGCAAGGGAAGTAGGCGGGCGATAAAGAGGGGGCGGCGAGCATTAACGTGCTCGCCGCCCCCTCTTTATTACTCTGTGTTCCCGCTCGATGACGCTCTCGACTACTCTTCGATGGCTTGCGCTACGGCCGGCCACATCGCTTCGGCCCAGCGGGCGTATCCGAGGTCGGACGGGTGCAGCCCGTCCGAGGAGAAAAACTCCGGGCGGGTCCCCGTAGTCTCGCCGCTCAACTGATAGAGATCGACCAGCGGCAGTCGATGCCGACGGGCCACGTCCCCGATGGCTTTGTTGAACTGCCCGAGTCGTATTCGCAAGGACTCGTCGGCCGTCCCCCGCATCGCCGGCGCGGAAGCAACGTCGGGGAGATTCACCAACACCACGCGCCCACCTGACTGCCCCAGCCCCGCGACAAGCGTCTCGTAATGCTCGGCGAACTGTTTCGCCTCGCGCCCACGCAGCAGGTCGTTCATTCCCACGCAGACTGTGACGAGCGCCGCCCGCGTGCCGGCCAGCCGGGGGAGCTGTTTATCGACCGCGTCCGCCGCCGTGGCCCCCGCCGCGGAGAGGTTGACGAGGGTGGAGCCGGGACGCTTCCGCTCGATTCGCGCGAAGAGGCGGGCGACGTACCCGCCGCCGTCCCGCGCGCCCAAGCCTATCCCGGTCGAGTCTCCGACCGCGACGTATACGGGCGGCGCCGTGTCGTTACTTACCAGGGCGCTCGGGCGGGCGCAACTCGCGCCGAGGAGAAGCGTGAGCAGCAGGATGATGAATACCCTGCGGCCGTGCGTGATGAACCTGCGCCCACCGTTAAAAGAGTTCAGAATCATTTGGGTCGTCAGCCCCCGCGGGCGGGAGTGAGCTACTCTGTCAGACCTGCTCACTCCCGCCCGCGGGGGCCTTTCACTTCAGGCTCTCATCAGTACGGCTCGCAGAGCGTCAGCGGTTCGTCGCCGTAGCCGCCGCAGGTCCCGCCGCCGCAGTTGTTGTTGTAGTACGGGTCGTAGGGGTCGCAGTCCTCGTCGTCGTACCAGCCGTCGCCGTCGCTGTCGGGGCGGTCTCTCCCCCACGCGTTCATGCTCGCCGTGCCGACCGTGTTCAGGTAGTAGCCGTCATACGTCTTGTTGACGACCTTTATCTGATAGTTGCCCGAGTACACGTAAGACAGGTCGGGCAGATTCGCCTGCAACGTTGTCCCGTCGCCCGACACGGAGCTGGCGTAAACCGATCCCACCATGTAGCCGTTGCTGTCGAAGTAACTGACGCTCGGCATGCCGTAGGTGGCGTCGAAGCTCTGGCCGGTGATGGTGCCGGAAGTGGGCGGGCTGGGCAGGTAGACGGACGCCGGGCTGGCCGAGAGCGAGAGGTTGTAGTTGAAGCCGAAGTGCACGACCACCTGCCCGCAGGTGTACCCGCGGTTCGGAACCACGAAGTTACCGTTGAGCGAGCTGGTGATGCCGCTCAGCAGGAACCCGTCGGGGTAGCCGGCGTAGTAGGCCGTGTTGAGGGGACCGTAGAGACTGCAATAGGACGCGGAGCCGCTGCTGCAACTCGGGAGAAGAAACACGAGGGCGAGCGTCAAGGCCAGTAGTATCTTTCTCATTACTTTTTACCTCCTTCGGCGCGGCTCAGGAGCTTGCCCACGGCCGTCTTGAAGAAAAGCGGGGCGGCGGACGGGTGAATCGACCCGTGCTCGCCGTAGGGCCGGCCGGACACGTTCTTCTGCGCCTTCTTCTGCTCCCTCGTCAGGCGCGCCTCCATCCTCTTCTGAACAAGCGTCTGCTCTACGTCGCCGCGCGAATCGGCCAAGGGGTCGTCGGTGCCCACCGAGTAGGCGATGAGCAGCGCCTGCGCCGGCGTGACGCCCTGCGTGCCGGCCTGCCCGAACTGCTCGGGCAGCGCCGCGCCGAGCGCGGACGCGCGCCCGTTCACCTCTTCCTCGATCAACGGGCGCAGCGCGGCCCGCAGCGCTGAGTCGCCCTGCCGGCTCCACTCGCGGCCGGACTTCGCCTGCCGGATAAATTCATCCCTGTGCAGGACGCCCCACCTGCCGTCGGCGCGCGACCTGATTTCGCCGTTCGCGTCGGCGGAGGCGTCCGCGGCCAGTTCGATCTCTTCGTCCGTGGCGGTCGCCAGCCTGTCCACGACGGCCGACGTGAGGTCGTCGGTCAACTCGCCGAGCGTGACGCGCCCGGCCTTGCCCTTCAGCACGTCGCTCTCGGCCTTCGCCAGACTCTTTCTCGTCTCGTCCGACATCAAGAGTCCCGAGCGCCAGCGGATGAACTCGGCCGCCGACCTGACCGCCTCGTCCACCTGCTCGGGCCTTGAGGCGGCGGACGCGAAACGGACTTCGCTCCCGACGCCCCTACGCAGGCGCTCCTTCGAGGGTTGTTTATCCCCGGAAGAGGCTTCGGCCGGCAGCCTGGACGCGCGCCACGTGATGACGCCTCCCGCGATGACGAAAGTGACCGCCAGCGCGATGGCCAACGAGCGGCTTCGTTGTAGACCTCGAATCAACCTCATAAACATTCTCCTTTCAGACGAGGGACTTGAATAGTCAGGCGCCTCCGACGAGATGCCGGACTACTGAAATGGAACGGCCGAACCCGCCATATCGTCACCCTCGGAGTTACGCCGAGGGACGGCGGGAATCGCGACGCGAACGGATGAGAGCTCTTATTTCCTGTTTGGGGCTTTAATGAGTGTCGTCGAGATTAAGCGCGGGTGACGCACGCCGTTTAAGTTGAGCGAGGCTCATTCTATATATTTACCGCGGCCTGTCAATCTCAAATTTTTCGTGGGCAGAGTGGGGACGCCCGGCGCTTTTGCCGTGGCGCTCGACGCACTTGAAACCGGCCAGACTTCCGGGCGGCGGGCCCTTCCGAAAGAGGAGATTATGTAACTGGGAGCATTCTCTGTTAGCTTGGCCGTAAAAGACATCGAGGCTTCAAGGCTCTTTTAAGAGAAGCTGGGTTTTACAGTTTTCATGGGAGACCATCACGTCTAAGGCCTTGCGGCGGGTGGAGCCGGGCGTCCGGCCGCTTGTTATGGACGGCACACGCAGCCAAATCTTAATCGTCTGCTCGGCACTCAACGCGGCCGCCGCCGCTCTGCACGTCGGGTGCATAGCGTTCGGCGCGCCTTGGTACAGGTTCTTCGGCGCGGGCGAGAGGATGGCCCGGCTGGCGGCGGCGGGCAGTTGGCGGCCGACGCTCATCACGTCGGGCATCACTCTGGTGCTAGTCGTCTGGTCGCTTTATGCTCTCAGCGGGGCAGGGGTGATTCGCAAGCTGCCGCTGGTGCGTCTCGTCTTATGCGTCGTCACCGGCGTCTACCTACTGCGCGGCATAGGCGGCTTACCGTTCCTGCCGTTCGCGACCGGGCGGACCACGCGTTCTGGTGGTGGAGTTCCGCCGTCTGTCTCATCATCGGCACCGTCCACTTTGCCGGCGTTCGACAGCTATGGCACCCGGCCGTGAGTAGGGCGTGACCTGGCTCTCAGGGAACATCTGCTCGCGTGCACAAAAGGGGCGGCCGGGAGATTTCTCCCGGCCGCCCCACGCCGTTACGCCTCAGTAAGAAGTCTTCAGCCAGTTCTCCTTGGGCCAGAACAGAACGCCCGCGCCCGCGCCCTCCGTCCCCGTCGGGAGCGACGGGAGTTGGCTCGGGTCGTGTGTGATGTAGGAGTACGGCAGCGTCGTGAAGCAGTTCCAGGTGAACGCCACCTCCGGCGCGCGCACCGGCGCGAGCGGGCGCGCCCGGCTCGACGCCGGACGGCGAGACGGCGCCGCCCGCCGCCTCGTCAACCTTGCCCGTGAAAGTGACCGACACCTCGTACGGGCCGGGCGCGGGCACCTCGGCGCCGTTGAGGTAGTAAAGCTGTGTGGTCGTCCCCACGCGCCAGCCCGACGAGCGGGCCAGCGAGTCCACCACCGGCCGCATCCGAACGCCGCCAGAAAAATGTTGCTTTAGTACGCAACCGGCCTTATAGTAATCCCGCTTTTCTCGTAGGTTGAATTCGTCACATCCGCACTTCAACTCTTACCCCGCCGACGTTCTCTGACGTTGACCGGGGTTCAATTAAAAGCTTCATCCCGAGGCTCACATACTCGCGTTATTCCTAGTCTCGTTGGCTTGTTTTGCAGTTCCAGTTAGCCTGACAGGTGTTCGTACCGGAGCGCCGGGAGGAACGGCCGGACGTGTTCCTTACGAGGCTGCAACCCCTCCCAGGCCGGCTCTTCGTCAGACCCTCGGAAGAAACCAGCGCGACATAAGAACAAGTCGTTGGCCGTCGTGAAAGGGAACACTTTCGGGAGCAGGTCAGCGGAAACTTGGCCCAACTCCGGCCCCTGCGCGGGCGCGGAACAGCCAGTGGCGCAATATCACTCAACGGAGGAATGTATGACAACTACGTCTGTCAAAAAAGCTGTTGTGCTGTTGGCGTCCGTGTCCCTGCTGTTGGCGTCGTGTACGCAACAGCAAGCCCCCGCCCCCGGCCCGTCTCCTTCACCGGCGCGCGCCGATGTCGTCGGCGCCGGCGCCCCCGGTTGCGCCCCCGTCTCGCTGACCATCGACGCCAACAGCATTAACCCTCCCACGGACATTCCGGGCGGCGCGGGGTCGGCCACTTTGCAGAGCGCGGCCGTCTTCGCGTGGCAGGAGTTCATCGCGCTCAACTGGCCCGCCGTCACCCAGAACGGGGGGTTGAACACACGCGACCAGCCCGACCCGAAGGCGCTTTTCGGCGACCCGAAATATAGCGGGGCGCAGGCGGTCGGGCCGCTCGTCTGGCACACCTTCCGCCACAAGGTCGAGATTTTCCCCGGCACGGGTCAACCCCACGGTTACACGCCCGACGCGACTAAGTTTTTCGGGTACGACCACCTGCCCCAATACGTCTACGCCAACGGGCCGACTTCCGGCGGCGGGGGGACGACGCCCTGGATTAACCTCGACGAGCAGAGCGAGATCGGGCTGGACACGATGTACGCCGGCAACGCCCCCACCGACCCGTTCCCCGGACAGCAGATTTTGTTCATGGCGAAGGCCAACCGGGCCGAGTACGCCTACGTGGCCGCCAACGGTTGGTGGATACAATCGCCGGCGCCGTTCAACCCGCCGCCAAACGTCACCGTGTCGGGGATCGCCAACGCCCAGAAATACATCGCGAGCTTTAACAGCGGCAACGACCCCAATAACCCCATCCAGAATTACACGAACCCGCCGCCGGGCAGCACCACCGTGCCGGCGGGGCCCGACGACAGGGCCAGCCTCCCCAACAACACCATCGAAATTAAGACGGGCTGGCGACAGCTCACGCCCACAGAGGCCGGCAGCGGCCGCTTCTACACGACGACCGTGCGCTACTACGTGAATCAGGGCGGCAACGTGGGCTACAAAGACGCCGTGTGGGGGATGGTGGCGCTGCACATCATCCAGAAGACACCGTCCGCGCCCTACTTCATCTACGCCACCTTCAGCCAGGCCGATAACCTTCTCGACGCCGCCGGGAATAAGGTCGAGGACGAGAACGGCAAACTGCTTCAGACTACGGGCACGCCGCTCGACCCCGACGTCACGTCGAAAAACGCCACCGCGCCCCCCCCGACGGGCCCGACTCAGCAGACGATTCAGCAGCTCAGCCCGGCGACCTCGACGACCCAGCCGGGCAAGCGCGTCTATTACTCGAACACGCCCGACACGCCCACCACGCAGGGCCTCGTCGCCCTCAACCGGCGCAAGCACGACATCCCGCAGTGCGTCATCGACGTGAACACGGCGGCGCACAACGCCATCACGACCTACAACAACCAGAACAACCTCGGCACCCCGGTCGGCACGACGGTCTGGAATTTCTACAAGCTCGTCAACGTGCAGTACCAGCCTTACGACAAGCCGGCGGGCACGACCTACACGGGGGCGCCCGGCGGGCCCGACCCGTCCACCTACTACCAGGCCAACGAGATGGTCGAGACTGACTACAACCTTCAGGTCTTCAGCGGCCACTTCCAGCCCGAAGTGCAGGGCCTCAGCACCGCGAAGCTCATCACCGATTACAACAACGACGGCTCGGTGTTTCGGAACACCTTCTACAGCACCCCGGCCCCGAACAGCGGCAAGGCCGCGAACATGGGCGGCTGCATGGGCTGTCACGCCAACGCGCAGGTCGCCGGCGGGGACTTTAGCTTCATCTTCCAGGGCGGGCGCGTGTTGGCGCCCGAAGTGGCGACAGGCCCCACGGGCACTTCGCCCGCAGGCGTCGCAAAATTCCGCAGACTGTTGCAGCGGCCTTCGACCACGCCGCCGCCCACGCCGTAGATAGCCGGAACGCCGGGGCGGCAGCCTCAACGCCCGCACGTACGCGGGCTTCGAGATTCAGGGGAAGTGGCCGCGCGCCGTGGCCGTCACGCCGAAGCCGCAGCCCGGCGTGAGGCGTAAGACCGTCAAATATCTCTACGGCGTTTACACGAGCAGCGCGCCGGGCCGCACGCCGATAGGGCCGCACACCTAACCCCCTGACCCTCGACTCCATGTGGGCCATCGGCGACAGGGTGAATAACCCGAGCGTGGTCCCGAGCCGGGACGAGCGGGCGAAGCTCAGGTAAGGAGTCGGCGCGCGCCGGCGCGGGGACGCTCCGGCGGGAAAGTTCGTGCCATTCGGTGACAAGCGTATGAAAGCGTATACCACCCCTCAACTCGACCCGCCGCCGGCGGAGCCGGAGTCCCCGGCGCGCGACGACTTCTTCTACGCGCAGACCCTCCTGCCGACCACGCACGGGCCGTTCGACGTGCGCGTCTACTTCGACGAGGGGGGCAGGGAACACCTGGCGATCTCGGTCGGCAACCTGCGCCACGCCGCCGCCCTGCCCCTCAGAATCCACTCGGAGTGTCTGACGAGCGAGGTCTTCGGCTCGCTCAAGTGCGACTGCAAGCAGCAGCTCGACATGGCGCTGGCTTACCTCCAGACCGCCGGGCGCGGCCTCGTCCTCTACCTGCGGCAGGAGGGGCGCGGCATCGGCCTCGGCAACAAGATTCGCGCCTACGCGTTGCAGGAGCGCGGGCACGACACCGTCGAGGCCAACACGCTGTTGGGCCTCCCCAACGACGCGCGGACTTACGAGGCGGCGGCGATGATGCTGAGCGAGCTGGGCGTGAGTTCCGTGCAGTTGATGACCAACAACCCTTCCAAGATCGAGGCGCTCGAACGTCTCGGCGTGAGCGTCGTCAAACGCATCCCCATCATCGTCGCGACGGGCGAGCACGCGGCCTCGTACCTCGAAACCAAGCGGCTGCGGATGGGGCACCTGCTCGACGGCGAGAACTGAGCAACGAATCCCGAAGGGGTCGCCAAACATGCCTCCGACACCCCGCCCGTTTATTCACGTCAACATCGCCCTCGACGAGGAGGGGCGCGCCACCACCGCGCCCGAGCACGGGGGCGCAATCTCCTGTCGCGCGGACTGGCGGCGCGTCCACCGCCTCCGCGAGCAGTACGACGCCGTCGCCGTCGGCGGGCGGACGTGGCTGCTCGACAACCCGCGCCTGAACGTGCGGCCCGAAAGGCTCGGGCGCGCGCCGCTGCGTCAGCCGGCGCGCGTCGTCTTCGCCGGCGGGCACCGGTGTGAGGTGCGGCCCGAGGGGCGGCCCACTTTCATCATCGGCAGCACGCCGCCCGAGGAAGTGCAGTTAGAGTTCCTGCGCGTCCGCGGGCGGCGGCTCGCCGAACCGCTCGCGTGGCTGCACGGGCGCGGCGTCCAGTCGATGCTGGTGGAGGGAGGGCCGATTCTCCTTCACTCGTTCTTCGCCGAGGACTTCACCGACCTGCTGACCATCTACGTGCGGACGAACTGCGCGGAGCGCGCGCTGGTGGCCGCGCGCACGTCGTTCGCGGCGCTCCCGCCGACGATGGACGCGCGCGCCGTCGGCAAAGGAATCCTGCTCACCGGCGAAACGCCTCGCCGCGAGCCGCGGCCGTCGCCCGCGCGAAACGAAGTGGTTGAAGGGGTGAGTTTATGAAGGAAGCACTTGAGGACATGACCGCCGAGGCGGGCGTCGTCAGCGCCGAAGCGCTGGTGGGCGCGTCGGGCGGTGTCACGGCGCACGACAGCTTTCGACACAGGGGGCCGGTGACGTGCGTGGCCGGCATCCCGCACGCGAGGGCGGCGGTCTCTTCCGGCTACGACGGCGCGGTCGGCCTCTTCGACCTCGAAACGCGGCGGTCGGAACTGCTCGGCTACCACCGGCACCTCGTCAACCGCATCACGGTCAACCCGCAGGGCACGCGCGCGGCTTCCAGCTCTTCGGACTACACGATCTGCATCTGGGACTTGCGCGCGCGGCGTCCCGCGCTGGTGCTGCGCGGCCACAGCGACGACGTGGAGGACTTCGCCTTCATCGACGACGAGACCGGCGTCTCCGCCTCGCGCGACCACCGCGTCATCGTCTGGGACTTGAAGACGGGGGCGGCGACGCGCGTCATCGACGAGCACGAGAAGGACGTGTTGGCGGTCGCCTACGCCGACGGCAAGATTTACACGTCGGGCGACGACATGACGCTGCGGCAGTGGAGTCTGCAAACCGGCGCGATGCTCAAGAAGTGGGGACCGTTCGAGCAGGAGACCGACACCTGCGCCATCGACCCGCTCCACGGCCGCGTCATCCTCGGCTGCGACGACGGCTTCATCCGCGTCTTCGACATCGAGACCGGCGAACCCGTCCGTGAGTTCGCCGCCCACGCCTCCGGCATCAAGAAGGTGGCGGCCTCGCCGACGACGGGCGACGTGCTGTCGGCGGCCTACGACCAGCGCATCCTCGTCTGGGACGCCGAGACGTTCGGACTCAAGGCCGAGATGGAAGGACTGCCCACGACGTGGGAGCGTTCGCTGAACTGGTCGCCCGACGGCGCGCGCGTGCTGGCCGGCACGTTCGACGGAACGGTCGTCGAGTGGGACGCGTCGAGCGGGCAACGCCTCGGCGAGATCGGCGGCGCGGCGGGTGAGACGGGGAACGCCTGTTTCAACGACGTGTCGGCGAACGCCGACGGCGAGGTCGTGCTGGTCAGCGACGACGGCTACCTGCGTTCGGCACGCCTGCGCCCCGACGAGGCGCGCTGGCTGGCGCGGGTCGAGCCGGCGTCGGGGCGCATGTTGATGAACGCCGTGACGCTCGACGACGCCTACGGCCTAGTCGTCGCGGGCGCGCACGACCACAAGCTGCACATCTTCCGTAAGGTCGGCGGCGAGTTGCGCGACGAGGTCGAGGTGGCGCTCGGGCAGGGGCCGATCAACTGCGTCCGCGTCGCACACAACCCCGGCGCCGCGGGCGAGATTTTCGCCGCCTGCTACAGCGGCGCCGTCGTGCGCGTCACGCCGCGCGGAGAGATTAAGGGTTTGATTCGTGTTCACGAAGGCGCGGTCAAGGCTCTGCGGATTCACCCGACGAAGGACATCGGGGTCAGTTGCGGCGCGGACAACCTGTTGCTTTCGTGGAGCCTGACGGGCGAGTTGATCGAGCGCTTCCCCGGCCACACGGCTATCGTGGACGACGTGGACATCGACCCGACGGGCGAGTTCATCGCCAGCACTTCGCGCGACTTCACGGTCAAGGTCTATAGCCTGAGCGACGGGAAGCTGCGCCACTCGGTGCTGCTCGGCCACCGCTCGCCGAAGTCGCTGGCGTTCTGGTCTTCGGGCGAGGTCGTCATCGGCGATTACTGGGGCGCGTTGATTAAGGTCGAGCTTGACGGCGGCCGTGTGACGCGGCGGACGATAGCTCGCAACGGCATCAGCTCGCTGGCGCGGAGCGGCGAGCATCTCGTCGCCGCCTCCTACGACGGGGCGGCCTATCTCGTCCGGCCGGAAGACCTGACCGTCGTGCGGACGATAAGGGCGATGACGCAGCGGCTGGAGGAGACTTCGGTCGTGTAGGGCGGGCGACGCTTCGGCGGGGGCGCTTAGGGGATGGAGCAAGGTTCGTCAGACGGCACGCCCGTCCGCGGTTCGACGCGGGCGCGGAGGTTCGTCATCGTCGCGGCCCCGCGCACGGGGAGCAACTGGGTGTGCAGCATGTTGAACTCGCACCCGGAGATTCTCTGCCACCACGAAATCTTCAACCCCGAAGGGATACACTACGCGCTCGACCACCGCGCCGGCGACATGGATGTCGGCACGGTCGCGGAGCGCGACGCCGCTCCGCTCGACTTCATCGCGCGGCTGTGGCGGCAGGATTTCGGCAAGCGGCTGGTCGGCTTCAAAATCAATCGCGGACAGAACGAGGCGGCCTTCCGTCACGTCCTCGCCGACAAGGGCGTCTCCAAGATCGTCCTTGTGCGCCGCAACCGCGTTAAGACTTTCGTCTCGGAGATGATCGCGGAGAAGACGGGCCAGTGGGAGAGCTACGGCCGCGCCGACGGGGCGCGGCCCGTCGGGCAGCTTGACGTTGACGCCCAAGCCCTCCGGCGACACGTCGCCGTCAACCGCGACTACTACGCGCGCGTCCGAGACGCTTTGCAGTCTTCCGGTCAGCAGTACCTGCAAGTGACCTACGAGAATCTGAAGGGGGAGGCGGAGTGGCGGGACATCCTGCGATTTTTAGGCGTAGCAGTGACCGCCCACGCGCTGAAGCCGGCGACGAGGAAACAGAACCCCGGACACCTGCGCGACCTGATCTCGAACTACGAACAACTTGAGGCGGCGCTCGTCGGGTCTGAGTTGGAAGCCGAACTGCGCGACCCGGAATCTTAGCCGCCCGGGAAAGCGAAAAAAGTTATGCCAAGAAAGAATGCCGGCCGCGTGGTCTGGCTCGGCGTGGTGGTCAAAGACATGGAGGCCCAACTGCGTTTTTATCGAGACGTGGTCGGGCTTGACGTTATCGAGGCCGATGACGAGTGGGCGCACCTCGACCTCGGCGCGGGCCACCTGCTCGAACTACTCAAAATCGACGACGAGCCGCCCACCGATAGGAAGGGCTACCGCCCCGGCTTTGAGGTCAGAGACATCAAGGTGGCGCGTAGCGAACTCCTCGCGCGCGGCGCCAAACCCGTCGGCGACATCGAAGGCGGCGCGAGGAGCGGCGGGCGCTGGTGCAGCTTTCGCGACCCGGAGGGCAACTACTTCGAGATTAAGCAAATGATTCGGCCGGCCGCGAAGAAGAGCGCCAAGAAGGCCGCGAAGAAGAGCGCCAAGCGAGGTAGTAAGAAAGGAAGCGCGACGCGCGCGCGGAAGTCTAAGGGATAGACCGTCGGGCGCTTCGGCCGCGCGTGCCGGCGTCGAGCGAGTTCTCACGCGATGAGATCAGCCGTCTTCTACGAAGGCAAAAATATTCGGGTCGAAGACGTGCCCACGTCGGCGCCCGCCTCCGACGAGGTGCTCGTCCGCGTCGGCGCGGACGACACGGGCGAGGCCGTCAGGGAGTTGACCGGCGGCGAGGGCGCGGACGCGGTCTTCGAGACGGTCGGCGGCGAAGGCGACACCGTCGCGCGGGCCGTCGCCTCCGTCGCCTTCGGCGGAAGCATCGTGGTCATGGGCTGCTTCACGCGCGACGTGACGGTCTCGTACCCGGAGGCGGCCGCGAAAGAGATCGAGCTGCGCTGGTCGAACGGTTACTCCTCCTGGCGCGGGAAGCGCGAATACCAGATGGCGCTCGACCTCGTCGCCGCGGGCCGTCTACAGGCGTCGCCGCTCATCTCCCACCGCTTCACCCTCGAAGAGACGGTCGAGGCTTTCGCCGTGGCGGCCGACAAGCGTGCGTCGGGAGCCAGTAAGGTCGTCATCAACCCTCAACCCGCCGCCATATGAAGATAGAGGGGCTTAGCTACGGCAACGTCGGGGCCTCGCAAATTCTTCGCATACTCGGCCCTGCGATGTTCGCGCCGGTCGCCGCCGTGCAAGTCCCCGGCCGGATCGTCTGGTGCAATTTCGAGGTGGCGAGAGAGTTGGGCTTCGATGTCCCGCCGTCGAACCTGATGACCCCGGAGTTTCACGCGCAGTTGGTGGACGCGCTCTCTTACAGGGTCGCCGGGCCGGGAGAGGCGGCGGTGGCGGGCGACAAGGTGATGCGCGTCTACGCCGACAGGTACGGCGGGGCGGGCGTCTCTCCCGCGCTCGGCTCGGCGCGCTCGGCCTTCCTGCCCTACGGCAACCTCTTTCTCAAGGGCGTCGGCTTCACCCCGCTCTTCAAGCACGACAACGCGGACGACTTCGCGCACTCGACCGGGCTCATGCCGCTCGGCGAAGGGCAGTTCGAGGCGGTCTTCGGCGAAGTCAACCACAACCTGTTCACACACGGCACGACACGCATCCTCGCGCTCGTAGACCAGGACAGGCACATCGTCTACCCGGACGGCAAGCGCAGGCTCTGCGCCGTCGCCGTGCGCGCCGGGACGCAACTGCGCCCCGGCCACCTGCTCGCCGCGCGCGTCCGGCAAAAAGGTTTTCGCCTCAAGCTCTTCCTCGCCATCACGCGCGCGACCGGGCAACTCGTCACGCGCAGTGGCGCGTTCTCCACGGCCGCGACGCCCGACGTGAAGGCGACGATGTTGCGCGTCGTGGACGACCACGCGCGGGCGGCCGCCGAGCTGTTCCGTTGGCGGATGCTGCACGGCGCCATCAGCTCGTCGAACATGGAGATGAGCGCGGCCATGCTCGACCTCGCCACGCAGACGAGTCTGCCGCGCACGGCGCCCGTCCGCATCCTGACGTGGGACACGTCCGTCTACGGGGTTGAGCACGTCGAGCGAGCCAACCAGTTAAAGGCCATGTACGGCCCGCTCCTGAAGAGCATGACGCCCCGGCGACGGCGTCGGCTCAACGCCGAGGCGTTCGACCTCCACGGCGAGATGTCCCGGAGGTACGCGGAGCACCTGCCGGCGGTGCTGCTCCGCGCGGTCGGTTTGAAGCCCGAGGTGGCGGCGCGCGTCAGGGTCGCGGCGCCGGCGCTCGCGCGGCGCTTCGCGGCGACCGTAGTCGTGATGGCGAGCCTGAGAAATCCTGGCAACATGAAAGCCTCGCGGTCGCGTCCGTTGAGCGCGACGGCGTCCGTGCTCGACGTTTTCAACCTGTTGCGGGTGTTCCCGCCAAAATATTTCGCCGACCCCGAGGGCGCGCACCGGCGGTTCATACTCGACGCGCTGAAGCCCGGCTACAAAGGAAATGAGGGGCACCGCGCGAAAAAGCGCGAGGCGGTGCGCGCGCTCGTCGGCGAATTCGAGAGCCTCTACCGCGAACTGATGAGAGCCGCCGAGGGGTTCTCCGAAGAGTTCTACGGCGGCCTCCGCGACATGCGCGCGTCCGTCGTGGCGCGCGCGGCCTTCGAGAACAGGCCGCTCACGGAGCTCTACTTCTCAAAACTCTTCAAAGAATTTCGCGCCGCCGAGGTCGCCTACGCGGAGTCGCGCGACGCCAAAGCGTTCGGCGCGGGGGTTGACAGAAGAATCGCGGACTCGCTTCGCAACGTTGACGCGCTCCTCGCCCAAGGGACGACGCTGCGCAAGTCGGCGGGCGTGTACGAGGTAGGGCGACGCACCATCGCGGGCGTGGACTACGCCGTGAAGGCTTGGGACGACAGGCGACAGAAGAGGCTGGTGCGCGCGTGCGTGCCCGTGAAGAGCGGGGGCGCGCTCTACGACATCCCGCTGTTCAAACTTTCCGGCTTGAGCAAGAGTCAGGTTCGGGCGTTCCGCTGCCGGTACACGACGGGCGGGCCTGACGGCACGCGCGAGACGGCCGCGCGGCTCGACCTGAGTGAGCCGCGCAGGCCCGCCCTGTGTGTGGAGATAAAGTGTGAGCCGTACGAGGCCGGCGGGCTGGAAGTCGTCTTCTACAACGGGACGGGACGCGCATCACGCCCGACCCGATATAGCTTCAGAGGTTATACGTTCGCCGTGCCCGACAGGCAGGAACTTCATAAGCTGATCAAGCGCCGACGTTGACGGCCGCGCCGAACGCTGCGAGCCGAGCACACGCGGCGGGATATAAGGAGTCATTCGTTTGATGGAGAATTCGGGCGTCGTCTTCGTCGAGGCCGGCCGCGTCGAGGTGCAAAGCCACCCGATGCCCGCCCCGGCGGCGGGCGAAGTTCTCGTCCGCACGACCCGCTCGCTCATCAGCATCGGCACCGAGCTGATGCTGTTGGGCGGCGCGGCGCGGCGCGACTCGGTGTGGGCGAGATTACGGAGTTTCCGTTCCGACCCGGCTACTCCAACGTCGGCGAAGTCGTCGAGACCGGCGCGGGCGTCGGGCCGGAATGGCTCGGTCGGCGTGTCGGGACGCACACGGCTCACTCCGCGTACGTGACCTGCGCCGCCGACGCGCTGAGGCCGATACCCGACGCGGTGCGCGACGAGGACGCGACCTTCGGCACGTTGTCCGAGGTGGTGATGAACGGGCTGCGGCGCGGCCCGCTCGCGCAGGGCGAGAGCGTGGCGGTGGTCGGGCTCGGACTGCTGGGCCAACTGTGCGTGCGGCTGTGCGCGCTGGCCGGCGCGCAGGCGGTCTACGGCATCGAGCTGTCGCCGCAGCGGCTCCGCCGGATGCCGGAGGGCGAGCCCTTCCACGCGCTGTCGGGGCGGGCGGGAGACTTTCGGTGAGCGAGCTGATAAGTCATCGCATCCCGCACGGGCGCGCGCCCGAGGCTTACGAACTCCTCGCCAAGCGGCGCGAGGAGGCGATGGGCGTCGTCCTTGAGTGGGGAGCTTGACGCCGGCGCGGGCGGACGGCCCGCGAACCATCAACCAGACGGAGGAAGAGTCATGGTGAAATTCAACGGATACATCTGGGCCGGCCTGTTTGTTTACGACTTCGAAAAGGAGATAGCCTTCTACCGGGACCAGGTCGGCCTCCCGTTTCTGCGTCAGGGGAACGAGTACGCCTTCTTCGACGCGGGGAACGGCGACCTCTTCGAGCTGTGGCCCAACGGCGTCCTCTCCAAGCCGGCGAAGACGCCCGCGCAGCAGTCGCTCAGAGTCTCTTTCCACGTCGATAACCTCAAAGACGCGGTCGCGGAGCTTACAAAGCGCGGCGTCACGTTCGTCGGCGGGGGCGATGAGGACGGGACGCAATGGGCCATCTTCGTTGACCCGGAGGGGAATCTGCTGGAGATGAAGCAGCTCACGCCGACGCCGGCACCGAAACCCAAACCGACGCCGAAACCGACTCGCGCCCGGTAGAAGACGGAGAGATATGAATACTAGAAAAGGCGGTCGCCCCCGGCCCAACGTTGGGCCGGGGGCGACCGCCTTTTTACTTCTTCGCCAAAGCGACGGAGGAGGCGTTTTGAAATTTCTCTCCGGGGCGGCGTTACGTTTCGGGTGGGCAAAGTCACACAAAGACGCGGGCAAGAAACCGAGCCCCGAAGGCAAGGTTTCAAACCCCGCCGATTTGAATAATTTCAGCCCCAAGGAGAGAAACGATGAAAACCAGGCTCGCTACTTTGCTCATGGTCGTCATGTTCGTCGCGGCGGGAATCGTGGCCGCGTCCCGCGCGGACGCCAAAAACGCCGACGCCCGCCGGCCCGCCGCCGCCCCCGCCTCGAACGTCGCGGCCACGCCCGCCGCGTTGGCTCCGCCGACCAACTGGAACTTCGAGAAGAACCACGGGAGGATTAAGAGAATCTATCCCGAACCGACCGGGGTCTACTTCTCGTTCGGCGGCCAGCCGGGCCAGTGGCAGACCGCCATGAACCCCGCCAACGGTTACTACTACATCCCGCTCACCCACCCGAACTACAAGGCGCTCGTCGAACTCCTGTACCTCGCGGCCGAGCACGACTGGAATCTGCAAGCCCGAACCGAACCCGCGCTGGGCACCGGCGGGCGCGCCGACGTGATCTATCTGGTTCAGGATTTCGCACGGCCGTAAGTCTTCCCCACACCTCACACCGCGCCGACCTCCTCGCCCCACTCACGCGGTTGACGGCAACGCCCGTTTCCGTCAACCGCACAGAACAGGAGAACTCCGATGAAAAGCAAAATCACCCGCGCGTCCACAACACTGGCGATGCTCGCCCTGCTCGCCGCCTCGGGCCTGCACGGCGCCGCGCAGCAGAGAGAGGTTCGGCGGCTCCCGGCGGAGGTGCAGCAGGAGCGTAGAATCCCGGTCGAGCAGCAACAGGAGCGGCCGATCATCGAGCTACAGGGAGAGAAGATTGCCCCCCCGGACGCCGGGCGTGTCGCGGTGCCGCGCGAGTGCGCGCGACTCCGCCCCGACGTGCAGAGGCACGACGTGGCCGACAACTTCGCCCCGCCGGGCGCCCCCTTACAGCTCAGCCCGACGCTGACGAGTTTCCTCGCCAGCCGCAACACGACGCCGAAGGGCTACGACGACCAGAGCGTCAACAGGGTCTTCGCCGACAGCTTCAGGCTCCGCAGTTGCCGCATCTGCTACGCCACACTCCAAGTCCGCCTCCGGTATACCTGGGACTGGTGGAGTAACGACACCATCACCGCCGGAGTCGCCCCGTTCAACCCGGCCAGCGTGCGCTTCCTGTACAGCAACCTGTGGAACCCGTCCGGCCCCAACCCCACCGCCAAGACCGTGACTTTCCCCCTGTCAACCGCCGACATGAACAACTACATCATGACCGGCAGCATGCCGCCCTTCCTCGACGTGATTACGCAGGACGACTCGGATTTCGACTACGCCACGCTCTCCGTCTGGTACTACTGACGCGGCGCGGCGGCGAGAGCCTTCCGGGGAGGGAAGGGCCCGAGCCTGCCGGCGGGCTCGGGCCGTTCAAACTTATGTCTTTCCGCTTTGAATTACGTTATCCTATCGCCGCATTCCCGAGCGCCCGAGCCGGCGCCGTCCTCAGCCGTCGCGGGAACGAAGGTGAAAAAAGAGGTAACGCAGGAAGAATTTGCGCGGTTCCTGAAGTGGCTCGGCCCCGAAGACGAAGGCGCGGGCGAGGCGTACGTGCGCCTGTGCTACAAGCTGCAAACCTTCTTCGCGCACCGCGGCAGCCGCTTCCCCGACGAGCTGGCGGACGAGACCGTCAACCGTTTGGTGCTGAAGGCCGCCGAGGAGAACATCGAGAACAAGCTCGCGTACTGTTACGGAGTGGCCAAGAACGTCTACCGCGAGTCTTTGCGGAAGGAGCGGACGCACCTCAACGTGGACGAGGTGGTCGTCGCGGCCCAATCGCCCGCGCAGCAGAGCTTCACCGACGAGTGTCTTGAGCGGTGTCTCGCGGAGCTTTCGCCCGAGAGCCGGGGCATGATTCTCGACTACTTCGCGGAGGAGAAGCAGGCGAAGATCGAGCAGCGCCGACGCATCTCGGAGAGGCTGGGGATGACGCAGACCGCGTTGAGGATGAGCGTCGTGAGAACCAAGCGGACGTTGGGCGAGTGTGTGCAGAAGTGTGTGGGATAGCGCGGGCGGTTACGTAACGAGCGCCCGCGACACACTTCAACGGCGGCGGAAAACATGGGCGACTTAACGAACAACGAAAGGGCAGTCCGCGATTACCTTTTGGGCCGCGTTTCGGACGAAGCGACGCTCGAAGGGATCGAGGAGCTGTTGTTCACGGACGAGGAGTTCTGCTCGCACGTCGCCCTCACGGAAGACGACCTCATCAACGACTACGTGCTCGGGAATCTCGACGAGGCGGACGCGACAAGTTTCCGCGCGACGCTCGCGACCAACCCGGCGCGGCGCTCCAAGCTCGAACTCACCGAGAGGTTGAGGGAGAAGGCGCTGGCCACGCACGCGCGCGCGGCGAGAGAGTCTGCGAAAGAGACGGCGCAAGGCGGGCCGTCGTTCTTCGCCTCGATAAGCTCCTTCTTCCGCCGGCCGATGTACGCGGGCGCCTTCGCGGTTCTGCTGCTCGCCGTGCTGGCCTCGGCGGTCTACCTCTTCAGGGGCGGGAAGCCGGACGAGCTCGCCGAGCTGCGCGAGATTTACCGGCGCGAGCGGCCGACCGAGACGCGCATCTCGGAGTTTCCTTACGCGCCGCTGACGCAGTTGCGCGGCGAGCCGGAGCCGCGCGAGATGAATCGGCGGCGGATCATAGAGAACCGTCTGCTCCAGGCCGCGGATGAGAGTCCGAGCGCCGAGACTCATCACGCGCTGGGCGACTTCTACCTCACGGAGCAGAAGTACCCGGACGCGATCAGGCAGTTCGAGCGCGCGCTCAAGTTCTCCGACAAGAGCGCGCGGACGCACAACGACCTCGGCGCCGCCCTTTTCGAGCTGGCGAAAACGTCGGCCCCGGAGAAGAGGCTCGAACACCTTGAGCGCGCGCTGCAAGAGTTCACGACGGCGACGGAGTTGGACGGCGACTCGCTTGAGGCGCTCTTTAACAGAGCGCTGGCCTTGCAGGAATCGGGGTTGCCGCGAGAGGCGAAGGAGTCGTGGACGCTCTACCTGCAAAAGGACTCCTCCTCGCCGTGGGCCGAAGAGGCGCGCAGGAATCTGGCGCGCGTCGAAGCAGACCGGACGAGTTCCAGAACCGACGAAGAGGTCTTGCGCGACTTCCTCAGCGCCTACCGCGAACGCGACGACGCGCGCGCGCAAAAGATTCATAACGAGACAAAGGGCCTGTTAAAAGGCGTCACGCTCCCGCTGCAACTGTCGCGGCGTTACCTGACGGCGAAGCGGCGCGGCGACGAGGCCGGGGCGAAAGAGAGCCTCGACGCGATGGCCTACATCGGCGACTTCGAGCGGTCGCGCTACTCCGAGTTTTTTTTTCTGAGTTGGCCGGGTTCTACGCGGGCGTCGGCGCGGACGAGGCGGCCGGGCTGTTGGAGGCCAAAGACGTTTTCGACGGCGCGCTCCGCCTCCTGCCCGACGGCGGCCGGCGCCCCGTCAAGAGCGATTACCTGAAGGCCATCGCGGAGTTTGAAAGTAGCAGAGACCTCTTCGCGCGGCTCGGCGACGTGGCCGAGGCCGGCGTCGCCGAACAGTGGGCCGTCCAACTCCTGCCCGACGTGGGCAAGATCGCCGAGGGTCGCGAGCGGCTGGCGGCGTTAATCGCGACCGCCGAAAGTAGAAAGTTCAACGTCCTGCTCCCCGCGGCCTACTACTGGCTGGCGGTCAGCGATTTCGGTCAGGGCGGCCTCTCGCAGACGAGCAGGGACTACAAGACCGCGCTGCGTCTGGCCGAGGCGGGCGACAACGCTTACGAGATTCGTCACGCGCAGGAAGCCCTCGCGCGCTACTATTCCGCGCTGGGCGAGTTGGAGCCGGCGCTTGCCTACGCCGGCAAGATGCTCCCCGGCAGAGACCTCTACTACCAGGGCACGGCCCAGTCGTGGCGCGACAAGGGGACGCTGGCCGATCTCACGCTGAAGCTAAAATTCTACGAAGCCTCGCTGAGCTTTTCCAGAGAACGTCTTAAGGTCGCGCGGGAAATTTCTCCGACGAGCAGCCTCGTCAATTCGAGTCTGCGCGGGCTGGTCGAGGCGGCGACGGCGAAAGGCGATTTCGACGCCGCGCTGGGGTACGCCGAAGAGTCGAAGGCGCTCGCCCTCAAGGCCGGCGTCGGCCCGGAGAACGCGAAGACGGCCGCCGAAGCTTTCCTGACGCTCGCCGACGTGAGGCGGCAGATGAACGATTGCGAAGACGCGCTGACAGATTACGAACGCGCGCGCGGGCTGTACGAGAGTCTCCCGCAACTCACCGTCGGCGCGTACCGGATTCACAAGGGCCGGCTCTTCTGTTTTCAGAAACTCGGGCGGCGCGAGGATTTCGCCGCGGAGCTAAAGACCGTGCTTGAGTTGTCGGAAAAGTACCGCGCCACGATCCGCGAAGACAGCTCGCGCCGCGCGTTCTTCGCGCACGAGCAGGTCGTGTTCGACGCGGCGATAGCCGGCGCCGCCGGGGAAGGCGACGGCCGCGGCGCGTTCGCCTTCGTCGAAAAGTCGAGGGCGCGTTCGCTGCTGGACTTCGTCGAATCGCCGAAGACCATCGCCGAAGTCGAGAACGAATTCGCGGCGGTCGCGCGCCCGCTGACGCCGGCGGAAATCGGCGCGCGCCTGCCGGAACAGGTGCAGCTCGTGGAGTACGCCGTGCTGCCGGACAGTCTTCTGATCTGGGTCGTGTCGCGGACGCGCTTCGACTTAATCGAGAGGCCGGTCGCGGCCGCCGAGTTGGAAGAGAGAGTGGGCGCGTACCAGGCGTCAATCGTCGCGAAGGCGCCGGAGGCCGTCGTCAGGCGTGGCGCGAAGGAGCTGTTCGAGATTCTGATACCGCCGGGCCTCGACGGCGGCAAGCAGGTCTGCATCGTCCCTGACAAGTCTTTGCACCAACTCTCGTTCGCCTCGCTCGTCTCGCCGTCGGGCAAATACCTGCTCGAAGACTTCGCGCTGTCCTACGCCCCGAGCGCTTCGGTGCTGGTGCTGGCGACGGAGAACGCGCGGCGGAAGGAGCGCCGCCGTGACGAGCGTCTGCTGAGCGTCGGCAACCCCGACTTCGACCGCGAAGAGAACCCAAACCTGAAAGACCTGAAGTCGGCCGAGGTGGAGGCGAAGGCCATCGCGGGCGGGTATGAGAAGTCGTCGGGGCTGTTCGGTGGCGAGGCCACGAAGGAGGCGTTCCTGCGCGACTTTGCCGGCGCGGAGGTGGTTCACTTCGCGGGCCACTTCCTGGCCAACCGGCAGTCGCCGGGCAATTCAAAACTGCTCTTCGCCGGGGGCGACCTGCGCACTTCGGAACTCGGCACGCACAAGCTGCCGCTGGCGAAACTCGTCGTGCTTTCGGCCTGCGAGACCGGGCTGGATCGTTACGACAAAGGCGAGGGAGCCATCGGCGCCGCACGCACTTTTCTGGCGCTGGGGGCGCCGGTCGTCGTCGCGAGCCAGTGGGAGGTCGATTCCGAGCCGACGAAAGACCTGATGGTCGCGTTCCACCGCAACCGCAAAGGGCTTGGCCTCGCGTCGGCCGAGAGCCTGCGGCGGGCCCAGCTTGAGTTGTTGAGCGCGGACGCGACGAGACAGCCTTTTTACTGGGCCGCCTTCGCGCTGTTCGGCGGCTACACCACCTACTGAGATGTTTCGCACCTGCCCAAAATGCGGCGACTTTTACGCGGACGGCCCGCCGTCGTTCTGCCTCGCCGACGGGACGCCGCTGGTCGAAGTGGGCCCCGGCGCCGAGAGTTGGGACGAGGCCGGCCGCGTCGTCGAAGAGAAGTCGCGCGCGCAACTGAAACGGCGTCGCACGATGAAGCGGCGCCGCGTCATACGGATGGTGACGACCTTGATGATGGTCAGCACGGTCGTAAGCTACATCTATCTGCGAGCCGAGCCGGAGAAAGACATTTGGGTCAGGCTCCTGAAGCCGGAGCCGGTGTTGGAGCCGACCCCCGTACCTGTGCCGATGCTGGTACCGATAGAGACACCGAGTCCGACCCCAACGCCGAGTCCGACGCCGACGCCCACGCCAACCCCAACGCCGACACCAACGCCGACACCGACGCCGACGCCGACCGCGAGTCCGACCCCTACCCTGACTCCGACACCGACGCCAAGTCCGAGTCCGACGCCGGAATGCTCCGAGCAAGACAGGGACCGCGCGCGCGATGCCATCAGCGGAAGTTACGGCGGCGCGTGGAGCGACGAGATGCGACAGCAATGTGAAACCATCATCGTCGATGCCGGGCCGCCCGCCGTCAGACGCGCCAAGCCCCAGCCGGGGGGGATAGGATTTAACTTCCAGGGGTCGTGCTCGCCGATCATCGTCATCGTCACCTACAGCTGTCGGGGCGAGGGGAGAGTCAACGGGGTATTCAAGCCCTTGAGCGTCACCAAGGAAATAAGGGTCGAGTGCCGGAAAGTCGGGGACGTTTGGCGTTGCGGCTGAACGAATTTGTCGTCGGGCGGCGTTACGTTTCGGCCGCAAACCGCACTCATACCTGAAAGCTTTGCCCAACCTCAGGACGGCATAGGAGGAAATCATGCCAGTAAACGAAAGTTCCGCCACCGCACTCGTCAGGTTCACCGGCCTCGGCATCGTCTGCTTCAACGAGGAGCGCGGGCGGGGCGAGATCGCCGCCATCCGCGACATGAAACATTCGATGTCCATCAAGATTCTGCGCCCCGCCTTTCAGGAGGGGAGCGGGAACGACACCGTCGCCTACAGTGAACTCGTCTCGTACCTGAGCCTCCCGAAGCACGGCGTCGAGGTCGAGATCAAGGCGCTGGGCGAACGCGCCGTCGAGGGCTTCGAGATTTACCAGCGCGAGAATTTCGACCGGCTCGGGGACGCCGACGTTCACGACTTTCGGTGGATCGTCAACCTGAACAGTCTGCACGCCGGCGCGACCGTCAGGCCGACGGCCGCGGGGCGCGACCCCCTTTCAAAAATCTACATCGACGGCGCACTCTTCTACACGCACAGGCTCGACACGCGGATGTTCTTCGAGAAGGTCGAGAAGGACGCGGGCGGCGGGGAGAAGCGGCGCGAGGTCTTCGGCAACGTGGGCGAGACCATCGGCGCCAAGATCGAGGCCGACGAGGTGAGCTTCACCATCCGGTTCGGCGGCAAGGAGGAGACGCACTCGCTGAAGCGCGTCGAGGGGCTCCCGTTCATCATCGAGTTCAAGAACATGGACTACAGCGACAACGCCGTCTACAGCGACATGGCCGACTACTACGGCTATCTCTCGACGCCCGACGGCAGCCAGTTCGACCTCGACCGCGTCGTCGAAGACGACGGCGGCCCCGGCGTTAAAGGCGGCTCCGTCAACCACGAGGAGTTCTGCCACCCGATAGTCACCGACCTGCGCTCCATCGACGAGCTCTAAACGACGCATGAGCACCTTCGCCCTCGGAAAATATCTGGTGTGGTCCCGCCAGAACGGCGACGGCGGGACCACCTTCTATTACTACTACGACGAAATCACGTGGGTCGTGGCGGTGCTGGCGCTCGCGTGGGTGGCGTGGTGGCTCGCGCGCAGGCACATGCGCGAACGCGCCGCGCGGCGCCCGCGTCGGCGGCGCACCGACTACGGGCTGCTCAGACGCGTCGTCACCGCCAAGAGCGAGTTGAGTGCGCGCTACCTGCGACCCGGCTTCTCCGCGAACATTCACGCCGTCGGCGTCGGGGTGCTCGGCGACCGCGCGGAGTATTGCATTCAGGTTTTTATCAGCGACGCGGACGCGGAGTTGTGGGCGGGCGCGGGTGCGGCGGCGCTGCCGGACAGCCACGGCGGTTTTCCCGTCGTCCCGGTGGTGGCGCGTCCGGCGGTGCTGCTGTCGGGCGCGGAGCCCGAGCAGCCGGCGGCGTGGGAGCAGTACCCGAACGGCATCCGCGACCGCCGCGAAGTAATCATCGGCGGCATCAGCGGCGCCAACACGAACCTGACCGGGCAGAGCGGCACCATCGGCTATTTCTGCAAGCGTAAAAGCATCTTGCCGCGCCCGACCGAGGTTTACTTGTTGAGCAATTCGCACGTCCTCGCAGACCTGCGGAAGGAGAAGGTTGACGACGGCGACCTGATAACGCAGCCCAGCCCCGGCGAGCCGGCGAGCAACCGGCCCATCGGGGCGCTGGTAAACTTCTCCTCGCTCAAGTTCGACGGCGGCACGGACGAGCCCAATCACGTTGACGCCGCCGTCGCGCGGCTGTGGGCCACGCACCGCTACGAACGCTTGATTCCGTTTATCGGCGAGGTGAAGGGTTACGTCGTCAAGCGGGACGTGGCGGTCGGCGAAGTCGCGCGCAAGTTCGGGCGCACCACCGGCTACACCGAAGGCCGCGTCTTTTCAATCTATCTCGACATCCGGGTCAGGTACGACCGCACGGGGCAGTCGGCGTTTTTCCGCGACCAGTTCCTGATCGAACCGGCGCTGCCTAGATTCACAAAGTTCGTGGATACGGGTGACAGCGGCTCGCTGGTGGTGGACGAAGCACAACACGCCGTCGGGTTAATCTTCGCCGGCACGCCCGACGCGCCCGACCCACAAGTCGCTGCGCCGCCCGCGGAACCGACGCCCGAAGCCGCCGGCGGAAACGTCACGGCCGCCGACCGGCCGCTGAGAATCGAAAACTACGGCGTGGCGAATCCCATCAGCGAAGTCTTAGAGCGGCTCAGAGTCGAGTTGCTGATTTAGAAGTCTGTCACGGCGCGACACTCGACCCGCCTTACTCCAAGCCCAACCAGGAAGTTTTGTGCGAGCGGGCGGGCCGACTTTCCTCAAGTCGGCCCGCCCGCTTTTGAGTGTCGTCAGGACAGGTCGAAGAGAATTACCTCGCTGTCGCCGCCCGCGCGAATCGTCAACGCGCTCTCGTTGCTGACCGCCGCGCCGTCCCCGGCCCCGAGCCTGTTCCCATTCAGCTCGACCTCGCCGCCGACGACTTGCACCCACGCGTGGCGGCCGTCCCCGAGCCTGTGTTCGACTTCGTCGCCGGCCTTGAGGATGGCGTTGTAGACCGACACGTCCTGATGAATCTTCAAAGACCCGTCCCGCCCGTCGCCCGACGCGACGAGCCTCAGCCTGCCCGCCTTCTCCTCCGGGGCAAAGAGCTTCTGCTCGTAGCCGGGGCGGATATCTTTGGCCTCGGGCAGAATCCAGATTTGGTAGAAGTGGACGGGCTCGTCGGCCGAGGCGTTGGCCTCGCTGTGTTGCACGCCGGTGCCGGCGCTCATGCGCTGCCACTCGTGCGGCCGGATGACGGCCCCGTTGCCCATGCTGTCGCTGTGCTCAAGTCCGCCCGAGACGACGTAGGAGAGTATCTCCATGTCGCGGTGGCCGTGCGCACCGAAACCCCGCCCCGGCGCGACGCGGTCTTCGTTGATGACGCGCAAGTCGCGGAAGCCCATGTGGCGCGGGTCGTAGTAGCTGCTGAAAGAAAAAGTGTGGCGTGTGTTGAGCCAACCGTGGTCGGCACCGCCGCGCTCCCCCGCGGGTCTCACTTTAATCATCTTCGTTCCCCCTTTAGAAACCGGGAGGCGGAAGGGACTTGCCCCCCACGCCTCCCGATAAATAAACGTCCGCTAAAACTTTGTCGCGTCGCTCACGCGGCGACGGGGGCGGTCTGGCCCCACGTCGCCGCGAAGACGAACTCGCTCAGCTGGCGCCGCGTGCGCGGGGCTTGCTCGCGCGCCCTCAACGCCTCGGGCAGTTCTTCCGGGTCGCCGGGGTAGCCGACGGCGAGAGCCGCCACCGGCTCGAACCCCTCGGGGATGCGGAACTCGGCGCGCGCCTTCGACGCGTCGAACCCACCCATCTGGTGGACGGACAGCCCCAGCGCCGACGCCTGAATCGAGAGGTTGGCCGCCGCCTGCCCCACGTCGTGGAGCGCGTGCCTGTTCGCCGCGCCGCCCCGGTCGAAGGCGAGCTTCGCCACCGACAGCATGAGCACCGGCGCGCGCCCCGCCCACTCGGCGTTGCCGGGGACGAGGCAGCCGAGCAGCCTCTCGAACTCCGCGGGCCGGTCGCGGGTGGCGACGATAAAGTGCCACGGCTGCTCGTTGTAACTCGACGAGGCCCAGCGGGCGGCCTCAAGCAGACTCCGCAGGTCTTCGTCGCTCACCGCGCGTCCGGAGAACGCGAGCGTGCTCCGTCGCCCCAGAATCAAGTCGTGAACCGGCGTCTCAGTCGTCGTGCTCATCTCAACTAATCTCACTTTCCCGTCTGTCAAGAATCTTCACTGGCCGGCGGGCTTCGGCGCGGCCTTCACCGCTTCGAGCCGGAGTCTGATGGTGACCTCGTTGCCCACGTCGAGGCCGCCGCCCGCGAAGGCGTTGCCGTAGTTGATGCCGAAGTCGCGGCGGTTGATCTTGGTCTGCGCCTCGATGCCGAAGCGCGTGCTGCCCCGCCCATCCTTGACCGCCCTCGTCATCGTGAACGGCAGCGCCACGGGCTTCGTCACGCCCTTGAGCGTGAGGTCGCCGTGGAGCACGTAAGCGTCCTTACCCTTACGCTCGACGCGCGTGCTCTTGAAGGTCATCTCGGGGTATTTCTCGACCTCGAAGAAGTCGGCCGTGCGCAGGTGCTTGTCGCGCGGCGCGACGCCCGTGTCGATGGACTCGACCTTGGCGGCGAACTCGACCGACGACTTCGTCACCTCCTTGTCGTCGTAGCGAATCGCGCCGGTGAAGTCCTTGAACCGCCCCTCCACCCAGTTGATCTCATAGTGGCGGATGGCGAAACCGATGGTGCTGTGCGCGGGGTCGATCTTGTAGTCGCCCGCGGGCACGGCCTCGTAAGCCACGCCGGACGCCGCGGACTGCGCGGAGGCCGCCGGTGTGAGCGTCGCGCCGGCGAACGGCAGGGCGACGAGCGCCGCCAGCGCGGCGGCGAAGATTGCGTTTCTGAAAGTCTTCATCTGTTTTTTCCTCCGAAGCGTTCTCGCTTGCCTGTGCGTGAAGTTTAGCCCCTGCCACCCGGTGCGTTATGTTACAACTGCAATCGTTATAACGAGTGTTACGGCAAAAATTTTTAGCCCTCGGGGCCGCGCACGGCTTCGAGCAGGTCGTTGAGCGTCTTCAAACGCTGCTTACCGAGGTGCCCGGCCAGCTTGCGGTGGCTCTCCTCGACGGGGGCGTCCAACTCGGCGAGGAGCCGCAGCCCCTCTTCGGTGATGCGCGTGAGGACGACGCGGCGGTTATTCTCGGGGCGCTGGCGCGAGATCAGCCCGCGCCGCTCCAGACGGTCGAGCAGCCGCGTGATGTCCGAGTCCCTCGTCACCATCCGCTCGCTGATCTCGCCGCAGGTCAGCCCCGTCGCGCCCGCGCCGCGCAGGATGCGGAGCGCGTTGTACTGCGTGGCGGTCAAATCCGCCCGCCGGAAGACCTCCGCCCCGCGCGACATGACGTACTCGGCCGTGCGCGCGAGGTTGAGGATGACCTCCTCCTCCAAGCTCGCGAACGGCTTGGTCTGCTTCAACTCCTTTTGCAACTTCGTCACCACGAAAGGGAGTATAGACGTTATAACGACTATTGTCAAGAGGAAAAACCCGCTGCGTTTGTCGGAGCCGGCGCGGCCGTGAAGTCGCCATGACCCGCGGGCAGTATTCGGATAGAATCGGGCCGGGAGGATGCACATGCCGGAAGCCCCTGTCCAGATCGAACTCGGCGCCGTGGAGACGCTCCTCGGCAACCTCCAGTTCACCTTCGTGATGAGCCCGGAGGGCGACGCGCACATACAGGTCTACGCCAGCGACCCGTCGGGCGCCGGGAAGGGCGGCGTGCTGCTGATGCTCGACGCCGCCGGCTACGAGCGGCTCAAGGCCGTCGTCCGCGGCGCCGACGGCGTCATCGACCGCCTGATCGCCGAGGGCCGCGTGAAACGCATGGTGCTGCCCTACTGAGAGCCTTTTCGCGTGGAAGCCGTCGGCCTCAATCCGCCCCTCACACGCACGCGCCGGCCCCGACAAAGACGTTGACAGCCGCGACGGGCGGGTCTTATTGTAGCTACAGGATCTTCATTACTTCATCTCCGATGAAGTCTCAGCAGTAAGTCCCACTCCAAATTCGAACCGCCGGGAATCGCGCCGATCTTCGCCGAGCGAAAGCCGAACCCTCTTTCGTCTCACACCCCTCAACCCACACGCCCCGACCGTGCACGTCCATCCCCCGGAGAATCCATGCGACACTTCATACGTCCCTCGCTGAGCGTCTGCGGCCTGCTGCTGGCGCTCGTCATCCCCTCGATCCTCGTCGTCGAGGCCGCGCGCCGGAACGCCCCGACCCCCGCCGGCGGCGTCTCGAACGGCAACGCCGTCCCGGGCACGCAACTCGCCGAACCCGACGCCGCCGTCGCCGCGTCCGTCAGGCAGAAATACGGACAGCTCCCCTTAAGTTTTGAGGAGAACCGCGGGCAGGCCGACGCGCGTGCGCAGTTCCTCGCGCGCAACGGCGCCTACAGCCTCTACCTCGGCGCGGACGAGGTCACGCTCGCGCTGCGCGACGCCTCCGACGCTTCCCACCGTCGCGACGGCGCGGAAGGTCGCGCGCCGCGCGCCGCGTCGGTCGCGTCAGTGCTGCGGATAAGACTTCTGGGTGCGAGCCGGCAGGCGCGCGCTCGGGGGCTGGAAGAGTTGGAGGGCAAGAGCAACTATCTGGTGGGGCGCGACCCTTCGCGCTGGCACACGAACGTCCCCAACTTCGCGAGGGTGGAGTACGAGGGCGTCTACCCCGGCGTTGACGTGGTCTACTACGGCAACCAGCGCCAGCTCGAATACGACTTCCAACTAGCGCCCGGCGCCGACGCCGGACTCATCGGCCTCGGCGTCGAGGGCGCGGACGGCGTCCGCATTGACGGCGACGGCGACCTCGTACTCCCGACCGCGGCCGGCGACGTGCGCCAGCACGCGCCGCACGCCTATCAGGAAGTCGCGGGCGTCCGGCGGGCGGTCTCCTGCCGCTACGTGCTGAAGGGCGAGAACCGCGTCGGCTTTGAGTTGGGCGAGTACGACGCGGCGCTGCCGCTCATCATCGACCCGGTCGTCAGCTACTCGACCTACCTCGGCGGACGCAACGCCGACGCCGCCTACGCGGTCGCCGTGGACGCCGCCGGCAACGCCTACGTGACCGGGACGACCGAGGCGTGGGACTTCCCCGTCACGCCCGGCGCGCTTCAGACGACGAGGCGCGGCGGCGCCGCACAACAGATTGTCTCCGACACCTTCGTCGCCAAGCTCAACCCGCAGGGCACGGCGCTCGTCTACTCGACCTTCCTCGGCGGCTCGGGCGACGAAGAGGCCAGCCTGAGCGTCGCCGTTGACGGCGAGGGGCAGGCGCACGTCGCGGGCTTCACCAACTCCACGAACTTCCCCACCACGCCGGGCGCCTTCCGCACGTCGAGCGCCGGCGGGAATGACGTCTTCGTGTCGAAACTCGACGCGGCCGGCTCGGCGCTCCTCTACTCGACGTACCTCGGCGGCGCCGGCGACGAGTACGTCGCGAACCTCGCGCTCGGCGGCGGCGGCGCGGTCTACGTCGGCGGTTACACGCTATCGGCGGACTACCCCGTCACGCCGGGCGCCTTCCGCACGCAGCACGGGGGCGGGGCGCAGTACGACGCCGACGGCTTTGTCACGAAGCTTGTGCCCGCACCGAACGCAGGACTCGTCTTCTCGACGTTCCTCGGCGGCACGGGCAACGACACCATCGAAGGGCTCGCCGTCGCCTCGGGGCTTGACGACTCGGTCTACTTGACGGGGAACACGAAGTCGTCGAACTTCCCCATCACGCCGAACGTCGTGCAGCCCGAGCTTGCGGGCGACGGCTCGACGCATGACGCCTTCCTGACGCGCCTCAATTCTTCCGGCACCGCCGCCATCTTCTCCACCTACCTCGGCGGTCAGTATGGCGACTGGGGCACGGCCGTCGCGGTTGACGGCGGCGGCGCGGCCTACGTCGCGGGTTACACGGATTCGACTGACTTTCCCACCACGCCCGGCGCCTTCCAGACCGCCAACCCCAGCGGCGGCGTCAAAGCCTTCGTCGCAAAGTTCGCCGCCGACGGCGCCGGCCTCGCCTACTCCACCTACTTCGGCGGCTCGAACAGCGACAAGGCGAACGCCGTCGCCATCGACGCGAACGGCTGCGCCTACGTGGCCGGCGAGACGTACTCGTATGACATGCCCGTCACGACGGGCGCCTTGCAGCCGAATAACGCCGGCGGGATGTTAGACGCCTTCCTCTTCAAGCTGAACCCCGCGGGGACGATCCTCTCCTACTCCACCTACCTCGGCGGCAGCGACTGGGACTCGGCGCAGGGCGTTGCCGTCGGCCCCGACCGCGGCGTCTACCTCGCAGGGTTCACCTTCTCGTACGACTTCAACGTGTCGCCCTTCGCCCTCCAGCCCGAGCACGGCGCCGGCGGCGGGAGCGACGCCTTCGTCACGAAGCTCAGCATCGACGCCACGCACTACGCCGTCAGCGGACGCGTGACGAACCAGTTCAACGTCGGACTCGCCGACGCCCTTGTGACCGTGAGCGGCGGCTACGACGCGGCCGCCCTCACGGACGCCGGCGGCAACTACACGATCAGCGGCATCCCCGTTGACTCCGAGGTGATGCTGCTGGCGACGCGCGACGGGTTCACCTTCACGCCGCAGACCGTCGTCCTCAAGGACGTGACCGGCGACACGTCGGTCAGCTTCTCCGGCCCCGCCCCGCTCCGCATCAGCGGCCGCGTCCTCGACGAGTTCGGCAACAGGCTCTACACGCCGATCACCTTAACGTCGGCGGCCGGCACCACCGAAACCTTCACGAACTGGGACGGCTCGTACTCGTTCGTCGTGCCGGGCGGCGGCGGCGGCGGCAACTCGGGCGGCGGCGGCGGCTACACCGTCACGCCCGGCCCCGACCCGGAGTACGCCTTCACCCCGCCGAGCCAGACCTTCTCCGGCCTGATCGGCGACGTGACGTTCGACTTCGTCGGTAACTTCTCGCCGCGCATCCTCGGGGGCATCTTCGACGAGAACGGCAACCGCCTCGGCGTCGTCCGCGTGACGCTGACCAGCCCGGGGCTTGAGCCGCGCGTGGAGACGACCGGCATGGGCTTCTTCACCTTCTACGACCTCGTGCGCGGCGCCGACTACACCGTGACGTGCGTGGAGGAGGGCACGAATCGCGCGTTCGCCCCGTACGTCATCAACGACATTCAGGGGCCGCACTACATCACCATCACGGGGCTGCCGCTCGTCAACATCGGCGGGCGCGTGGCCGACGCCGACGGCAACGCCGTGGCGGCCACCGTCACGCTCACCGGCTCCGCCACCCGCGAGACGCAGACGTTCGATTCGGGTTACTTCGCCTTCCCCGACGTGCCGCGCGGCGGCAACTACACCGTGACCGTCTCGAAGCCCAGCACGCTCTGGACGTTCGAGCCTTCGAGCCGCAGCATCCAGAACGCACAGGAGCTGAACTTCCTTGAGTTCAAGGCGCTGCCGCCCGTCCGCATCGGCGGGCGCATCGTTGACCCCGACAACAACGTCGTCCGCGCCGCCGTCACGCTGACGGGCACCGTCAACAGGACGACCGAGGTGAACGAGTACGGCGTCTATATGTTCGAGGATTTGCCGCGCGGCGGCGACTACACCGTCACGCCCGCGTACCCGCTCTACACCTTCGCGCCGCCGAGCCAGAGTTTGACCAACGCGCAGAACGAACACACCTTCTTCGGGTTCGAGGCGCTGCCGCCGCTCGTCATCCGCGGCGGGATGGTGGACGAGGACGGGAACCGCGTGGCCGGCGTCGCCGTCACGCTCACCGGCACCGAGAACCGGGCGACGACGACCAACGAGTACGGCGTCTATGAATTCTCGAACCTCCCGCGCGGCGGCTCCTACACGGTCACGCCCGCGCACCCGCTCTACAACTTCGAGCCGGCGAGCCGCGAGTTCGTCAACATGCCCGCCGACCAGATCGCCTTCTTCAACGCCACGTTCCGCCGCTTCACGCTCGGCGGCCGCGTGGTTGACTCGAACGGCGCGGCGCTCTCCGGCGTCGAGGTCGTCCTCGGCGGCGGCGACGCGCCCGTGACGCAGACGGACGCGCAGGGCAACTACGCCTTCGCGAACGTGCGCATGGGGCGCGGCTACACCGTCACGGCCAAGCGGCCGGGCTACGCCTTCGCGCCCGCGGTCGTCAACGTCCCCGACCCGCGCGGCGACCAGACGGTGAACTTCACCGGCTCGCATCTCACCTACACCATCAGCGGCCGCGTCACGGACTCGGCCGGCGGCGCTGCCGTCGGCGGCGCGACCGTGAGCCTCGGCGGCTCGCTCTCGGCGACCACGCAGACCGACGCGCAGGGCGACTACACGTTCACGGGTCTGCCGTCCGAGGGCAACTACACCGTCGGCGTGACGCACCCCAACTTCAACTTCACGCCGGCCTCGCGCTTCTTCGGCAACCTGCTCGACAACATGGTGTCCGACTTCGCGGGCACGCGACGCAGCCACCAGATCGGCGGGCGCGTCACCGACGGCACGGGCGCCGCGCTCTCGGGCGTCACCGTCAAGCTCGGCGGCGCGCGCGCGGCCACGACGCAGGCCGACTCGCAGGGCCGCTACGTCTTCATCGACCTCCCGTCCGGCTTCGACTACACACTGACGGCGTCGAAGACGCATTACGCCTTCAGCCCCGCGGCGCGGCAGGTTGACGACCTCGCCGCCGACGCGACCGTTGACATGGCGGCGACGCGGCTCGCGCACAACATCAGCGGGCGCGTCGTGGACGCGAGCGGCAACGGCTTCGCCGGCGCGCTGATCAACCTCATCGGCAAGGGCGGCGTCACGACAGACGCCACCGGCAACTTCTCCTTCGACAACCTGCCGGCGGGCGACGACTACACCGTGATTCCCTCGCGGGACTTCTACGACTTCAGCCCGACGATGGGGATTTTCAACGACCTCGGCGCCGACGGCACGGTGACCTTCACGGCCACGCTCCGCACCTTCAACGTCGGCGGGCGCGTCACCGAGGGGGCCGGCGGCGTCGCCGGCGTGACCGTCAACCTGACGGGCACGCGGACGGCCACGACGCAGACCGACGCGGCGGGCAACTACGTCTTCACGTCGCTTCCGTCGAACGGGACGTACGCCGTCGCCCCGGCGGCAAGCCCCGTCTACGCCTTCACGCCGGGGGGCGCGTCCTTCAACACGCTCCGCTTTAACGAGACGGCGAACTTCGCGGCCGCGCGCCAACTCTATCAGGTGAGCGGCTACGCGCTCGACCCGTGCGGCCGCGCCCTCGCGGGCGTCACGATGTCGCTCGCGCGCGCCGGCGCGACCTCGACGGCGCAGACCGACGCCTCGGGCTTCTACTCGTTCGCGGGCGTGCAGGCGGGCTACGGCTACACGCTCGCGCCGACGGGCACGGCCTACACGTTCACGCCGCCGTCGGCGTCGATCCCGTCGCTCGCGGCGAACCAGACGGCGAACTTTACGGGGAGGCCGCCCGCCTCGACCGCCGACGTGTTCGCGCTGGCCGACCTCTACGTGCGCGGCGGCAACAACGTCGGCTCCTTCTTCGGCACGACGACCCAGCTCATCGCGCGCGTGGCGAGTCAGGCGAAGGACAGCTACGAGTCCTACCTGAAGTTCAACGTGGGTCAGCCGTGCACGGTGACCTCGGTCAAGCTGCGCCTCTACGGGCAACTGAGCGCCAGCGGGAACCTGCCCGTCGCGGTCTACGGCGTGCCCGTGACGACGTGGACCGAGACCGGCACGAACTGGAACAACAAGCCGGCGGCCGGCGCGCTCCTGCGCACGGTCAACGTCCCCGGCACGACCGCCGCCTGGTTCGAGTGGGACGTGACCGACTACGTCCGCGCCGAAGTCGCCGCGGGCCGCAGCACCGTCGCCTTCGCCCTCAAGTCAACGACGACGACCAGCTATCAGGTGACCTTTAACTCGCGCGAGGCGACGGGGACGAACGCCCCGCGCCTCTCCGTCACAACCCCTTAACCCCTCGGCCAAGTCGAGGCACGCGAAGGCGCCCGGCCGATTCCCACTCTGGAATCGGCCGGGCTTCTTCTTTCCGCCGACGCTCACGAAAAACTTTCGCGTGATCCGATTCGCCGCCGCGCCACGCGTTACGGGTTTGGAAAATTCAGGGGAGAGAAACGGGGGCGGCTTGATGAAAGAGCAAGGGCGGGCGGTTAACTTCGGGGGTGGGCGGAAGAGTCTTAAGGTCAACTATCTTGTTCTGACTTACCTGTGTCTCGTACACGTCGTCGCCGCCTCGGCGTTCCTGTTGCCGATGCGCGCCGGCCACGTCGCGCTGGCTTTCGTCACGTACTTCTCCATCGGGTTCAGCACGACCGTCGGGCTGCACCGGCTCCTGAGCCACAGGTCTTTCGAGTGTCCGAAGTGGCTCGAATACCTGCTGGTGAGCGTGGCGATGCTGACGGGGCAGGGGAGCCCTCTGCTCTGGGTCGCCAACCACCGCATACACCACGGGCGCAGCGACCGCGAGGGCGACGTGCACTCGCCGACGCGCGGCTTCTGGTACGCGCACGTCGGCTGGATTTTTGACGACGCCTCGACCGACCCGGAAGCCTACCGCAAGTACTGTCAAGACCTCGCGGGCGACCGTTACTATCACTGGCTCGTCCGCTACCGGCTCGCCCCGCAGGCGGCGGCGGTCGCGCTCGTCGGCTTCACTTTGGGCTGGCCGGCCGTGCCGCTCGTCTTCTTCCTCCCGGTCGTCTGCTGGATGCACAGCACGTACGCGGTCAACTCGGTCTGTCACGACGCGCGGTTCGGCTCGCGCCTGTTCGAGACGCGCGAGGGCAGCCGCAACGTCTGGTGGGTCGGCCTGCTCGCGCTCGGCGAGGGCTGGCACAACAACCACCACGCGTACCCGCGCTCGGCGCGCCACGGACTCGGCCCGCGCCAGCTCGACCTCTCCTACCTCGTCATCCGCCTCCTTCACTTGTTAGGTCTCGCGCGGAATCTGAAAGAAGCACCGGCCGTCACGCGCCGCGCCGCCAACGACACCCACGCCGCCGAAGCGTCGCCAGACGCCGCGACGCCTCGGGAAGACGCGGCCCTCCGCGCGGCCTGATCCCTTTCGCCGATTCTTCACGCGTTAGAGATTTGAGCAGTCTTCCCACATGCCAACCCGATTGATTCGTCCGGGCAATCGCCGACAGTCAAACCGAGGCAACCTAGAAACGCCGGAGCAGTCGCAATCATGAACGCAGTTAAGCAGACGAGGCTTGAGCGCAACCGACAGGTGGACAGGTTTCAGCTCTACAAGCCGTTCATCTTTTACACGACGGTCGTCGCCGCGATGCAGTTCGCGGTCGTCAGGAGCGGCGCGTCATCCTTAAAGGGCGCCGCCGCGCTCTTCGTCGTGGGTCTCCTGACGTGGGGGCTTTACGAGTACGCGACCCACCGCTGGGTTCTGCACCGCGAGCCGCGCGCCGAAGGCTTCAACCTGCCGGGCAACCTGACGCACCTGCGCCACCACGCCGACCCGAACTCGCTCCAAAGGCTCAACGTCCAGTTGGGCGAGAGCGTGCCGGTCTGCGTCGTCTACGTCCTTGCGGCGTGGGCGCTGGCGGGGAGCTGGCAGGCGGCGACGCACCTCTACACGGGTCTCATCGCCGGCTACTTCTTCTACGAGTATCTGGACTATCAGGCGCACCACGGCACGTCGCGCGGGCGGCTGACGCGCTACTTCCGCAAGTATCACCTGCAACACCACCACCACGACGCGACCGTCCGCTTCGGCGTCACGTCGCCGCTCTTCGACTACCTCTTCGGAACCTTCCACATCGAGAAGAGGCGCGGGACGAACAGCGCACACGCGGCCGGCTTGAACCGGAGCCTTTCATAAACCTTTCATAAACACACACCGAGACGAACGGGGGAGGGAATCATGAAGATCGCCGTCATCAGCACCTACACGCACCCGACGAGGCTCCCGCGCAAGGAGCGCGGCATCATGCAGTCGTCGGTGCCGGAACTCATCGCCTCGCTGTGCCCCGACCACGCGGAGGTCGAGGTCTACAACGAGAAGGAGGCGGACATCCCCTTAGACCGCGACTGGGATTTGGTCTTCTTCTCCTACCTCCACTCCTACTACGAGCACACGAAGGTTCTCTCGACGCTCCTCCGGCGGCGCGGCATCAAGACGGTCGCGGGCGGCCGCCACGCCGTCCACTTCGCCGACGACTGCGAGAAGTACTTCGACGCGGTCGTCACCGGCGAGCCGGAGTCGAACGTCCCCGCGCTCGTCGCGGACTTCGAGCGGGGCGAGCTGAAGAGGCGTTACAACCTGCGGTCGAGCGGGCCGGCGGAGATTCGTCCCTACCGCTACGACCTCGTTGACTTCAAGACCAACAAGATTCGCCTGCCGGGCATCGAGGCGTCGCGCGGCTGTCCCTTCACGTGCAACTTCTGCGTGCTGACGGGGCACGAAAAGTACCGCTACCGCCCCGTCCGGCACGTCATCGACGAGATCGAGTTCAAGATGCGCTGGAACAAGAACTACTTCGGGCTGCTCGACAACGCGTTCTCGTTCCTCGACAACAACCTCGGCGGCAACCCGCGCTACCTGCGCGAGCTGTGCGAGGCGCTCGTCCCGATGAAGAAGACTTGGGGCTGCGCGCTGACCTTCAACGTCTTGAAGGACGAGGAGACGGTGCGTCTGATGGCGCGCGCCGGCTGCCGCTACGTCTACACGGGGCTGGAGTCGCTCAACCCCGACTCGATCAAGGCGATGAACAAGGGGCAGAACAAAATCTCGGAGGTGGATAAGGTCATCCGGCGCTGTTTCGAGAACGGCATCATGCTCTCGTTCGGCCTGCTCGTCGGCTCGGACGGCGACACGACCGAGTACCTCGAACGCCTGCCCGACTACCTGTCTGATTTGCGCTACTTCAACATCACGTTTCTCGGCATCGTCTGCCCGTACCCGGAGACGCCCTTCTACCGCCAGCTCGCGCGCGAGGGGCGGATACTGCCGGGGACGGTGAGCCGCGACTACGACGGCTACACGCTCTGCCACCGCCCCGAGGGGATGGAGCCGGCGGAGGTCATCGAGCACTTCCAGCGCCTCTGCCGCCAACTCGGGAGCCTGACGAACGTGGCGCGCCACTACCGCTCGAAGCTCCCGATGAGCGGGATGCCAAACTACAGGAAAGTGATTCTCGCGTCGGGGCCGGAAATCCTCAGCGTGCGCAACCCCATCCGCAACGCGGGGCGGAAGTACATCGCGGGGCTTGACCCCATCGAGGAGTGGGATCGCCGGATGATGGAGGAACTAAACATCCAGCCGCAGTCGCTCAGCCCGGCGGCGAACGAGGCCGCGTCGAACGTCGTGAGCATCGCGTCGAGGGCGGCGCTTGAGGCCGCGCTCGCGAACGCGCCGCAGGCCGGGCTTGTCGCCGCGCAGGGGTGAAGCAGTCGAGAGTTGAGCGCGAAGAGACGCAGACGCGGAGACGCGGCTTGAAGTCAGAAGGCTTCAAGCCGCGCCTCCGCGTCTGCGTTAGTTAAATCGTCAGGTTACTGCGCGAAGCGTTGCCGGTACTCGGCCGAGTCGATGAACGCCTTGACCATCTCGGCGCTGACGTAGTTGCCCTGAAACTCTTCGAGCTTCGAGAGCCAGTACTGCCAGCCGCCGAAGTCGGCGTCGGGCGCGTCGTTCGGGTTGCGGCGCAGGTAGCCGATGTACTGCATCAGCACGAACGCCTTGTTCTTCTCCGCCCTCGCGAGGTCTTCGTCCTCCGCGACGGCCCTCAGCGCCTGCGCACGCGTCTTCGTCCCGGCCTTTAGCTCCGCGACGAGCGCGTCACGCTCTTCCCGCGAGAGCGCGCCGCCCGCGTTCGCGTTGAGCGCATCGACGAACTGCTCGGGCGAGAGCGTCTGCGGGTAGAGCGCGGCGAAGCGCGGCGACGCGGCGAGCTGCGCGAAGTAAGCCCGCTTGTTCTGCTCAAGCTTCTCGCCCCAGCCCTCGCCCCCGACGACGAGGCCCGCGCCGACAACCTGCATGTCCTCCAACATCTCGGCGCGCGTGACGGGCACGGGCCTCCCGGCGATGTCGCCGAACGCGGCCTTGCGCGCGCGGTACGAAATGTAGCCGGTCTCCTGAAACTCGATGGAGAGGAAGAAGGCCGCCGAGACGTTGACCCGCTTGACCTCGCGGCACTGAACGTCCGCGCCGCACGACTCGATCTCCCGCGTCCAGTGGTCTTGACCCGACGCGTCCGGCTCGCGGTTGAGGAAGTCGCGGTAGTGCTGCGTGACGAAGTCCGCCGAGTTGTTGATCTGCACGGGGGCGGGCGTCGGCACCGGCGTCGGCGTCGGTGCGGGCGTCGGTGTTGGAATCGGCGTCGGAGTCGGCGTCGGAATCGGGGTTGGAGTAGGAGTCGGCACCGGCGTCGGCGTGGGCGTCGGCGTCGTGTCCGTGCCCGTAAAATCGGCGGTCTGATTCTGGCTCAGCACCGAGAAGACCGCCACCTGCGGCGCGAAGACGTACTGCTCCTTCGTCGGGCGGACGTTGTAGTCGCCGCGCGGCGCGAGGTTGGCGAACGTGTAGACGCCGTCCGCGCCGGTCACGGTCGTCGCCGTCGAGGTGCCCGCCAGGCTGACGGTCACGCCGCCGAGCGCCGCCCCGCCGGAGGACGTGACGCGCCCCGAAATCGTGTAGGTGGGCTTGACCGCGACGAAGTTCGCGTCGCTCACGTCGGCCGCCAGCGTGTAGTAGCTGCGGTTGGTCGGCGTGAAGACGTAGACGTTATTCGGGTTCTGCGGCGAGACCATCAGGTTCTCGCCCGCCTGCACGGTGCCGAAGCTGTAGCGGCCGTCGGCGTCGGTCGTGCGGTACTGCGTGCTCGTGACGCGCACGGTGTCGAGCCGGACGGAGAGTCCCGCGACGGGCGCGCCCTTGTCGTCAACGACGCGGCCGGCGACCGCGTAGGTCTGGGTCTGCGCCGTGCCCTTGAAGTCGGCCGTCTGATCCGCCGAGAGGCTCGCGAAGGTGCGGAAGTTCGGCTCGAACGAGTAGAGGTTCTTGTAGGGCTGGACGGTGTAGGTGCCGCCCGGCGCAAGGTTGTAGAAGAAGTACGTGCCGTCGCTGCTGACGGTCGCCGAGGCGACCTTCGACCCGCTCAGGTTGACCGTCGCCGGGTAGACGGGGTTGCCGCCCGCGTCCGTCAGACGGCCCGTGATGGCGTAGCCCGCCCGCGCGGCGGTGAAGTGCTGGAGGGTGTAACTCCGCGAGATGGCGGTGTAGGTGTTGCTCTCGGGCACGAACCTCCACTCGCCGGGCTCGGGCGTGACCGTGTAGGTCGCGCCGGCCTTGAGGCCGCCGAAGAAGTAGTTGCCGTTGCCGCCGACGGTCGTCGTCGCGTAACGCGGCGCGGTGCCGGCGGGGCCGTCGAGGCGGAGGCGGATGCCGGAGATGGTGAAGCCGCGGTCGTCCATGACCTGACCGCTGACCGAGAAGCCCTGCTCCTCGATCGTGACGACCTTCGCCGCCGAGGTCGTCGCCGCGCCGGTGTTGTCGATGCAGCGCGCGGCGAGCGAGTGCGTGCCCGACGCGGGCGCGAGGTAGGTGTAACCCCACGGCGCGTTGTAGGTCGGCGTCGAGTAGGTCGTGACCATCTTGCCGTTGTCGAGGAACTCGACCGTGAAGATGGAGCGGTCGCGGTTGGCCGTCGCGGTGGCCTCCATCCTGACGGAGGCGCCGTTGGGGTAGGTCGTGCCGTCGGCGGGCGCCGTCAGCGTACAGACGGGCGGGGCCGCGCTCGGCGTGACGGAGATGTTGACCTCCGCCGAGCGCGCCTCGGCGCTGTCGTCGTCGGTCGCCGTCGCCGTCAGCGCGTAGCTGCCGCCGCGCACCTCCGTCCAGGCGAAGGCGAAGGGCGCCTGCTTGGCGGTGCCGACGAGCTGGCCGTTCGCGTAGAAGCGGACGGTCGTCACCGTGCCGTCGGGGTCGGAAACCTCGGCGGCGAGTTGCACGGTGTCGCCCGACTGGTAGCCGGTGCCGCCGGCCGGGGCCGACAGGCGCACCGCGGGCGGGCGGTTGCCGGCGGGTGAAGCCCCCGGCGCGTTGTAGACGGCGCCGTGCGCGGCGGCGCCCTCGTCGGTCAGACCTCCCCAGACGATCATCTGCGTGCCCGTCCAGACCTGCACGTGCTGGGAGCGCCTGCTCGGCGCGCGCAGCGTGCTCGTCGGCGTCCAGACATCGGTCTGCGGGTTGTAACGCGCGCCGGTGTAGGTGCCGTACGGGCCGTTGACGCCTTTGACGCCGCCGCCCCAGACGATCATCTGCGAGCCGGTCCAGACGGCGCGGTGGTCGGAGCGCGCCTCGGGCGCGCCGGCCGTGCCGGTCGGCGTCCACGTGTCGGTCGCGGGCTCGTAGCGCCCGCCCGTGTTGAGCAGAGACGTGTTGCCGCTGCCCGCGGCGTTGCTGCCGCCCCAAACGACCATCGCCGAACCCGTCCAGACGGCCGTGTGATAGGTGCGACCCTCGGGCGCGCCGTCGGTCGAGGTGGGCCGCCAAGTGTCAGTCTCGGGGTTGTAGCGACCGCCCGTGTTGAGCTTGCCGGCGACGGCGAACTGGACGCCGCCCCAGACGACCATCTCGGAGCCCGTCCAGACCGCCGTGTGCATGTAGCGGCCGACGGGGGCGCCGACCGTCGAGGTCGGCCGCCACGTGTCCGTCTCCGGGTTATAACGGCCGCCCGTGTCGGCATTCTCCTGACCGCTGCTGCCCCAGACGATCATCTCCTTGCCGCTCCAGACGGCCGAGAAGCCGCCGCCCGCGGGCGCGTTGGTCGTGGAGATGGTCGCCCACGTGTCCGTCAGAGGATTGTAGCGGCCCTGGCCGCCGCCCCAGACGATCATCTCCTTGCCCGTCCAGAGGGCGTGGGTGCCGTACCCCTTGGTGCCGGCCACGGGCGCGCCCGCGAGGTTCATCGGCCGCCAGACGTTGGTCGCGGGGTCGTAGCGCCCGCCCACGCTGGTGAAACAGTTGCAGAGCGAGTTCTGACCCCAGACGAGCATCTCCGCGCCCGTCCACACGCCGCGGTCGAGGTAGAGCGGCGCGTCGTTGCTGTTGGCGGGCGTCCACGTGTCCTTCGAGGGGCTGTAGCGCGCCGCCTCTCTCTGAACCTGACCCGTGACGGACTGGCCGCCCCAGACGATAACCTCTTCGCCCGTCCAGACGCCGACGTGTGTGAACTTGACCGGCGACTTGGCGGTCGAGGTCTGCGTCCACGAGTCGTTGACGGGGTTGTAGCGCGCGCCGGTGTTGGTCAGTTGGGACTGACCGAGCGGGCGCAGGTCGCCGCCGTGGACGACCATCTCGGAGCCTGTCCAAATAGCAAAGTGGCCGTAGCGCGCGGCCGGCGCGGTCGCCGTCGAGGTCGGCGTCCAGGCGTCGGTCGCGGGGTTGTAGCGCCCGCCCGTGTTGAGCGTGACGTTGTTGCCCTCGTAGCCGCCCCAGACGACGGCCTCCGTCCCCGTCCAGACCATCGAGAAGCCCGTGCGCTCCGAAGGCGCGTTGAAGGTGTTGGGCTGGCGCCACGTGTTGGTCTCGGGGTTGTAGATGCCGCCCCTCTTGCCGGTGGTGTTGTTGATGCCGCCCCAGACGAACAACTCCGTGCCCGTCCAGACCGCCCTTGAGCCGATGCCGGGCGTGTTGGTGGACGCGTTCGCCTTCCAAGTGTCGGACGCAGGATCGTAGAGCGAGACGGAGGTGGAGCCGCCCCAGACGAGCATCTTCGAGCCAGTCCAGACCGCGAGGTGTCCCGAGCTGGAGGGAGCGCCCGCGGTCGAGGTCGGAGTCCATGTGTCGGTCAGCGGGTTGTAGCGCCCGCCGGTGTTGGTCGCGCCGCTGACGGGGGGGCCGTCGCCGTTCGTGAAGGTGCCGAGGCTGCCGCCCCAGACGATCATCTCCGTGCCCGTCCAGAAGGCCGAGTGTCCCGCGCGCGGCAAGGGCGCGGCGACGGTGCCGGTCGGCGTCCAGGTGTCGGTCGCGGGGTTGTAGCGCGCGCCCGAGTTGGTGCGGCCGCCGTACGACGAGGTGCCGCCCCAGACGATCATCTCGGCGCCCGTCCAGACCGCCGTGCCGGTGGCGACGGGCAGCGCCTGCGTCGGCGACCAAGTGTCGTCGGCCGCCGCCGCGCCGACCTCGGCGAGCTGGTAGTCGAACTCTTCCTCGGCGGCGTACTCGACCGCGTACTGCTGGCCCGCGCCGTCCCACCAGGAGTCAAACGAGGTGTTGAGCGAGGCCGCGTCGGCCAGCGGCTTCTTCGTCGCTTCGGTCGCGCCGTCCTTCGCGTCGGCGTCGAAGGAGTTGCGCGCGAGTCTGTCCACAAGCGCGGGTCGCGCCAGCACCTCGGCGATGACGAACGGGTCGTCGCCGAGCGCGCGCCAAAGCTCGCGCAGGACTTCGGGCTGCCGCGTCTCGCGCGCCTGCCGCGTCAACTCGGCCTGAAGCTGCGCGGCCGTGACGGGGCGCTCCCAGAGACGCGCCAGCGCCTCCGACTTGCGCAGCGCGTCCTCGACCTTCGCGCGCGTCGCCTCCATAGGCAAGACCTCGTCGAGGCTCGGCTTCGGCCGCCCGTTCTCCGCCGGCCAGTTCGTGTGTCGCCAGTAGACTTCATCGACGGCGCGTTGGTGCGCGACGCGCTCTTCGAGCGTGAGCGAGCGCGCGGCCGCGCCGGCGGCGTGCGAGGTGAAGGGGGCGAGGCCGAACGCCGCGCCGACGAAGGCCAGCAGCGCGAGGGCCGCGAAAGCGAAGGCGGCGGGACGCAGTCCGGCCGTCTTTGTCCGCGAGGCGGACGCGCGAGGGTTGGGGCGAGGCATATTAGTTAGTGCGTACTCCGTTTACGAATTATGGCGCTCGGGCTTGCCGTGTACGAGTGTGTGCCCTCGTCCCGTTGGGATCGAGCTGCGAAAACCCGTGCCGCCCAACAGTGTGCGCTGGCGGCTCAGAAATACACGGCGAGCCTGTCGGGGATGACTGCCCGAGGGCGCTTCGATTGCTTTTTCTGGCGGGGAGCCTCTGCGAGCGGTTTTAGAAAACCGGAGTTGGATGGCCCGGCGGGTATCCCGGTTGCCCGCGCACGAAAAAGGGTCCGCGGAAAACTCCGCGGACCCTTTCGTCGTGGCCGTCGGATGACGGACGCCGAAGTTAGAAGTGGAATTCGAGCGCGAAGCTGCGAATCCGGCCGGTGTCCTGCTTGGCCCTGTCATCGACCGTGAGCGTCCACGTGCCCTTCGGGCTTTTGCCGATGAGGGGGAGCAGCCCCGGCGCCTTGATGGTGTCGTAGGACTCTTTGAGGTCGTCCTTGCCGCCGCCCTGCCGGTTGTGCAGGATGACGGGCGCCACGCCGAGGGCGGCGGGCGGGACGACGGTGACGATCAGGTCGCCGATGTACGTGTGCTCGATGTTGACGGTGACCTTGATGTTCGTGAGCTTGGTGGTGTCGGCGACCTCGACCGCGAGCTTGGACTTCTGCATGTCCTTGATGGGCACGTCCTGCACGGCCGAGCGCACCGCGACGAGATTCGGCTGCGCCGGCGCGGCCATCTCGACCGCCCTCTTCGCGTTGACGCGGCCGTAGCCGTAGACGGGGCTGTGGCCGTTCGGGTCGTAGTTACCGCCCGCCGCGTCGATCTTGTCGGACGAGCGCTTGAAGATGTCCTTCACCTCGTCCCAGCGCAGGTCGGGGTTGCGCGAGAGGATGAGCGCCGCCACGCCGGCCGTCCCCGGCGTCGCGCTCGAAGTCCCGCCGAAGCTGTTGGTGTAGTTGCCGACCGCGTCGCCCTGCGACATGGTGCCGACGTTGTAGCCGCGGCCGCCCGTCCTGTCGGTCGTCCAGATGCCGGGCGTCAGCGACGGGTCGCCGTGGTTGCTCGGGAACGTGCACCAGGTGGCGGCGCCGAAGTCGCTGTAAGCGCTCTTCTTCCCCTTGTCGTTGCAGGCGGCAACGGCGATAACCTTCTCGTAGCTCGCGTAGCCGTCGTTGTCCACGCTCTCGTTGCCGTTGCCCGCGGCCCAGAGGATGACGCAGCCCTTGCCGTTGCGGCCGTTGCGCACCGCCCAGTCGATGGCCTCGCGCGTGCTGTCGGGGAGTTGGACGACCTGATTGTGGACGGGGTCGGTCGGGTCCCACCAGTCGCCGTCGGGCGGGCCCCAGCTACAGGAGATCACGTCGGCGCCGTTCGAGGCCGCGTGGAAGAAGGCGTCGGCCTCGTCCTGCGAGCCGATGCCCGACATCAGGCGGATCGGCATCAGCCGAGCCTTCGGCGCGCAGCCCGACGCCCCGATGCGCCCGTCGCCGCACGCCACGCCGGCGCAGGCCGTGCCGTGGTTCTCCTGCGCCCCGAGGATGGGGCGCGGGTCGTGCCGCTTCGGGTCGTTCTCGGAGACCGAGGCGTTGAAGGGCGCGACGATCTTGCCGGAGGAGCGGAACTCTTCGTGGTCGATGTCGATGCCGGTGTCGATGATGGCGACGGTGACGCCCTCGCCCTGCGAAAGGCCCCACGCCGCCTCGACCGACGCGTGCTGGTCGATGACGTTGCCGCCCACGCTCGTCTTCTTCAGGTGCCACTGCGGCGCGAAGGCGGCGCGGCTGCGCACCTCGCGCACGAGCTCGGGGTGGCACAGCTCGACGGTCGCCTCCTTCAGAAGCTCTTCGGAAATCTTGAACACGTCAAGCCCCGTGCCCTCCGGCGCCTCGACGAAGAAGGCGTTGCGCAGGTAGGCGATCTCCCGCTTAATCGTGAGACCGTAGTCCTTAATCGTCGCGCGGCAACGGGAGGCCGCCGTGTCGTCGTCGAACTTGACGAAGAAGTTCTCGGTGTAGAGGACGGGGACGCCGGACTGCGGGTCGGTCAGGACGCGGCCGGCGAAATCAATTTCAGGCTCCTTCTTCAGCGCCGCGCGCGCCTCGTCGCGCATCCGGCGCGGGGCGCGGTCGGTCGTCGCGCGGATCACCTCGACGCCCGCCTGCGCGAAGCGCGCCACCAGCTCGAAGTTGTCCAGAATCCTGAGCGCGGCGTCCGAGACGGGCGCGGTCGCGAACGAGCGTTCGACCATCAGCGGGTTGCGGTTGGTCGTGCGGACGGCGACGAGGTCGTTACTCTCGGCGAGGGAATAACGCCTGCCGGCCTTGCCGCCGTAGCGTACTGTAAACATCGGTTGAGCCTCCGGTGTGAAGTCTGTGGAATGGGGGAGCGGGCCGACGGGAGGCCCACGCGTGGCGCCTTAAAGGCGGGAGTCGGAGACGAGGACGACTTACGGGCGCAGAGGATATAGCAAGAACTTGCCCGCGGCAAGGAAATTCGCGGCGGCACGCCGCCCGCCGAACCGACGCCGCGGTGGTGACAGCCGACCCCCGAGCGTGCTATCAAGAGGCATGAACCGCGAGAAAGACTTCGCCGATTTCCCCGAGAAGGTCAGCGCCGGCGCGGCGCGCTCCGGCGCGAACTACGTGCGCGCGGAGGGCCGCTACGCAGTCCACCAGGGGGAAGGGAAGCAGGAGGCGGCCGGCGCCGAGCTGACTTTCGCGCACGAAGGCATCGCCGTCTACCGCGGCGAGCCGGGCGAGGAGCGCGCGGGCAGGACGGAGTCGCGCGAGGCGACGCTCACGCCCGTCTACAAGCTGCAACCGGACGGCCCGCTGGCCGTCCCCACCGGAAAAATTTTTCTCCGCTTTAAGGAAGGCGTCGAGGCCGCGTCGCGCCGCGAAGAGATCGAGCGCGCCGGCTACGAGATCGTCCAGACGCCGCCCTACTCGCCTTCGAGCGCCTGGGTACGTTCCGCCTCGGGCGACGTGGCGCGGTCGCTCGCCGACATCGACTCGCTCGAAAAACTTGAGGACGTGGTGAACGTCGAGCCGCAGATGCTCGTCGAGCGCTCTCTCCGCTAAAGCCGAAAGCGTCCTCACCCTACCGGATTAAATAAACTGAAAGCACTACGCGCGCCGCAGTCGCGCGGCCTCGTCGCGTAGGAGCGCGAGCAGGTCGTCGAGGTGACGTTCTTCGGTGAGGACGTTGCCGACGGCGACGCGCGCGGCGACGCGGCCGCGAAGCGTCGTGTGTGTGAGGTAGGCGCGGCCGGTGGCGTTGACGGCCTCGACCAGCGCGCGGTTGAGTTCGTCCGAGCGCGCGTCCCGTTCGTCCGCGCCTAAGCTCATCGGCGGCAGCGCGCGGAAGCAGACGACCGCCATCTCGGGCGGGGCCGCCAGCTCGAAGCCTTCCGACGCTTCGACGCCGCGCGCGAAGTGTCGCGCGAGCCGCAGGTGCTCGCGGATGCGCGACTCAAGCCCCGCGCGCCCGAAGGTCTTGAAGACCGCCCACGCCTTGAGCGCGCGGAAGCGGCGGCCGAGCTGGACGCCGTAGTCCATGTAGTTGACCTCGCCGCGCTCGGCGTCGCCGCGCAGATACTCGGGGACGAGCGAGAAGGTTTTTCGCAGGAGTTCGGGCCGGCGCGTGTAGAGCGCGCTGAAGTCGAGCGGGACGAAGAGCCACTTGTGCGGGTTGACGACGAGCGAGTCGGCCGACGAGAGCGCGCGCGCGACGTGCGCGTACTCCGCGAGCAGCGCCAGCGCGCCGCCGTAGGCCGCGTCAACGTGGAGCCAGACTCCGCGCGCTCGGCAGAGTCCGGCGATCTCCTCGACGGGGTCGCAGGCCGCGGTCGAAGTCGTCCCCGTCGTGGCGACGACCGCCAGCGGCAGCGCGCCCGCCCGCCGGTCTTCCTCCAGCGCGGCCCTCAGCGCGCCCACGTCCATGCGGAACCGTTCGTCGGTCGCAACCCTCACGACGTTCTCCTCGCCCAGCCCGAGCGTGACGGCCGCCTTCTCGATTGAGCTGTGCGCCTGCTCGGAGGCGTAGACGCGCAAGGGCGGCACGTCCGTGCGCCCCGCCAGTCCGCGCCGCCGCACGTCCAGCCCAAGCCCCTCGCGCGCCGCCGCCAGCGCGTGCAGCAGCGCGACCGAGGCCGTGTCGTAGACGACGCCCGTGAACTCTTCCGGCATCCCGAGCGCGCGCCTCATCCACGTGAGGACGACCGTCTCCATCTCGGTCGCGGCGGGCGAAGTGCTCCACGTCATCGCGCTCACGTTGAGCGCGGCGGCGAGCATCTCGCCGACGATGCCGGGCGCGGTCGTCGTCGAGCCGAAGTAGCCGAGGAAGGAGGGATGACCCCAGTTGACGACGTGCGGGAGGACGACGCGGTCGAGTTCGTCGAAGATTTCCGAGAGTGGCGAGGGCGATTCGGGCATCGCGTGCGGCAGGAGCGCGGCCACGTCTCCGGGCTTGGAGGGCGGCGCGACGCGCCGGCCTTCGATGCGCTCGCGGTAGTCGGCGACCCAGTCGGCGGCGCGGTGCAGCGCGGCGCGAAACTCTTCGGCCGGCACGTCGCCGAGACGGCCGTCAGCGCCGCTTTCGTCAACAGCGCTGCTTTCGTGGGCGGTCTTTTCGTCGGAGTCTTTCAACGCGCACCCGCGCGCGACGCGGCGGCACGGCTCTCGGCGCGCCCGCCGGCCACCCACGCGCGCCCCGTCCCCTTCGACAGCAGCGCCGAGCCGAACGGGTAGCCGCCGTAACGCGCGCGCCAGTAGAAGGCCCAGTGGACGCTCAGCGCGCGTTCCAAAACCCACAGCGGCGCGTAGAGCAAGAGGCGTGCGGGGAAGAATCTGAAAGCGCGGTCGCGTAGCAGTCCCCGCAGCGCGACGAGCACCGAGGCGAGCGAGACGAACGCGACGAAGGCGAGGAGCGACGCGCCGCCCATGAACACGGCGAGCGCGAGCGCCAGGGGTACGAGCGAGGCGAAGAGCGCGGTCTTGGCGCGCATCACGAAATCCTCGTACGCCTGTCGCGGGCGCTGCTCAAGCCACTTGTGAAAAGTCGGCGGGCGCTTGAGGACGAAGAAGTCGGTGGCGCACAGCACGTCGGCGCCGCAGAGCGCGAAGTGGCGGACGATCTCCTCGTTGTCGAAGAGCACGTCGCCGTCGTAGTGGCCGACGCGCCGGAAGGTCGAGCGGCGGAAGGCGCAGGTGCCGGGGTAGTCGCCGGCGCGCAAAGCCCCGCGGTTGATGAGCATCCGCGCCGACTCGGTACGCGCCCACCACGGCAGCGGCGCGAGGTAGTTCTGCGGCCTGACCATCTCGTGACGTTCGAGCAAGGCGCAAGCGCGTTCGATGTCGTCGGCCGTGTAGCGTATGTCGTCGTCGGCGAGCACGACGCGCTCGCAGCGCGCCAGATCGACGCCCGTGTGGACGCCGTTGACCTTGCCGTTCAGATACTTGTAACGCGAATCGACGGGGACGTGGCGGCAGACGCCTTCCCAAGCCCGCGCGTGCGCGTCGAAGACCTCCGAAGGCGAGCCGTCAACGACGACGACCTCGCAGCCCGCGCCGGCGAGTCCCCGGAAGTAACGCGCGAACTCTTCGGCCTCGGCCGCGTTCGCGCGCACGCGCCGGATGGGCAGCAGGTACGTGCAGCGGAAATCTTCGCCCGCGCCGACGCTCACGCCACGGCCTCCCTCGTCTTGGCGCCGGCCGCCTCGGCGTCGGCTTCGCGTGCGGCGCGCGCCACCGACGCGCCCGCGCGGCCACTCAAAAGCTTCTGCTGGTCGTAGCCGAGCAGCAGCTCCCAAGCGTCCGACCCGTACATCGCGGCCAGCGGCAGCGCCACGTCGTCAAGCATCCAGCGCCCGTGCCGCTCGTCCTCTTTGATGTGCAGCTCCCAGTAGCCGCGCGCCTCCGCGGATAGCCCGAGCCGCTCGGCGGCGGCGCGGTAGTTCTCGAAGGCGGCGGGCACCGAGACTTCGGTGTAGAGCAGGCCGCCGACGTAGCGCAGGAAGTGTCGCTTGCGCTCCGAGAGCAAGAAGCTGTGGTTGATGGCGGCGAGCACCTCCCACGGGACGGCGTCGAAGTAGGACTCGGGCGCGGCGCTCATCCCGAACTCTTCGAGCATCCTGATGAAGAAGGAGGAGTGTTTGCGCGCGAGGCGGCCGCCGCCGTACTCCTCGACCAGCAGCCGCGTCAGAACTTCGTGCACCTTGTTCGACGCGCCGCCGAGCGTGCGCGAGAGCTGGCTCGCCTCGACCAGACCGTCGAGCGAGGCGATGGCCAGCAGGCGGCGGTAACCCGCCTCGCCCGCGCGGTCGCGGAAGTAGAGGCCGTCGGCCGAAGGCTCGGGCGCCACGTCCTCCGCGGCGCGGCGCTTGAGCGCGGCGGCCACGTCGGTCTCGCGGCGGAGCGAGGCCGAAGGGAGCTGCGCCATCTCCCAAGCCTGCCACGCCGCCTCGACGCGGTCGCGCACGCCGCGCAGGTAGCCCGAGCGCTCGTTGTCGTAAGCGCGGAGGTCGTCGTACCAGAAGAGCTTGAGACGGTTGACGCGGTAGAGCGTGCGCTGCGTGAAGAGGCGCGCGCCGTCCGCGCCGGCCGAAGGGTTCGGCCCGTAGGCTTCTTCGAGGGCTTGAAGGAGCGCCGACTCGAACTCGGCGGCGAGCGCCGGGCGCGCCGCCACGCGCTCGTCGAGGTGCTCAAGATTCAACAGGCCGGCGAACTGCCGCTCGGCCCCGGCGTAGTCGTGCGCGTGCGCGTCAGCGTGGGCGACACGCGCCGGCCGTTCGAGAACCTGCATGGCTGAATTGTTCCCCCTCGCACCTGTTTGTCTTTTGAAGAAGTGAGCCACCCGCGCCGACGCGCACGCCTGCGCACGGTCGCGGACGCCCACGCGACACTTTGCGCGAGGCGCTTGGCGAAATTTTCAAGAAGGTGACACGAAACTCCGCGCGCACGACGCCCCGTCGGTACGCCGCCGCGCACAAGGCTATCGGGAGGTCACGGCCCGAACCGCTGGCGGTACTCGGCCGAGTTGATGAACGCCTTGACCATCTCGGCGCGGACGTAGTCGCCGCCCGCCTCGTTGAGCTTCGAGAGCCAGAAGTTGTAGCCGTCCTCGTCGGGGTCTCGCCGCAGGTATCCGAAGTATTCCATCAGCACGAAGGCGCGGTTGAGTTCGGCGCGCCTCAGCTCGTCGGACTCGGCGACGACGCGGAGCACCTGCGCGCGCGTCAATATCTGGTTGGTGAGCGCCGAGGTCAGCACGTCCGCGCGGAAGCGCGCCGGCCCGAGACGAGCGCGAATCTCGCCGTCGGGGAAGTTCGTTGTGTGCACGTCGATGTAGAGCTGGCCGGTGTTGAGCAGGTTGGTCTGCTCGTCGGTCAGCGCGAGTTGGAAGTCGGCGAACTCGCCGGCGGGGAGCGTGTGGAGGGCGGGGGCGTTCGCGTCCGTCGCGGCCGGGCCGTGGATGTGGACGGCCGTGGGCGCGCCGCTCAAATTCTTGAGCGACAGCGAGACGTTCGCGACGAGGCTGGCGCCCGTCGGGTCGCGGCGGACGATGACGACGCCGGTGGCGCCCGACGCCGTCGGCGGGACGACCTGCCCGCCGTCGAGCCGCGAGACGAAGAGGTTGCCGACCGTCGGCGCGAGACCGTTCTCGGTCAGAAGCGTGTTGACGTAATCGGAGTCGCTCTTGCCGCCGAACTTGAAGACGAACGCGGTGCGCGTGACGAACTCGTCGAAGTAGGCGCGCCGGTTGGCTTCGAGCTGCGCGGGGGCGCCGGGCTGGCCGAAGACGAAGTTCTTCTGCAAGTTCTGCAACTCGTACATGAACTGCGCGTAACTCGGGCGCGCGCCGAACGCCGCCCGGTTCGTCAGGTAGGCGAGATAGCCGGTGGTCTGGAACTCTATCGAAAGGAAGAAGGCCGCGCTGACGTTGACGCGCTTGATCTCGAAACACTGGATGTCGGGTGCGTTGATGCAGTTGTTAATCTCGTCCGACCAGAACTGGAAGCCGTCGGCGTCGGGGGGGCGGTTGAGGAAGTCGTAATAGTGCTGGCGGACGAAGAAGTTCGTCATGTCGATGGAGTTGACCGTCGGCGCGGCGTCGTCGTTGGAGGTTATCCGTATCTGGGACGTGGCGCGCGTCGTCCCGATGACGGCGCCCGCGCCGCGCGGGTCGGAGAGCGAGAGGTTGAGCGTCTCGACTCCCTCGACGAACCCGTCGTCCACGACGAGGACGCGGAAGGTCTTGGAGGTCTCGCCGGGCGCGAAGGTGAGCCGGCCGCGCGCCGTGGTGTAGTCGGAGCGTTCGCTGGCCGTGCCGTCGGAGGTCGAGTAGGCGACGCTGAGCGTCTGGGTGGACGTGCCCGACATCGTGACCGTGACGAGGACGCTGCTGTCGAACCGCTCTTCAACGTCGTAGAACTCGGCGCCGAGCTGGAAGAAGTGCGGGTCGTCGTCGTTGACGGTCAGCGTCGCGGCGCTCGGCGAGCCGAGCACGGCGTCGCCCGTCGGGTCACTGAGCGTCAGGTTGATGGTCTCGGGCGTCGGCTCGACCTCCTCCTCGTTGATGATCTGGATGGGCAACACCTTCTCGGTCTCGCCCGGCGCGAAACTGAGCGTCTCTGAGCGCGCGACGTAGTCTGAGCCGGCGGTCGCCGTGCCGTCCGAGGTGCTGAACTTGACGGTGACGGTCGAGCCGTTGAGGTAGCCCGAGCGGCGCACGCGGACGCCTTGCATGAACCCGACGACGCCGTCCTCCGTCACGCCATAGTTCGACACGGTGAAGGCCAGACGGTTCTCGGCGGGCGGGGCGAAGAGGTAAACGTCCTCGGCCGAGTTGGTGTCGGCGGCCGCGTGCGCGACGCCGGACGAGAAGGCCAGCTTGCCGCCGGCGACGAGGTTACCCGGCGTCAGAATGCGCGGCACCTCGCCGGGCATCGTGAAGGGCACGCCGGGCAGGCCGTTGACCACCTCGACTCCGCCGCCCGTCATGTCGCGGATGATGATGGCGGTCGAGTAAGGCGTGGGGTTGACGCGCGACTGCTCAAGCTGCGCGTAGGCGACGTAGCGGCCGTCAGGGCTGGTCACGTAGCCGTTGATGATGCTCCGGCAGTTGAAGCCCTGATCGCAGAGGCCGGAGGCGACGAAGGGCAGCTCGAGCAGTTCGCCCGTCTGCCGGTCGCGGCGGAAGACGCGGTCGCGGAAGCCCGCGCGGTTCAGCCCGCCGACGAAATTCTCGTAACGCAGGTAGAAGATGTAGCGGCCGTCGGCGCTGATGCGCGGCAGGCGGGCCGGCGGGACGGTCGCGACCCCTTGGAAGACCTGCGGCTCGCTGACGAGCGTGGTGGTGTTGGCGACGAAGTCGTGCTCGTAGATGGACGTCACGGTGAAGCCCTTGCCCGGCCCCGGGTGCGGCACAAGGTCGGTCGAGTTGCTTGAGAAGGCGACGACGCGGCCGTCGTCGCTGATGACGCCGCTGTTGGCGCCTTCGTTGCCGCCGCCCGTGCCCGCGCTGTTGACCGAGGCGAGCGCGGTCGTCCCCGTCTGCAAGTCGCGGCGGAAGATGTCCGAGGAGAAGCCGTTCGTGTCGTTGGCGGTGAGGCCGGACGCGCTGCTGTGGAAGAGAACGAAGCGGCCGTCGGGCGTGACCCCCTGAGCGGCCGAATGGCCGTTGCCGCCGCTCGTGCCGGCGGGGTTGACGCTGACCATGACGGTCGTACCGGCCTGCAAGTCGCGCCGGAAGACGTTGTCCTTCTGGCTGACGACGGCGACGCCCGCGACCAGGTCAGAGGCGGCGCTGTTGAAGACGGCGAAGCGTCCGTCGGGCGTGAGAAAGGCGGGGAAGGAGTCGCCGTCGCCGGCGGCGGCGCCCGCGCTGTTCACGCTGACGAGCGTCGTCGTGTTCAGTTGTAGGTCGCGGACGAAAACGTCTCGCTTACCGTTGGCGTCGTTCGCGACGAGGTCGGAGGCGGCGCTGCCGAAGAGGACGAAGCGGCCGTCCGGCGTTATCGAGTTCACCAGCGAGAGGTTGTTGCCCGTGCCCGTGCCCGCGGCGTTGACGCTGACGAGCCGCGTCGTGTCGGTCTGTAGGTCGCGGACGAAAACGTCCGTCTTGCCGTTGGCGTCGTTCGCGACGAGGTCGCTCGCGTCGCTCTGAAAGACGACGAAGCGGCCGTCGGCGCTCGTCCGCGGGAGGGAGGAGCCTGCGTTGCCGCCGTTCGTGCCGGCGGCGTCGGGGCTCGCCAGTTCGACGAAGTCGGTCGTCTGCGCGGCGGCCGTGACGCAGCCGCACAGGGCGGCCAGCAGCAGGGCGCACGCCCGCGCCGCCCCTTCAAAAGTCGAACGAAAACCGGCGGCGGTCGTCTTCTGAGGATTCATCTCGCGCCTCCTGAGTGTTGCTGTTGGGATGTGAGGTCGGCATGGTTACTTCTTTACGGATGGTCGCCGGTCGTGCGTGCGGGGAGTGACGCGCCGCCGTCTGAGGCCGAATTTCAGGGGCCGGTATACGCCTAATCGTGGCCGGCTGTCAATGCTTATGTGAACGCGACAGGGGCGCGAGACGCGCGGCGCAGAGCGCGAAGCCGACGAGCGCGACGGGGATGAGCGAGGCCGCGAGCGCGTGCAGCGAGAAGAAGAGGACTACGCAAACGCCGACGAAGGCCGCGCGGGAGTTCGGCCGTCCGCGCGCGCCGAGGATGGCGCAGGCGGCGAGCGCCGTCGCGAACCAGCCGACGAAGTTTGAGAAGGGGATGCCGTAGTATGCGCCGCCGCGCGCCCAGCGCCAGTAGCCGAGTTGGTTCGCGGCGAGCGGGTCGATGACGAGGTCGGTGGCGGTCGTCAGCAGCGCCGCGCAGACCACCGCGACCCACGGCTTGAGACGCAAGCGCCACGCGAAGTCGGAGGCGAAGGCGACGAGCGACATCCACGCGAGCCCCATCACGGCGGGGACGCCCAACAACTGCGGACGCAGGACGCCGGTGTATGCGTATTCGCCGAAGGGGAGCTTGAAGCGCACGCCGGCCGCCTCGACCGCAAAGCCCGTGAGCGCGACGGCCGCGAGCCTCGCCACGCCGCGCCACGTCCGCTCGCCGAGAATGACGATGAGCGCCGCCGTCGTCAGGAACAGCGACGCGAGCCAACCCTCGTCGGCTCGCGCGGTCCCGACCCAACGACTCAAGACCCCGCCGACCCACAGCACCGCGAAGAGAGACACGGCCGCCGCCAGCGCCGCGCGCCGTGCTAGTGACGAAGAAGTGAGCGCGGGGCCGCCAGTCGTCGCCGTCGTCGTCGCGCCCGCCGTCGCGCTCGGTGTATGAACGTCGAGGGAAGTTTTCAAGACTCAAACCTCCCGATGAGTTCGCTGGTGATGCGCGCGGAGAGCAGGACGGTGGGCGTGCCGCCGCCGGGGTGGCTGCTGCCGCCGACGTGATAAAGCCCGCCGACGCGCGGGTGCCGGTTGGGCGGGCGCAGGAACGCGCGCCGCCAGCCGTGCGAGTGCGTGCCGTAGATCGAGCCGCCGGGGCAGAGGTAGGCGTCGGCGAAACGTCCCGGCGTCCACACGTCGGAGACGACCACGTCGCGCGCAACGTCGGGGAAGCCGCCCTTCGCGAGCCGCGCGAAGACGGCGGCGCGCGCCGACTCGGTGCGCCGCTCGTCCCACGTGTCGCCGTCGGCCGGGGCGTTCGCCATGACGAAGAGCGTCTCGCCGCCCTCGGGCGCGACGCTCGGGTCGGTGCGCCTCGGCGCGCAGACGTAGACGGTCGGGTCTTCGGGGAAGCGCCGCGCGTCGAAGAGCTGCGAGAACTCGGCGCGGTAGTCCGAAGAGAAGTAGACCGTGTGGTGCGCCAACCCTTCTACCTTGCGCCTCAGCCCGAGCAGCATCACGAAGCCGGAGAGCGAGCGCTCCGACGCCGGTTGAGAGTTGCCGCCTTTGTCACTACCTTGGCCGTTGCCTCTGTTATCACCTTCAACGTCGCCGCCGTCGAGAAGCGCCCGCGTCGTCGAGGCGTCGCCGTTCATCACGACCACGTCGGCGTCGAGCCGCGTCCCGTCGGCGAGGCGGACGCCGCGGGCGCGACCCGCTCCGTGCTCGATGCGAGAGACGCGCGCGTTCGCGTGGAGCCGCACGCCCGAAGCCCGCGCGAGCGCGACGAGCGCCTCGACGACGCGGTACAGCCCGCCCTCGACGTGCCAGCCGCCGTGCGCGTACTCGATGAAAGGGATGACGGCGAGCGTCGCGGGCGAACTGTAAGGCGACGAGCCGACGTAGGTCGGGTAGCGGTCGAACATCTGGCGCAGGTGCGGGCTGTGGAAGTGCGCCGCGACCGTCGAGTGATAGTTCCCCCACGCGCGCCGGAGCGGCAGGTGGCGGAGCGACTTGAGCGCGCGCAGGTCGGGCGGCGCGAGCGGCGCGCGGCGCAGGAACGTCTCGCGCGAGAGCGCGAACAGGCGCGCGCCCAGACGCATGAAGCGCAGGAAGCCTTCGCAGTCGCGCGGCTCAAGCCCGCGCACGGTCGCGAGCCATTCGGGGAGCCTTGACGTGTAGGTGAAGCGCGTCCCGTCGTCGAAGACGTAGTCGGCGAGCGGGTGGACGGGCGCGAGCGTGACGTGGTCGGCGAGACTTGAGCCGGCCGCCGCGAACAGCTCCTCGAAGACCCACGGCATCGTGATGAGCGACGGGCCGGTGTCGAAGCGGAAGCCGTCGCGCTCAAGCGAGTTCATCTTCCCGCCGAAGCGCGGCCCGCTCTCGCAGACATCGACCTCCCAGCCGACGGCCGCCAGCCTGAGCGCCGTCGCCAGTCCCCCCAGCCCGCCGCCGATGACGACGGCGCGCCGCCCCTTTCTCGTCTTCAACGGCTGCAACCGAAAACCTTTCCCGGCAAAACTGTGAAAGTCACTCGCTCACCCTTTTGGTCTGAACCGGCGCGCCGGCGCGCGCGCCCGTCCGGTAGCTCCGGCCCTTCCACTCGACGCCGCGCCCCGTCCCGCACCTCAGCCACGACGAGACGCCGAGCGCGAGCAGGACGGCTTCCGCGAGCGGGTGCAGCAGCGGCGACCAGAGCGGCTGACGGAACCTGAGCGCCAGCGCGAAGCGCGCCGCGACGACGCAGGCGGTCGCCGACGCGAGCAAATCGCCGCCCGGCGTCGTCGTGGCGAACGGCAGGAGCGCGAACGGCAGCAAGAAGACGAAGAAGTGGAGGGCCATGAACGCCCAGAAGCCGCGCGCGCTTCGGAAGGCGGGGAAGAAGTTTTTCTGAAAGCCACGCCAGATTTCCGCGAGCGAGCGGTACATGCGGACGCCCACGACCGCGCGGCCGTCGAGACACAGGCTCGGCCGCCCCGCCGCCCGCCACGCCTGCGCCAGCCTCACGTCCTCGAACAATTCGCCGCGCACAACCGCGTGACCGCCCACCAGTTCGTAATCGTCGCGCCGCGCCAGCACGCACGAGCCGTGCGCGAGCCCGAGCGACGGGTCGCTGCGACGGAGCGCGAGCGGCGCCGGGTAGAGTGTGAAGACGACGAAATTCAGGAGCGGCATCAGCGCGCCCTCCCAGAAGCCACGCGTCTCGATGCGCGGCCAGCAGGAGAGCAGCGTGACGCCGCGCGCCTCGGCCTCGCGGACGACGAGCGCCGCCGCCCCCGCGCCGAGGAGCCGCGCGTCCGCGTCGAGAAAGAGGAGCCAGTCCGCGCGCGCCTCTTCGGCCAGACGCGCGCACGCGAACGTCTTGCCGCACCAGCCATCGGGCAGCGGCGCGGGCGCGACCAGACGCACGCGCGAATCGTGCCGCGCGTACTCTCCGACCACCCGCGCCGTGGCGTCGCGCGAATGGTCGTCGTAGACGAGCACCTCAGTGACGGCCGTCCCTTGCGCGAGCGCCGCGTCGAGACAGCCGGCGATGTTGTCTTCCTCGTCGCGCGCGGGGATCAGCACCGAGACGTGAGACGAATCGGGGCCGGCCGCGCCCTTCGCGTCGCCGATGCGCGGCCACGCGAGCGCGTTCCAGAGCGCCACGCACAGGAGCGCGCCGGCGACGATCAGGAGCGCCGAGGCGAAGAAAACTAATGTCACAGGGCGGCACTCTCGACCGCACGCGATGGGTCGGCGCCGGCGCGCGCTTCGCACGCCGCGTCGAGCACGGCGTAGGCGGCGTCGGCGAGGAGCATGACCTCCGCGCGCGCGCCGAAATGTTCGTAGAGGCGCGCGACGCCACGCGAGACGAGTTGACGTGCCAGCCCGCGCGCGCCGTCGGCGCCGAGCGTGGCGACGACGTTGGCGCGCAGGTGTCGCGCGTCCTGCCGCGCGGGCTTCCCCGTCAGCTCGCAGGGGTGCGTCTCGTCCGACACGTCGTCGCAGATTTGATAGGCGCGACCCAGACACTCGCCGTACTCGGAGAGAGCGCGCGTCTCCTTCGCCGGGGCACCGCAGGCCAGCGCGCCGGCCGTCATCATCAGGCGCATCAGCGCGACCGTCTTCAGCTCGCGGGCGGCGAGCGAGCGCGCGTCCGCCTCGCCGGCGCGCGTCAGCAGATCGACCGCCTGCCCGCCGACCATCCCGTCCGCGCCGACCGAGCGCGCGGCCTCGCGGACGAGGGCGCCGCAGGCATCCGTCCCGGCGGCGGCCTCGGCGAGCAGCGCGTACGACTGGTTGAGCAGCGCGACCGACGCGAGCAGCGCGACGCCCTCGCCGTAGACGAGGTGCAGCGCGGGGCGTTTGCGGCGCGAGTCCGCGTCGTCCATCGCGGGCAGGTCGTCGAGGACGAGAGAGCTGCTGTGCAGAAACTCGACGGCGCACGCCACCGCCAGCCCTCGCTCGCGCGTCGCCCCGGCGAGTTGCGCGGCGACGAGCGCCAGCGCCGGCCGCAGCCGCTTGCCGCCGGGGAAGACCGCGTAGACGAGCGCCTCGTTGAGGCGGTCGGCGCGCGCCAGAGAGCTGAAGGGGAGACGGCGCCGCAGCGCCTCCTCGATGCGCCCACGCTGTGACTTGACGAAGCTTGTCAGTTGCTCGCTCAAACGTTAACTCACTTTCAATGGCCGGCGGCGCGCGCCGTCGCGGCCGCGCCGCCGAAGATGACCTCTGCGACCTCGGCGGTCGCCTCCTCAAGCGGCAAGTGCCCGGCGCCGCGCAACTCGCGCACAAGCGCCTGGGGCAGCACCCCGCGCCAGAGCCCGAGCGAACGCTTGACCGCGCCGAACGTCTTCTCGCCGTAGACGATCTCGACCGGCGTCTCGACGCCGCGGAAGATTTCGACGCCGCCCAACTCGTCGAAGAGCGCGAGGTAGCGGCGCGCGGCTTCGTGGTCGGCGTCGGCGAAGGTCTCCGTCAAATCGCCCGCGCCTTCGCGCTTCGAGCTGAGCGCACGGTTGGTCAGCCAGCGACCTAAGGGAGTCGCGAAGGTCGCGTCGTAGGCGCGCCGGCCGAACTCGCCCGCGAGGAACAGTCGGAAGTAGCGCGGGAGGTACGCGAACGGGTCGATCATCGTCACGCGCACGCACGCCGCGCCCAGCGCCTTCGCCGCCAGCAGCGCGAAGACCGCGCCGCCACAGTTACCGACGAGGCTCACGCGCGCGGGCGCGACCGAGCGCGCCGCCTCAACCACCTCTTCGACGACCGAGGCGACCGACCACTCGCGCGGGCGGGGCGAGTGGCCGCAGCCCGGAAGGTCGGCCGCGTAGAGGCTCGCCCGTTCGGGCACGAACGGCGCGAGCGGCGCGAAACTTCGCCGGTCGCCGCCCCAGCCGTGGAGCGCGAGGTAGACCTCCTCGCCCCAGCCATGACGCTCAACGAACACGCCCGACGATCCTCTCCGCGACGAGCCGGCCCGAGAGCACGACCATCGGCATCCCCGTCCCCGGCGTCGTGCTCGCGCCGACGTAGTAAAGCCCGCGGAACTCTTTCGAGTAGTTGCGTTGGCGGAACGGCCCGACCTGCCCGAGCGTGTGCGCGGAGCCGAAGGCCGAGCCGTCGTAAAGCCCGAAACGCCGCCGCCAGTCCTCGGGCGTGTAGACCTCCTCGAAGACGACGCGCGCGGGGTCAATGCGGACGCCGTGTCGCGCGAGCGTCTCGTTGACGCTCCGTTTTATCTTCAGCGTCTCCTCGCGCCAGTCGGCGCCGGGCATCTGGCTGAGCGTGGGCGTCGGCGCGAGCACGAAGACCGCCGCGCAACCCTCGGGCGCCAGCGCGGGGTCGGTCGCCGACGGGACGCTCACGTAGAAGGGAAGTTCCGTGGGGACGCGCCGCTGCTTGAACAGCTCGTCGAAGGCCGCGCGCGGGTCTTCGGGCAGAAAGATCGTGTGGTGTCCCAAGCCTTCGACCCCGCCGCGCACGCCCCAGTAGAAGGTGACGACGCCCGGCGTCATCTTCGTCCGCGCGGCGCGCGCGTGCGCGTGGTCGGCGAAGCCCTGCTCACATTCGACCAGCTCGTTGTCGGTCGTCGGCACGTCAACGTTCGAGACGACGACCGGCGCCTCGATGCGCTCGCCGCTTTCAAGCTCGACCGAGCGGACGCGACCCTCGCGGCAGACGATGCGGGTCACGCGGGCGCGCGTGCGGACTTCGACGCCCAGCTCGCGCGCCAGCCTCTCGACGCCCTCGACCAGCGCGTAGACGCCGCCCTCGGGTAGCCAAAGCCCGTAGGCCAGCTCGCCGTAAGGCAGGATGGTGAACATGCCCGGCAGCTCGTAGGGCGAGCCGCCGAGGTACATGGCGTAGGAGCCGAGCGCCTCGCGGACGCGGCGGTTCTTGAAGTGGCGGCCGAGTTCGCGGTCGAGCGAGCGCCAGAGTCCCGTCCCCAGCATCTCGGACGGCGTGAGCGCGGCGAGCCACTTCGCGGGGTTATCGACGTTGCGGCTGACGAGCTTGTCGAAGGCGACGCGGAACTTGGCGCCCGCGTCGCGCAGGAAGTCGAAGACCGAGGGCGAGCAGCCCGGCTCCATCCGCTCGCACTCGGCGAGGAACTTCTGCACGTCGGACGAGAGCGTGAAGCGCTGGCCGCCCGGCCAGCGGAAAGTTATCGAAGGGTCAACGGGGAGCAGCCGCACGTAATCTTGAAAGCGCCGCCCGGCCGCCTCGAAGAGCTGCTCGAAGACCCACGGGTAGTTGAGCAGAGACGGGCCGGTGTCGAAGCGGAAGCCCGCGCGCTCGATGACGTTGGCGCGCCCGCCCACGCGCTCCTGGGCTTCGAGCAGCGTCACCTCGAAGCCCGCGAGGCGCAGGTGTATCGCGGCGCTCAGGCCGCCTAAGCCCCCGCCGACGATCAGAACTTTTCCTTCCGCGCCGGTTCTCATCTCGTCAGGTACGCCAGCGGGATGCGCCAGTATTTGCTCGCCGGGAGCGCCCCGAACTTCTCGCGGAGCGGCACGCTCTCGCGCCGCGTGAGCCGTTCGGCGCTCGTCGCCACGCGCTCGTTGAGACGGCCGTAGACCTCGACGCAGGCGCGCACCGCCAGCCGGCAGTCGGGCGAGAAGGCTTCGAGGTCGGCGCGCGCCCGCGCGTAATATTCGGCGGCGACGGCCGCCAGCCGCCGCCGCACCCGCGCCAGAGGCTTGTGCTGCCGCGGGTCCCGCGCGTCGAGCACACGGACGCCCTCGGCGCGCAGAAAGTCGGCGGGGAGGTAGACGCGGCCGCGCCGCTGGTCTTCGGCCACGTCGCGCAGGAAGTTGGTCAGTTGGAGCGCGACGCCGAGGTCGCGCGCGGCCGAGAGCGCGCGGCCGAAACTCGCCGCGTCGCGCGCGCCGTAGACGTGCGCCAGGAAGTAGCCGACGACGACGGCGCTGCCGTAGACGTAGGATTGAATCAGGTCGTCGAGCGTGTCGTAAGGGCGCGGGTCTAAGTCGAGCCGCATCGCGCCGAGGAAGGCGCGGTAGTGCTCGTGCGGGATGGCGCGCTCGCGCACGACGCGCGCGAAGCCCGCGAGGTGCGCGGGCACGCCGCGTTCGAGCGAGTCTCCGATAGACCTGCACGTGAGCGCCGTCTCGTAAGCCTCGCGCCACTCTTCGAGCAGGCGCAGCTTTTCCGCCGCGCCGAGGCGGAAGGTGTCTACCACCTCGTCCGGGTAGCGCACGGCGGCGTAGACGGCCTCGACCTCGTCGCGCTTCTCGCGCGGCAGGAAGCGGCTCACGACGAAGAAGCTGGTCGTGAAAGAGCGCATCACCGCGCGCGACTCGCGCGCGAGCACGCGCCACGCCCCGCGCTCCGTGCGCGAACGCAGCGCGCGCCCCCGAGCCAGCCGCTCACGCTCGCGCCACGCGGAAGCGTCCCACTCGGCCCCGCCCGCGTCGGCGCGCGCCACGCCCGCGCGCGGGCCGAACGTCAAAACGTTAAAGCTCCGTTCCACGCTCGCGCCCCCTTCAGCCGCCGGCCTGCGTCTTGTGAAGAATCTGGCGGCCGAGGTCGCCCGCGTCGAAGTAGGCGCGGAAGCGCGTGATCTTTTCGCCGTCGGTTTCGAGGATGCTCACGCCGTCGTACTTGACGGGCGAGCCGTCGGCCGCCGTCCCGACGGTCGTCCATTCGAGCGTGACGCGGTCGTCGGTGGCGAAGACGTTTCTGAAAGTTGACTCCACCTCGCCGAAGGTGTCGCGGTACTTCGCGCCCCAGAACTCGCGCGCGCCGTCGCGCCCGTGAAACTTCTCGGGCGAGGTGACGTTGCCGACCTCGCACTCTTCGGCGAAGAGCGCGGTGATGGTTTCCAAATCGCGCTCGTCTTCCAGACGCGCGAGCGCTTCGATAAATTTTCGGGCCAGTTGCTCAGACATCTTTAAATCCCCCTTCGTTCGTCCGTTTCAGAGGAGCGCAGCGTGCTCCTCCAGTTCGAGAAAAGTTTCCGCGTGGAGGTCGGCCGGGAACCTTTGGCGCGCGCCCCCGGCGCGAAACCCCGCGCCGCCCAGCACGACCGACGCGCCCGACCGCTCCGCCGCCTTCGCGAACTCGCCGTACTCGCGCGCCGCGCGGTCGGGGTGGTTGAAGACCGTCGAGGCGACGCAGACGAGGCGCGGGCCGAAACGCTCGACCGCCTCGGCGAGCGCGTAGAAAGGCGTGCTCGTCCCGAGGTTGACGACGCCCCACCCCAGCCCCTCCAGCGTCAGCGCCGCGAGGCTGACGGGGAGCTCGTGAAAGTCGTCCTCGACGGAGCAGCAGATTGCGGTGCGGTCGCCCACATTCAAACTGAATGCGCCTCTGAGAGTCTGTACGGCCGAGAGCGCGGTGCGCGTCGCCAGGTGTTCCTCGGCGACCGAGAGCTCGCCCGCGTGCCAGAGATCGCCGACCCTGCTAAGCGCCGGGCAGAGCACCTCGTCCGCGATGCGCGCCGCCGTGTGTCCGCGGCGCCGGAGTCCGACGAGCGTCTCGGCCGCCGACTTGACGTAACCGGCCAGAAGCGTCTCGAACATCAGGCGCGAAAGGTCTCGGTCGAGCGCGGCGCCGTCCTGCGCCGATTCCTCCCCGGCCGCCGGGGCGCGCGTCTCGCGCCCGCGCCGGAAGGCGTCAACGTCCTCGGGGCGAAAGCGCCTGTGCCCGCCCACCGTCCGCAGCGACGGCAGCAGCCCGCCGTCGGCCCAGCGCTTGATCGACGCCTCGCTCGCCCCGAGCAGGCGCGCCGCCTGCCGGCTGGTCAGATTTTTTCGCCACCCGTTGCCCCTCATAAGCGCACGTGTAATCTAGCAAAGAGTCGGTCGAATGTAAACACAAAAAACGCTCAAATCGTTCAGAGAGATAAATCGTATCATAATTTCACAACAAATTTCTTCTTGACTTTGAACATGAATTGATTTAAATCGTTCAAATCGTTCAAGCGGGACGGAAGGTTTCTGGCGGTGGGTCGGCTGAAAAAGGAGGGTCGAGGGATGATTACGATGGGAGTGATTTTCGTCATCTTCACCACGCTGCTGCTGTGCGGCGGGGTGGCGTTCACGCTGCTTTGGTTCCGGCAGGCGGGGAGGCGTCTGCGGGAGGCGGGCGTAAAGCGCGAGGTTCCGAGCAAGGGTTGGAGGCGGCTTTGAGCACGCGCGAGGGCGGCCTTGTCGTCTACAATGGGCGGCGCGGGGAGGTCGAAGTCGAGACGCTGATGCCGACAGACGAACGGGTGATTCTGGTTGACGAGTGCGACCGCGAGCTGGGCGTGGCGGGGAAGATGAGCGCGCACACGGAGGGCGCGCTGCACAGGGCCTTCTCGGTCTTCATCTTCGACGGCGCGGGGCGCCTGCTCCTGCAAAGGCGCGCGCGCGGGAAGTATCATTCGGGCGGGCTGTGGTCGAACACCGCCTGCGGCCACCCGCGACCGGGCGAGCCGACGGCCACGGCCGCGCGGCGTCGCCTGCGCGAGGAGATGAATCTCGACTGCGAGCTGCGCGAGGCGTTCGAGTTCGTCTACCGCGCGGAGCTGGGCGGCGCGCTCGTCGAGCACGAGTACGACCACGTCTTCGTCGGCACCGACGACTCGGAGCCGGAGCCAGACCCGTCGGAGGTCGAGGAGTGGCGCTGGGTGAGCATGAATGAGCTGCGCCGTGGTTTGAGGGATGAGCCGGAGAGCTACAGCTTCTGGCTGAAGGTCGCGGTCGAGGGCGAGCACTGGCAGAAGCTCGAAGCGCTCGGCGGCGGCGGAATTAAACAAGGAGGGAATAAGGATGAGTAAGGCGGCGACGAAGGACGACAAGCTCGCGAAGCTGCGCGAGATAGTCAAGGCGGTGGACATCTGCATGTTGACGACCGTGGACGAGCGGGGCGACCTGCACAGCCGCCCGATGTCGAACAACCGTGACGTGGAGTTCGACGGCGACCTCTGGTTCTTCACCTACGGCTCGTCGCACAAGGTGGACGAGGTGGGGCGCGTGCCGAAGGTCAACGCCAGCTTCGCCGACGTGGACGCGCAGCTCTACGCGTCTCTGACGGGGCAGGCGGAGGTCGTCCGCGACCGCGCGAAGATCGAGGAGCTTTGGAAGCCGGAGCTGCGCGCGTGGTTCCCCGACGGCGTGGACACGCCCGACATCGCGCTGCTCAAGGTGACGGCCGAGCGCGCCGAGTACTGGGACGGCTCGCAGTCGTTCGTCGCGCACGCGGTCGGCCTCGTCTCGTCGCTCCTCAAGGGCGAGCCGGCGCGGCTCGGCGAGAACGAAAAGCTCGATCTTAAATGACGCGCGATGAAGTTCGACTACGAACTCGACTTTAAGCGGACGGACTTCCGCGCGCACCCCGAGCTGTACCGGGTCGGGCGCGGCGAGCAGGGCGTGCTCCTCGTCGAGCCGTATAAGGGCGAGCTGTTGCCGCACTGGCGCTTCCGCACGCCCGAGGTGGCGCGCGAGTCGGCGGCGAAAATCTTCGGGCTGTACGAGACGTACCGCGCGGCGGGCGACTTCGTCGGGATGGACATGGCGCGCAAGTACATCCAGATGGGCTGGACGCGCTCGCTGCGTTACGCCAACCACCGCTCGGGGAAGAAGTACGTCGGGGCCGTGCCGCGCGAGAAGCGCGGGCAGAGCGGCGCGCACGGCCGCCGCGTCGCGCCGAAAGAGCAGGACGCGGAGAAGCTGGAGAGCGCGAAGATTTTCAGGGAGAGGCTCGACGCCGTGCTCTCCGACCCGGCCTACTTACGGATGCGCGAGGAGCACCGGAGGCTCTACGAGACGCCGGCCGCGAAGGTCACGTCTTGAGCTTCTCGGCGGTGGCTTCGCGCGGAAGCTCGATAGTGAAGGCGGTGCCTTCGCCGGGCGTCGAGCGGACGCGGACTTCGCCGCCGTGTGCGCGCGCGAGGTGCTTGACGATGGCAAGCCCCAGCCCCGTGCCCCCGAGTTCGCGCGAGCGCGCGCGGTCTACGCGGTAGAAGCGCTCGAAGATGCGCGTGAGGTGTTCGGGCGGGATGCCGTCGCCCGTATCCGAGACTTCGACGAGGTCGCGCACGCCGGCCGTGTGGGAGACGGTGACGGCGCCGCCCCGCCGGTTAAACTTGACGGCGTTGTCCACCAGATTCAAAAGCATCTGTTCGAGACGGCGCGGATCGGCGCGCACCGCCGCGTCGGGCGCGACCGCGTTGACCAGTGTGACGCCGCAGCTTTCGGCCTTGGCATTGAGCGCGGCGAACGTCTCATGAACCGCCGCGTGGAGTCGCACCTCGCGCGCCTCGACGCGCGCCCCGCCCGACTCGATTGACGAAAGCTCCATGATGTCTTCGATGAGCGCGCGCATGCGCTCGGCGTTGCGGCGGATGACGGCGAGGAAGCGGCGCGCCGTCTCGGCGTCTTCGAGCGCGCCGTCTTCGAGCGTCTCGGCGAAGGTGATGACGGCCGTCAGGGGGGTGCGCAGCTCGTGGCTGACGTTCGAGAGGAATTCCTGCCGGACGAGTTCGAGCCGTTCGAGCCGCGTGATGTCGATGAGGACGCCGATGGCGCCGCGCACGTCGCTGCCGTAGATGGCCTCGCGCTCGCGCAAGGGCGCGACGTGCAGGTCGTAGACGCGCCGGCCGTCGGCGCCGTCGGTCTCGACCTTGACCTCGGCGCGCACGCCGCGCGCGACCGCTCCGGCGAAGGCGGAGTAGACGGAAGGGTTGCGCGTCAGGTCGCTCAGGCGGCGCGGGCTGAGCGCATCGGTCGAGCCCGCGCGGAAGGTCGCGCGCGCGGGGTTGTTGAGCGCCACGACGCGCATCCCGCTGTCGATGACGACGACGCCCTCGCGCATGCTGTCCATCGTCGCCTTGAGCAGCGCGGCCGCCGGCACCTCGCCCGCCGCGACTGACCTGTCAGCCTCCGCCGCCTCTCCGCTGTCCAAGTCGCCTATGGAAAACGTGTCCGTCTCCGGGCGCGCGTCGAGCGCCGAAGGGAAAAGACGCGCGGCGGCGGCGCCGACGATGGCCGCCCCGATGGCGACCCACGCGGCGTAGGAGTCTACCCTGTAGAGGGCGAACCACGCGGCCAGCAGTGCCGCGACGAATGCGAGCGCGAGTGCCAGGCGCAGGAGCATAGGTGGCGTCGGTTCGGGGCGCCGCTCCCGTCGGAGGTTGGGCGTGCGGGTCGTTTGAAACCTAGCAGGAAGCGTGTGGGGTGTCACGCGGCGACGCGCTACTCTTCGTCGCCGACGCCGGAGCTTCCGACGAAGCGGTAGCCGACGCCGATGACCGTCTCGATGGAGTCGCCGCACGCGCCGAGCTTCGAGCGCAGGCGGCGTATGTGAACGTCGAGCGTGCGCGTGTCGCCGTAGTACTGCTGCCCCCAGACCTCGTCGAGCAGTTGCGTGCGCGTCGCCACGCGGCCGGGGCGGCGCGTGAGCGCGGCGAGGAGACCGAACTCCTTGCGCGTGAGTTTGACCTCCGCGCCGTCGCAGGCGACGTAGATGTCCTCGAATCGGACGAGCAGCCGCCCGTCCTCGTAGGAGGCCGACGCCGACTCCTCTGAGCGGCGCAGCACGGCGCGCACGCGCGCGATCAGCTCGCGCACGGAGAAGGGCTTGGTGACGTAGTCGTCGGCGCCGAGTTCGAGACCGGCCACGCGCTCCGACTCGGAACCGCGCGCCGTGAGGATGATGACGGGCGTCCTGCGCGTCTGCGGCTCGCGCCTGAGCCGGCGGCACAACTCGGTGCCCGACATGCCGGGCAGCATCAGGTCGAGCAGGATGAGCGCGGGCGGGTTCTTCGCGTCGAGCGCCGCCGCCAAGCCCTTCTCGCCCGTCTCCGCCACGACGGCGCGCAACCCCTCGCGCTCAAGGTTGTAGCGCAGCCCCTCGGCGATGTCCGGCTCGTCCTCGACGATGAGCACCGGCCTGTTCATAAGTTAAAAGTTCCAATGTTCAAAGCGACGGAGAGCCGTCGCGCGGCCGTCCGGGTCAGGCTCGGATAATACCTCAATCCGGGCCGGTCGTTGCGGTCGGGCGCCGCCCGCCGCACGTTGTGCGTCACGACGGCGAAGCTGAAGGATACACGCGCCGTGTTACATCCGTCTGAACTAGTCCGGCCCGTCGTTCACAATGTGTAGAATGTGGAAATGTCGAAGACGTTGACGCACGCGGGCGACGAGGTGAGGGTCGGGCTGATCGGCTTCGGGCTGGCGGGTGCGGTCTTTCACGCGCCGCTCGTCTCGGCGACGCCGGGGATGAGGCTGGCGGCGGTCGTGACTTCAAACCCCGAGCGCGCGGAGCAGATTCGACGCGGGTACGCGGGCGCCCTCGTCCTCGAAACGGCGGAACAACTCTGGGAGCGCGCGCGCGAGTTAGACCTCGTCGTCGTCGCGTCGCCCAACCGCACGCACGCGCCGCTGGCGCACGCCGCGCTCGAAGCGGGGCTGGCCGTCGTCGTTGACAAGCCGCTCGCCGCGACGGCCGCCGAGGGCAGGGGAGTCGTCGAGGATGCGCGGCGGCGCGGGCTGCTGCTGACCGTCTTTCAGAACCGACGTTGGGACGGCGACTTTCTGACGCTGCGGCTGCTGTTGGAGCGCGGCGCGCTCGGGCGCGTGCTGCGCTTCGAGTCGCGTTTCGAGCGCTGGCGGCCGCGGGCGAAGCCCGGCTGGCGGCAGAGCGCCGCGCCCGAAGACGCGGGCGGGCTGCTCTACGACCTCGGGAGTCATTTGATAGACCAAGCGCTGCTGCTCTTCGGCCCGGCGCGGCGCGTCTACGCTGAGCTCGGCCGACCCTACGCGGAAGTCGAGACGGACAACGACACCTTCGTCGCGCTCGAACACGCGGGCGGCGTCCGCTCGCACCTCTGGATGAGCACCGTCGCCGCTCAACCCGGCCCGCGTTTTCGCGTGCTCGGCGACGCGGACGCCTACACCAAGTTCGGTCTGGACGTTCAGGAAGAGGCGTTGAAGGCGGGCGGCCGTCCCGGCTCGCCGGGGTGGGGCGAGGAGCCGGAGAGTCTGTGGGGCGCGGTCGGCGCGGGCGACGACCTGCGGCCTCTGCGGACTGAGCCGGGTCGCTACCAACGCTTCTACGAGCGTGTCGTCGCGGCGCTGCGCGAAGGCGCCCCGCCGCCGGTTGACCCCGCCGAGTCGGTCGCCGTGCTCCAAGTCATCGAGGCCGCACGGCGCTCTCAAGACGAAGGCCAGACCGTCACGCTCTAGCGCGCCCCGTCTCAAAAAGAACGGCGGCCCGGCGCGCCTCAGAAGAACGCCGGGCCGCCAAAACTCTCCGCGCGTTTTAGAACGCCGGGTGCTGCGGGTTGAACCGGGTGGCGCGCGCCGCGTAGGGGATGCGGCTGACGGCCGGCTCCAAAACCTTCCAGTTCTCGAAGACCAGCTCGCGCGAGATTTTCCCGCCGCGCATCTCGAAGACGTGCAGGAGCCTGATCTCGACCTTCGACCCGACGGGCGCGGGCGCGTTGGCGACGCCGTCGCCGACGATGCGAACCGTGGCGACGCTGTCGTCGATGACGCGATCCTCGGTCGCGAAGCGTTGCAGGCAGCGGAACTCCTCGACCTTGAACGAGTCGAACATCCGCCGGTAGTTCTCGCCCGTCGCCTCCTTGCCCCGGAAGACGAGGTCGCGCGCGGGCGACTCCCAGACGATGTCGTCGGTGTAAAGCTCAAGCGCCTTCTCCACTTCGTTGGCCGCCTCGCTGTGGAAATGCGCCTCGACGGCCGCCAGGTTGGCGGCTATCAGTTGTTCGGTCATCTCACCCTTCACCTCCGGTGTGTTCCGGGCGTCCCTTCCCGCCCGCTACACATGACGCGCAGAGCGGAGGAAAAAAGGATCACACGCGCAGCGCCGCCGCGAGCGCCTCGAAGGTCGGCTCAAGCTCGTCGAAGTGCTCGGGGCGTTCGAGGAGTTCGGCGAGGCAGTCGGGAACTTCGACCGCGCGGCCGACCAGCGGCTCGACCACCGACTCGAACTTCGCCGGGTGCGCGGTGCCGACGACGACCCAGTGCGGCGACCCGACGCGCGTGCGCGCCTGCACCGCGACGGCCGTGTGCGGGTCCCAGACTTCGGGAGGAACGGCGGCCGCCGCGTCCCTGATGGTGCTTTTAATTTCTTCGTCTGCGATTGAGAACGCGCGCGCGACTCGCCGCAGGTCTTCAAAGTCGGGGTGCAGGTCGAAGAGGCGTTCGGCGTTGGAGGGGTTGCCAACGTCCATCGCGTTGGCGAGAGTGGCGACGGTGGGGCGCGCGGCCCACGTGCCGCCGTCGAAGTAGTCGGGGACGGCGCGGTTGGCGTTGGCGGCGAGCGTGATCTCGCGGACGGGCAGCCCCATCCGGCGCGCCCAGAACGCGGCCACGGCGTTGCCCAGATTACCCGTCGGGATGACGAAGCCGGCCGCCGCGCCGCGCCGACGCGCGTACCAGAGGCTCGCCGCCGTGTAGTAGACGGTCTGCGGCAGCAGGCGGCCGAGGTTGATGCTGTTGGCCGAGAGCAAGCCCTGAGATTTGGCCCACTCGCGGTCTGCGAAAGCGGTCTTGACGACGTGTTGACAGTCGTCGAAGTCGCCGCGCACGGCGAAGGCGCGGACGTTCGCGCCCCAACAGGTCAGTTGCCGTCGTTGACGAGGCGAGACTTTGCCGAGCGGGAAGAGGATGACGACTTGCGTGTCGGGCCGCCCGTGGAAGGCGGCGGCCACAGCGCCGCCCGTGTCGCCCGAGGTGGCGACGAGCACCGTGCGCCTTCCCGGCAGGCGCGAGACGCACGCGGCGAGGAAGCGCGCGCCCACGTCCTTGAAGGCGGCGGTCGGCCCGTGGAAGAGTTCGAGCACGGCCGTCGTCTCGTCGAGTTCGCGCAAGCGGAGAGGGAAGTTAAAAGCCTCGTCGCAAATCTCCGAGAGGTGCGCGGCGAGCGGGTCGCCCTCGAAGAAGGGCGCGAGCAGGCGCTCGCCGATGTCGCGCCACGACTCAAGGCCGTCGAAATCTTGGGCCGTGAACTCGGGAAAACTCTCAGGCACATAGAGGCCGCCGTCGGGCGCGATGCTCGTCAACATCGCTTCCGAGAGGCCGAGCGTCGGCTGCGGCGAGCGCGTGCTGCGGAAACGTATCATTGCTTATTCAAGACTCTGGCGCCCTGAAGGCTGACCGGCGAGACCCACGAGTCGGCCTCCGTCCCGCCGTGCTCTCGTAAGGCGCGGAGCATGGAGTGTCGTGCGCGCTCGGCCGCCTCGCTTGAGGTGACCCACGCGAAGACGGTCGGGCCGGAGCCGGAGATCGAGGCGCCGAGCGCGCCGGCTTCGAGCGCGGCCGCCTTCATCTCGGCGAAGGCGGGGATGAGCGTCGCGCGCTGGGCTTCGACGACGTGGTCGCGCAGCGACTCGCCGATCAGCCCGAGGTCGTCGGTGTAGCAGCCGGCGACGAAGCCGGCGAGGCTCGCCGTCTGTTTAATCAAATCGGCGAGCGGGACTTCCGTGCGGAGCAGGCTCCGGGCGCCGCGCGTGTCCACACGCACGCGCGGGTGGACGAGGACGGTCAGAATTTTTTTTGGCACGGGGAGACGCACGCAGCGGAACGGACTCAAAGAAGTGACGAGCGTCATCCCGCCGAACAGGCACGGCGTCACGTTGTCGGGGTGGATGGCGCCGCTCGCCGCGCGCTCGCCGAGCAGCGCGTACGGCATTAACTCTTCGTCCGAGAGGGGCCGTTCGAGCAGCGCGTTGGCCGCGACGAGCGAGCCGACCGCCGACGCCGCCGAGCCGCCAAGCCCCGAGCCGAGCGCGATGCCCTTGCTGATTGAGACGCGGAAGCCGAAGCCGGGTTTGCGTTCTTCGAGCAGTGCCGACAGTCCGACTGTGGCCGTGTTGCGCGCCGGGTCTAAAGGTATCTCAGAGCCGAAGGGCGCGCCGGCAGCGTCGGTGATTTCGCCGAGGGTGACGGTGGGTTGCTCCGTCCTCTCCGTCCTCGTCACGGTGACGCGGTCGCCGGTCGCCTCGACCGCGAAGCCGAGGATGTCGAAGCCGACCGCGACGTTGGCGACGGTCGCGGGCGCGAAAGCCGTCGCGCTCCTCTGCTCGTTCTTGAGAGTGTCGCCCCCGCTCATTGCGGCGCCCCCAGAAACGTCGCGAGCCGGAGCAGGTCTGAGAAGACGCCGGCCGCCGTCACCTCGGGGCCGGCGCCGGGGCCGCGCACGATCATCGGCTGCGCGTCGTAGCGCGCGGTGCGAAAGCTGACGACGTTGTCGCTCCGCGCGGCCGAGGCCACGGCGTCGAGCAGCTCGTCGGTGACGCCGCTCATGGCAGAGACGACGGCCGTGCGCGTACCTTCACGCCGCCCGGGCAGAAGGATGCGCGCCACCGCGCGGTAGCGACCCGCGTCGGCCACGCTCGTGCCGCCGAACTTATGGACGATCCAGGTTGTGCTCATTCGCTTCTCTAAAGACGGGCGCGGTCGGCCGGGGGTTATAGGTCGCGAGTGTCCGGTGAGTATAGTCGCGGGCGCGCGCAGCCGCTACTTCTTCACTTCTTCACTTCTTCACAGTCGCGGCGCCCTTCTTGCGGAGCAACTCCTGCTCGATGAGCCGGCTCATGCGCTCGTAGCGCGCCTCCCAGTCGTTGAGCGCGGCGACCTCGCGCCGGCGCGTGACGGACGACTCCTCGCCGCCGGTGAGCAGCGCGCGCTCGATGGAGGCGACGAACTCCTTCGGCCGGTTCGGCGAGGTGATGATGACGCCGTGCTTGCCGTTGAAGTTGCTGACCTCGGGCAGGTTGGTCGAGACGACGGGCTTGCCCATCGCGAGGTACTCGTTGATTTTCGTGGGGACGACGGTCGCCGTGTAGGTGTTGAAGAGGTAGGGGACGATGCCTACGTCGAAGCCGCGGATGTAGTCGGGCAACTCCTCGTGCGGCTTCTGGCCGGCGAGGTGGACGTTGGGCAGACGCTTCAACTCGCCCGGCGAGGTTTGCAGCGGGCCGACGAGGACGAACGACCACTCGGGGCGCGCCCGCGCCATCGCCGTCAGCATCTCCACGTCGAAGAATTTGTGGATGCCGCCCACGTAGCCGATGACGGGGCGCGGCAGTCCCTTCAACAGCGGCGGGCCCGAGCCGTTCCCGTTCGCCGCGACTTCGTCGTGCGCGTGGGCGCCGTGCGCGTGGCCGTTCCGCGAGAAGCGGTCGATGTTGACGCCGAAGGGGAAGACCTCGGCGCGCTTGCCGGTCTGCGAACAGTGCTCGGCGAGGTGGGGGCCTTGCGCGAAGATGACATCGCTCAGCTCGATGACTTCGCGCTCGCTGCGGAGGATGTCTTCGCGGTTCGGGGTCAGCTCGGCGAAGTCGGCGATGCAGTAGTAGACGACGACGCCCTCGGGGCCGCGGAGCATCCTGACGAACGACGCGACGGTGTCGGTTGGCAGAAACGTCCAGACGACCGACGGGTCGAAGTCGAGGTTGCCGACGACGCGCCGCAGTAGCGGCAGCAGCACGCGAAGGTTGACCTGATGCCGCAGCCACGACCCGAACGGCGGCATGATGAGCGGCGAACAGACGTAGAGGTTCGGCGCGACCTGTCGCACGCCGCCGTCGAGGAGCGAGCCGGCCCAGTGCGAGAACCTTTGCGCCACGCGTCGCGCGTCGCGCAGTCCCGGCGAGCGGACGCCCATGTTCTCGACGTAGAGGACGCGGTTGCCGGCGCGCGCCAGCCGCGTGGCGATCTCCTGGTGCCCCTGCCAGTTGAAATCCCACTCGATGCTGGAGATGAGAATTACGTCGCGACCGCTAAACATAAAAAGTTCTAATCCGCTTGTCCCGCCGGCGCCGTCGTCGCCTTACTTCTTTCCCGCCAAACTTCGTCCGACGCCCTCGGCGCCGCCCGCCGGCTTGTGTGTCAGCCCGCGCAGCCTCTCTATGACGAGCGGCAGTTGCAGCCGCGCCCCGAGTCCGGTCCGCGCCGCCTCGTGCAACATCAAACGGAGGCGGTAGGCGGCCGCGCGCCGGCCGAGCGTGAAGCGTTCGCGCCGCGTGAGGGCCGCGCGGAAGTCCCGTCGGAAAATTTCGTGGTCGTGCAGGTAAAGCTCGCGCGCCGACTCGGCGAACGGCCGTCCGTCGTAGACGTTCTGCCCGTCAACGCGCTTACGCCAGCGCGGCGTAAGCGTGAAGGCCGCCGTGCAACTTCGCCGGAGCGCCATCTCAAGCAGCAGATACCAGTCGTCCGCGATACGCATCCGCTCACCCCAGCCCGAGACGATTGAGGCGCGCCGGACGACGAGCGAGGACGACGGCGCGGGACAGATTTCGAGGAATAGACGCCTGACCTCAACGTGGTCGAGCAGGTGCCAGTCGCCTTCGCGCCGCTTCAGGTATGGCCGCCACTTGCCGTCGCGCAGCCACTCGCTCTGAAACGTCTCGGCGCCGCGCACCTTCGTCCAGTTGGCGAAACAGAAGTCGAGTCCGAAGACTTCCAAAGCTCCGACGCCGCGCGCCAGAAAATCCTCGTCCCACAAATCGTCCGAGTCGAGCGAGGCGACGAACTCGCCGCGCGCGAGCGCGAGTCCCCGGTTACGCGCCGCGCCCTGCCCGCGGTTCTCCTGATAGTGGTACTCGACGCCCCCGAGGTCGGCCACGCGCCGCGCCGTCTCGTCCGTCGAGCCGTCGTCAACGACGATGATCTGCTTGTGCGGGTAGGTCTGCGCGCGCGCGCTTGCGACAGCCTCGACGACGTAGTCGGCGCGGTTGTACGTGGGGATGATGACCGACACCAGACCTTTTATCATCCGTCGCCCGACTCCCCTTCCAACCCGGCGACCGGCCGGCCGACTTCAGACCTTTGCGACGCGCCGGCGCGGTTCCGCTTCGCCCCGGCGAGCGCGGCGGCGATCTCTTCGAGCGTGTCGGCGAACTCGCCGGCCGGGTCTGCCGGCACCAGCTCGCGTATGCGCGACGCCGCCAGCCGCCCCATCTCGCGCAGCTCGCCCCGGCGCTCCCACGCCGCTTCGAGCGCGGCGTCGAGCGAGTCCTCGGCCGGCGCGCACAGGAAGCCCGTCACGCGGTCTTCGACGACCTCGGCGCTGCCGCCGACGTTGGTGACTACGGCCGGGCGGCCGCACATCATCGCCTCGACGAGCGAGAGCGGCAGCCCCTCGGCGCGCGAAGGCAGCACGAGCGCGTGGTGCGTCTTCCAGATGCCGGGCACGTCCCGCGTCTGCCCCTCGAACGAGACGCGACGGACGCCGAGCCGCTCGGCCAGACGCGCCAGCCCCTCGCCGTTGACGCCGCGCCCGAAGAATGAGACGTGCAGCGCGCGCCGCTTCCACTTCTCGCGCGCCAGCACGCGCAGGAGGATGTCCTGCCCTTTGTCGAGCAGGAACAGACGCGCCACGCACGCGAGCCGCAAAGACTCCTGCTCCCCACCGGGCCACGCCAGCGGGCCTTCGTGCGGGACGAGGTACGGGTTCCTGACGACCGCCGCGTTCTTGAGCGTCGCGCCGTTCTGGTCTTCGGTCAGACGGCGGTTGTGCTCCGAGACGAAGAAGCAACGCACGGCGCCCTCGTACACCTCAAGTCGGTACTTGCGCGCCCTGTCCTGCGGCCAGAAATGGTCGGTGGCTTTCTGACTTATCAGTGTGTAAGGTAGCCTGAGCCTGCGGCAGAGGTAGCCGAAGTGAAGTCCGTCGTAGTTGTCGCCCTGCGAGATGACGACGAGGTCGGGGCGCCGCTTCGTCAGGTGCGCGGCGACTTTCAGAAGGTGCGAGCGCGTGACGAGGGGCTGCGGGAGCGGGAGGCGCGGCAGGCCGCGCACGCGGCAGGAGAGCGACTTCAGGCGGCGGACGGTCGGGTGCGACTCGTCGAGCGCCGTCTTGAAGGCCGAGACGCGGTGGCCGCGCGTCGCCAGCGTGGCGGCCGCGCCCGACCACAGCTCCTCGCTCCCGCCCCAGGGCTCGGGGCAGGTGCTAATCAGGGTGAAGCTGAGAGGAGAGATACCGGGGAGTCCTCTACTCATTCGCTGCGAGGCGCCGTCCTAAACAAGCAAACAATCGGGAAAATCAAACCGTTGGAATCGAGCCTGATTCAAAATCCCCCGCCGTCGCACGGGCGGGGGGCCGTACTGCCGCGGGTTGTCCGAGCCGTCGAATGGTGGGAGTTCAAGCTCTCACCCATCTTCGCCACGGTCTACGCGACCGCGCTGCTCCTCGGCTTACCCTTGGCCTCGCTGTGGCCGCTGCTGCTGCTCGCGCTCGGTGCGCTGGTGCCGGGCGCGGCCTACGTCAGCGTCATCAACGACCTCACCGACATGGACGAAGACCTGGCGAGCGGCAAGTCGAACCGTCTGGTCGGCCGTTCGCGCGCGTTCGTCGCGGGCGTCCTCGCCTGCTGCGTCCTGCCGGGCCTCGCCGTGGCCTTCTACTGGCGCGGCGACGCGCTGCTGCTCTCGCTCTACCTCGCGGCGTGGGTCGCCTTCACGCTCTACTCCGTCCGGCCGTTCAGGCTCAAGAAGCGCGGCGTGCTCGGGCTTCTGGCCGACGCCTCGGGGGCGCATCTGTTCCCGACGCTGGTGGTCGTCGTCCTCGTCTTCCGCTGGCGCGCCGTGGCCCCGGACGCGGCGTGGTTCGCGGCGGTCGCGGTCTGGTCTCTGAGCCTCGGGCTGCGCGGCAACCTCTGGCATCAGCTCGGCGACCGGGAAAACGACGAGAAGGTGCGTCTACGTACTTTCGCCAGACGCCATAAGATAACACTGCTCCAAAGGGTTGGCAATTTGGTCATTTTCCCGTCGGAGGCGCTGGCCTTCGCCGCGATGCTGTGGCTTCTGGGGAGCGTCGCGGTCGTCGTCTCGCTCGCGCTCTACCTGCTGCTTGAGTGGTCGCGCCGGATGATGTGGAGGACGGACGTGGTGGTCGTCGTCCCGAAGGAGAGGGCGAGCATCGTGATGCTCGAATACTACGAAGTCTTCTTCCCCGTGGCGCTCCTGCTGTCGTCCGCGACGAGTCACAGGTGGGACGCGCTCGTGCTCGTCGCGCACCTGCTCCTCTTCCCGCGACGCGCGACGCGCGTCCTGAAAGACACGCTCAAGCTCGCGAAGCAGGCGGCCTTTATGTTCCTCGTCGCGGCGCGGCGGGGCGGCTCTTAACCGCGCGCCGGCTCGTCCCAAAGGTAATCGGCCGAGTAAGGCGCGTAGAGCGGGTCACCTTTAAGTCGCGTCGCCTTCCCGACGCACAGACTCAGAATCTCTTTGGGGAAATCGGCGCCCGTGATTCTCCTGTCGGGGCGCAGACGCGCGAGGACGGCGACGAGGCGGCGCAGCCTGTTGTCGAGCGTCCGGCGGACGTACCATCCGTAAAGCCTCTCGCGCCGCGCGGGCCCGAGCCGCGCGGCGGCGGCCGAGACGGCGCGCGAGATGACCGGGTACCAGTAAAGCTCCTCCGGCGAGAGCGAAGGGTTGACGCGCCCCAACTCGACCTCGGCGTGTGAGACTCCGAGTCGCGCTTCGAGGGCTGCGAGGAATTTCGCCTGGTCGTCTCTCAGCAATTCGTAAGGGAGAACGAGCACGTTCTCCGCGCCGAACGCCTCAACATAGAGCTTTATCAGATAGTCGTAGTCGTAGTAGTGCCGCGCGTCGTCGCGCAGGCGGTCGGCCAGCTCGCGGCACATCTCGGCGAGGTGGAGCCGCGCGCCCATCCTGACCGACTGCGAGTAGGCCGAGAGGATCATCGCGCGAAAGCCGCGCGTCATGACGAGGACGCGGCTGTGCGGGTAGAGGCTCGCGAGCAGCGAGCAGACCGCCCGCTGGTTATCCTTGACGCGCTCGTCGCGCGGGGCGCGCGCGCCGCCGAAGTCGAGCCGCACTTCGCCCGCGTATGCGTGCGGCGTGGACAGCCCCTCGAAGCTGGTCACGTAAAATTTGTACGGCGTCTCGTCCGGCCGCGCCACCTCGTAGACGTTGTGGAACCCGCTAAGCCCGCCGGGCGCGTAGCGGAACTCGGGGTGCCGCTCGAACCACGCTTGCAGGAACGTGGAGCCGGTCTTCGGGTAGCCGATGTGGATCAGGTGTTGCGCCATAGGTGCGAGGTCTTTTTACTTCTCGCCGTCCGAATCAGGAGGCGGCTGCGCGGAAGCGCATGAGCGCCTCAAGGCAGAAGCCCGTCGTCATCTCCTCCGAGCCCCAACCGTAATACTTCTTCGGCCCGCCGTAGTAGAGCGCGGCGCGAGGCCAGTCGCCGCCCTCGCGCTGCGCCCCGAGCAGGAACCCGACGGCGCGCTCAAGCTCCGCAGGCGCGACGCCCCAACTCATCAGCGCGCAGGCGGCCAGCGCCGTCTCAAGCGGGTTGTCGCCGATTGAGCCGTCGGGTCGCGCCGCCGCGACGATTCTCGCGACCGCCTCGTCGCGTATCGGCCCGAGCGCCGAGACGCCCGCCTCGAAGTTGCGCGAGACGACGTACTGGAAGGTGAAAGGGTTCAGGTGCCACTTGTCACAGCAGCCCTCTTCGCCGCGCCGGAAGACTTCGATAAGGTAATCGACCACGGCGCGCGTCGCCGCCCCGCCGCCGACGTAGAAGAGAACGTTGGCGTTGACGACGCAGTCAACGTCGCCGCGCTCCGACTCGTTCAGCTTCCAAAAGTAGTACGACTTGACGGGCTTGAGCCACTGGCGCAGCACGACGCGCCAGTACGAGGCGAGCGCGGGCATCGGCCAGCGCGGCGTCATCCAGGTGTAGAACAGCCCGGCGGCGCTGCGGTTGGCGAAGACCAGCCGCTCGTTCGACGGGAACGCCACGCCACGCCTACGCAGCACCAGCGAGACGCACGCCACGTCGTCCAAATCAAACGGGATGATCGAGTGATACCGGTGCCGCTTCGTCCAGTAGCGCCACAGCCCCGGCCCCTCCATCTCGGCGAGGAAGAAGCCGACGCACTTCTCAAGCATCCCGCCAGCCACGTCCTCGCCGGCGAAGCCGAGCGAGTAGGCGATGAGCGCCGTCGGGAAGGGCGAGCTGTCCTCGACGCAGTCGCGCTCCATCGAGTTGTCGGTGGACATCAGGCAGCGGAACTCGCCCGTCGGGAGCTGCTCGCGCCGCAGGAAGTCCAGCCCGCGCCTGATGCCCTCGTCCAGAGTCGTCGGCTTCATCGGCCGGAGTCCCACTCGACTTCGAGCACGGTCAGTTGGTTGACGACCGCCCGCGCGTTCTTGAGCGCCGTCGGGTCTTCGGCGACGTTGAAGGGCTGCGGCGTGTCGCGCCACCCGAGCAGCGCGAGCGGCTGGAACGTGACGGGGTCGATGAGGCCGGCCTTCAGCCAGTAGGAGCCGGCCGCGAGCGGCAGGCGCGGGACGAGGCAGCGCAGCTCGCCCGCGCCCGCCGCGAGACGGCGCGGCGTCGTGTCGAACCCGCCGGTCACGCAGACCCACTGGTCGCCCGTCCAGACGCTAAAGCCCCACAGCGCCTCCGTGCTTTTGAGCGCACGATACCTGAGCGTGACGCGCACGTCCTCACACGTCCGCAGCTCGCCGCCGCCGGCCGGCTCAATCGTGACCGACTCGACGGCGACCGGGTGGTCTTCGTCCAGGACGACGGCGCGCCGCTCGACGCCCGCGCCGCCCGCGTCGCCGCGGAGCTGCGTCCCGAAGTAGCGGTCGAGACATTCGACGGCCGTCCCGTCGAACGCGAGCCGCCCGCCTTCGAGCAGGATGCCGCGCCGGCAGATCGACTGGACGTGGTAGGGGCTGTGCGAGACGAAGACGAGCGAGCCGCCTTCGTCCAGGTACTTCCGCATGTGGTTGAAACACTTCCGCTGGTAGGCGAGGTCGCCCACCGCCAGCACCTCGTCAACCAGCAGCAGGTCGGGCCGCAGGTGCGCGGCCACCGCGTAGGAGAGCCGCGCCTGCATCCCCGAGCTGTAGAACTGGACGGGCGTGTCCATGAACTCTTCCAGCCCCGCGAACTCAGCGACCGCGTCCGTCAAGTCGTCCGTGCCGCGGCGCGGAAGCCCGAGCAGCGCGGCGCCTACGCGCACGTTCTCGCGACCCGTGAGCACGGGGTTGAAGCCCGTCCCCAGCTCGATCATGGCGCCGACGCGCCCGGCGACGCGGACGCGCCCCGCGTCGGGCTTGATGAGGCCGTAGAGGATTTTGAGCAGCGTGCTCTTGCCCGCGCCGTTGGCCCCGACGACCGCGAGCGACTCGCCCGCGCGCAGCTCGAACGAAACGTCTCCGAGCGCCCAGAACTCACCGCGTCGGAGCGAGCCGGCGCGCGCGTCGCCGCCGCGTAGCGTCAGCTCGCGCGCCACGTCGCCGAGGCCGTACCAGAGCGAGCGGCCGAGGTCGCGGCAGTACTTCTTCGAGAGGTTCGAGACGGAGAGCACCGCTTCGCGCGTCAACTTTTAATCTCCAGACGCTCCGTGTCGTTGGCGAACCCGACGAAGCCGAGCGCGTCGAGCGGTCGCGCGGCGCGGAAGTCCGGCGCACAGCCCAGCAGCGCGCGCAGCGCGGCCGCCGCCTCAAGACGCGCGAGCGACGCGCCGACGCAACGGTGAATCCCGCCGCCGAAGGAGAGCTGCCGGTTCGGCGCGCGTTCGATGAGGAGCGCGTCGGGACGCTCGAAGCGCGCGGGGTCGCGGTTGGCGGCGGCGACGCAGAGCTTGACGGCGGCGCCCGCCGGAATCCTCGCGCCACCGAGTTCCGTCTCGGCGGCGGCGACGCGCGAGATCATGTGCTCGGGCGGGTGGAGCCGCAACGCCTCTTCGACGAAGGCGGGCAGTAGCTCCGGCTCGGCGACGACGCGGCTTCTCGCCTCCGGGTTCTGCAAGAGGAGCAGCACAGACGACGCGACGGCGCGCCGCGTCGTGGTCGTGCCCGCGACCCACAGCAGACGCATCAGGCTCCGCGCCTGCGCCTGTTCAAGCCCGCTCGACAGGAGCCGCGCGTAGATGGGCAGACGGCCGGCCGCCGCCCCGACCGCCGAGTCAATAGCTGCGAACTGACGCTCGATGCCTTCGCCCGCGAGACGCGGGGCGCGGATTTCCGCGAGCGAGTCACCGTCCAACCCGACGAGGTGCGCGGTGACTTCTTCGACCAGCGGCGAAGAGAAGTCGCGCAGCACGTCCAACTCGCGGCCTTCGACGAGCGGCCGGAGAAGTCGCTCGGCCGCTCGTTCGGCGAAGGCGGACTCCGCCTCCAAAGCCTGAGCCGAGAAGAGCGGCGCCACGACGCGCCGTGCGGCCGTGTGCTCCGGCGGGTCGTTGCCGAGCAGCACGTCGTCAACCTGCGTGTAGTCCGCGACGCGGTTCGAGAAGACCTCGGGGCGCGTCAACGCCGCGTGGACTTCGTCGAAACCCAGCACGAGCCAGAAGCCGTGGCGCGGCAGGAAGTGGACGGCGCCGCGCCGTCGAAGTTGTTCGTAATGCGGGAAGGGGTCGCGGACGACCTCGGGCGCCGAGAGGTCGAGCGACCCGGCGTCGAAGCTCGGCGGGCCGGCGAGCCTGCGTCGAAGACGCGACGCGAGACGCCAAGCCCTCGCGGCGAGCGGCAGCGAACGAAGGTCGTTTATGCGGGGGCGTCTCATCCGAGGCGGGCGATGACGTGCGGCCGCGCGAGCCGCTGCAAGAGCCACGCGGCCAAAAGCAGGGGAACGGTCAGCGCGACGACGAACAGAAACCCGCGCGCGGCCGACGCCCTCCCCGTCGTGAGCCAGCCGCGCGTCGCTTCCAGAAGCGGCGCGACGGGGTTGAGCCGCGCGAGCGTGGCGCCCCGCCCCGCCGTCGGCCACGGGTAGATGACCGGCGTCAGGAAGAACCAGAAGCCGATCGCCAGCGTCAGCCCGCGCGGCACGTCCCCGTAGAGCAGCCCGAAGGGCGCGAGCAGAAGCCCCAGCGCGAACCCGAACAGCAACAGCGCCGCCACGCCGAAGGGCGCGAGCGCCATCGCCGACGGCGTCAAACTCAACTGCGGCGCGAACCAGACGAGCACCGGCAGCAGCACCAGCAGCCGGACGCAAAAGTTAAAGAGCACTTCGACCAGCCCGGCGAGCAGGAGCGCCTCGTGCGGGACGCGGCTCTTGGTCAGGATGGCGCGGGCGTTCGAGAGCTGTTGCAGCGGCGAGTTGACCGCGTCGGCGAAGACCTGCCAGAGCAACGTGCCCGTCAGGACGTAGACCGTGTACGGCGTCTCGGTCGGCCCGACGTTCAAGACCCTCGCCGAGTTGAGGAAGACCCAAGTGGCGGTCGTCGCCAGCGGCGGCGCCAGCAGCCAGAAGTAGCCGAGCCAGCTCCGCCGGTAGTTCGCGCGCAACGCGTGCAGGAACAGCCGCCACGCGAGCCGCGGCGACACGCGCAGGTCGGTCCACGTGTCGGCGGCGAAGCGCGCGGGAGAGCGCAACTGTGATTCCGCCGAGTAAACGACCTCTTCCATCAACGCGACACGCGCCCCTTCTTTCGCCGAGTCGTGAGATTCTAGCGGGGCGTCCTTGGGCGCACAACCGCGCGCGACGCGCCGGCCGGAGTCGGAGACGCCGCCGTGCGCCAGAGGGTGCGACGGGAGCGCCGGCGTCGAATAGAATGGCAGGCGGATGGCGAGACGTGTGGAAGCGTCGTCGGACGAGCGTGGTTGATGTGTGAGGGCGAGAGAGAGGGCTTCAATGAGGCTGGCGATCTTCGACATCGACGGGACGTTGACCGAGACGAACGAAGTCGATTCAATCTGCTTCGTGCGGGCCATGGCGGACGCGCACGCGGTCGGCGCGATGAGTACGGACTGGGGGGCTTACGCGCACACGACCGACTCTTTCATCACGCGCGAGGTCTTGCGCGAGCGTTTCGGCCGCGCGCCCGAAGCGGGTGAGCTGTCTAAGTTTATAGTCCGCTTCGTGAGCCTCTTGGAGCAGAGCCGGGCGCGCGACGCCTCGGTCTTCGGCGAGGTGGCGGGGGCGTCGTCCGCGCTCGCGCGTCTGAGGCGCGAGCCGGGTTGGGGCGTCGCGATTGCCACCGGCTGCTGGCGCGGCTCGGCGCTGTTGAAACTCGCGGCGGCAGGCGTGGAGGCGGGCGGCGTGCCGGCCGCGTACGCCGAGGACGGCGTGTCGCGGGAGGAGATTCTGCTGGCGGCTCTGGCGCGCGCGCGGGAGAGTTATGGGCTTGAGAGCTTCGACCGCGTGGTCAGTCTCGGCGACGGGCTTTGGGACGTGAGCGCGGCGCGCAACCTCGGCTTCCCGTTCGTCGGGGTGGGGGGCGGCGAGCGCGCGGCGAGGTTGCGCGGGGCGGGGGCGAGCCACGTCCTCGAAGACTTCGAGGATTACGAACGCCTGCTCCGCTGTCTGGCGGAGGCGAAAGTTCCGGGGACGGCCGCCGGGATTCGGCCGCCGACACAGGAAAGTTAACTTAAAAATTTACGGGCTTGACTCTGTAGCCGTCTACAGACATTAGACTCTCCCCGTGGGCCTAGTTAAGCCCCGTGAAATTATTTCGGAGGGGGAGTTATGAAAATCTCAAGACGAGGCTCGACGACGCTGCGCTCGCTCGTCATGGCCGTCTCGCTTCTCGCCGCCGCCGCGAACGTGGTCGCGGCGCAGGAGCATCAACACGACCATTCTCAACCGGCACCCGCCGCGACGCCGAAGCCGACACCGACACCAAAACCAACGGCGACGCCCACCCCCGCGCAAACGCATTCGCACGGCCAAATGGCGACGCCCACGCCGACGCCTTCGCCGATGCCGGCGCAGGGGGGCGGACAGGCGCACGACCATTCGGCTATGGAAGGGCACGGCGCGCACGGCGCGGGCGGCGCGGAGGCGTCGGACAACCGCGACGCTTCGGGGACATCGTGGCAGCCGGCTTCGACGCCCGCGTCGATGCTCCATTGGCAGAAGGGCGATTGGACGCTCATGCTCCACGGCGAGGCGAAGCTCGGCGTCAACTCGCAGGGCGGGCCGCGCGGCGTGACGAAGTTCGAGTCGCAGAACTGGATCATGCCGATGGCGACGCGCCGCGTCGGGCGCGGGACGCTTGAGCTGCGCGGCATGTTCAGCGCGGAGCCGCTGACGTACTCGGGCGCCGGCTCGCCGCAACTCTTCCAGTCGGGCGAGGTCTATCAGGGACGCCCCATCGTTGACGCGCAGCACCCGCACGACCTGCTGATGGAGCTGTCGGCTAAGTACACGCTGCCCGTCGGCGAGCGCGGCTCCTGGTTCGCCTACTTCGGCTACCCCGGCGAGCCGGCGCTCGGCCCCGTCGCCTTCATGCACCGCGCCTCGGCCTCCGAGAACCCGACGGCGCCGCTCTCGCACCACTTGCAGGACTCGACGCACATCGCCTTCGGCGTCTTCACGACGGGCTTCACGTACCGCTGGCTGAAGGTCGAAGGCTCTGTCTTCAACGGGCGCGAGCCGGACGAGCACAGGTACGGCTTCGAGGCCGGGCCGTGGAACTCGCGCTCGGCGCGCGTCTCGGTCGCGCCCAACCGCAACTGGGTCTTTCAGTACTCCTACGGCTTCCTGAAGAACCCGGAGCTTTTGCACGAAGGCGACACGCGCCGCCAGACCGCCTCCGTCCAGTACAACCGCACGCTCAAGCGCGGCAACTGGGCCACCGCGTTCATCTGGGGACGCAACCGCGAGCAGCACGGGGATGAGAACTTCACGCTCAACGGCTACGTGCTCGAATCGACGCTCAACTTTCTGGACAAGAACTATCTCTACACGCGGCTGGAGCTGGCCGACCGGCGCGACATCCTGAGCGAGGATGAGCTGAACGACCTCGGCTTCGGCGAGCACGCGCACCCGCAGTTCCGCGTCGGCGCCTACACCTTCGGCTACGTGCGCGACATTTACGAGGGCGACTCCTTCAAGGTCGGCCTCGGCGGCGACACGACCTTCTACTCGAAGCCGGAGATTCTCGACTCGGTCTACGGCAGAAATCCCGTCTCGTTCAAAGGCTTCCTCCGCATCCGCCTCGGCGGCGGCGGCGCGGGGCACGGCGGGATGTGAGGTGGAAACTTTTCCGCTTGACTCTGTAGGCGGCTACAGACTTTATACTGAACTCATCCGACGGGGCGGGAGGTTTGAGGCGATGCGAGAGATGAAGCGCGGGACGAGGGTGGTGGGCGAGGACGAGGGGCGCCGGATGCTGAAGATCGGCGAGGTCTCGAAGCGCAGCGGCGTCGGCATCGAGGCGCTGAGGTTCTACGAGAAGAGCGGGCTGCTCGACCGCCCGTCGCGCACCTACAGCGGCTACCGCGTCTACGGCGAGGAGGTTCTGGAGCGGCTGGCCTTCATCAAGCAGGCGCAGGCGCTCGGCTTCTCGCTCGACGAGGTGCGGCGCATCGTCGAGGACGCGCGCAAGGGAGAAAGCCCGTGCGAAGAGGTGCGCGAGATCGTCCGCCGCCGGCTCTCGGAACTCGACGAGCGGCTGCGCGAGCTGCACCGCCACCGCGAGGAGCTACAGCAGACGCTCGCCGAGTGGGACGAGGTCGGCCGCGCCCCCGGCCACATCTGCGGCCTCATCGAAGGCTCGGGCGCGGAGCACGCGGCGCACAAGCCCGACGGTCTGAAGAAGCGCGGGCGCAAGGGCTGAGAGTTTGCCGGACGGCCGCGACGAAAGTCACGGCACCGAAAGAGGGTGAGAGAGATGTCAGCGACGGCAGTTAAAAACGAAGTGTTCACAGACCCGGTCTGCGGGATGACGGTTAACCCGGCGACGGCGGCGGGCATGAGCGTACGCGGCGGCGAGACGGTCTACTTCTGCTCGCCCGGCTGTAAGGCGAAATTCGACGCGGGCGCGACGGCCGCGCCTGAGCACGCACACGCGAGCCACGCGCATGATAAGACCTCGCACGAGCATCACGCGTCCGCCCACACGCATCACGCCGAGGCGGAGAGGCCGCGCGAGTTGGCGGTGGACAAGTCGGGCGGCGGGGCGGAAGAGGCGTCGGAGCGGGGCTACCGCGCGTTGATGCGGAAGTTCCGGTTCGCCGCGGCGGTCGGCGTCCCGCTGCTCCTGCTGATGTTCGCGGAGTTCGTGCCCTCGTTGCGCGAGGCGCTGATGCCGCACCACCGTCTGATCGGCGTCGTCTCGGCGGTCGTGACGTTGCCGGTGCTCGCGTGGTCGGGGCGGCAGTTCTTCGAGAGCGCGTGGAACGGCCTGCTCAACCACAACACGAACATGGACACGCTGGTCGCGCTCGGCACGGGCGCGGCGTGGGGCTACTCGACGGCGGCCGTTCTCGCGCCGGGCTTATTCCCCGAAGGCACGCGCGGGATGTACTTCGAGGTGGCGGTCATCGTCATCGCGCTCATCCTGCTGGGTCAGGCTTTAGAAGCGCGCGCGAAGAGTCGTTCGAGCGACGCCATCAAAAAACTGCTTGAGCTACAGGCGAAGACCGCGCGCGTCGTCCGCGGGGGGCGCGAGCTGGACGTGCCGGTCGAAGACGTCCTGGTCGGCGACACGGTGCTCGTCCGCCCCGGCGAGAAGGTGCCGGTGGACGGCGTCTTGCTCGAAGGCGAGTCGGCGGTGGACGAGTCGGTCGTGACGGGCGAGTCGGTGCCGGTGGACAAGAAGGCGGGCGACCACGTCGTCGGTTCGAGCGTGAACAAGACCGGCGCCTTCACCTTCCGCGCGACGAAGGTCGGGGCGGAGACGGCGCTGGCGCGCATCGTCGAGATGGTGCGGCGCGCGCAAAGCTCGAAGCCGCCCATCGGGAAGCTGGTGGACTTGGTCTCCTCCTACTTCGTGCCGTCGGTGATGATCGTCGCCGTGCTGACCTTCCTCGCGTGGTTCAACTTCGGGCCTGAGCCGGCCGTCAACCACGCGGTCGTGACGACCGTGGCGGTGCTCGTCATCGCCTGCCCATGCGCGCTGGGGCTGGCGACGCCGATCAGTCTGATGGTCGGCGTCGGCAAGGCGGCCGAGCACGGCGTGCTCATACGCAACGGCGAGGCGCTCGAATCGGCCTCGCGGCTCGGCGTCGTGGTGCTCGACAAGACCGGGACGGTCACGAAGGGGAGGCCGGAGCTGACCGACGTGCTGCCGCTCGAAGGCTTCGGAGAGGTCGAGTTGCTGCGACTGGCGGCGGCGGCCGACCGGCGGAGCGAGCACCCGCTGGCCGAGGCCATCGTCTCGGGCGCACGCGCCCGAGGCGTCGAACCCGGCGAGCCTGAAAGGTTCGAGGCGGTGCCGGGTCACGGCGTCGAGGCTTTGGTCGAGGGCCGCCGCGTGGCGGTCGGAAACACAAAACTGATGGCGCGCGCGGGCGTGAATTTGGGCGAGCTTGAAGGCGCCGCCGCGCGGCTCGCCGACGAGGGGAAGACGCCGATGTTCGTCGCCGTGGACGGGCGGGCGGCGGGCGTCGTCGGCGTCGCCGACACCATCAAGGAAGACTCGGTCGAGGCCGTCCGCGCGCTGCGCGGCTTGGGCATCGAGGTGTTGATGTTGACCGGCGACAACGAGCGCACGGCGAAGGCAATCGCGCGCCAGGCCGGCATCGAGCGCGTGCTGGCCGAAGTCCTCCCCGAGGAGAAGGCGCGGCAGATCGAGTTGCTACAGGCTGAAGCCGCGGCCAAGGGTGGCCGCGGGAAAAATGGCGCGCGGCTCGTCGGGATGGTCGGCGACGGCATCAACGACGCGCCCGCGCTGGCGCAGGCCGACGTGGGCTTCGCCGTCGGGACGGGGACGGACGTGGCCATCGAGGCGGCCGACGTGACGCTCGTCGGCGGCTCTCTGCGCGGCGTCGTCACGGCAATCGAAGTCTCAAGGGCGACCTTGAGGAACATCAAGCAGAATCTTTTCGGGGCGTTCTTCTACAACGTGCTCGGCATCCCCGTCGCGGCGGGCGTGCTGTTCCCCGTCCTCGGGGTGCTGCTCTCGCCCATCCTCGCGGGCGCGGCGATGGCCGCGTCGAGCATCACGGTGGTGACGAACGCCAACCGCCTGCGCCGGTTCAAGCCGGGGCGGGGGAGAGGGGTGAGGTGATGAACACGACGCAGATCGTCGTCACGCTAATCGGGTTCGGTATCATCGGGTGGATCGTCTGGTACTTCTGGCTGTGGCAGGGCGAGTCGGTGGCGGCGCGCTCAGGCGGGGGCGGGATGCAGGTCGTGGACGTGACGGTGAAGGGCGGCTACCAGCCGGCCTCCATCCTGGCCGAGGCGGGGCGGACGCTCCGGCTCAACTTCACGCGGCGCGAGTCAACGCCGTGCGGCGAGGAGGTCGTGCTCCCCGAGTTCGGGAGGCGCGCGCACCTGCCCGAGGGCAGCGCCGTCCCCGTCGAAGTCACGCCGACCGAGCCGGGCGTCTACGAGTTCACCTGCGGGATGAACATGTACAAGGGGAAGATAATCGTCCGCTGAAAGTCCCCGAGTGGGCAGACCAAACGGCGCCGGAACCAGACACTCGGGCCGACGCCGCCGGCCGCGTCCGTCATGCTTCGGACAGACGGCCGTCGCGGCGGCGCTTATACTCTTTGAACAGCTCCCCCGCTAATTTTGGAGGTCTTATCGTATGGGTGAAGTGAATGCGCGGAGGGGCGACGAGGGTTTGAAGGTGGTGTGCGCGTGGTGCGGCGGGGTCATCCGCCCGGCGGCGACGAAACCGTCGAAGGGGATGTGTCAGACCTGCTTCGCGCGCATGATGAGCGAGCACACCCGCCCGCACCGGCGGCGCGCGGGCTGGCGCGACGCGAGCGACCGCTGAGGGCGCGGCCACCGGCAGTCGCTTTCAAGGGCAACGGAAAAGGGAGGGGCTTCGGTCGTCCACCGAAGCCCCTCCCTTTTCGTTTAATCCAATGTCAGGCGCGCGTGCTGGCCTGCGCCCAAGCCTTCGTCAGGTTGACGCCGCTCAGCCGCCGGGCGAAGTCGTCGAGCCGCGCCAGCTCAAGCTTGTAGACGCGCTTCAGGAACCGCGACGCCACGAATCGCTCGACGGCGCCGAAGAGACCCGAGGCGGAGGTCAGCTCTGTGCTGAGGGTGACGCGCGCGCGCCGGCCTTCAGGCTCGACGACGAAGGTCGTGACCGGGCCGCCCTCTTCGAGCGCGGTCTCGACCAGCACGCGCCCCGGCTCCGGCTCGGTGACGGCGGCTCGCGCCACGCGCGTCTTGCCGAAGGCGCGCATCCCGAAACGGATGACCGTGCCCTCGCCGAACCCGCCGCGCTCGACCGTGAGCGAGGTGAAGTACCGGCGCGGCAGGATGTGCGGGTGGCCGTAGCGGTAATCGGCCAGAATCGCGTAGACCGTCTCGGCGGGGGCGTCCGCGAGTGCCGACGCCGTGACCGTGTAAACTTTTCGCATAAGAGTCTCCGTGTGGGAGTCCCCCACACCTGCTAACGCGGGAAACGCGGCCGGGAGGGATCAGGCCGCCACCAAAAAGATTCCACCAGACCGAACGCACGCCGCCACGCCCGACCTAAAATCTTAAATAACCTCGGGGCCGACTGATGCCTTGACAGTCTAGGCTTGCCTGCGTATGATGCCTACCCGTTCTAGGTATCGAAGGCGCTCGGGAGATTCCGATGACGAAAAACAAGGCCGACCTGCTCCAGGGCACGCTCGACATGCTCATCCTGAAGGCGCTGAGCCTGGGGCCGCTCCACGGCTACGGCGTCATCCAGCGCATCCGCCAGTTGTCCGAGGAGATGCTTCAGGTCGAGCAGGGCTCGCTCTACCCGGCGCTCTACCGCATCGAGCAGAAGGGCTGGGTGACCTCGCGCTGGGAGACGAACGAGACGGGGCGGCAGGCGAAGTTCTACACGCTGACGGCCGCCGGCCGGAAGCAACTCGGGGTCGAGGAGGCGAGTTGGGATCGCCTGTCGCTGGCCATCGCGAAGGTGCGGCAGGCCAGCTAGGGGAAGCTCCATTTGTCGAAGTGGCTCAACATCGTGGGGGCGCGGCTGCGGGGCTTGCTCGGGCGCGAGCGCGTCATCGGCGACATCGACAAGGAGTTTCGTTCGCACGTCGAGATGGTGACCGAGGAGAACGTCCGCCGCGGGATGCGGCCGGACGAGGCTCGGCGCGAGGCGCTGAGGAGTTTCGGCAACGTCTGCGCCGTCAGGGACGCGGCGTACGAGGTGAGGGGGGGCGGCATGTTGGAAAGCATTCTGCGCGACGCGAAGTACGGCGCTCGCTCGCTGGCGAAGAACAAGGGCTTCACGGCCGTCGCGGTGCTGACGCTGGCGCTCGGCATCGGCGCCAACACGGCCATCTTCGGCGTCATCGACGCGGTGCTGCTCCGGCCGCTCCCGTACCCGGAGTCCGAGCGACTGGTGAAAGTCTACGGGCGCGACGCGGCGGGCGAATCCTTCCCCGTCACGCCCGCAGACTTCCTCGAAGGCTACGCGCACGCGAACGCCTTCGAGGCGCTCTCCGCCTACCGTGACTTCTCCTTCAACATGACTTCGCAAGACCGCTCCGAGCGCGTGAGCGGGGTGGTCGTCTCGCCCGAGTTCTTTAACGTGATGGGCGTCAGCCCGCAGCTCGGCCGCCCCATCACGCCCGCGCTCGACGCGCCGGGCGCGCCGCGCGTCGTCGTCCTCGGCCACACGCTCTGGCGCGAGCGCTTCGGCGGCGACCCGAACGTCATCGGCCGGAGCATCGACCTCGACGGCGAGCCGCGCACCGTTGTCGGCGTGATGCCCGAGGGCTTCCGATTCCCGGCGGACGCCGACCTGTGGGCCTCTTCGCGCTACGCCGTGCCCGAGCACCCGCTGCGCCCCACGCAAGACCCGACGACGAGGCGCGACTCGCAGTATTTCGACGTGGTCGGCCGGCTGCGGCAGGGCGTCTCGGTCGAGCAGGCGCGCGCCGAGGCGGGGGCCATCGCCGCGAGGTTCAAACAGCAGTATGGCGAAGCGGAGGAGGCCGTCTCCGCCTCCGTCTTCTCGCTGCACGAGGACGTGGTCGGCGGGACGCGGACGGCGCTGCTGATGCTCGTCGGCGCGGTGGCGATACTGCTTTTAATCGCGTGCGCCAACGTCGCCAACATCCTGCTCGCGCGCGGGGCGACGCGGCAGAAGGAGATCGCGCTGCGCCTCGCGCTCGGCGCCGGGCGCGTGCGGCTGGTGCGACAGTTTTTGACCGAGAGTTTGCTGCTGGCGCTCGCGGGCGGGGGCTTAGGCGTGCTGCTCGCGCTGTGGGCGCTGGCGCCGCTCAAGGCGCTCGTGCCCGGCGAGATGTCGGGCGGGACGGCGCTCACGCTCGACGCGCGCGTGCTCGGCTTCACGGCGCTCGTCTCGCTCGTCTCGGCGCTGGCCTTCGGACTGTTCCCGGCGCTCAGCCTCGCCAGCCAAGACTTGAACGGCGCGCTGAAGGAGGGCGGGCGCGGCGGCTCTTCGGGCGCGCGCTCGAACCGCGCGCGCAGGGTGCTCGTCGTCTCAGAGATCGCTTTGGCGGCGGTGCTGTTGACGGGCGCCGGCCTGCTCATACGCAGCCTCGACCGCCTGCTCGACGTGCCGCTCGGCTTCGAGCCTGACAAGGTTTTGACCGCGCAGCTCACGCTGCCGCAGGCGCGCTACCCGGAGAAGCCGCAGCGCACGGCCTTCGTCTCGCGCGTGCTCGAACGGCTCGGCGGCTCGCCCGAGGTCGAGTCGGCGGCGGTCGTCTCGCGCATCCCGTTAAACTTCGGCCGCAGCACGCGCAGCGTCGAGATTCAGGGGAAGACTCCGCAGGAGATTAAAGTCTCGCCCGACTACCTCGTCACCAGCCCCGGTTACTTCCGCAGCATGGGCATCCCCTTGCTCGCCGGGCGCGACTTCGACGAGCGCGACGCGGCGGGCGCGCAGAGGGTCGTGGTTATCAACGAGGCGACGGCGCGTTACCTCTGGCCGGGCGAGAACGCGCTCGGCAAGTTGTTGAAGACCGACGACGAGTGGAGTCAGGTGGTCGGCGTCGTCGCCAACGTGCGCCAGGTCTCGCTGGCCTCGCCGCCGCCGCCCGCCGTCCACGTCCCGTACGCGCAAGACCCCTGGCCGTTCATGTCGCTGGTGGTCAGGGCGAAGACAACGCCTGCGGGCGCGGCGCCGACGCTGCTCGGCGCGGTCGGCGGCGTTGACAGGGACGTGCCGCTCTACGGCGTCCGCCCGATGGAGGAGGTGCTGGCGACCTCGGTGTCGGCGAGGCGCTGGCGGACGCTGCTGCTGAGCCTGTTCGCGTTCACGGCGCTCGCGCTGGCGTGCCTCGGCATCTACGGCGTGACGGCGTACAGCGTGACGCAGCGGACGCACGAAATCGGCATCCGCATGACGCTGGGCGCGCGCAAAGGCGACGTGCTGAAGATGGTCGTCGGGCAAGGGTTGAAGCTGGCCGTCGTGGGCGTCGCCGCCGGGCTGGTCGCCGCGCTCCTGCTGTCGAGGCTGGCGACCAGCCTGCTCTACGGCGTCGAGGCCGCAGACCCCGTGACGCTCGCCGCCGTCGCGGCGATTCTCATCGGCGTGACGGCCGCCGCCTGTCTCGTCCCCGCGCGCCGCGCCGCGCGCGTTGACCCGCTCGTCGCGCTCAAGTACGAGTGAGGCGGCGCGGACTTATGCCGCCGCACTGAGCACGAAGAGGGTGCGGCGGACGGGGTGCGCGAGGTTGCGCCAGCGCGAGAGCGCGCGCTCGGAGACTACTCGGAAGCCGGCCGACTCGAAGAGCGCGCGCCAGTCGTCCCCGAGTCTGAAGCGACACGGGCCGGTGCGCGCTCGCCACGCGCGGTCGTGCGCGGCGCAGACGGCGCGATCCCAGCCGCGCGCGGGCACGTCCTCGTAGACGACCGCCAGCCCGCCCGTTTGCAGCACGCGCCTCACCTCTCCCAGAAAAGCGCGCTGATCCTGCGCGTGGTGCAGCACGTAGCAGAGCAGCACCGCGTCGAACGACACATCCTCAACAGGGAAGTGCGCGCCGTCGAAGGAAGCGTAGTCGATGGGCGCGTCCGCGTGCCTCCTCACGTCGATGCCCTTGACGCGCGCGCCGAGCACGCCCGCCAGATGGTGCGCGATGAAACCGCTCCCGCAACCAACGTCCAACACGCGCGAGCCGCGCGGCACGACCCGCGCTATCTCAAGCGCCATGTCGTAGGAGCGGCCGACGTGTCGCCGCCTGCGCTCGCGCCGCCAGCGACGCTGGACGCCGCCCGCCGCGCCCTCGGCCGCGGAGACCAAAGGGTTCATTAAAACCTGCGCGTACGCGAGGAGCGCGCGCTCGGGACGGAACCAGTCCGCGAGGGGCGCGAGACGCGCGTCGCGGTTCGTGTACGAGGTGACTTCTGACATCGCTTGCTCCCGAAGGCCGAGACTTTAAGCCGCCGCGGAAAATTGCAATCAGTGGGCCGGAGCGTTGGGCGAGGGAATTGCGCCGACTTTCGCGCCGTCGGAAGCGGAGGGGGGCGCTTCGGAGGTTCGGCGGCGGTGACAGTTGAAAAAGCCGCCGCCGACGCTTGAAAGAAGTTTGCTGCGGACAGACAATGCCTCCCCATATGGCTGACGACAAACAGGGCGGCGCGAGGACGCGGCGCGGGTTCATCAAGGCCGCCGGGCTGGGGGCGTTGGGCGCGGCGGTCGCTTCGGGGAAGGGGGCGCGGGGGCAGACTGTGACGGCGTTGCGCGAGTTGCTGGTCTACGTGGGGACGTACACGTCGGGCGCGAGCGAGGGGATTTACCTCTACCGGCTCGACCTTCGGGACGGCTCGCTCAAACACGCGGGCACGACCTCGGGCGTCGTCAACCCTTCTTACCTGACGCTCGACAAAGGGCGGCGCTTTCTCTACGCGGTCAACGAGGTCGAGGACTTCGGCGGCGCGAAGAGCGGCGCGGTCAGCGCGTTCGCGGTCGAACCGAAGACGGGCGCGCTGCGTCTCCTCAACCAGCGCGCGTCGAAGGGCGGCGCGCCGTGCTACGTGACGCTCGACGCGTCGGGGCGGTTCCTGCTGGTGGCGAACTACTCGGGCGGCAACGTCGCCGCGCTCCCCGTCAACGAGGACGGGAGTCTCGGCGAGGCCGTGGACGTGGAGCGGGGCGCCGGCCGGGGCCCGAACCGCGAGCGTCAGGAGGCGCCGCACGCCCACTCGGTGCTGCTCGACGGCGCGAACAGGTTCGCGTACGTGTGCGACCTCGGCACGGACAAGGTGATGGTCTACCGCTTCGACGCGCGCAACGGTGCCTTGAGCCAGAACGCGCCGCCGTCCGTCTCGATGAAGCCCGGCGCCGGGCCGCGCCACCTCGCCTTTCACCCGAAGGGGCGTTTCGTCTACGTCCTCAACGAGCTGGACTCGACCGTCACGGCGCTCGCGCACGACGCGGCGCGCGGGACGCTCCGCGCGTCGCAGACCGTGAGCCTGCTGCCCGCGGGCTTCACCGGCGCGAACACGGGCGCCGACATCCACCTCACGCCCGACGGGAGATTCCTCTACTGCTCGAACCGCGGTGACGACAGCATCGCCGGCTTCGTGGTCAACTCGCACACCGGAGGCTTGCGGCTCGTCGGTCACACGCCGGCCGGGGGGCAGACGCCGCGAAACTTCGTCATCGACCCGTCGGGGCGCTACCTGCTCGTCGCCAACCAGAAGTCCGACAACATCGTCAGCTTTCGCATCGACCCCACGACGGGCGCGCTCCGGCCGACGGGGCAGACGGCGCGCGTGCCTTCGCCGGTCTGCCTCAAGCTGGCGCAGCCGTTCGCATGAAGAACCGCGCCGCCGAGGCGCGCGGTGTTAGACTGGGAGCGGATGGAGCCCGACGACGAGTACAGGGGTGAGGAGCGGAGGAGGGTCGAGCGTTTCGCGGTCAACCTCCGCGTGCGCTGGGAGGGGCGGCACGCCGGCCGCGAGGGCACGGTGACGGACATCAGCCTCGCCGGCTGCTTCGTCCTCTCCGAAGACCTCGTCGAGGAGGGCGACCTCGTCAAGCTCGAACTGCTGCTGCCCGCGGGCGTCATCATCGTCTGGGGCCACGTCATCTACACGGCCGAGGAGATCGGCTTCGGCGTCCGCTTCTCGCCCTTCTTCCCCGAGGCCGAGCGCCGGAAGCTCGAACTGCTGGTGACGGCCGAGGCGTTCCGCTCGCGCAAGAAGTTTCAGAAGAAGTAGCCCCGCGCCGCGCCACTTTTCCAACCCTCACGCAGTTTCGTCCAACGTTTTGGAGGCGCCCACGCTTTCCCATATCCGCCCACACGCGCCCGCGTACCGTCTCGTCACAACCCCCCGGTAGTTCAAACCAAAGTTCTGGCAGGTCGTCACATTCGCCGAACGACTTGAGCGCCGACCCCGTAAAGCGCCTGTGACTGCGGCACCCGACGCCACGCGAGGGAAGCGCAGCCTGACGAGCCCGGAACATACGAGCCTGGAACATACCGAAAGGATTCAACAATGAAGAAGATCACGACCCACTTCGCCGCCGCCCTCCTCCTCCTTTGTGTCGCCGTCTCGCCCGCCTTCGCGAAGGTGAAGAGCCGCACCATCACCGTGGGGCAGGACTTCGCCGTCGGCGGGACGGTCGTCAAGGCCGGCACCTACCGCTTCAGCTTCGACGACCAGAAGAACGAGCTGACCGTCACCGACCGCAAGTCCAAAGAGGTCGTCGCCCGCTCCGACGCGCGCGCCGAACAGCGCAAGGGCGGGCCGCTGACCATGCAGCTTGATCTCGTCGATTCGGGCAGCTCGAAGACGCTCGCCAGCGTCGCCTTCGCCGGCGAGAAGCAGTCCTACGTCCTGGCCGGCAGCTCGGCCGCGCGCTAGACATCAAACCCGTCCACGCTTTCACGCAGAGCCTTCAGCGCGGAGGCGGGGAGACGCGGCCCGTTCGCACCGGGTCGCGCCTTCCCCGCCTCCTTTTTTTTCGCGTCTACTCCTGACCGCCTTCGGCCGCTCACTCGCCGCGCCGGCGGCGCTTCGAGCGGCAGTTGTCGGCGCCGCAGTTGCAGACCTCCGGGTGGTTCGGGTCGCGGTAGTCGATGGTCAACTCCTCGCCGGGCCGGATGTCGCGGCGGGCGAAAATGGCGACCTTCAGGCCGGGCACGACCCGCATGAAGGCGTTCGGGTCGCAGGAGTGGTTGATGAAGGCGGTCTCGTTCCCGCCGACGGCGCCGTCGATGCCGAAGTCGGCGCCGATGCGGATGATCTTGATCGCCACCTCCTGCTGGCGGCGCAGGCGCGCCTCGATCTGGCGGCTGCCGCGGACGAGCTCGCCCGCGTAGTCGGCGATCTTCTTACGCGCCTGAAAGTGCTTGAGGGCGAAACAACCTTTCCCGTAGATGCTGCTCTTCTTCACCGTGAGCTGGGACGACACAGACACTCCCTCCCCTAAACGTCGGACTGACTTCGCAGAAGCTCTGCGGACGGCGCGTATTATAAACAGAATCCGCCGCCGAGGTGCGCGGAGAAGTTAAAGCGGGTGAGCATTTTTACAATAAAATGGGGTGCGCTGGACAGAGGGCGGACGATTCGTGTATTGTGTACTCAACCGGGCGGTTGGTGAAACCTTCCGCCCAGTGGTTTGCTGGGGTGAGGACAGTGAGCCACATAGAGCAGGCATGCCGCCCCCAAGGCTGGCATGCCTGTTCGCTTTTGCGGCCTTTCTTTTCAGACCGGCGACCGGCTCGGAGCGTCTGACGGCGCGCGCGCCGCTTCGAGCCTCGGGGTGATGGACAGCGACGACGAGAGGGCGATTGCGTCGGTCTGGAAGCTCGGCGGGCTCACGCGCGGGGAGCTGGCGCGCCGCGTCTGGTCGGACTTGTACGAAGGCGACCTGCTCACGCGCTCGGCCGCGCTCTCTTACTACTTCCTGCTCGCACTCTTCCCGCTCCTGATTTTTCTGACGGCGATGCTCGGCTACTTCGCGGAGGCGGGGACGGAGCTGCGTCGGAGCATGCTCAACTACCTCGCGAGCATCGCCCCGCGCACGGCCTCGCAGCTCGTCCGCGCCACGGTCGAGGAGATTAACGAGGGCGCCGGCGGCGGCAAGCTCTCGTTCGGTCTGGCGGCGGCGCTCTGGTTCGCCTCGTTCGGGATGGGGGCGGTCGGCGACACGCTCAACTCGGCTTACGGCGTGAGGGAGTCGCGCCCGTGGTGGCGCGTGCGTTTGATTTCGCTCGGGCTGACGGGGGCGCTGGCGGCGCTCATCATCGCGGCGCTGTCGCTGGTGCTCTACGGCGGCGAGATCGGCGAGGGTCTGGCCGGGCGCTACGACCTCGGCGGCGCCTTCGTCTCGGCCTGGAACGTCGTCCAGTGGCCCATCGTGCTCGGCTTCGTGCTCTTCGCCTTCGCGCTCATCTACTACTACGCGCCCGACCTGCGCCAACAGCACTGGTACTGGATCACGCCGGGGTCGCTCATCGGCGTCATGCTCTGGCTCGCCGTCTCGTTCGGCTTCCGCCTCTACCTTGGTTACTTCGACCGCTACAGCGTCACCTACGGCTCGCTCGGGGCGGTGATCGTGCTGCTGCTGTGGTTCTACCTGACGGGCGCGGCCATCCTTGTCGGGGGCAAGGTCAACGCCGTCATCGAGCACGCGGCGGCGCGCAGGGGCACGCCCGAGGCCAAGCTGCCCGGCGAGAAGAGTCCGTCGTGAAAGATTACGGTTCGCAGACTGGTGTGCGCGGCGGCGCGGGTATCTGTTATACTCCCGCCCGCTCAGCACACAGCTTGAGTAGGGTGGGGTCTGCCCCCTGGCCCCCGGTGTGCTTTCGTTTCTTTCCCAAAAGGTCAATTTAAAGCCGAATCAGCTCAGGAGCCCGCGTCCGTTAGGAAGAAGGCGATTTGAAGATACTCTTATACAACCCCGACAACGGCGTGACGCGGAACTTCATGCCGCACCTCTGGATGTTCCTGCTCCAGGCGCTGACGCCCCCCGGCCATGAGGTCATCCTCGTTGACGGCAACGCCCGCGCCATGACCGAGGCCGAGCTGGTCGCCTACGCCCGCCGCGAGGGCGTCGGACTCGTCGGCATCGGCGCCATGACGCGGATGGTGGCGCGCGCCTACCGCTTC
>DASVQX010000020.1:0-22113 GCA_036388915.1 Pyrinomonadaceae bacterium
AGCGGGTGGGCCTTTGGAGTAAGGCCCACCCGCTACCCCGGGCGGTTCTGTTTAAAACCTGAACCCGATGCCGGCGGTGACTTGGAGGTTGTGGCGCAGCTCGGTGGGGAGCCGGGCGGGCGGGGTGGCGAAGAGGAAGCCGGTGGCGTCGCGGCCCGCGTAGCGGATCATCGTGTCGCCCACGTCGAAGCGCGTGAAGAGGCGGTCGGACGGGTAGAACTCCAAAACGCCGCCCACGTCCATCGAGAAGTATGACTTGCCGCGCCCCTCGAAGGTCGGGAAGAAGAACTGCTCGCCCCCGAAGGTGAACGTCTCGACGCCGGTGACGCGCGAGACGTTGCTGAAGTGCATGAAGCCGGGGCGCGCCTTGGCGAAGACGCCGAAGCGGTCGAAGCGGCGGCCGTACTTGACGCCCGCCTGAAACTGCGAGGGGTAGCCGCCGACCGTCGTGCTGATGCCGAAGCGGCGGCGCGGGTAGAAGTTGCCCTCGGCCTCGAAGGCCAGATTGTCCGTCACGTTGTAGCCGACCCGCAGGCCGATGCCCGCCTCGGCGTTCGAGCCTTCGTCGAAGGGCGCGAACGTGGGCACGCCGAAGTCGTCAGGCTCAAGGTTGAGCACGAACGAGGAGAACTGCACGCCGACCTCGAAGCGCCGCACGCGCCCGCGCGTCGCGGAAGTCTGCGCCGCCGCGCCGCCGCCGTCATCACTCCCGCCGAAGCGGAAGCCGACGCCCGCCGCGAACTGGAAGTTGTGCCTGACCTCGGCGCGCCCCGTCCCGAGCGAGGGCAGGGGCAGCAGCGTGCCGGGCGCGGGCACGATGTCGGGGTGCTCGCCGTAGCGGATGATGGTGTCGCCCGCGTCGAAGCGGACGAGCGTGCGGCGCGACGGGTAGAATTCGAGCACGCCGCCCACGTCCATCGAGAAGTGCGTCTTGCGCTCCCTGACGTAGTCGAAGCCGTTGAAGACGCCGGAGCCGGCCGCGACGGGGACGAGCGTGTCCGAGAAGCTGATGAGGCCGGGGCGCGCCTTGGCGAAGACGCCGAAGGTGTTCCAGCGCTTGCCGACCTTGACGCCGAACTGAGCCTGCTGCGCGGCGCCGCCCGTGACGAGGCGCGTCTGCGTGCCGCCGGGGTAGACGTTCCCCTCGGCCTCGACCGCGAAGTAGTCGTTAAAGTTGTAGGTGGCGCGCGCGCCGAAGCCGACGGCGTTCTCGGTGCCGCCCGACGGCGTCAGGTTGAGCGAGAGCGAAGTGTGCTGGACGCCGATCTCGACCTTCGGCGCGTCGCGCTCCTGCGCGCGCGCCCCCGCGGCGCAGCCGACGAGGGCCAGGGCGAAGGCGGCGTTAGTGAAGAGGGCACGGATTCTCATCGCGGGTGTTTCTCCTTTGTACGCGTGTGGCCGCCCGTGTTCGCACACGACGACCCCTCGGCCTCGGCGCCCCGAGGGGAGTTCGGGCGCCGGGTCGTCTCGTAAAGCCTCGGTCGGCTTCGGTCGCTGTTTACTTCTGCTGTCTGGGGAAAAGGTTTTCGACGCCGTCGGCCGAGCCGATGACGACGCGCGCGCGGCGCGGCTTCGCTGGCTTGGGTTGCGCCGGGTCGGCCGCGCCGTAGTCGGCCTGCGTGCGCGCGCGCTTCATGCGGCGCACCGCCTCGTCGGTCTGCTGCGCGAAGGTCTTGTCGTCGGCCGCGCCGGGCGCCGCCGGCGGCTGCCCGAAAAGGTCTACGCGGTAGTCGGGGTCGTGGAGCACCCAGACGTTCCAGTTGCCGCCCGTCCCGACGACGGGGAGCGCGGACTCCCACTCGTAGCGCTCGCCGCCCCACTCGAACGAGACCGTGTTGTGGCGCACCGAGCCGACCTTCCTGAACTCGAAGCCGGGGCGCTCGACGAGCGAGAAGACGAAGCGCCCGCGGTCGGCCAGCGCGAACCAGACCACCGCGCCGGCGACGCCGCCCGTGCTGCGGTAGACCGTCTCGCCGTTGACCTTCAGCTTGTAGTCCGAGACGCGGAGCTGCACGTCGTCGAGGCGGAAGTCGCGCGGCGGAACGTCCGACGCGGCCCGGCGCAGGCTCGGGTCGGTGAGCGAGACCTGAATCACGTCCACGATCTTCGTCCCCGTGCGCGAATTGCTGAACACGTCGAGCGCGAAGGTGTCGCCGTCGCGCAGCATCTGCGGCGCGGCCGGGAAGGCCGTGGCGGTGTAACCGGGGTGCAGACGGCGCCCCCGGAACGACGGGCGCTCGCGCAGCTCGCGCAGATACTCTTCGCTCAAGGCGCGGACGGTGACCCAGAAGTAGCGCGCCTCGGCCGCGCGCTCGACCAGCAGCTCGTAGCCGAAGAAGAACTCGTTGTTGCTGTCGATGAAGACGCGGCGGAGCAGGTTCGGCTTGTCCTCCGACTCGATGAGGTTGCCCGTCGTCTCGCCGGCCGAGGGCGGCGCCGACTCCGTGCGGATGACGACGAAGGCGCCGCTCTGCATCGGCACGATGAGCCGCGACTTGTCCTCCTGCACGGCCGCGGGCGCGCCCGGCGTGTCCGCGGCGGACGCCGCATCCGCGCGTGCGTCGGCGGCGCGCGCCGCCGCCGCCACGCAGAGGAGCAGGAGGGTGAGGGGGACTGCCTTCAAACTACTTCTCATCAACGCCACCTCTCTGCACGACACGAATCTTCACCTCGCCCGCCGGCTGAAAGTCTTCCATGTTGACGCGCGAGAAGTAGCCGGCCGACGCGTCGGGGGCCGCGTGCGTCTGCCCGTCCTGTTCGCGCGTCTCCGCGCGTTTCGCGGTCGCCGTCTCGGGCGCCTCGGGGCGCGCGCTCTCGTCGGCCTGTGACGACACGCCGCGCGCCGCGCCGCGTTCCTTTTTCTCGACGTAGACGGTGCGCGTCACGACGCGCTCCTGTATGACCGGCACCTCGACGACGCGCACGCGCTCGGCCGGGGCGACTTCCGCCGCCGCCGGCGCGGTCGCCGGCCGCCTCCAAGGGCGTGCGCCGAAGCCGAGCGGCGTGAGCAGCAGCGCGAGGACGGCGCACGCCGCGAGCGGCAGGGGCACGCGCACCTGCGCCGTGAGCGCGCGCCGCCAGAGCGGGGCGGGCCGCACCGTCGCGCGGAAGTCCGCGAGCAGCCGCGCGCGCGCGCCGTCGGACTGCGGCGGCGCTTCCCATGCGCGCAGGAGCGCCGTCAGCTCGGCGTCGGCCCCGAAGTCTTCGGCGTCGCGCGCCGCGGCGGACGCGCGTCTCGCGCCCGCGCGGCGGAGCCTGAACGGCAGGAGCCGCGTCTGTCTCTTCTCGTCACTCATCTTCCGACCTTCCGCGCGGAGCCGGCTCCGCACTCACTTTTAAAATAGGAGTCGAGAGCGCGCCGCAGCCTTCGGCGCGCTCGGTGCAAACGCGACTTCACCGTGCCCACGTCGGCGCCGACGATTGCCGCCGTCTCGGCCAAGCTCAGTTCCTCGAACTCGACGAGCAGGACGACCTCGCGCTGTAACTCCGGCAGCGCCGCGACGGCCTCGCGCACCTGCTCGGACAACTCGGCGTCGAGCAGGCGGCGCAAGGGCCCGTCGCGCTCCTCGGCCTCCGGCTCGTCCAGAAGGTCTTCGACGGGGAACTCGCCGCCGTGGCGCCGCAGGTGCTTGGCCGAGAGGTTGCGCGCCGCCGCGTAGAGGTACGTCCGAAGCGCCGCGCGCGAGGGGTCGAAGGCGCCGGGGCGGCGCACGAGCGAGAGGAAGCAGTCGTGCGTCACCTCCTCGGCGAGCGCGGCCGAGCCGAGCATCCGGTAGGCGAAGCGGAAGACCGTGTCGCGGTGGCGCTCGTAGAGAACGAGGAAGGCCACCTCGTCGCCGCGCCCGGCTTTTTGCAGGAGCTTTTCGTCCGTCATCCGACGGGGCGCGGCCGCGCCCCCTCCTTGAGAACTCGCCTAGCTGACTACTGATTACCGCGGGAGACGGAAAGGATACGGTTTCCCATCGACCGGGCCGCGAGGCCGGGAGAATTATTAACAGGGACGGACAGGATGGACAGGATTTGAAATTTCAATCTGAAATCTTAAATCCTGTCCACCCTTGTTAATTCATTCCGCCGCGACCCGAGGGCGGGCGGCGAGCGGGTGCGCGCGCTCGTAAGCGTCGGCGAGGCGGAGGATGGTGGGCTCGCCCCAGTGCGGCCCCATCAGTTGGAAGCCGACCGGCAGCCCCGTCGAGGAGAGGCCGCAGGGGACGCTCACGCCGGGGATGCCCGCGAGGTTCGCCATGCAGGTGTAGATGTCCGAGAGGTACATCGAGAGCGGGTCGTCGGTCTTCTCGCCGAGGCGGAAGGCCGGGGTCGGCGTCGTCGGCGTCAGCACCGCGTCGCATTTTTCAAACGCGTTCAGGAAGTCGCGCTGGATGAGCGTCCGCACCTGCTGCGCCTTCAGATAATAGGCGTCGTAGTAGCCCGACGACAGCACGTAGGTGCCGAGCATGATGCGCCGCTTGACCTCGGCGCCGAAGCCCTCCTCGCGCGTGCGCCGGTACATCTCGCGCAAGTCCTTCGGGTCTTCGGCGCGGAAGCCGTAGCGCACGCCGTCGTAGCGCGCGAGGTTCGACGAAGCCTCGGCCGTCGCGATGATGTAGTAGACGGCGATGCTGTAGCCGGCGTGCGGCAACTCCACGTCCACGACCTCCGCGCCGAGTTCGCGGCAGGCGTCTATCGCCTCTTCGACGCGGGCGCGAACGTCCGGGTCAACGCCTTCGCCGAGCAGCGCGCGCGGCACCCCGATGCGCGCGCCGCGCACGTCGCCGCCGAACTGCGAGACGTAGTCGGGCACCGACACGTCGGCGGTCGTCGCGTCGCGGTCGTCGCGGCCGGCGATTGTCTGGAGGACGAGCGCGGCGTCGCGCACCGTCAGCCCGAAGACGCTCACCTGATCGAGCGACGAGCCGAAGGCGACCAGCCCGTAGCGCGAGACGCGGCCGTAGGTCGGCTTGACCCCGACGATGCCGCAGAGCGCGGCCGGCTGGCGCACCGAGCCGCCCGTCTCCGAGCCGAGCGCGGCCGGCACGATGCGCGCCGCGACGGCCGCAGCCGAGCCGCCCGACGAGCCTCCGGGGACGCGCTCGGTGTCCCAAGGGTTCCGCACCGGGCCGTAGGCCGAGTTCTCGTTCGACGAGCCCATCGCGAACTCGTCGCAGTTGGTCTTGCCGACGATGACGGCGCCGGCCGCGTTCAGGCGCTCGGTCACCGTCGCGTCGTAGGGCGGGTGGTAGCCGGCGAGGATCGAAGAGCCGCACGTCGCCTGCATCCCGCGCACGCAGATGTTGTCCTTGACGGCGACGGGAATCCCGCGCAAGGGGCCGCCCGCGCCGTCGCCCTCGTCCAACTCTTCCGCGCGCCGGAGCGCGCCCGCGCGGTCGATTTGCAGGAAGGCGTTGAGCGTGCCGTTCAGCCGCTCGGCGTCGTCGAGCGAGCGCGTGGCGGCGTCGCGCACGCTGGCGCGTCCGCCGCCGATTTCGGACGAGATAAGTTCGATTGTTCTGTCAGTTGAAGACATGTTTGATGTGAACGGGCGCGGCGGGACTTTAGAAATTCTCTTTCTCTTCCGAGCCGGCGATGACTTTGGGCACGCGGAAGTGGCCGTGCGAGGGCGCGGGCGCCTGTTCGAGCGCGAGCGCCTGCCCGAGCGAGGGGCGCGTCCGGTCTTCGCGCGCGGCCTCGGTGCGCTCGCCCTCGGGCGTGAGGCCGCCGATGGCCGGCTCGACGCTCGACGTGTCGAGCTCGCTCAACTGCTCGACGTACGCGACGATGGAGGCGACCTGCGGCGCCAGAGTCCGCACCTCCTCCTCCGTGATTTCGAGGTGCGCCAGCGCGGCGATCTTTCGGATGTCGGCTTCGGTGATGGGCATGGTTCTAAAGTAGACAGTAGTAAGTAGTCAGTAGAAAACCTTCGCAGTCGAGTCGCTTGGGTGACAGCGTCGGCGGCGCAACGCGGAGCGCCACTGACTTCTGTCTACTCTCTACCCCTCCGATTCATACAACTCCCGGCGGCGAGGAGGAAGCGGCGGCGGAGTTCGTCGTCGTGGATGGCGTCCGCCGCGTCTTCGAGTTCGACGGCGCGGCCGAGCGCGGCCTCCTCGCGCGTGAGCCGCTCGTAGGGCGTGTCGCGCAGGCGCGCGCGCTCGTCGCGCACGGTCTGCGGATCGACGCGGAACTCGACGTAGGTGACGACCGCCTGCCCGAGCAGCGAGTTGAGCCGGAAGACGAGTTGCGGGGCGACCTGTTCGAGCTGTTTGCGCCACGTCGTGTCGGGCACCGAGACGACCAGCGTCTTGCGGTAGAGCCGGAACGGCACGGCACACCCGCGCAGCGCCTCGCCCGCCACGCGCCGCCACGCGGCGAAGCTCGCGGCCTCCTGAAGCTCCTCGCTCTCGCCCGCCGCGCGCAGCAGCCGGGGGAGCGCCTGAAATAAATCTTCCATTTCGAGATGCGATTTTTGATTTGCGATTTGCCGGCGTGGTATTAAAGCGGGAATCGCAAATCAAAATCTAAAATTCTCGGGGAGTGTAATGGAAAACGAACGCGTGCCACAAGCGACGCCCGCCGCGGGCGTCGCGCCCCGGCTCTCGGGGCTGACGCCGCTCATCCTCGCTTCTTCAAGCCCGCGCCGGTCGGAGATTCTGACGGCGGTCGGCTGGCCCTTCGAGACGCACCCGGCGGGCGTGGACGAGACGCGGCTCAAGGACGAGCCGGCCGAGGATTTCGTCCGCCGCCTCGCGCGCGAGAAGGCCGAGGCGGTCGCGCGCACGCGCCTGTTCGGGCTGGTGCTCGGCGCGGACACGACGGTCGTCGTTGACGGCGAGATTCTTGAGAAGCCGCGCGACGCGGAGGACGCGCGCCGCATGCTCCGGCTCTTGAGCGGCCGCTGGCACGAAGTTCTGACCGGCGTCGCGCTGGTGCGCGCCGAGACCGGGCGCGCGGCCGTCGGCGTCGAGCGCACGCGCGTCCGCTTCGCCGAGACCACGGAGGAGGAGATCGGCTGGCACGTCGAGACCGGCGACGTGCTCGACAAGGCCGGCGCCTACGCCATCCAGGGGCGCGCCGCGCTCTTCATCGAGGCCATCGACGGCGACTACTGGAACGTCGTCGGCCTCCCCGTCCGTTTAGTCTACGAGCTGGCGCGCGGGTTCGGGGCGGAAGACCGGCCCGGCGAGAAGTAGGCGGGCGGAAGGAAAAAGCGAAGGGGGACGAGGGGCCGCGTACCCTTCGTCCCCATCCGTATTTTTGAAAAGTCTCTTTACTGCGCGCCGAGCATCTTGTTGAGGCGGCCGGAGAGCGCATCGACGAGGGTGTGCTTGGCGTCGTGGCCGCCGACGACGGGGGTGGAGACCGAGCCGCGCCGGTCGAGGATGACGACCGCCGGCAACTGGTCGGCGCCGGTCTGCTTGAAGAGCGCGCCCTCGGGGTCGCGCAGCACGGCGGTCTTCAGCCCGTGCTTGCGCGCGAAGGCGCGGAGCTGCTCGTCGCTGGCGTAGGTCTTCGCCTGCGGCTTGTCCGAGTCGGTCGTGACCCAGTAGACGCGCACGTTACGCTCGCCGAACTGCTCGGCCAACTCCTGCACGCCCTGCACCTGCTGCTTCGAGAGCGGCCCCAAAAGCGACGAGCCGAAGGCCAGCACCACCACGTCGCCCCGCACCATCTGCGAGGTGATCTCGCCGCCGTCGGTAGTCTTGAGCTTGAAGTCGAGCGCGGCCTGCGCCCGCGACGCCGGCGCCGTGAGAGCCGAGGCCGCGAGCAGAAGCGCGAACGCGAGCGCGGCGGCCGAACGCCGAAGTTTGCGTGACATCTTCATCTCCTTTTGCGCCGCGCCGCGCACGCCCGCGGGCCGAGTACTTTCGGCCGAATTCACAGACGCGCCCGATTTTACGCGCGGGCAATCATGCCGGACATTTGATGTGCGGTCAAATCGAATGGTTGGATTCAAAACACCGGCCGCTTTACCAGACGAACAATGCCGCAGAGTCTACACCCGACACGCCCCACGCGCGCAGTCCGCTGCCGCTCCAACCTTTTGTGAACTCCCCGCACGCGAACCGCGAAGCCGTCGGCGTAGATTGGCGGCATCATTCAATTCCGAGTCATCAGGGAGGAAAATTCATGGAGAAGAGTTTGAACGGGAAGCGGGTCGCCGTGCTCGTCGCCGAAGGGTTCGAGCAGTCGGAGCTGGACGGGCCGGTGCGTGCGCTGGAAGAGGCGGGCGCGAAGACCTTCGTCGTCTCGCCGGCGCAGGAGGGCTGGGTGCAGGCTTGGCAGCACTTCGACTTCGGCGACACGTACGAGGTTGACGTGCCGCTCGCGGAGGCGGACGCCTCGGAGTTCGACGCGCTACTGCTGCCGGGCGGCGTCGCCAACCCCGACCAGTTGCGCGCTCTGCCCGAGGCCGTGGCGTTCGTCCGCGCCTTCTTCGACGCGGGCAAGCCCGTCGCCGCCATCTGCCACGCGCCGTGGACGCTCATCGAGGCCGGCGTCGTCAAAGGCCGCACTCTGACTTCGTGGCCTTCGGTCAAGACCGACCTCGTCAACGCCGGCGCGAACTGGGTTGACCAGGAGGTCGTCGTGGACAACGGGCTGGTGACGAGCCGCAAGCCCGACGACATCCCCGCCTTCAACGGGAAGATGCTCGAAGAGTTCGCCGAAGGCACGCACCGCGCGCAGGCGGCGGGGAAGTGAACAGTAGACCGTAGACGGTAGTCAGTAGCCAGTAGAAAAAACAGAGGCGGCGCGTCCCGGTTGATAGCTGGGACGCGCCGCCGGTTTCTTATCTACTGACTACCGGCTACTGTTCACTTTCCCCGGCGGGGCGCCGAAGACTTCGGTGTGGAGCGCGAGGTAGTCGTCGCGCGTGTCCATGTCGCGCGTGACGTAGGGCGAGCCGGCGGGGAGGCGCAAGACCTCCGCGCGGTGCGCGTCGAAGAGCGCGCGCAGTCCCTTCGCGGGGACGAGCGTCAGAAGCTCCTCGCGGTAGGCGAGGTCTACGAGGACGGGGTGGCCGCCGCGCCCCTCCCACTCCGGCACGACGAGCCGCGCGCCGGTGCGCCGCCTCGCTCCTATCAGTTTGAGGATTTCGGCGGGCGGCACCGCCGGGTGATCGACCAGCGCCACGAGCGCCGCGCCCGCCCGCGCCGAAAGCGCCTCGACGCCGCGCGCCACCGAGACGCCCATCTCGCTCCCCTCCGCCTCGTTGACGGCGAACCGCACGCCGGGCGCATCTGCCAGCGCCGCGCTCACCTCTTCGCCGCGGTGCCCCACGACGACGACGACCTCGACGGCCCCCGCCTCCCGCAGAGCCTTGACGCAAGCCTCGACGACCGTCACGCCCCCGAACGGCAGCAGCGGCTTGAAGTCGCCCATCCGCCGCGAGCGCCCGGCGGCGAGGAGTACGGCCGCGATGCTTTCGTCGGCTGCCATCCCTCCCTGTAAACTCTTTTACGCGGACTGTTCGTGCAGCTCGCGCAGGGCGCGGAGGACGAAGGGGCGCGCCATCTGCTTGCGGTAGTTCATCAGGTGATCCGTGTTGTCGAGCGGGCGCGCGCGCAGGTAGCAGGCTTCGGCCGCCGCGCGCATCGTCTCTTCGCCCAGCGGCGAGCCTTCGAGCGCGCGCCCCGCGGCCTCGACTTCGAGCGGCGCGGGCGAGATGCCGCCGAGGACGACGCGCGCCGCGCTCACCGCCCCGCCCTCTTCCGCGTCGAGCCGCGCGGCGACGCCGAGCACGGGGAAGTCGAACGCGCCGCGCCGCCGCAGCTTCTTGTAGACGGCGCGCCAGCCGGCGGCGGGCGGCAGGTGAATCCCGGCCAGCAGCTCGTCGGGGCGCTTGCGCAGGTAGTCGATGCCGTCGTCGTTGTAGAAGCCGCGCGCTTCAATCAAACGGTCGCCCACGGTCGAGACCAGACGGAGGCGCGCGCCGACCGCGACCATCAGCGGGACGAGGTCGGACGACTGCACGGCCCAGCACTTCGCGCTCCCCGGCGCGACCCAGCACACGTCGCCGTCCTTCTTCAGACAGAAGTTGACGCCCTTACGCCACTCGTAATTCTGGTCGTAGTAGTTGCAGCGCGTGTCGAGCAGGAGGTTGCCGCCGACGGTGCCCATGTTCCTCAGCGTCGGCGTCGAGATGAGCCGCGCCGCGCGCGCCACCGAAGGGTAGTCGCGGTTGACGACCGGGTGCTCGATGATCTCCGTCAGGGAGACGCCCGCGCCGATTCTCAAACCCTCGCGCCCGTCGCCCTCGATGCGTCGCAACTCGGGGATGCGCCCGACCGAGATGACGGTGCGCGGCGTCTGCTGCCGCCGCTTCATGTTCGGGTACAAGTCCGTCCCCCCGGCCACGAACTGCCCCGACGGCCCCGCCTCGCCCATCATCCTCACCGCCTCGCCCATCGTCGCCGGCACAAGGTAGGCGAACTTCGGAAGTCTCATCATAACGGCTTAACTCAATCCTTCTGTTCTTACGAATGTACGGCCACGCGCGGCATCTCTTTGCCGTCGCCGCCTCGACCCCAAAGAGTTGACAGAGGACGCTTCATGCCGCCTCGTCTTTGCGGAAGTGGAGCTTCATCAACTGCTCCGGGCGGAGTGCGGAGAATGCATACGCCGCGCCGTTGTCGCCGCTGAACTCTATCAAGTAGGCTTTCGGCAAGTCGGGACGTTCCGGGAAGACTTCGACGACCGTGCCGACCTCACCTCGCCGCAGCCCCTCGACCGGAACGTCTTCGAGCAGGGCGACCACGTCGAGCAGTTTGATTTCGTCCATCGTTGCTTACCTCACATAACAGGTGACGAGGCGCGGGAAATCGGTGCCGGTCTCAACTATCCACCCCGTGCGAATCGTAACCGTACCCGACAAACCCTCTGCGCTGAAGTCTAAGGTATAAAGGTGGCCGTAGGGCAGAAGCTTGGTAGGTGTCGCCTCCTCGATGAGAGCCGCCCTGAGAACCACCTGCCGTAACTCTTCAGCGTCCGCCTGCGTAAAGCCGAGGGCCGAGCGGAACACCTGCGCCTTATGTTTACCCTCGTCGTGCGCGAGGTTCAAAGAGTAGTCACGCAGCTTCTCTATCTCGACGACGGCGCGCTCGGCGTTTGGAAGCTTCACGTAGCGCTCGCCTCACGAATGTACGGCCACGCGCGGCATCTCTTTGCCGTCGCCCCCTTCGGCGGGCGTTAAGACCTTGAGCGGGTCGGGCCAGGCGGGCGTGGGGACGCGCGTGGGGCCGAAGCGTGCGTCCTTGCCCTGGCGTTTGGCCTTGAGCGCGGCCAGGACTTTTTCGGGCGTGATGGGGACTTCGTCGATGCGGACGCCGACGGCGTCGTAGACGGCGTTGGCGACGGCCGGCATGACGGGGAGGAGCGGGCCTTGCCCGACTTCTTTGGCGCCGAAGGGGCCGTTGGGGTCCGCGTCCTCGACGAGGTAGGTGAAGACGTCGCACATCTCAAGGGTCGTCGGGCTCTTGTATTCGAGCAAGCTGGGGAACTTGTGGACGACGTTGCGGTTCTCGCGGTAGACCATCTCCTCCATGAGCGCCTCGCCCAAGCCCATGTAGACGCCACCCTCGACCTGACCCATGACGAGCATCGGGTTGATGCTCCGGCCGATGTCGTGCGCGACCCAGACGCGCGGGACTGTGACGTAGCCGGTCTCCACGTCAACTTCCACTTCGGCGACCGCCGCCGAGTAGCTGTAGGCGGGCGAGGGGCCGACGCCCGCGCCCTTGAACTTGCCCGGCGCGCGCGGCGGGACGTAGGAGCCGACCGTGCCGATGGTGCCGAACTTCTGCTCGGCGGCGACGACCGCCTCGGCGAACGTCATCCCCGTCTCGGGGTTCTCCACGTCGAAGACGCGCCGGTCGGCGAACGAGATGTTGTCGGCGGGCACGCCCAACTTCTCGGCGGCGGCCGACGACAGGAGTTCGCGTGCGCGCTCGGCCGCCTGAATCGCCGCGTTGCCGGTCATCAGCGTGACGCGGCTCGAATAGCTGCCGAGGTCAACGGGCGTCAGGTCTGTGTCGGCGGTGACGACGCGGATGTCGAAGGGGTCGATGCCGAGGATTTCGGCGACGACGTAGGCGAGCACAGAGTCCGAGCCTTGTCCGATGTCGGTCGAGCCGCACTGGACGCAGACGCCGCCCTGCCGGTCGAGCCGCAACTGCACGCCCGAGTGCGGCATCGAGTTCCAGTAGATCGGCAGCCCCGCGCCGCAGATGTAAGAGCTGCACGCCAGCCCGAACCCGCGCCCCTCGGGCATCTGGCGGTACTTGTTCTTCCAGCCCGAGCCTTCGACGACCTTCTCGATGCACTTGCCTAAGCCCATCGAGCCGACGCGCAGGTAGTTGGCGGTGACGGTGTCGGGCTTGACGAGATGTTTGAGACGCATCTCGGCCGGGTCGAGGTTGAGTTCCTCGGCGACCTTGTCGAGTTGGACTTCGAGCGCGAAGCGTGGCTGCGGCGTGCCGTGCCCGCGCTTCGGGCCGCAGGGCGGCTTGTTCGTGAAGGCGCGCAGGCCGCGGAAGCGGTAGCGCGGCACCTCGTAGGTCACGGTCTGCAAGGCGCCGGTGTAGAAGGTCGAGGCCACGCCGTAGGAGCCGTACGCGCCGCCGTCGAGGAACGACTGGAAGTCGAGCGCTGTGATGGAGCCGTCCTTCTTGACGCCGATCCTGCTTCTCATCAGGACGGGGTGGCGTCCGCGGTGACAGTAGAAGACCTCCTCGCGCGTGAGCGTGACCTTGACGGGGCGCTTCGTCCTTCTCGACAGTTCGCAGACCGCGATCTCGTGGTTGAAGGGGTCGCTCTTCCCGCCGAAGCCGCCGCCGTTGGGGGTGGCGATGACGCGGATGTGAGCGGCGGGCATCTGCAAAGTTTTCGCGAGCGCGCGGTGGACGTAGTGCGGCGTCTGCGTCGAAGTCCAGAGCGTGAGCTTGTCGTCGGCGTCGTAGTGCGCGACGGCCGCGTGCTGCTCCATCGGGAGGTGCGTGTTGCCCTCGTAGAAGAAGGTGTCTTCGCGGACGAGGTCGGCCTCGCGGAAGCCCTCGTCCATCTCGCCGAACTCAAGGTGGACTGACTTGTGAATGTTGTTGTAGTCGCCGTAGTCGTGGATGCGCGGCTCGCTGGTCTCGACCGCCTCGTCGATGGTGGCGACGGCCGCGAGGGCTTCGTACTCGACCTCGATGAGGTTCATCGCCTCGAACGCGGTGTCCTCGTCGATGGCGGCGACGGCCGCGACGGGGTCGCCGATGAAGCGCACCTTCCCGACGCAGAGCGCGTGCTCGTCCTGGCTGACGGGAAGGATGCCGTAGGGGACGGGCAGGTCTTCGCCCGTGATGACGGCGTAGACGCCGGGCAGCGCGAGCGCCTTCGACACGTCTATCGATTTGATGAGCGCGTGCGGGACGTGCGAGCGGAGCAGCTTGCAGTAGAGCATGCGCGGGAGCGCGATGTCGTCGGCGAACTTCGTCGCGCCGACGCACTTCGAGCGCGCGTCCACCTTGCGGAAGGGACGGCCTACGACCTTGAAGTCCTCGGGGCGCGCGCCCGCGCCGTTCGACTTCGCGCCGCCGCCGCGCGCGCGCCCCTTGCCGTTGCCCCCGTGACCGTTACTCGTAGCCATAGACACTCTCTCGCGGCAGTTCCGCCTCTTCGCCCCGCATGCGGGCGGCGGCCAGCTCGACCGCCTCGTAGATTTTGATGTAGCCGGTGCAGCGGCAGAGGTTGCCGCTCAGGGCTTCTTTAATCTCGTCGCGCGTGGGGGAGTCGTTCTGCGCGAGCAGTTCCTTGGCGACGAGGAGGAAGCCGGGCGTGCAGTAGCCGCACTGCGCGGCGCCCGTGTCGGCGAAGGTCTCCTGCAAGGGGTGCAGGCCGTCCTCGGTCGCCATGCCTTCGACCGTCTCGACGCGGCGGCCTTCCGCGTCGAGGCCGAGTATGAGGCACGAAAGCACCGAGCGGCCGTCAACGAGCACGGCGCAGGTGCCGCACTCGCCCAGCTCGCAGCCGTGCTTGGTGCCGGTCAAGGCGAGGTCTTCGCGCAGGACTTCCAGAAGCGTCTTGTGCGGGGCGAAGGCGACCTCCGCCTCCTCGCCGTTGAGCGTGAACTGGATGTGTGCTTTCTGTCTGTTCTTCATGTATTCCGAGTCGGGAGCCGCCGCCGGGCGGGCGGGGAAATTCCTCCGCGTCCCGGAAGGGCGGGCGCGCCGGCCCCTTCGCAAAGAGGCCATGATAGCAGTTTCTCGGAGCGGGCGCGAAGGAGGGGCGCGCGGGGCGGGGAAGCGTTCAGGGGGCGAAAGGGTATTCGGCGGTGGCGCGCTGCGAGACGGGGCGCCCCCCGGTCTTGGCGGGGTTGAACTTGATGCGCTCGGCCGCCTCGACGGCCTTCTCGGTCAGGCCGTGGGGCAGCCCGCGCTCCACCGAATCGACCATGACGGAGCCGAAGCTGGTGAGCGTGATCTTCAGGACGACCTTGCCCCGCGTGTGGTGGCGGCGCGCCTCCTCGGTGTATTCGGGCGCCGGCATTTCGAGGATGACGGCGCGCTCGTCCACGTCCGTCTCGTTCCAGTAGGGGCCGACGAAGGCGTACTCGATGACGACGTACTGCGAGACTTTGCGGCCGTCCTTCTCGGCGGGGTGGAAGCGGATTTTCTTCGCGGCGGCGACGCACTTCTCGGTCAGGCCGTCGGGCAGACCCTTGATGACGTTGATGTCGGAAACCTTGCCGGAGGCGCCGAGCACGACGCGCAGGCGGACGACGCCCTCGACATCATTTTGGCGCGCCTTCTCGGTGAACTCGGCCTCGGGTCTGTCGGTGATGACGGCGCGCCTGGTCACCTCGCTCTGCTTGAACGGGCGCGTGTAGTCCACGGGCTCGCCCGAGCCGCCGGAGCCTCCGCCGCCGGGGGGCGGCGCGCCGACGACGGTCACGGGACCCTGGCGGAAACTTTTACGGACGGCTTCGAGCAGACGCGTCGTCGCGCCCGCCGCGCGCAGCTCCTTCTCCTCCTCCGCGGTCGGGAAGAAGGACGAGCTGCGCCCCTCGACCTGCCGGACGAGCTCGGCCTCGCCGAGCCGTTGCACGCGCAGGGCGTGGAGCAGCCACTGCATGTTAACGGGGTCGCCGAAGGCCGGTGCCTGAGTCTGCGCGGCCGGCGCCGAAGTCTGCGCGGCGTGCAGGAGCAGGAGCGCGGCGAAGCCGAGCACGAGGGGCGTGCGCGTCGGACGTGTGCGATGAGTCATATCGCCTCCGTGTTCGCGGCCGGTCACCTGCGGCCGGGTCGGCCGCCGATGACCGATTGGAGCTTGGCGGCGCGCGCGGGGTCAAGGCGCCTGAGCGCGTTGTACTCGTCCTGCGCGCCCTTGCGGTTGCCCGTCGCGAAGTAGGCGACGCCGAGGTTGTAGCGCGCCTGCGCGAAGTTGGGCCGGACGTTGATGGCCTGCTGGAACGCCTTGACCGCGGCCGGGTCCTGTTCGAGCCGGAGGTAGGCGTTGCCCATCAGGTAGAGGTCGTCGGGGTCGAGCGTGCGTCCCGGCTGGTTGTAGGCGCGGATCGCGGCGGCGTAAGAGGCGCGCGACTCCTCCGCGCGCCCGAGCTTCTCCTGCGCCGTCGCGAGGTTGTAGTGCGCCCAGCCCTCGTCGGCCGGCTCGTGCTTGTGCTGCAAGGCGGCCTGCGCGGCGGCCAGCGCCTCGTCGTGCTGACCCAACTGGTTGAGGACGTAGGCGAGCAGGTTCTGCGTCTCCGGGTAGTTGGGCTTCATGCGGACGACGGCGCGCGCCTCCGCCAGCGCCTCCTTCGGCTTGTCCTCGCGGACGAGGATGAAGCCCATCACCTGATGCGGCCAGTAGTTCTCCGGCTCAAGCCTGAGCGCCTCGCGCACGGCGCGCGTCCCGCCCTGCATGTCGCCGGTGGTGGCGAGCGCCGCGCCGAGCATCGTCTGGACGGCGGCGCTCTGCGGGGCGAGCCGCGCGGCCTGCTGCGCCGCCTCGACCAGCTTCGCGTACTGCCCGCGCGAGTAGTAGAGCACGCACTGGCCGAGCAAGGCGTCGGCGCCGCCGGGGTTCATGGCGGCGGCGCGCGCGAAGGCGTCCTCGGCCTCGCGGTAGCGCGTGAGCCGGACGTAGGCGTTGCCCAGCCCCGTCAGCGCCTCGGGCGACTGCGGGTTGAGCCTGAGCGCGGCGGCGAAGGCGGCGACCGCCTCCTCCGTGCGGTAAAGCCCGAGGTGCGCGTAGCCCATCCCGAACTGCGTGAAGAACTGGTTGGGGTCGGCCGCGCGCAGAGCGGCCAGCGCCTCCTCGGGGCGGTCGAGCGCGACGTAGGCGTTGCCGAGCAGCATCTGCCCCGTCGCGTTCTTCGGGGCGAGCCGCGCGGCCTGCTCCAAATGTCCGACGGCCTCCTTCGCCTTGTTCTGCTTCATCAGCAGGAGGCCGACCGAGAGGTTGGCGTCCTGCGCGAACTGCGGGTCGGAGGTCGCGCGCCTGAGCGAGGCGAGCGCCTTGTCGTCGTCCCCCGCCTGCTGGTACGCCTTGCCGAGGAAGTAGTGCCCGGCCGTCCCGATGTCGCCGAGCGCGCCGGCCTGCTCCAGCGCGCCGACCGCCTCCTTGTAATGCTGGAGCGCGAAGTGGATGGCGCCGGCGTTGACGAGCGCCTCGCGGACGCGCGGGTTCGGCCCCGCCGCGATGACGTTGGAGAAGGCGGCGAGCGCGTCCGCCGTCTGCCGGAGGTTGAGGAGCGCGACGCCGAGTCCGTAGTTGGCCTCGACGTGGCGCGCGTCGGCGCGCACCGCCTTCTGGTAGCTGTCGGCGGCGCGCTTCCAGTCCTTCTTGCCGAGGTACTCCGCGCCCTTCTGCGCCAGCTTGTCGGCCTCGGCCGTCTTCTGGACGAAGGCGGCCGACGGCGCGGGCGTCAGGAAAAGGAAGGCGGCCAGCAGGAGCATGCCGGCCGCCGCGTAGGTCGTGTTTGTCTTCATCGCGTCGGTTTTTCGGTGGCGGAATTTAGTAGCCCGAGATGAGCCGGATGATGAGCTGCGACTCGGCCTTGTTCCGCGTGTTGGGCGCGAAGTTGAAGTTGTCGCGGCCGTTGATCTTCTGCACCGGCTTGACGTGGAAGGCGCCGTACTGCGAGCCCATGAAGGCGTTGACCTTCGTCTCCTTGATGTTCGAGTCCACGGCGTCGAAGGTGTCGCGGCCGTCGTTGGCCTTGAAGCTCACGCCCGTCTTGGTGACGAAGAACGAGCCCTCGCAGTAGGTGTTAAAGCTGCCGTCGTGGTCGTGGTAGACGTGGAAGGCGGCGGCGCCGCCGCGCTCGATGGCGGCGCGCATCGCCTGCTCGGCGGTCGAGACGTTCTGGCTGTAGTAGAGCGCGACGGTGCCGAGGATGGAGAAGGCGGTCGGCTGCTGCGGGTCGAGCTGCGCGGCCTGCTGCGCGAAGCGGATGGCGCCGGGGAAGTCCTGCGACGAGACGGCCGAGGTGGCGCGGTCGATCAGGTCGTCGTAGTCGGGCGCGTTGTTGTTGGCGGACGTGTTGGTCGCGGGGCCGAAGGGCGAGTCGCCGCCGGAGTTGTTCGACGCGGTGTCGGCCATCGACCGCTCGGTGATGGCGCCGACGAGCGAGCGGTTGCCGCCGGCCGACGTGATCTCGCGCGCGACCTCGGGCGTGACCCGGAAGCTGACGCCGCGCTTCTCGACGAACTGCTCGACGCGCGCGGGCGCGATGCCGCCCTGAAGCATGGTGACGATCTCGCTCTTCGAGAGCGGCGGCCCGTCGGGGACGTTGGCGGAAGGCACCGCCATGCCCCCCGTGCGCGGCGGGGCGGATGTGACGCGCGGCGTCGCGGCGGCCGCGGCGGTCGCGGCCCGGCGGTAGTTCGAGCGCGCGGCGGCGATGATCTCGGGGCGCGCGCCGACCGATTGCAGGTCGGACTCGTCGGCGGCCGTCAACTCGAAGTCAACGCCGCGCCGCTCGATCTGCTGCACCAGCTCGCTCGTGGACAGGCCGTTGATCTTGACGGCGTTCATCAAGCCCTGCTTGGTGATGGGCTTCTTCGCCGTCTGCGTCGAGGCCGCGCCCGCGAACAGGAGCGCCGCGCAGGCGGCCGCCACCGCGACGAACGACAATCTGCTGTTTCTCGGAATCTTCTTCATGGCGAAAACCTCTCACGCGGAAAAGAAAGTCAGAATCGCCCGCGGTAGCGGGTGGGTCAGTCTCACGCGTCTGACCCGTTTACTGGTCGAGCGCGCGAAGCGCCGCCTCGCGCTTGCGGCGTGCGGCCTCGGCCGCGTCGTTCTGTTTGGGCGGCGCGGGCTTGGGCTGCGCAGGCTTGGGCTGCGCGGCGGTGCGGCTCGCGCCCTGCTGCGACGAGCCGGAGGCCGGGGCGGAGGCCGCGGGCGTGTCGATGGGCGTGAGCGCGGTGCCCGCGGGCGGCGCGACCGTCAAGTCGCCGCCGGTCGAGGGCTGACCCGCCGAGGCGTCGGCGGGCGGGAGCGGGACGGTCTGCGGCGCCTGCTCGGCCGTCGGCTGCGGCGCGGGCTTGGCCGGCTCCTCGGCGAGCGCGGCGGGCTTGACCGGCTCCGCCGCCTTCTTCTTACCAGAGAGCGCGAAGTAGGCGACGGCGACCACGACGACGCCGAGCGCGACGACCGCCGCGACACCTGCGCCCGCGACGTAAATCCACTTCTTACTCCCGGCGGGCTTCGGCTGCGCGTGCGGCGGCGCGGGCATGAAGCCCTGCGGCATTTGCGGCTGCTGCTGCGGCGGGCGCGGCGCGGCCGAGGGAGCCGGCCCGATGCGCGTCTCCTTCGCGCCGGCGTTGGCGGCTTTGTTAGGCTGCGGCGTCGGCGCGGGGCCGATGCGCGTCTCCTTCGCGGCCCCGGACGCGTTGGCGCCGGACGGCATGTCGATGAGCGTCGCGGCCATCGGGTCGGGCGCCGAGACGCCGGGGTTCGACACCTGCGTCGGCGCCGACTGAAGGCCGGGCTGCGAGGGGACGGTCGCGCCCTGCTGCGGCGGCGGCGCGCCGGGGTTCGAGGGCATGGGGACGCCGGGCTGCGAAGGCGTCGCGCCCGGCTGCGGCTGCGTGTGCAGGCCAAACTGCATCGGCGTCGTCGCGAACGGCGACGGCGGGTAACTCTGGCCGGGCTGCGAAGTCGGGCGCGTGCCGAAGGCGTTGGGGTCGCCGACCGCGAGCGGTTCGAGCCTGCCCGTCGCGGCGAAGCCGGCGTTTAAGAGGAACGCGCGGAACTCCGACGCGCTCTGGAAGCGCTGCGCCGGGTCTTTGTGAATCGAGCGCCAGATGGCCTGCTCGACCACCTCGGGGATGGCCGGGTTGAGCTGGCGCGGCGGGACGGGGTACTGCTCGATCTGCGCCTTCATCAGCTCGAACTCGTTCTGGATGTCGAACGGGCAGCGGCTGGTCAGCATCTCGTAGAGCAGCATCCCTAAGCTGTAGATGTCGGAGCGGGCGTCGGTCTCGAAGCCGCGCACCTGCTCGGGGCTCATGTACTCGATGGTGCCGATGATGTTGCCCTGCCGGGTCATGCGCGCGGTGCCGAGGATGCGCGCGATGCCGAAGTCGAGCACTTTGAGCGTGCCCCGCTCGGTGAGCATCATGTTCGCGGGCTTGATGTCGCGGTGGATGATGCCTTCGGAGTGCGCCTCCTGGATGCCGTCGAGCATCTGGCAGAAGATGGGGATGGCCTGCTCGACGGGGATGGCGCCGCGCTGCTGGATGACGTGGTCGAGCGTGACGCCGCGGACGAACTCAAGCACCATGATGAAGCTGTCGCCCTGCCGCATGAAGTTGTAGAGCGTGGCGATGTTCGGGTGCTGGAGCTTGGCGAGCGTGACGGCCTCCGAGCGGAAGCGCTCGACGACCTGCGGCTGGCTGGCGAGCTCCGGCCGGAGGAACTTGATGGCGACCTCGCGTTCGAGCATCATGTCCACCCCGCGGAAGACCTCGCCCATCCCGCCCTCGCCGAGCTTCTGCGTCACCTTATAATTTCCGAAAACCTGTCCGATCATAATGCCTCCACCTCGCGCGTCGTGGGCGCGTCCTGTGCCTCGGCGGCCGCCGTCCCCTCGGGCATGATTGCGATGATGCCCACCGTGATGTTGTCGTGCCCGCCGCGCCCCTTCGCCGTCGCGATGAGCCGCTCGCCGGCCGCGTGCGTGTCCTCGGCCTCGGTGAGCGCGGCCGCGATCTCGTCGTCGGTGACGAGGTCGTAAAGCCCGTCCGAGCAGAGCAGGTACTGGTCGCCCTCGCGCACGCCCCACGGCTCGACCGTCGAGACCTCGACTTCGGGCGAGGTGCCGAGCGCGCGCAGGATGACGTTCTTGTCCTCGTGCGTGCGCGCCTGCTCCTTCGTGATGATGCCCATCTTGACCATCTCGTTGACGGCCGAGTGGTCTTCCGAGAGCTGGTAGAGCTGCCCCGCGCGCAGCATGTAGAGCCGGCTGTCGCCGACGTGCGCGGCGTAGGCCACGCCGGCGCACAGCGCCAGCGCCGTGCAGGTCGTCCCCATGCCGTGCTTCGCCTCGTCGGCCGCCGCCGCCGCGTGTATCCGGCGGTTGGCCTCCTCGACCGAGCGGCGCAGCGCCTCGCCGGGCGCCTCGGGCGAGGCGTAGTAGAGCCGGCAGACCACGTCGGCCGCCATCTGGCTCGCGACCTCGCCGGCCGAGTGGCCGCCCATCCCGTCGGCGACGACGAGCAGCGTCCCCTTCGAGGCCAGCAGCGCCGGGTCGGACGGGCGCAGCAGCCGCCCCGAGTCCTCGTTGATCTCGCGCACGCAGCCGACGTCGGTCTGCACGCTGGCGGCGATCTCGAAGGCGCGCGGCTCTCCGCCGCCCCCGGTCTCCGGCTCCGACTGTGCCACCCTCTTTTTACCGAACATGCGCTGTCCCTTCCTTGAAAGCTAACCCCTTTGAATGACGATTCGCGCGGCGTCTCACTTCTTCGCCAGCGTGTACATGAAAGCCTTCTTCTCGCCGACGACGAAGTCCACCGGCTCGTCCGAGTAGCCGTCGCGCCTGAGCGTGAGGCGGACGCGGTCGCCGAGCCTGCCGCGCACCGCGTAGGGCGTCGTCCCGACCCGCACGTCGCCCCTGTAGACCTCGGCCTTGCCGTCCGTGACCGTGATCTCGATGGTGCGCTCCGACGCGTCGCGACCCGCGGCCGGCGCCGGCCCCGAGGTGAGTCCGCGCGCTGTGTTCGAGGCGTTGACGGCGGGCGCGGCGGCGTTGGCCGTCTCGGCGCCCGCGCCTTCGGACGAGCCGAGGAAGGCGAGCGCGACGACGCCGACGACGACGAGCACGACGGCCGCCGCCCCCGCGCCGATGAGCAGCGGCAGCCTCGGCGGGCGCGCGGCCTGCGCGGGTGCGTGGCTCACGGCGTCGTGGCTCGCGGGGTCGCGGCGCACTTCGGGGCCGGCGGCGGGACTTGAGACGACGCCCGCGAGCCGTCGCGCGTCGGCGAGCAGTTCGGCGGCCGAGGCGTAACGCTCCGCGGGGTTCTTACGCAGGCAGCGCGAGATGATGGCCGACACCTCGCGCGGCACTCCGGGGTTGAGTTGCGCGGGCGGCGCGTACTCGACGCGGTCGATGCGGTCGCAGAGGTCGCCGATGGTGTCGGCGTCGAACGGCGTCCGCCCCGTCACCATCTCGTAGAGCAGGACGCCCAAGGCCCAGATGTCGCCGCGCGCGTCGGCCGTCCCGCCGCGGACCAGTTCGGGCGCGAGGTAGTGGAGCGTGCCGATGACCGAGCCGACCTGCGTGAGCTGCTGCGAGGTCTGCCCCTTGGCGATGCCGAAGTCGAGCAGCTTGACCTGACCCTGCGAGCTGATCTTGATGTTGTTCGACTTGATGTCGCGGTGGATGACGCCGTTGCGGTGGATGTACTCGACGGCCTCGCAGACGCGCTCGAAGACGTGGGCGGTCTCGGGCAGCGGGAGCGGCGCGGCGCACGCGTCGATGCGCTCGGAGATGGTCTGGCCGTCCACGTACTCCATGATGATGCAGGGCTGGCCCTGCACCTCGCAGAAGTCGTAGAGCGTGGCGACGTTCGGGTGCTGGAGGCTGGCCTGGATGCGCGCCTCGTTGAAGAAGCGCTCGACGAAGCCGCT
>DASVQX010000021.1:0-113514 GCA_036388915.1 Pyrinomonadaceae bacterium
CCCCCCCCCCCCCCCTCTCGCTTAAGTCGTTGGAGACGAGCCGGCCTACCTCGCGGGGACGATGCGCATGATGCGGTCGTCGTCCTTCGCGGGGTCGCCGCGCCCGTCGCGGTTCGAGGTCGAGAAGTAGAGCGCGCCGTCGGGGCCTTCGGCGACTTCGCGGATGCGCCCGTACTCGCCGCGGAACAGACGCTCCTCGCTCACGACCCTGCGGCCGTCGAGCACGACGCGCTGAAGCCCTTCGCCCCTTAGACAGCCGAAAAAGAAATTTCCCCTGAATCGCGCGAGCGCCGAGCCGTTGTAAAAGGCCGCGCTCGCGGGCGCGCACGCGGGCGTGTATTCGAGCAGCGGCGACTCCATCCCGGCGCGCGTCTCGCGGTGGTGGATCGTGGCCCAGCCGTAATTCCTGCCGCGCTCGACGACGTTGACCTCGTCGCCGCCACCGGGGCCGTCGAAGCCCGAGGGGCCGTGCTCGGTCTGGAACATGAGATTGGTGCCGGGCTGGAAGTCGAGACCCTGAGCGTTGCGGTGGCCGTACGTCCAAATCTCCGGCCGCGCGCCCGCGCGCCCGACGAAGGGATTGTCCTCCGGCACCGTCCCGTCGTCGTTCAGGCGCAGAGTCTTCCCCGCCAGCGTGTCCAACTTCTGACCCGACTCCTTCTCCGCCGCGTCGCCGGTCGTCACGTAGAGCTTGCCGTCGGGACCGAAGCGCAGGCGCGTGCCGGCGTGGAAGCGCGCGGCCGGGATGCCTTCGATGATGAGCCTGCGGTCGGCCAACCCCTCACCCGTCTCGCGGAAGCGCACGACGCGGACGCGGACGCCGCCCTCGTTGTAGGCGTAGGCGAGGTAGAGCAGGCGGTTGCGCGCGAAGTCTGGGTGGAGCGTCAGCCCCATCAGGCCGCTCTCGCTCCCGCGCTCAACGTCGTCGATGACGGCGAGAGGTTCGGGTCGCAGGCGCCCGTTCTCGTAGACGCGCACGCGCCCCGGCCGTTCGGTGAAGAGCATCCGGCCGTCGGGCGCGAAGACGATTGACCAGGGGACTTCGAGGTTCGAGACGACCGTCTCGACGCGCAGACCCGCGAGCGCGTCGCCTTCGGGCGCGGGCGGGACGGCGGCGGCGTTTGCTGACTCGCCGCCCGCTGGCGCAGGGTTCGAGTCGTCGCCACCGGTGCGCGCGGCGCCGCAGGCGGCGAGGAGCGAGAGGGCGCAGGCGAGCGCCGCGGTCGTGTGAGTCCGCGCGTGTGTCTTCAAAGTGTTTCGGGTGCTTAGTGCGAGATGTATTCGTGGAGCAGTTGCAGCTCCGCACCCTGCTCGCTGATCTCGACGCGCATGATGTCGCGCATCGAGAGCATGCCGATGAACTTGTCGCCGTCCACGACCGGCAGGTGTCGGCTGCCGACGCGCTCCATCCGCTCCAGCGCCTCGTGCGGCGTGTCGCCGCACTCGATGACGGCGCGCGGCTCGCTCATCACCTCGCGGATGGGCACCGACGCGGGGTCGCGGCGGCGCGCGACGACGCGGTTGAGCAGGTCGCGTTCGGAGAAGATGCCGACGAGCTTCTCGTCGGCGTCGAGGACGCAGACGGCGCCGATCTTGCGGCTGGCCATGTAGTCGGCGGCGTCGAGCGCCGACGCCGCGTCGGCGACGAAGTAGGGTTCACGGTCGCAGACCACGTGCCTGATGGTAAGCATACGCCTCAAATCCCTCCTGCGGTTCGTGCTGCGAGAGCGCGCACATTATACCGGCACGGGCGGCGCCGTCTGAAGGATTTTGTGCGCGGGCGTTAGCACCAATTTTCCCATCCTCGCTAATCGAAGAGCGAGCCCTGCGGCGAAGGGCGGCGGAAGGTGTCGGGGCGCTCTTCGTAGGCGTGCTTCTGCTCGTCCTGATTGAACCCGAGCCGCGCACAGTGGACGCGGAAGCTCTTCTCGATGAGCTGCCAGTAGACGCCGTGCCCCTTCATCCGCTCGCCGAACTCGGCCGTGTTGAGGCGACCGCCGCGCACCTCGCGCTGGCGCGAGAGCACGCGGTCGGCCTTCGTCGGCAGGCGCTCGCGCAGGCGCTGCTCGAAGTAGGGCGCGACGTTGCCGGGCAGGCGCAGGAGGTTGATGAAGGCGGAGCGCGCGCCCGCCTCCTTCGCGCGCTTGAGCAGCTCGGGGATGTGCGAGTCGCTGAGGCCCGGGATGACCGGAGCGATGGCGAGCCCGACGGGGACGCCCGCCTCGGCCAGCTCCTGCATCGCGCGGAAGCGCGCCGCCGGGAGCGGCGCCGTCGGCTCCAAAGCCTTCGCCGTCTCGTCGTCCGCAAAGGGTATCGAGAAGTAGACGCTGGCGGCCGCCTCGCGCGCCAGCGCCGAGAGCAAATCCTTGTCGCGGCGTACGAGCGCCGACTTGGTGACGACGCCCACGGGGTTGCGGAACTCAAGACAGACTTCGAGACACCGGCGCGTCAGCTTGTAGTTGAATTCAAGCGGGATGTAAGGGTCGGAGGTGAACGAGAAGACGACCGTCTGCCCCTTCCACGAAGGGCGCATGAACTCTTCACGCAGCAGTTCGGGCGCGCGAACCTTGGCGACGATCTTGGTCTCGAAGTCGGTGCCCGCGCCGAAGCCGAGGTACTCGTGCGTCGGGCGGCTGAAGCAGTAGCTGCACGCGTGCGTGCAACCGCGGTAGCAGTTGATTGAATAGTCGAAGCCCACGTCGGGGCTTTTGTTGTGGGTGATGATGCTGCGCGTCTCGGTCTCCTCGAAGACCTCGACGCGCGACTCGGGCGGCTCGCCGATCCACTCGACGCTGGTCGAGAGCCAGGGGTTTGGCGGGTTTTCGACGTAACGCATGGGCGCTCCCGGACGGCACCGCCCGCGGGCGGGCGGCCGTCGTTTACGGCTCGGCTGTTGGCTGACGCGCGCCCTTCGGGAGCGTTCGCGGCGCGCGGGTCGCAGGGAGAAAGTCTGCGGCTATTTTATGACCCGGCCTTCAATCCCACAAGCCGCCCTCGCCCGGCCCGGCCTGCGCCTCGCGCTCGTCCCACGCGACGAAGAACAGGCGGTAGCGGTCCGGGTCTTCGAGCGTGACGAAGCGGCCGCCCCAGCCCTCGTCCGACGGCTGCTCGACGTCCAAGCCGCCCGAGCGCGCGAAGTCGTAGAACTCGTCCACGTCCTCGACGGTGAGGAAGAAATGAACGCCGCGGCCGCGCCGCGCCATCGTGAGCGGCACCTGCGCCAGCATCACCCGCAGGCCACCCGCGCGCAGCGTCGCCATCGGCGGCTCGGCCTCGGGCGTGTGCGCCAGCAGCTCGAAGCCTAAACCGCCCCGGTAAAAGTCCAGCGACTCTTCGAGGCTGTTGACTTCGAGGAAGAGCAGTTCGAGTCCCTTGACGCGCATCATTCAGACGGCCCTCAGCAAAAGGTAGAAGCCGTAGCCCCCGCCCAGCACGCACGACCAGAAGAAGACCTCCTGCGCCCAGACCAGACGCCTGACGGGGTGACTCGGGGCCACCTGTTCGCGCGCGAACGTGAGCGCGCCGTGCGCCATCAGCACGCCGAAGGCGACGACGCCCAGCCCGAGCAGCGCGAGCGGCCACAGGAAGACGACGTAGTGCGCCTTGACGAGCAGCATCAGCACGAGGCCGGCGAAGAGGCAGAGCGCCGCGCCGACGATGCGCCCGCTCAAGGGGTCGGCCTTCGCGCCGGGCGAGACGACGTGGCGGTGCGCGGCGTACGTGCGGCGCGCGTCGGCGCGCTCGGCCTCGCGGTCGCGCCGCGCGTCGTAGTCGCGCCGCGCGCCCTCGTCGCCGAGGACGCGCCAGGCTTCGTTGAGCGCCTTCATCTCCTCCTCGTCGCCGCCGCGGTCGGGGTGGTGGCGGCGCGCGAGCCGCTTGTAGCGGCGCTCGATCTCCGCGCGCGCATCCTCGCGCCCCGCGCCCAGCGTCGAATAGTGATCCTTCTCGCCGCCCACGCCGTCCATCCACAGCCACCGCCACGCACGAGTCTCTAGAGCCGCCCCGATAGTAAACCGGCGGCGGCGTTCGTGTTAAGCTTTCCGAAAACTTCCGAAGGGACGCGTGAGAGTTTATGGCGCTGAGTTACGCGGCGGGCGACGACCTCGTCTTTCAGATGGAGAGCGGCTTCGGGCTGGTACGCGTGCTCGGGTCGGAGGGCGAGGGGCACGCGGCGGTCTGGCACGTGCTGGTCTACTACGACTTCTACCCGGACGTGGAGGCGGCCGAGGCGGCGCTCGGGTCGGGCCGGGCGCTCGCGGTGCGCGAGCCGCACCTCGCGCTCACCGAACACGCCTTCGAGAAGACGCCCGCCGCGCTGCTCGCCAACCGCCCCGTCGCCGACGAAGAGTTGGAGGCGCTGCGACGCTGGCGCGCGGAGGGCGGACGCGTCCACGACCGCTCGCTGCTCCTCATGCTCGGGATGCGCTGAGGCGCGCGCGGCTCAAAGCCGCTTGATGGTCATCCCTTTTTGCGCGCGTTCGAGCAGCTCTTTCGAGACCGACTCCCAGCGCGCCGCGGCCTTCCCGCCCTCGCTGAAGTCGGCCGCCGCGAGCCCCATCCCCGAAAGGTCTTCGAGGTAGATGATCATCAGCTCGCTCCGGTTCGTGGCGTCGGTCATGTGGACGAGCCTTTGCCAGAGCGCCTCGTTCGACGCCATCCTGAGACCCTTCGAGGCGAGGAAGGAGCGCGCGTGGTCGCCGTCGGAGATTTTGTTCGCGGGCTTCGGGGCGGCGGCCGGGTCGGGCGCGGGTATCTGCCGCGCCTGCGCGTCGGCGAAGAAGTCCAGCCCGGCGATGTTAACGGTCTTCGGCGACTTGTAGTTGTACTTGTGCGCGTTGCTCGGCAGGTAGCCCTCGAACTGCACCCAGTAGAGACGGCGGACGCGCCCCTCGGCGTCGGCGTCCACGAAGAAGTGCTGCTCGGCGTCGGCCACGTCGTAGAGGACGAAGCTCTGGCCGCCGACGTACTTGAAGCCCTTGCCGAACTCGATGCGGACGCGCGGCGACTTGCCCGACGTGAGCGTTGAGCCGCTTACCTTCCTCTTCACCGGCTGCGCCTGCGCGGCGGGCGGCGCCTCTTGGGCGGCGCCCTCCCCCGCCTGATTCGTCACGGGGCGCGGCCACGCGCAAGCCAACGCCGCGCAGCACGCGAGCACGACGCACGACAAAATCACTCTCAACATCAGCCGAAACCCTCCTCTCAAACTCTCCCCGGCATACGAAGCCCGCGTCGCCCGCGTTCCGTCGCCGGCGCCTAAGACGCCGGCGGCAGTTAACCGTGGCGGCTAGGGCTGGCCGAAGCGTGCGCGGTACTCGTTCGAGGAGATGAACGCCTTGACCATCTCGGCCGCGACGTAGTCGCCGTTAAATGAGTTGAGCTTGGCGAGCCAGAAGTTGAAGCCGGCGGTGTCGGGGTCGCGCCGCAGGTAACCGAAGTACTCCATCAGCACGAAGGCGCGGTTCGTCTCCTGCCGCTTGAAGGCGGCGTTGTCGGCCACGTCGAGGAGCACCTGCGCGCGCGTCTTCGTGCCCGCGTCGAGCGCGGCGACCAGCGCGTCGCGCTCGGCGGCCGCGGGCGTCACCTGTGCGCGCTCGAAGAGGCGGTTGACGTAGTTCAGGTTCGAGAGGCCGTCGAAGTTGTTCCTGAAGTCGGTACGAGCGACCCACAGGTCGGCGAAGGCGCGCCGCTGGGCCGCGAGCTGCGCCTCCCAGCCGGGCCGGCCGACGACGACGCCGCGCCGTATCTCCTGCGTGTCGCGCAGGAACTCATACAAAATCGGCGGCCGCCCGAAGGACTCCACGTAGAGCCTGTGGACGAGGTAGCCGGTCTCCTGAAACTCAATCGACAGGAAGAACGCCGCCGAGACGTTGATCCGCTTCACTTCCCTGCACCGCGCGTCCGCGCCGCACTGCTCGATCTCGTTCGTCCAGAACTGCAAGCCCTCCGGGTCCGGCTCGCGGTTGAGGAAGTCCCGGTAGTGCTGGCGGACGTAGAAGGCCGACGAGTCGATGGGGTTCGTCGCCGGCGGCGGCTGGTCGTTGTCGATGATGGAGAGGACGAAGCTCGACGCGCGCCCGTTGAGGACGACCGGGCCCTGCTGCGTCCCCGTCGGGAACCAGATGGTGACGGCGAAGATTTCGGTCGGCTCCGCGAGGCCGTCGTCGGTGATGAAAACGTCGAAGGACTTCTGCGTCTCTCCCGGCGCGAAGCGGAGCAGGCCGCGCGCCGCCGTGTAGTCCGAGCGGTCGGAGGCCGTCCTGTCGCCGGTCTCGTAAGTGACGTTGGCGGCCGTCGAGGTGTCGCCGAGCCGCTGGACGTTGATGGTCTTCACCCCGGCCGACTCCGGCACCTCCAACGCGCCCACGTCGAGCTGCACGACCGAAGGCTGGCTGGTCTGTGAGAACTGGCCGCGTATCTCGCCGTCGGGGAAGGCCGTGCTGTGCACGTTGACGTAGAAGAGGCCGGCCTTGAGGTCGGCCACCTGCTGCGGCGTGAGCGCTATCTGGAAATCAGAGAAGTCGCCCGCGGGTAGGGTGAAGACGGGCGCGGCGTTCTGGCCGGCGGGCGCGGGCCCGTGGATGTGCGCCGCGGTCTGCGCGCCCGAGAGGCCGCGGAAGCGCAAGGAGACGCGCGCGGTCGTCTCGTCCTTGTCGAGGAGGATGGTGGCCGTGCCGAGCGCGCCGGTGGCGTTCGCCGGCACCTCCTGCGAGCCGTCGAGGTTGGCGAAGAAGAGCGTCGGGCGCGCGTAGACCTCGTAGACCGCGCCGTTCGAGAGCGAGACGACGTAGAGGTTCCCGCCGAACGGGTCGTTGCGGATGTCGGTCGTCACGCCGAAGTCGCGGCCGACGACGAGGCTCTCGCTCTCCGAGAGGTCGAACTTGTCGGCGTTGTCGGCGACCTTGTCGGCGAGGCGCGAGTCGTTCGTGACGAGCTGCCTGCGGTCGGCGCTCAGGCGAAAGCGCATGAGGTAGCCGCCGAGGAGCGTCGTGCGCGACGCGCCGACGAAGAGGTCGCCCGCGTACTGGACGCCCAGCCCAGCGCCCGCGAAGCCGACGGGCGACGGCGCGACGGCGTACTTCCAACTGAACTCCGGCTCGGTGTACTTCGAGCCGGGCAGCTTGTAGAGCCGCGCGAGCGCGTCGGCCGGCGTGTCGGCGATGTTCGACGGCGGCCAGCGGTTCTGTTGGAGGCTGTTGCCGCGCGCGACCTCTATCGCCTTGAACTCGGCGACGCGCGACGAGGGCCCCATCAGTTGAATCCAGCCGCCGTTGAAGCCGGCCTCGACGCGGTTGATCTCGTCGAAGGCGTCGTCGCCGTTCTCCTGCGTCCAGAGGTAGCCGCCGACGGGGTCGAAGTCCATCCCGAAGCCGTTGCGCACGCCGTAGGCGAAAGTCCGCCGGATGTTCTCGGTCGTCGGCGTGGTCTGCACCGTCGGAATCTGCGCGTAGGGGTTGTCGGCGGGCGTCGTGCCGTCGTCGTTGAGGCGGAGGATGACGCCGGTGAAGTGCGCGTCGTCCGGCTCGGGGCCGCCGAACTGGTCGTCGGCCGCGATGGGGTCGCCGCACGCGACGAGGGGGCCGCACGGGAGGTTCTGCATGTAGCCGCGCCGCCCGTTGTCGCCCATCAGCACGTAGAGCTTGCCGTCGGGGCCGAAGCGGATGACGCCGCCGTTGTGGTTGCCGCGCGCGGGCTGGCCGGCGTCCGCCTGTAGCGAGCGCAGGCGTATCAGCGTGCGGTCGTACGCGAGCGACGAGCCGTTCCACTTGAAGCGGTCAACGCGGTTCCCGCGCAGCGGCACCTCGTCGATGGCGGTCGTGTCGGCGCCCGTCGAGCTTTCCGTCCAGTAGAGGTAGACGAAGCCGTTGGAGGCGAAGTTGGGGTGGAGCGCGACGCCGAGCAGCCCGCGCTCGGACGCGGAGTTGACCGCGAGGTCGAGCACCGCGCCGAGCGAGACGCCGTTCCTCACGCGGACGACGCGCCCCGAAGCCTTCTCAAGAATGAGGAAGTCGTTGGGACCGACGAAGGCCAACGATGTCGGCTGGTCGAGTCCCGTCGCGACCGTGCGGACGCCAAGGCCGGCCACGGTCATCGAAGGGCCGGCCGCCTGCGCCTCGACGGGGAGCGCGAGGATGATGCTGTTGTTCGACGTGAACGGGTCGTTCTCCAACGCCCTGACCGTCGTGGTCGTCCGCAGGATGCCCTGCGTCGAGGTGCGGACGGTGAAGTCCACGGAGACGCTCTCGCCCGCCGCGATGTCGGGCAGGTGGCAGACGTAGACGTTGGCGTTCGTCGCCGGGCTCAGCCCGCACCGTTCGCCGAGCGCGCCCTCGGTGAAGGTGTGGAACTCTAAAGGCAGCGTCGCGGTCAGCTCGACGGCGGAAGCCTTCGCCGGGCCGTTGTTGGTGACGTTGATGTTGAAGCGGATGTCCGTGTTCGTCTGCGCCGGGTTGGGCGAGATGGTCTGCGTGAGGGCGAGGTCGGCGTCGGTCGTCGCGACGACCTTGAGCGCCGCCTGCGCCGTGCGCGTGCGTTGGCCGCTCGTCCCCTTCACGGTGAGCGTGTAGTCGCCCGTGGGCGTCGCGGGCCCGGTGGAGACCGAAAAGGGTGCGCCCTTCGGCGTCGCGTCGGTGATGTCTACCACCCCGCCGTTGGGGAAGACGATTGAAGCGTCCGGCGGCAGCCCCGAGACCTCGACCGCGACCTGGCCGGTGAAGCCGCCCGCCGGGTAGACGACGACGTTATAGCTCGTCGTGCCGCCCTGCTGGGTCACGACGCGCGAGGCGGGCGTGACCTCGACCCGGAAGTCGGGCGCGGGCGGCGCGAAGGTCGCCGAGGCGAAGGTGAAGTAGATGTTGTCGCCCGAGCTGTTGCCGTCGCCGTTCGCCTGATTGCCGGCGACGTAGAAGGTGACGGGGCCCACGTCCTCGGACGGCGCCGTCCAGCGGAACTTCCACGACGCGCCGTTCTGCTGACCCGGAAAAGTCCCGTTCGACGTGTGCTCGACGTACTCGCGGCCGGGGAACGGCCCCTCGCCGCTGATGACGCGCGTGAGGTCGTCGGCCGGCTCGAACGCGCCGGCGCGCTCGTCGGCCGCGTCGAGCGCGGTCAGCTCGAAGCCCCAGCGGACGCGCGTCGGGTCGGCGGTGGCGTGCGAGACCGTCACGTCGTAGGTCTGACCCGGCGTGTAGGTCTGCGGCGCGTTGAGGGTGAGCGTGCCGGTGCTCTGCGCGGGCGTCGTGTGGCAGTCGGCGCAGTCGAGCTCGCCCGGCGCGTGCGTGAAGCCGGCGGGCGGACCCGAGGAGTAGGCGCGCGCGTGCGGGTTGGCGGCGTTGTTCGTGAAGAGCAGCGAGGCGGTGCCCACCGCGAAGATCAGGACGACGAGGATTTTGAGCTTTACCATGCTGAACTTTAAGACGCCTCTCAGGACATGAAACCCATGTTCGGCGTGGGGAAGCGGCCGAGCAGCGGGAAGACCGCCGGGAAGTCGCTCTGCGAAAGCCCGTACCAGGAGGCGAGCGTCGCGGCGTACTGCTCGACGGAGGTCGTCGGAATCCAGCGGCCGCGCGAGTCGGCGTCGTCTCCGTCGCCCATGATGAGCCTCGGGAACGTGCCGTAGAAGTCGCCGCCGCGCACCGCGCCGCCCATGACGAGGTGGTGGTTGCCCCAGCCGTGGTCGGAGCCGACGACCGCGCCCGAGCCCGCCGGCTGGAGCGTGCGGCCGAAGTCGGAGAGCGTGAACGCCGTCACCTCCTGCGTCACGTCCGAGCCGAGGTAGAAGCCGCTCCCCGGATTCCCCAGCTCATTCCTGAGCAGGTTGTAGAAGGCGTTGAGCGCCTGGCTCAGTTGGAGCAGCAGGTTGTCCTGCGTGTTGCCGACGGCGCCGCGCTGGTTCGAGTGCGTGTCGTAGCCGCCGGCCTGCACGAAGAAGATTTGACGCTTCATCCCGAACGTGCCGCGCTCGGCGATAATGCGGCCGACCTGGAGGAGCTGGCGGCCGAGCGACGTGTTCGGAAAGACGGTCGAGAAACTTTTGAAGGCGACGGTCGAGAGCTGTTGAGTGGTCTGGAGGGCGCTGGCTCGCGTGTCGGCCGCGGCACGGACGAGGCGGTTCGACAAGTCGGAGGCCCTGATCTGGTCGAAGGCCGCGCGGCGCGCGGCGACCTCCGCGGGCGTGCCCAGGATGTTGAGCGAGAGCAGGCCGGCGAGCGGCAACGACGCGTCGGCGATGGCGAGCTGCCGCGTCGAGTTCCCCGTCAGAAACGTGCTGACGCCCGAGATCGAGATCGAGTGCGAGAAGGTCGAGGGGAGGTTGACGGCGGCCATGCGGTCGGCCATGCGCCCGCCCCACCCCGTCTGGCTCACGGTGTCGGCGACGGAGGTCTGCCACTGCGCGACCTGGTCGGAGTGCGAGAAGAGCTGGAGCGGCTTGCGCCCCGAGCCGTTGCGGTAGGTCGTGCGCGTCAGCGGCTCGACGAGCGGGCCGGTGTTACAGACGACGGCGAGCTTGCCCTGATCGAAGAGCGCCTTCATCTCGGGCATGTTCGGGTGGAGCGCGAACGGGCGCCCCTGGCTCGGCGGGCTAATCGTCGTGGGGTTCAGCGCCGACTGCGCGAGCGCCAGCCCCGCCGCGGCGCGGCCCGAAGTGTTGCTATACTCGTTGAAGCCGGTCGCGTCGAGCGGGACGACCATGTTGTTGCCGTCGTTGCCGCCGTTCAGGAAGACGCAGACGAGCGCGCGGTAGCCCGCGGCGCCCTGCGCGTAGGCGTCCATCAGCCCGAAGCTCTCGACGGTGGAGGCGAGCGCGGCGCCGCCGAGGGCGCAGGCGGCCGTGCGTAGGAAGTCTCTGCGGGTGTGTGCCATCGGTCGGTTCACCTCTGCACGTCGTAGTGCGGCGAAGTCAGGACGAGGTAGGCGGCGCCTTGCGAGCGGTGCCGGATGTACTGCGCGTCGTTCTGCTGGGTCTGCACCTTGACGGCCGACTTGATCGACTCGCGCATCGTTGGCGACATCGTGCCGTGCATGAGCAGCGCGTCGAGGTAGTTGACGATGTTGGTCGCGCGCTCCTCGTCGGTCTTGCCCGCCTCGGCAGCCATCGCGTCCAGCGTGGCCCAGTTGAGCTGCGTTCCCGTCGGGTTGTTCGGCCCCGAGAGCACGCCCGAGTAGATGAGCGTGTTGGCGGTGTTGGCGCGGCGGAGCGTCGTCGTGGTGTAGAGAATCTGGAAGGCCGGTCCCGTCGTCTTCGTCCCCGGCACCTCGTAGTCGGGCGAGTAGTAGCTGAAGACCGTCGGCGGATGGAAGAGCGGCTGGTCGAGCGCCGCCGGCATGTCCCCGCCGCGGCTGAACGAGGCGAGCACGCCGTCGCTGTTGGCCTCCAACGCGCGCAGGACGTTCGTCAGGTACTGCACCGGCTCGCGCAGGCGCCCGTAGTCCGAGGCGGTCTTGAAGTCGCCGCGCGCCTCGGGGTCGAGCAGGACGGCGCGGACGACCGCCCTCATGTTCCCGCGCGCCGAGCCGCAGCCGTTTTCGGGGTAGAGACCCTGACAGTCGTTGTTGAAGACCGCCGCGACGCGGCCGACGTAGGCGGGCGACGGGTTGCTCGTCACTAAGTGCTGGATGAGCTGCTTCGAGACGAACGGGCCGACGTTCGGGTGGTTGAAGATGACGTTAAGCGCGACCTCAAGCTCGTTGCGCGCGCACTGGGCGTTGGTCGGGTTCGTCTGGTTGTTCGAGCCGGGGCAGCCCGCGAGGCTCGTCCCGAAGAGAATCTTGGGGTTGCGGTCGTGCGTCGTGCCGCCGCGCGGCGCCATCGGGTCGCGGAAGTTGGTCGCGCCCGCCGTATTTGGCGGCGTGCCGACCTGGAAGGCCGGCGCGAAGTTCCAGCCGGTGAAGACGCGCGTGAACTCGTTCACGTCCGACTGCGTGTAGCTCGGGACGGGCCGCCCCAGCGCGTCGAGCACGGGCGTGCCGTCGGGCTTGAGCTGGTTGACGCCGATGGAGAAGAGTTGGAGTATCTCGCGCGCGTAGTTCTCGTTCGGGCTCACGGCCGTTGACTGGTTCATGTTGAGGTACTCGCCCATCGCCGGGTTGAGCGTGATCTCGCCGAGCAGCGTGCGGAAGTTGCCGTAGGCGCCGCGGTCGAGTATCTGCAAGTACGGCGTCATCCAGTAGCCGAACGGGATGTCGTTGCCCGAGACGACGAACATCTGGTGGAGCGCGAAGGCGACGCGCTGGCGGAGCTGGTTGTTGCGGCGCGTTGTTCCCTGCGGGTCGGCGGCGTCCGGGGTGGCCAGCGCGTTCTTGAAGAACTGCACGTGGACGGGGTACATGCGGTACCTGTCGCGCAGGCAGGTGGCCTGATTGTAGTTCGGGTCGGCCGGGTTGGACGTGGGACAGCCCGCCGGCTGCGAAGAGTCGTCAGGCATGAAATCGAGGTCGGCGAAGTTCGATGTCTTCGCCGCGTTGAGCGGCGTCGCGTTCAACTGCTCGTCCACGAAGGCGCGCAGCCCCATCGCGCGGACGCGCTCGATCTCCGCGACGTTCGGCCCCCACGTCGCCTGGTCGAGCAGGCGCTTCGCGTCGGCGGCCGAAGCCTCGCCGGGGCCGTAAGCTTTCGGCGTCGGGAAAGGCGTGGGCGCGGGCGCGACGGGCGGGGCGGGCGCCACGAACTCGGCGGCGGCGTCGGTGGCCGGGCCGGGGCCGGCCTGCCCGACCGCGATGCGGACGCGGTTCGAGGCGAGGCCGTGGAAGTTGACGCGGACGAGCACGTCGCCCAAGGTGTCGGTCATCGCCTCGTCGAGCCGGAGCGTGACGGCGTAGAGCCATTCCTGCGAGACCTCCGTCCACTCCTGCCTGCTCGGGTTCCCCGGCACGGGCTGCAACTGCACGTACTTCGGGCGCGTGACGGCCTCGACCTTCAACGGGTAGAGGCGCCCCGAGGCGTCCTGCGCGTCGGCCGTCAAAGGGATCGAGCAGTTGGCCGTCTCGTCGCGCCCGCACTCGCCGGGGAGCAGCGCGAGGTTCATCGCGAAGACCGTCACGCGCGTCTGCTGGTCGCCGGTGTTCGACTTGTCGGCGTGCCAGTTGACGGGCGAGACGACGGGGAACGGCTCCGAGCGGAAGGTGACGGCCTCGTAGGCGACGGCGCGCGTGGTGGCGCCCGTCCCTTCGGTGAGCAGCACGGGGCTGCCGGCGGGCATCGTCTGCGCGGGCGAAGCGCCGGCCGCGGCCGAGAGCCACACGACGGCGCAGAGCCAACGCGCGGCGCGCGCGGCAGCACGGGGGTAAAGGTGCTCTGTCATAAAGTATGACCTGATGGACTAGCTCGGCTGTGGGGCGTTTGTTAACTCGGTCTGGACGGGACGGGGTAGGCTTGGCCGCCCACCTTTTTAGGCGCGAAGAATATAGCACGGCGCGCCGAACGCCAACAATCTCTGTCCCCGCCGTGCGCCGCAGAGTTAGGCGGGCCGGCACGGCCGCCGGCCGATGTTTTTCCGAAGAGGGCGGCGCGAAAAAGAAATCCCGGCGCGTGAGCGTGGCTCATGCGCCGGGATTTGTCTTTGCGGGGCGACTCGCCGCCGCCCGTCAAAGCTGTCTTAACCGTTCTTCGACTTCAAGTCTTCGTCCACGGTCTCCTCGTCGCCCTCGGCCTTGCCGGGCGTGCGGCCGGGGTCGCCCGTCCGGCGCTCCTTGTTGCCGCCGGGCGCGGTCGTCGAGTCGTGGCCGATCATCTGGTCGTCGTTCTCCGTCTCTTCCGCCATCCAAGTCTCCTTCCCAATCAGCAGGCTCTCAATTCCCCGCCGTGGCTCCGCGTCCCGCCGTCCCCATCGAATCCATGAGATCCTTGAAGCGCCCGAGGTCTTCCTCGATCTGCCGCTCGGGGTTCTCGCCGAAGAGACCCGCGATGTAAGAGCCGATCATGCCGCCCGGCGGGTCGTACTTGAGCGAGACGCGGACGACCGTCGAGTCGCCCTGCTCCTCGAAGCGGACGCTGCCGGCGTGCGCCACCGTCGAGCCTTCGAGCGTGCGCCACGCGATCAGTTCGCCCGGCTTGTCGTTGTAGACCTCGGCGTCCCACGACACGCTCATCCCGGCGGGCGCCTTCACCACCCAGTGCGTGCGGTTCGGGCCCGCGGCGCTGACCGACTCCAGGTGATTCATAAACTTCGGCAGGTTCTCGAAGTTGCGCCAGAAGGCGTAAAGCTCCGAGGCCGGTCGGTTGACGGTGACGCTCTTCTCGACCTTCGTCCCGCGCTCGCCCGTGACCGAGACGTTCTCGCTGTTGCGCAGGCCGCCGACGGTGTCGATATTCATCGCCTCGTAGAGGTTGCAATGCCCCGACACCCCGCGCTGGACGAGTGCCGCGCCGACGAGCGCGAGCGCGATGCCGCCCAGACTCCCGCGCGTTATCCCGTAGAGCGCCAGCGCGCCGCCGCCGATGGCCGACGCCCAGCGTTCGACTTCGCCGACGTTGGTCGTCACGGCCGAGGTCGTGGACTCCCCGCCGGTCAGCCCCTCGATGTCCGCCCCGGCGGCAGTCAGTCTCTCTTCTATTGTTGCCATCTCGACTTCTCCTCTTGAACTCGAAAACGTTTTCAGGACACCCCGCCGCCGGACAGACGCCGGCCTGTCCGAAAACGGCTCGTCAAAATTTGTCTACCGAGTATGTCAACAAACACCGTGCCGGAAGCGGCGGGCCGGGCGCGGCGCGGGTTACGCGGGCGCGCGACGAAGCTGTTAAAGTTTCCGCCGCCAAAGTTTTTCCGCGCCGCGCGCGTGGGTTCCTCACGGCGGCGCGCGTCTTAAAGGTCGGGAGCGATGTTGGAGCCGACGGAAATTCCGCGCGCCGAGTCGTCGCACGAGGAGGTCTTTCTCGCGCGCTACGGGCCTCTGCGCTCGTGGGCGATGCGTCTGACGGGGGGCGACGCGGCGCGCGCCGAAGACCTTGTCCACGACGCCTACGTCAACTTCACGCTCGCGCGCCCCGACCTCGCGCGGATGCAAAACCTCGACGGCTATCTCTACCAGATGTTGCGCAACCTCAACACGTCGCAGATGAGGCGCGCCGCGCGCAGGCGAGAGGACGTGCCGGCCGTCGTCGAGTACGACTCAATCGAGTTCGCGCTCCGCGCCGCCGACCCGCGCGACCTCATCCGCGTGCAGGACGAACTGCGGCAGGTCTGCCACTACGCCTGCCTGCGCAAGGAGTCGTCGAAGGCGGGCAGCGTCCTCATCCTCCGCTTCATGCACGGCTACTACCCCGGCGAGATCGCGCGCTTCACGCGCACGACGCGCGAGGCCGTCGAGGAGCGGCTCCGCGTCTCGCGCAGCGAGGCACGGCAGTACCTGAAAGACCCCGAGAGCCTGCGCTTCATCAACCGCGAGAAGGTGCGCGGCGGGGCGCGCGCGGCCTCCACGGGCTACGCGCAGACGCCCGAGGAGCTTCTGCGCGACCTGCGCCGACGCGTCTTCGACTCGCGGCGCGGCGTGTGTCTTGAAGAGACGGGACTCGCGGAACTCTACGAGGGCTTGGCAGCCGGCGCGCCCGACTGCGCGACGCTCGCCCATCTGGTGAGCTGCCCCGTCTGCATCGACGAAGTTAACCGCCTGCGCGGTCTCACGCCGCTCGCCGAACGCTTCCCCACCGACTCGCTCGGCAACGAGCCGCGGCGCGGCGGTCGCGACGGCGGCGGCGGCGATGACGACGGCGAGGGCGGCGGCTCGACGGGTGGGGCTTCGGGCGAAGAGGCGGGGCGTTGCAGCCGTCGCGCGCGCGAGGTGTTCGAGCACAGGCCGCGCGAGCTGTGCGTCTCGATCAACGGGCGAGTGCTCGCCGCGCAGAAGGTCGGCTCCGTCGTCAACGAGCAGAAGCTAAACGTCGGCGGCGAGGATGTTGACTTCGTCGAGGTCTTCAGCGAGCAGAGCGTGCGGCTGCTCTACCTCGACCCCGCGGCGTGGCCGGCGGACGTGGACGGCGTCCGCACGGTGAGCGTCGGCTTGAGCGACCGGCGTGTTTTGGAGGCGCGTCTCTCTTACGTGGACTCGGCGCCGACGCTGCGGGTCGTCTACCGCGACCCGCTCATGGCCGAGGCGACGGCGGAAGTCGAAGCGGAAAGCATTGACGAGAGTCGCGCCCACGAAAATCGTCGTGAACACAGGCGCGGCCGTCGCGCCGGCGTGCCGGGCGCGGCGGTGTGGCGTTGGCTGCGAAGGCTTCTGGGTCACGTCGCGGCGCCGTTCACTCCGTTCCGGCCGGGCGCGGTGGCGGCGGCGTTGGCGGTGCTCGTCGTCGCGGCGCTGCTGTTCACACGGCTCTACACGCCGCCCGTCTCGGCCGCCGAACTGTTGCGGCGCGCGGCCGCCGCCGAGGAGCCGGCCGCCGGCTCAGACCTCGTCCTGCACCGCACGGTTTACGTCGAGGAGGCGCGCGCCGACGGGCGCGGCCGCGTCACACGTAAAAGGGTCGAGACGTGGCAGGGCGGCGCGAGTCGCATACGCCTGCGCCGTCTATACGACGACGAGGGGCGACTCGTCGCGGGCGAGTTGACGAAGTCCGACGGCACGGTCGCCGTCTACCGTCGCGGCCGGCCGCCGACTTCCGTAGACGCGGCGGGCGCGTCCGACACGGTCGCGCTGCTCGACGCGGGCGACGCGTGGCGCCTGGAGCCTTCGGCCGCGACCTTTAACGCGCTCGGCTCGAACGAAGGGTTGAAGGTTGAAGACAAGTTGAACGCCTACGTCGTCGGGCGCGAGGCGGCGGGCGGCGAGGGCTTGCGGAGCGCGTCGCTCTGGCTCAACAAGTCAGACCTGCGCGCCTTCAGGATGACGCTCGTCGTCGTGCGCGGCGGCGAGTCGTTCGAGTACCGCTTCATCGAAGGCGGCTTCGAGCGTCGGCGCGCGGGCGAGGTGCCGCCCTCGGTCTACCAGCTCGAACCCGAACTGCTCGGCGCGGGGACGGCGGCGAAGGCCGAAGGCACAAGCGCGACTTCGCAGGGCGACGAAGTGGCGCGGCCGACCTCGAACGTCAACAGCCCGGCGGCGGTCGCCTCCGCCGAGCTTGAGGTGGAGGTCGCATACCTCCTCAACCAGATCAAAGCGAATCTCGGCGAGCAGGTCAGCATGGGGCGCACCACAGGAGGAGCCCTGCGCGTAGAGGCGCTCGTCGAGTCCGAGGGGCGCAAGGAGGCGATCCTGCGCGCCCTCGGCCCAGTCCTCGGCAACCCGGCGGTCTCGGTCGAAGTCTCGACGGTCGCGGAGGAGTTGGCGCGGCGCGAGCGCGCGAGCGCGGGCGCGGCGATTGAGCGCGAGGTCGTCGTCGGCGCCGGGCGCATCCCGGCGGACGCAGAGCTGCGCGCGCACTTCGCGGCGCGGCTCGCGGACGGCGCGCGCGTGGACGCCGAGATCAAACAGTTCGCCGCGCGCGCCATGAATCATTCGCGGCAGGCGCTGCTGCACGCCTCGGCGCTCAGGCGCCTAGCCGGGAGGTTCACGCCCGACGAGGCGCGCGCCCTCCAACCCGACGCGCGCTCGAAGTGGCTCTCGATGGTGCGCGAGCACGCGGGCGCGTACCGTCGCGAGGTCGCGGCGTTGCGCGCGCAGCTCACGCCGGTCTTCGGCTCGCACGGCGCGGGCGCGCGAGGTGCGGGCGAGCAGGGACCCGCGCGCGCCGCCGAGCGTTTGTTACAGTTGAGCTACGCGCAGGACGACGCGGTGCGGACGGCCTTCACCATCTCGGAGTCTTCGGGGAGCGCCGCCGCCATCAAGTCCGCGCAGTTCTGGCGCGCGCTCGCCGACGCGGAGCGGCTCGCGGCGGCCGTCGAAGAGGCTTACGAATAAGTGAGGTCAGAACCACCCGCGGTAGCGAGTGGCCCGTGGCGCCGCGTCGCCGTCGGGTATCAAAGGGCCACCCGCTACCGCGGGTGGTTCTGACCCGGTTCTAATCGTGGACAAGCGGGGCAAAGTTGCGACTCGGTGGTTTGTGCTGGCGGCGCTGTTGCTCGCGGCGGCGGCGACGGCGGCGCGCGCGCAGTCGGCGTCGGCGACGCTGGGCGGGACGGTTCTGGACGAGAACGGCGCGGTCGTGCCGTCGGTCGAGATTACCGTGCTGAGTTTGAGCACGGCCGTGCAGCGACACGCGACGACCGGCGGCGAGGGCGCGTTCGTCGTCCCGCTGCTGCCGCCCGGCCGCTACACCCTGACGGCGCAGCGCGACGGCTTCGCCACGCTCGAAGTCCGCAACATCGTGCTCAACGTCGGCGACCGGCAGGCGCTCCGCATACGCCTACAGGTCGGCGAGGTCGGCGAGTCGGTGACGGTCGTGGACGCGCTCGACTCGAACGTCGAGCGCTCGGCCTCAAGCTCGGTCGGCACGGTCGTCAACCGCCGCTTCGTCGAGAACCTTCCCTTAAACGGCCGCAGCTTCCAGTCGCTCTTTGAACTCGCGCCCGGCGCCGTGCTCACGCGCACGAGCTTTAACGAGCAGGGGCAGTTCTCGGTCAACGGCCAGCGCGCCAACGCCAACTACTTCATGGTTGACGGCGTCTCGGCGAACGTCGGCGTCTCGGCGGGCACGGCGCCGGGGCAGGCGGCGGCGGGCGGCCTGCCGGCGCTGACTGTCTTGGGCGGCGCGAACAACCTCGTCTCGCTCGACGCGCTCGAAGAGTTCCGGCTGCTCACCTCGTCCTACGCGCCCGAGTTCGGCCGCACGCCCGGCGCGCAGGTCTCCATCGCGACGCGCGCCGGCTCGAACGAGCTGCACGGCTCGGCCTTCGAGTACTTCCGCGGCGGCGGCCTGGACGCCAACGACTGGTTCGCCAACAGCCGCGCGCTCGCGCGACCCGCCATCCGTCAACACGACTTCGGCGCGACGCTCGGCGGCCCCGTCCGAGCCAACCGCGTCTTCTTCTTCGCCTCGTACGAGGGGATGCGCCTGCGCCAGCCGCAGTACGCGCTGACCGAGGTGCCGTCGCTGGCCGCGCGCGCGTCGGCCGGCCCGCAGGTGCGACCGCTGCTCGACGCCTTCCCCGCCCCGAACGGCGCCGACCTCGGCAACGGCTTCGCAGAGTTCGCCGCCAGCTACTCCGACCCCTCGCGCTTCGACGCCGCGAGCGCGCGCTTCGACTTCGTCGCCACCGAGACCTTGACGCTCTTCGCGCGCTACGCCAACGCGCCCTCGCGCACGACGCAGCGCGGCGGCGTCAGCTCGCCCGGCCAAGCGGGGCAGAGCCTCAACACCGTCAACCGCACCGCGCTCGACACCGAGACGCTGACGGCCGGCGCGACGTGGGCGCCGGGGCCGCGCGCGACCGCCGACCTGCGTTTCAACTGGAGCCGCGCGCACGGCGAGACCGAACTCGCGCTCGACGACTTCGGCGGCGCCGCCGTGCCCGACGCCGCGCTCCTCTTCCCGCCCTTCGCCGGCCCCGACTCGTCGGGCTTTCAGGTCACCTTGCGCGGCGGGCTTAACTCGGGCTTCGGGACGGGGAAGAACGTCAACAACTTTCAGCGTCAGCTCAACCTCGTCGGCAACCTCTCGCTGGTGCGCGGGAGCCACGAGCTCAAGCTCGGCGTCGATTACCGCAGGCTCGCGCCCGTCTACGGCCCGCTCAACTACGCGCAGACGGTCGTCTTCGGCGACGCGCAGACGAACGGCGTCACGGCGGCCGCGACCACCGGGCGCGCCTTCCAGATTAAAGTCACCGCCGACGCCGAGCCGCGCCACCCGCTCTTTACGAACCTCTCTCTATACGCGCAGGACTCGGCGCGCGTCACCGAGCGCCTGACGGTCGTCTACGGCCTGCGCTGGGAGCTGAACCCGGCGCCGACCGAGCGCGGCGGCAACCACCCGGCGGTCTTCCGCGGCTTCGAGTCCGGCGACGGCTTCGGCGGCAACGTCGTCGGCAACATCCCCGTGGGCGTCGTCGCGCTCGCGACGGCGGGCACGCCGCTGTGGGAGACGACGTGGCTCAACTTCGCGCCGCGCGCCGGCGTCGCCTTCCAGCTCTCGCCCGAGCGCGGGACGATGTTGCGCGGCGGGCTTGGCCTCTTCTACGACCTCGGCACGGGGCAGGCGGCGCAGGCGTTCGGCAGCGTCTTCCCCTACGCGCGCGAGAGGCTGCTCTCGAACGTCCCCTTCCCGCTCGACCCCGCCACGGCCGAGCCGCCGCCGCTCAACCTCGACCCGCCCTACGGCACGGTCTACGCCTTCGCGCCTTCCTTGCGCCTGCCCTTCACGCTCCAATGGAGCGCGGGCGTGGAGCAGCCCTTCGAGGGGCGACAGTCGCTCTCGCTCTCCTACGTCGGCGCGGCCGGGCGGCGACTGCTCAGGCAGACGGCGCTGCTCCGCCCCAGCCCGAACTTCAACGTCGTGCGCCTGACGACCAACAGCAGCGCCTCCGACTATCACGCGCTCCAAGCCGTCTACGCGCGGCGGCTGTCGAAGGGGTTTCAGGCGCACGCGTCCTACACCTGGTCTCACTCTATTGACGACGACTCGGACGACTCTTCGAGCGGCCTCGTCTTCGTCGGCTCGCTCGACCGCGCGGCCGAGCGCGGCCCCTCGACCTTCGACGTGCGCCACTCGCTGAGCGCCGCCGTCTCGTACGACCTGCCCGCCCCGTCGCGGCGCGCGCGCGGCGCGTCGCTCGCGCGCGACTGGTCGCTCGACGCCATCTTCCGCGCGCGCACCGCCACGCCCGTCAACGTGATTCAGACCACCGGCGTCTTCATCGGCGACCTCGTCGAGGCGCGCCGCCCCGACCTCGTCGGCGGCGTCCCCCTCTACCTCGCAGACCCGCTCGCGCCCGGCGGACGCCGTCTCAACCCGGCGGCGTTCGCCGAGGTCTCGGGCCGGCAGGGCAGGCTGGGCCGAAACGCTTTGCGCGGCTTCGGGCTGACGCAGCTCGACCTCGCGGTGCGCCGGCAGTTCGCGCTCTCGGAGCGCGCGCGGCTACAATTGCGCGCCGAGGTCTTCAACGTCTTCAACCACCCGAACTTCGGCGACCCCGTCGGCGACCTCCAGAGCCGACTCTTCGGCCTGAGCACGCAGACGCTCGCGCGCAGCCTCGGCACCGGCGGCGTCAACGGCGGACTCAGCCCGCTCTACCAGGTCGGCGGCCCGCGCTCCGTCCAGCTCGCGCTTAGACTCGGCTTCTAAGGGGTTTCAACTATGCCCCGGACACTCACACGCATCGGCCTGCTGCTCGCGTCGCTTCTCCTGTCGCTGTCGCTTCTCGCCGGCAGGTCGCCGGAGCACGCGCCGGCCTCGCACGCCGAGACGAACGCGCCCGCGCAGACGCACGCGCCCGGCGCGCGTCTCGAAAATTCTCTCGCGCGTCTGCCGGCGAGCTTCGAGGCGAACGCGGGGCAGGCGGACGCGCGCGTCAAGTTCGTCTCGCGTGGTGAGGGTCACACGCTCATGCTCACGGCCGAGGGCGCCACGCTCGCCCTGCGGACGGACGGCGGCCGGAAGGAGGGCGCGCGCCGCGTTTCGTCGCGTCGGGCGCTCGGGGAGAGCGCCCGCGCGGCGCGCGCGGACGCGCCCTCCTTCCGGCTCGTCGGGATGACGTTCGTCGGCGCCAACACGCGCGCCGAAGTCGCGGGCGAGGGGCGGCTCGCGGGCCGCGTCAACTACTTCGTCGGCCGCGATGCTTCAAAGTGGCGCGCGAACGTTCCGACGTTCGCCTCCGTCCGCTACCGCGAGCTTTACGGGGGCGTTGACCTCGTCTACCACGGCGGCGGCGGCGACCGTCTTGAGTACGACTTCGTCGTCGCGCCGGGCGCCGACTACCGCCCCATCCGCCTGCGCTTCGACGGCGCGGAGCGGCTCGCCCTCGGCGCGGGCGGCGAACTGCTGCTCCACACGAAGGCGGGGACGATCCGGCAGAGCGCGCCCGTCGTCTATCAGGAACGCGGCGGCGCGCGGCGCGAGGTCGCCGGGCGCTACGAGTTGCGCGGCGCGCGCGAGGTCGGCTTCCGCGTGGGCGTGTACGACCCGGCGCTGCCGCTCGTCATCGACCCCGTGCTCGTCTACTCGACACACTTCCCCGCGGGCAACGAGATGGCCGTGGACGCGGCGGGCGCCGTCTACCTCGTCGGCACGGCCGAGAGCTACACCGGCGGCCTCCCCGTCACGCCCGGCGCCTACCAGACGACGCTGCGCGGCTCAAGCGACGCCTTCGTGGCGAAGTTCAACCCGTCGGGCGCGGGGCTTTCGTACCTGACCTACCTCGGCGGCAGCGCGGGACAGCCGTACGGCACCGAGTACGGCTCGGATGTCGCCGTTGACTCGGCCGGCAACGCCTACGTCACCGGCATCACCTACTCGACCGACTTCCCCACGGTCAACGCCTTCCAGCCCGTGACCGGCGGCGGCTACTCCGACGGCTTCGTCGCCAAGCTCGACCCGACCGGCTCCTCGCTCGTCTATTCGAGCCACCTCGGCGGCAACGAGTCGGACTGGAACAAGTCGGTCGCGGTGGACGCCGCGGGCGCGGCCTACGTCTTCGGCGAGACCTGGTCGCCCGACTTCCCCCTCAAGAACGCGCTCCAGCCGTCGAAGAAGGGGAGCAGCGACCTCTTCCTGACGAAGGTGGCGCCCGACGGCAAGGCGCTCGAATACTCGACCTTCCTCGGCGGGAGCGACGACGAGAACGGCTTCCTCGGCGACCTCGCCGTGGACGCCGCGGGCGCGGCCTACGTCGCCGGGACGACCTCTTCGCTCGACTACCCCGTCACGCCCGGCGCCTTCCAGACGACGCGCAAGACGCCGTCCGAGTCTTACCTCACCGACGCCTTCGTGACGAAGGTCGCGCCCGGCGGCGGCGCGCTCGTCTACTCGACCTACCTCGGCGGCTCCATGCCCGACGAAGTCTACGGCCTCGCCGTGGACGCCTCGGGACAGGCGCACGTCGTCGGCTTGACGGGCTCCGCCGACTTCCCCACGCAGGGCGCGCTCCACCCGGCGGCGCGCGACCCCTACGGCGACGGCTTCCTCGCCAAGCTCAACGCGGCCGGCACCGCGCTCGTCTACTCGACCTACCTGAGCGGCGCGCCGCGGCGCCTGTGCGGCCCGCGCACCCTGGACGGCAACCCCTTCTTTTGCAGCGGCGAACCGGCGACGGCCGTGGCGACCGACGCCGCCGGCAACGCCTACGTCACCGGCATCACCATCTCCGAAAACTTCCCCGTGCCGTCCGGCGACGCCTTGCAGGCGCGGCTCGACGGCCCGATGGACGCCTACCTCGTCAAGCTCAACCCGGCGGGTCAGTCGCTCTACTCGACCTACCTCGGCGGCGGCTCCTCGGACGAAGGCTCCGACGTTGTCGCGGGCGCCGCCGGGGCGGTCTACCTGCTCGGCTACACCGCCTCGGACGACTTCCCCACCGTCAACGCCTACCGCGAAAATTTCGCGGACGCCCCGAACGCGCTGTACGGCAGTTTCGTCGCCAAGTTCGCGGACGCCGCCGCGCCGGCCGCGGCGGGCCGCGTGCGTTTCGACGCCGCGGCCTACGCGGTCGGCGAGGGCGGCGGCTCGGCGGTCGTCGGCGTGACGCGCACGGGCGACCTCTCGGGCGCGGTCGAGGTCGGCTACTCGACCGGCGGCGACGGCGCCGACGAGCGCTCCGACTACACGACCGCGCGCGGCACGCTCCGCTTCGCGCCGGGCGAGTCGTCGAAGTCGTTCGCCGTCTCGGTCACGAACGACAACTCGGTCGAGGGCGACGAGGCGATCAACCTCACGCTCCACGACCTGCGCGGCCCGGCGGCGCTCGACGCGCCCTCGGCGGCCGTGCTCACCATCGCCGACGACGACGCGCACCCCTCGGCCGCGAACCCCATCGACTCTTCGGAGTTCTTCGTCCGCCAGCACTACCTCGACTTCCTTGGGCGCGAGCCGGACGCGGAGGGCCTGCGGTTCTGGACTGGCGAGATCGAGTCCTGCGGCGCGGACGCAGGTTGCCGCGAGGTGAAGCGCATTAACGTGAGCGCGGCGTTCTTCCTGTCGATTGAGTTTCAGGAGACGGGCTACCTCGTCGCGCGGCTCTACCGGCTCGCGTTCGGCGCGCGCGTGACTTACCGCGCCTTCGTCCGCGACGCGCGCGCGGTCGGCGAAGGCGTCGTCGTCGGGCCGGGCGACTGGCCCGCAAAGCTCGCCGCCAACCGGCGCGCCTACGCCGAGGAGTTCGTCGCCCGCCCCGGCTTCCGCGCGGAGTTCCCCGAGAGCCTGACCGCCTCGCAGTACGTCGAGCGTCTGAACGCGAAGTCGTCGGGCGCGCTCTCGGTCTCGGAGTTCGCGGCGCTCGTCGCGGGGCTGGAAGCGGGGACGGAGACGCGCGCCACCGCGCTCCTCAAGGTCGCCGACGACGCGGACTTCCGCGCGCGCGAGTTGGCGCCCGCCTTCGTGCTGATGCAGTACCTCGGCTACCTGCGGCGCAACCACGACGAATGGCCCGACAACGGCAGCGGCTTCAACTTCTGGCTCGCCAAGCTCAACAGCTTCGGCGGCGACTTCCAGAAGGCCGAGATGGTCAAAGCCTTCCTCGACTCCGCCGAGTACCGCCGCCGCTTCCACGAGGCCGCGACCGAGGCCGCGCTCGGCTCGCCCTTCAAACTGAAGTTGGGCGAGACGGCCGTCGTGCTCCCCGACAAGCTCCGCGTCACGCTCGCCGACGCGGGGCGCGACTCGCGCTGCCCGGCCGGCACGCAGTGCCCGACCGCCGGCTCCGTCAGCGTCCTCCTCCAAGTCGTCAAGCCCGGCGGCGCGAGCGCGCGCTTCGCCCTCTCGATACCGGGCGGCGTCCCGCGCCCGTACCCCGCCAACCCGCCGGCCGAGGCGCTCGGCTACAAGTTCCGCCTCCTCCAACTCGACCCCGAGCCGCCCCTCGGCACCAACCCGCCGCCCACGGAGGCGCTGCTCCAAGTGGACAAGAACTGAAGGCCACATCTAAAACAGACAAAACGAAGGAAGGCCGCTTCAAGCTTGAAGCGGCCTTCCTTCGTCTAAAACAAAATCGGGGCGAGAGGATTCGAACCTCCGACCTCTCGGTCCCGAACCGAGCGCTCTACCAGGCTGAGCCACGCCCCGTCGAAGATTGCGGAATCATTCTATGTGTCGCGGTGTGCGGTGTCAAACACGCACGTCGCCGGCCTGCTCGCGCCGCAGCCGCGCCTTCTCGCGGCGCGACTTGAGATACTCGAAGACCGGCGGCAGCAGCGAGAGGAAGACGACGACGACGACGACCTTCTCGATGTGGTCTTCGAGCTTGATGCCGAGGGCGCGCTCGACGAAGGTGCCGAGGAAGTAGCCGGCGAGGATCATGCTGAAGACCCAGGCGAAGCCGCCGATGACGTTGAAGACGAAGAACTGCCGGTAGGACATCTGCGCCGCGCCCGCGACGATGGGCGCGAACGTGCGGACGATGGGCACGAAGCGCGCGATGATGATGGTCTTCCCGCCGTACTTCTCGTAGAACCCGTGCGCCTTCTTCAAGTGGCTCGGGCTGAAGAGGAGCGACTTCTGGCGCGTGAAGAGGCGCGGGCCGAGGTGGCGCCCCGTGTAGTAGCCGACGGCGTCGCCGACGACCGCCGCGACGAAGAGCGTGCCGAGCAGAAGGACGACGTTGAGCCGCTCGGGGTGCATCCGTGCGACGAGGCCGGCGACGACGAGCAGAGAGTCGCCCGGCAGGAAGAAGCCGACGGCAAGCCCCGTCTCGGCGAAGACGATGAAGACGAGCCCGGCGTAGGTCAGCAGCAGCCCCTTCGTCGTCAGAAACTCGATGATGTTCTTCGGGTTGAGAAGTTCCCTGAGCTGGTTGAAGAGTTCGTAAATCGATTCCATAAATCTATAAATCTATGTCGCGTTAGACCAGCCGTAGCGGCCGATGAGCGGGACGAAGGCGCACGCGCCGTGCTCCTCGTGCCTGTAGCCCTCCTCCTCGCGGATGACGCGGACGAGCCGCTGCGACTCGCGCGAGGCGCCGACGGGGATGACGAGGCGGCCGCCGACCTTGAGCTGCGCGAGCAGAGGCTCCGGCACCTCGGGGCCGCCCGCCGCGACGAGGACGCCGTCGTAGGGCGCGTGCGCGCTCCAACCCATCGTGCCGTCGAAACATTTGACCGTCGCGTTGTAGACGCCCAAGCTCCGTATCCGCGCCTGCGCCTGGCGCGCCAGCTCCGCGATGCGCTCGATGGCGTAGACCTGCCCCGCGACGCGCGCGAGCACCGCCGTCTGGTAGCCCGAGCCCGCGCCGATCTCTAAGATGCGGCTCGCGCGGTCGCACTCCAACAGCTCGGTCATGCGGGCGACGATGTAGGGCTGCGAGATGGTCTGGTTGGCGTCGATGGGCAGCGCGTGGTCGCCGTAGGCGCGACCCTGCAAGGCTTCGGGGACGAAGAAGTGGCGCGGCACGTCGGCCATCGCGGCCAGCACGCGCGCGTCCGCGATGCGGTAGTGGTCGCGCAGGCGCTCGACCATGCGCTGGCGCGGGATGCGGAAGCTCGAAGGCTGCACGGCCGAACGGTTTGAAGACGAAGAACTCAAGAGACCACTTCCCCCGACCCTCCGCGGCTCAGCCGAGACCGGCCGGCTGATCCTCCACGTCGCGCTCGACATCCTCGGCGCGCAGGCGGTTCCAGAGGTCGAGCGCGTCGAGCGCGCTGTGGTTGGTCATGTCGCTGCGCATCGGCGTCACCGAGACGCGCCCCGCCTCGACGGCCGCGTAGTCGGTGCCGTCCTCGGCGGTGGAGCCGTAGTACTCCTCGCCGATCCAGTAGTAAGCCTTGCCGCGGGGGTCTATGTGCTCGGTGATGATGGGGCGCGCGTTCTTGATCCCCTGCCGCGTGACGCTCACGCCCCTGACTTCGCCCGGCGGGATGTTGACGTTGAGCAGTGTGCCGTCGGGCAGCCCCTCCGAGAGGACTTTGCGGACGGCCGTGACACTGAAGCGCGCGGCGTGCGTGAAGTCGAAGTTCTCGCGCGCGACGAGGCTGAAGGCCAGACCGGGCACGCCGAGGATGGTGGCTTCGAGCGCGCCGGCCACGGTGCCCGAGTAGCTCGCGTCGTCGCCGAGGTTGCCGCCGTAGTTGATGCCGGAGCAGCAGAGGTCGGGGCGCTCTTCGCGGCCGAGAATCTGGTTGAGCGCGAGCGTGACGCAGTCGGTCGGCGTGCCGTCCACCGTCCAGTGGCGCTCGTCGATGCGCCGGATGCGCAACGGGCGCGACAGAGTCAGGCTGTGCGAGGCGCCGCTCATCTCCGAGGCCGGCGCGACGACGTAAACGTCGCCGACCTCGCGCAGAGCCTCCTCCAACTTCGTGAGTCCGTCGGAATGTATGCCGTCGTCGTTTGTCAGAAGAATCCGAACCATATGATTAAACCGCCAGACATTACACCTTAGCCGCCCGATTTATTCAAGCGTGCGCGCCGAAGCGAAAGCCCCGCCGGCGTCAGCGCCGGCGGGGCTTTCCGGTTTCGCGAGTCGGGCGAACTTCAGGCGTTCGTCGTCTCAGTAGACTTGCGCGAGAGGCCCTTGATCTGGACGGGCGTGTTCTTCTCCACGTCCGCGCCGAGCTTCTTCTTCAGCACCATCTCCTGGTAGAGCTTGCGCATCATCGCCGCCTCTTCGGCCGCCGTCTTCGGCCCCTCCATCTGGGGCTTGTTCGGGCGCTGGAGGTCAACTTCGTTCAGGACGAGGCTGACCGGCGTCTCCGGGAGCGCGACCTCCTTGTTCTTGGCGAAGATTTCGTGGCGGCCGTTATCCTTGTACCACTGCGCGACGGTCGCGTTCTGGTGCATCTGCTCGATGATGTTGCGCCAGCCGATGCCCGTGTTGTAGGCGCAGAAGGAGATCTCGCCCTCCTGCGTGCCGTAGGGGATGATGCACATCTCGGTGCGGCGGAAGTCGTAGTTGAACAAGTCCTGGAACCACATGCCCGCGATGAAGAGGAAGTTCCAGCGGTCGGCGCGGCGCGCCTCGATGTCCGTCTTCGAGCGCTTGCCGTCAACGCGGCCGTAGGACTTGCCCGTTAGCCCGAACGACTTGTCGAACTTCTTGAACAGCTCGTAGAGCGAGAACTGCGACGGCGCCTTGTACGGGTTGTAGTGCTTGAGGAGCGTCAGGCCCATCAGCATGTTCGAGACCCACTTGCCGCGCCCCGCGTCGGTGATGCGCTGCATGTCCTTGACGAGGCCGGGGATGTTCAGGAACTCGGGGACGGGAGCCATCTCCTTCGTCTCCTTGTCGATCATCACGGCCGTGCCCACGCCGCAGTTCGGGTGGCAGCCGCAGGAGACCTGACCCCACTCGGCGTCCGGCCCGTGCGCGAGGTCGGCGAAGTCGGCGAACGCGCCCATCAGGCTGAGCGGGAACCAGTCGCGCGTCGGCTCCGTGATGCCGACCTGCGTCTTCACGTCCTGCGCGAGGTGCGAGAGCGTGTAGCGCTGCTGCATCCGGCGCTCGTCCGTGATCTCCTCGTCGCGCCCCGTGAACGAGACGGGCTGGAACGAGAGGAAGGCGATCTTCTTCGGGTTGTCGAGCGCGAAGCGGATGACCGAGCCGACCTGGTCGTTGTTGATGCCGTTGACCAGCGTGATGACGAGGATGATCTCGACGCCCGCCTCGTGCAGGTTGTCGATGGCGCGCAGCTTCACGTCGAAGAGGTTGCCGACCTGTCGGTGCGAGTTGGCGTCGTTGCCGATGCCGTCGAACTGGAGGTAGGCGTAGCGCAGCCCCGCCTCGGCGGCCTCGCGGCAGAACTCTTTGGACTTGGCGAACTCGATGCCGTTGGTCGCGCACTGGACGGAGTTGTAGCCGACCTTGCGCGAGTAGCGGATGGCCTCGATGAAGTACGGCGAGATCGACGGCTCGCCGCCCGAGAACTGCACCGACATCTGGCGGCGCGGCTTAATCGAGATGGCCTTGTCGAGAATCTCCTTGACCTCTTCGAGCGACAGCTCGTGGACGAAGCCGACCTGGTTGGCGTCCATGAAGCACGGGTCGCACATCATGTTGCAGCGGTTCGTCAGGTCAATCGTGAGCACCGAGCCGCGGCCGTACTTGATGGACGAAGAGCCGTGGTTGTGCAGCTTCTCGTCGTTGTGCGCCTGGATGTCGCGGCCGGGGAACATCGCCTCGATGTGCTTGAGGAACTTCGAGTCGATGGCCATGATGTCCTCGAAGTGGCCGTGGATGGGGCAGTCCTTGACCATCCAAATCTGGCCGTCGCGCTCGATGATCTGCGCCTTGATCTCGCCGACCTTCTCCTCGACGAGGCTGGACGGGTCGATGGTCGGCGCGCTCAGAATCTTGTTGCGCGCCTCGATCACGCACTTGGGGCAGAGGCTGTCGGTGGTGCGGGGGAAGCCGAGCGGCGGCTTCGACTTCTGCCAGGACTTGAGCAGCGGCTTGTCCGACCACTTCGGGGTGAACGGCGCGTTCGGCCTGTACTGGTTGAAAAACTGGATTGTGTTGTAGAGGCCGCCCGCAACGGTCGCCAGCGCCTTCTCCGCGTGCTTAATCGGTTTCATTCTTCGTCCCTTCACAACTTGCGCGCCCCGCCTCCTGTGGCGGACGCTGTCTAAAATTTCATAAAAGGCGCCGGGTCCGAGAGGCTTCGGAAGCTTCGCCACGGCGCCTCGGGGAAAGCTAAAACCAACTCCTGTGTCTCTTACCGCCGGCCAGACGAGGGCCGACGACATCACGTTAGCAATGACCATGCCAGCGCGCCGCATTCCCCTAAATGAGGAAATAACTGGGGAAATCACGCTCCGAACTTATCCTCGTCGGCCTTGAGACGAGTCTCGGATGAGTCAGAGATGCCCAAGTCGGGCTAACCGGCGAGCAGTGTAGACTAATGACACACATACCGCAAGTGTGTGATGACTGTCGGCTTTTTTTGACCCGGCGGGTGGGGAATTTTAGGCGGGACGCCCGTTTTCCTCGATAATTCGCATCACTTCTTCAAAAAGAGCGCCGTTGGTGGCGACGCCGTTGCCCGAATGGATCGAACGGCGTCCCTGCCAGTCGGTGAATGTCCCCCCGGCCTCCTCCAGAATCGGCATCAGCGCCGCGCAGTCCCAGACGTTCAGGGCGGGGTCGAGCATCACGTCGGCGCGGCCGGTCGCGACCAGCGCGTAGCCGTAGCAGTCGCCCCACGTCCGGCGCATCGACGCTCGGCGCTGCAACTCCCCGGCCGCCTCGCCGAAACCGTGGCGCGCGCACGAGCCGAAGTCGGTCGAGAGCAGCAGCGCGTCCTCAAGCCTCCCGGTGCGGGAGACGCGCGCCGGCTCGCCGTTCCAGAAACAGCCCAGGCCCTTCGCGGCGTAGACGCACTCGCCGAGCGCCGGGAGGTTGATGACGCCGACCGCAGGCTCGCCGTCCACCTCACAGCCTACGAGGACGCCGTAAAAGGGCACGCCGTGGACGAAGGAGTACGTGCCGTCGATGGGGTCGAGAATCCAGCGGCGACCGGAAGACCCCGCGCTTTCGCCCTCTTCCTCGCCGACGATGGCGTCTTCGGGGTAGCGTTCGGCGATGCGGCGGCGCAGAAACGCTTCGGCCTCAAGGTCGGCCTGCGTGACGAAGTTGTCCTTGCCCTTCAGACGCGTCCGGAACTCCTTTTTGAAGTAGCGCAGGGTGATCTCGCCCGCCTCGCGCGCGGCCGAGACGCCGAAGTCGAGAAGTTCTTTCAACTCACTCTCGCTCATCCGTCCCCCTTCCCCCCGCGCCTGCGCGCAAGCTCCGCCGCGAGCGCTTCGAGCGTCAACCCGCGCTCGACCATGAGCACCAGCAGGTGGTAGACGAGGTCGGCGGTCTCGGCCGTCAGCGCCGCCGGGTCTTCGTCCTTCGCGGCGATGATCGTCTCGGCGGCCTCCTCGCCTACCTTCTTCAGAATCTTGTTAAGCCCCTTCTCGAAAAGATAAGTTGTGTAAGAGCCGGCCGGCATCTCGCGCCGGCGCCCGGCGATGACTTCGTAAAGTTCTTCGAGCACGTCGCCGACGGCGGCGGTGGCCTTCTCATCCTGCCCTCCTTCGCCGCGCGCGAAGCAGGAGACGGCGCCGGTGTGGCAGGCGGGGCCGCGCGGCTCGACGAGCACGACGACGGCGTCCGCGTCGCAGTCGAGCCGCACCTCGACGACGCGTTGCGTGTGGCCCGAGGTCGCGCCCTTGTGCCAGAGTTCGGAGCGCGAGCGAGACCAGAACCAAGTCTCGCCTTCGGCGAGCGTCCGCCGCAGACTCTCCTCGTTCATGTAGGCCAGCGTCAGAACCTCGCGCGTGCGCGCGTCCTGCACGACCGCGGGGACAAGCCCGCGCTCGTCGAAGCGCACGTCCTCCGGCCTCAAAGTCATCTCACCACGACTCCCCTCTCGCGCAGGTATGCTTTCACGTCGCCGATTGTGAACTCGCCGAAGTGGAAGAGCGACGCGGCGAGCACGGCGCTCGCGCCGCCCACAGTCAGCGCCTCGTAGAAGTGTTCCAGCCTTCCGGCCCCGCCCGACGCGATGACCGGGATGGAGACGGCGTCCGAGACCGCTCGCGTCAGCCCGATGTCGTAGCCGTCGCGCGTCCCGTCGCAGTCCATGCTCGTCAAAAGAATCTCGCCCGCCCCCAACTTCTCGCAGCGCGCCGCCCACTCGACCGCGTCCCACCCGACGTTCCGACGCCCGCCGTGCGTGTAAACGTCCCAGCCCGCGCCCTCCGCCTTCCTGCGCCGCGCGTCGATGGCGACGACCATGCATTGGCTGCCGAAGACGCTCGCGCCCTCGGTGATCAGCTCCGGCCTTTCGGCGGCGGCCGTGTTGAGCGAGACCTTGTCGGCGCCCGCGCGCAGAAGGGCGCGCACGTCCTCGGTCGAGTTCAGCCCGCCGCCGACGGTGAGCGGGATGAAGACTTCGTCGGCCACGCGCCGGACGAGGTCGGCGACGATTGCGCGCCTGTCGGAGGAGGCGGTGATGTCGAGGAACGTCAGCTCGTCCGCGCCTTCGAGGTCGTAGCGCCGCCCCTGCTCGACGGGGTCGCCCGCGTCCACCAGCGAGACGAAGCGGATGCCCTTCACGACGCGGCCGGCGTCCACGTCGAGGCACGGGATGACGCGTTTAGCCAGCATGAACGCCTCCGCCCTCCGCGAAGTTTTTCAACAGACGCAGCCCGGCGGCCTGACTCTTCTCCGGGTGGAACTGCACGCCGCAGACGTTTCCGCGCGCGACGACCGAGGCGTAAGTCAGCCCGTACTCTGTCTCCCCGACGACCGCCGAATCGTCGCCCGCGTCGCAGTAGAACGAGTGGACGAAGTAGAAGAACGTCCCGTCGCCGACGCCCTCGGCCAGCGGGTGAGCCGTCTTCCACCCGACCTGATTCCAGCCGACCTGCGGCACGCGCTGTCCCTCGGGGAAGCGGCGCACGCGGCCGCGCAGGAAGCCGAGTCCGCGAGTCACACCGAACTCTTCGGATTCGTCGAAGAGCATCTGCATCCCGACGCAGACGCCTAAGAGCGGCGTCCCTTCGGCGACGCGCTCGCGCACGAGGCGGTCGAAGCCGCGCGCGCTTAACGCCTCCATGCACGCGCGGAAGGCGCCGACGCCCGGCAGCACGAGCTTCGACGCGGAGCGCAGCACCTCCTCGTCGGCGCTGACGACGGCCTCGGCCCCGCCCGCGCGGAAAGCCTTCTCCACCGAGCGCAGGTTGCCGACGCCGTAGTCTATGATCGCGACGCTCGCCAATTTACTTCTTCACTTTCGTGCAACTCACAGCACGCCCTTCGTGCTCGGCACGCCCGCGACGCGCGGGTCGCGCTCGACCGCACGGCGCAGGGCGCGCGCCGTCGCCTTGAAAGTTCCTTCGAGGATGTGGTGCGTGTTGCGCCCGCGCAGGCAGTCGATGTGCAGGTTGCAGCGCGCGGCCTCTGCGAGCGAGCGCCAGAAGTGCTCGGCCAGCTCGACCGAGAAGTTGCCGATGGTCTGCCGCCGCGTCTCGACCGCGTAGACGAGGTAGAAGCGCCCCGACAAATCCACGACCGCGCGGCACAGCGCCTCGTCCATCGGCACGGTCGCCTCGCCGTAGCGGCTGATGCCGGCCTTGTCGCCGAGCGCCTCGGCCAGCGCCTGCCCGAGAGTGATCGCCACGTCTTCGACCGAGTGGTGGTCGTCGATGTGCAGGTCGCCGCGGCACTCGACTTCGAGGTCGAAGAGGCCGTGCCGCGCGAACAGCTCAAGCATGTGGTCGAGGAACGCGACGCCGGTCGAGACCTGCGACCGCCCCGTCCCGTCCAACACGAGGCGGACGCGCACGTCCGTCTCCTTCGTCCTGCGCCGCGCCTCGGCCTCGCGAACGTTCGCCTGTAGTTCGGTCGTCATCAATCCTTCGCTCCTTCTCCGTCGAAGATGTCGCGCAAGCCTTGAAGCAAACGGTCATTCTCGTCGGGCGTGCCGACGCTGACGCGGAAGTAGTCTTTGAGCATCGGGTAGCCGCTCACGTCGCGTATGAGCACGCCGTGACGCGCGAGCAGTTCGTCGTAGACGCGGCGCGGCTCTGCCGCCGAGCGCACGACCATGAAGTTCGCGCACGAGCGGACGGGCGCGAGCCCTTCGATGTTTTGCAGCTCGGCGAAGAGCCGCTCGCGCTCGGCGACGACGCGCTCGACCGTGGGGCGCAGTTCCGCGTCGTACATCTCGACCGCGACCTCGGCGGCCGTCTGCGAGAAGGCGTTGAGGTTGTACGGCAGCACGGCCTTCGAGACCTCGCGCGCAAGCTCCGGCGCGGCCAGAAGGTAGCCGACGCGCAAACCCGCCAGCGCCATCGCCTTCGAGAAGGTGCGGAAGACCGCGAGATTCCGGTGGCGTTCGAGGAGCGGCACGACCGTGCGGCCCGAGAACTCGAAGTAGGCTTCGTCGATGACGACGATGCCGCCCGTCCTCGTCAACAGACTCTCGAGCTCGTCCTCCTTGATGCGGCAGCCCGTCGGGTTGTTCGGCGAGCAGAGGATGGTCACGTCCGGCTCGTCGCGCTCCGACGCTTCGAGCAGCGCCCCCGCGTCGAAGCCGAGCGAGTCGTCGAGCGGCACGCTCAAGACTTCGCCGCCGAGCACCGTCGCGACCTGACGGTAGAGCGCGAAGGTCGGCTCGGAGATGAGCACGCGCTTGCCTTCGCCGACGGTGACCATCAGCGTCGCCTGTATCAACTCGTTCGAGCCGTTGCCGGCGACGACGCCGTCCGCGCGCCAGCCGGCGAACGCGGCCAGCTTTTCGTGCAGCGCGGCCGGCACGAAGTCCGGGTAGCGCGCCCACTGGCGCCACTCCATGCGCCGCAGCGTCTCGGCGCGCACGGCCTCCGGCACGCCCCAAGGGTTCTCGTTCTGGTTGAGCTTGACCGCGCCACGGTCGGGCTTCAGCGTGTAAGCCTTCAGCCCGCGGACGCGCGGCTTAATCTTGTCGAGCGGGTTCGCCATGTGCCCTTGCGCCTCAATCCTCCAGACGAATCATGGCCGAGCGCGCGTGCGCGTCGAGACCCTCGGCCTCGGCGAGCGCGGCGATGAGCGGCGCGGTTCTCGCAAGCTCCTCGCGCGTGTAGCGGACGATGCTCGTGCGGCGCAGGAAGTGCCCGACGCCGAGCGCCGAGGAGAAGCGCGCGGCGCCGCCCGTCGGCAGGACGTGATTGGGGCCGGCGAAGTAGTCGCCGACGGCCTCGGGCGTGTGCTCGCCGAAGAAGATGGCGCCCGCGTGGCGGACGAGCGCGGCCGCCGCCTCCGCTTCGCGCGCGACGATTTCGAGGTGTTCGGGCGCGAGCCGGTTGACCAATTCGCACGCCTCTTCGAGCGTGCCGACGACGAAGGCCGCGCCGAAGTCTGCCAGCGAGCGCGTGACCACGTCGCGGCGCGAAAGCGTCTCGGCCTGCCGCGCGACCTCGGCGGCGACGCGCCCGGCGAGCTTGAGGTCGGTCGTGACGAGGACGGCCGAGGCGTCCTCGCCGTGCTCGGCCTGCGCCAAGAGGTCGGCGGCGATGAAGTCGGCGCGCGCCGTCTCGTCGGCGAGCACGACCACCTCGCTGGGGCCGGCGACCGAGTCGATGCCGACCGCGCCGTAGACGAGACGCTTCGCGGCGGCGACGTACTTGTTGCCCGGCCCCGTGATGACATCGACGCGCGGGACGGTCTCGGTGCCGTAGGCGAGCGCGGCGACGGCCTGTGCGCCGCCCACCTGATAAATCTCGGTCACGCCCAGCTCGACGAGCGCGGCGGCGACCGCCGGCGTCTCCCTGAGCGTGCGCGGCGGCGTGACGACGGCGATGCGCTCGACGCCCGCGACCTGCGCGGGCACGACGTTCATCACGACCGACGAAGGGTAGCTCGCCGTGCCGCCCGGCACGTAAAGCCCGGCGGCATCGACCGGCCGGACGCGCTGGCCGAGGCGCACGCCGCGCGCGGTCTCGATCTCCCAACTGTCGGCGCGCTCGTGCTGGTGGAAGGCGCGGACGTTGCGGATGCTCGCGCGCAAAGCTCCGAGCACGCGCGGGTCAACGCGCGCGGCCGACTCGCGCAGCGCCGACTCTTCGACGCGGAAATCCTCTGGACGCAGGCTCACGCCGTCGAAGCGCTCGGTGTATTCCGCGAGCGCCGCGTCGCCGCGACGGCGCACGTCATCAATTATCTCGGCGACGACGGCCGTCAGCCCCGCGTCGGCCGCGACGCCGCGCCCGAGTATCGCCGCGAGCTTCCGTTCCCGCGCGCGCTCGTCCTGAATAATCTCGATCAAGCGCCCCCCTCCCCGCGCGCGCGTGCGGCCTCCACGCCCTCGCCGAGGACGCGGCTCAGGTCTCGTATCAACGCCCCGACCGCGTCGGACTTCAACTGGTAGCTCGCGCGGTTGACGACGAAGCGGCCGGTCGATTCGGTGATGGTCTCGACGACGCGGAGGCCGTTCTCGGCGAGCGTACGGCCGGTCTCGACGAGGTCAACGATGCAGTCGGAGAGTCCGAGCACGGGCGCCAGCTCGACCGAGCCTGAGAGCTCGATGATCTCGACGGGGACGCCGCGCGCGCCGAAGTGCGCGGCCGCGACGCGCGGGTACTTCGTCGCGACGTGGAGCACGCCGGGGCGGTCGCCGCGCACGCCCTCGCGCGCCGCGACGGCGATACGGCAGCGGTTGATCCCGAGGTCGAGCGGCTGCAACACGTCGGCCTCGGATTCGAGCAGCACGTCGCGGCCGACGACGCCGCAGTCGGCGATGCCGTGCTCGACGTAGACGGGCACGTCCGCCGGCTTGACGAAGACGAAGCGGAAGCCGCCCGACTCGTCCTCGACGGCGAGCCGGCGCGACGCCAGCGCCTCCGCCCCGACGCGCACGCCCGCGCGCGCCAGCAGCGCCAGCGCGTCCTGCTGCATCCTGCCCTTCGCAATCGCAATCGTCAGCACGCCTAGTCCATCCTTATCCGCTCGCCGCGCTCGCGCCGGCGCCGCGCGTCGCGGAAGCGTTCGGCCGCGCCCTCGCCTTCGCCCACGGCGGCGGGCGGCGCGGCGGCGCCGTTCTCCGCGCGGTCGCCCCTGCGCGCGAGTATCTCGGTCAGCGCGTCGAGGTCGAGGACGAAACCGACGGCCGGCTCGCGGCGGCCGAAGTTGGCCGTCAGCTCGTCGTAGCGCCCGCCGCCGCCGACGCGCGCGCCCGCCCCCTCGACGTAAATTTTGAAGACCAGCCCGGTGTAGTAGTCGAGCCCCGACACGTCCGCGAGGTCAACCGAGAACCCTTTGCCGAAGCCCAAAGCCTCGGCGACCGCGCACAGCCGCTCGAGCTCGTCGAGCGCCGCGCGCGAGCGCTCGTTCGTCAGAAGCTCGCGCGCGCCGTGTGGGAGCCCGTCGCCGCCGGCCAGACGCGCCAGCCGTCCGGCGCGCTCGGCCGTCGCGCCCGAGCGCCCGAGCGCGCGCAGGAACTCTTCGAGCGCGGCGGCGTCGCGCGCGTCAACCAGCCGGCGCATCTGCTCGCGCGCCTCGGCGTCGAGGGCGAGCTGTTCGGCGACGCCGTTGAAGACGCCGACGTGGTTGAGCGTGACGCGGTACGCGCCGCCCAGGCCCAGACGTTCGAGCGCCTCGGCGGCGATGGCGAGGACTTCCAAGTCGCGGTCGGCGCCGCCCTCGCCGATCAGCTCGCAGCCGAGCTGCCGCCCCTGCCGCTTCCACTCGGCGTGCGAGCGCGGGCGCTGGCGGAAGACCGTGGCCGCGTAGCAGAACCGAAGGGGGCGCGGCGCGCCCGCGAAGAGCGTCGCCGCCGCGCGCGCGACCGAGGAGGTCACGTCGGGACGGAGCGCGAGCAGGCGTCCGTCGGCGTCCGTGAAGCGGAAGCTGCGCCGCGCCTCGTCGCGCCCCATCCCGCGCTCGAAGAGCGCGTAGAAGTCCACCGAGGGCGTCGCGATCTCTTCGTAGCCCCAGCCGTCGAAGACGCCCATCGCCTCCGCCTCGACCGCGCGGCGCAGCCGGGCCTCGCGCCCGAAGTAGTAGCGCATCCCGCCGGGAATGTTCGACAGGGCTTCCATGACTATTCGACGTAAAAACTAAAACGCCGCGGGACACTTGAGGTGTCGCCCGCGGCGTGTGCTGGTGAAAACTTCTGCGCGCTCGGTCGCTTCTTGAGAGCCGGCGCCCTAGCAGTCACCCCACACGCGGCGGCGCGCATGGTGAACGTGACCATGATGGCGCCGGGCTGCGTTGTGGGGATGATGCGTCATGTCTTTTAGCGCCCTCGACGGGCGCGACCGTTATAACCGACGCCTCCGAGGCGTGTCAAACGAGGGGAGTAGACGGTAGCCGGTAGAAAAGACAGGCGGCGCGTCCCGGCTGATGGTCGAAGACGCGCCGCCCGTTTTTCTTCTACTGTCTACTGTCTACTTCCTCGGGGCGTAGTAGCCGACGCGGGTCGAGACTTCGTAGCCGCGCCCCGAGACTTCGACGCGGACGCGGCGGAAGCGGCCGTCGCGCGCGGCGTTGGCCGGCGTGTAGTAGAGCGCGTACTGGTGGCGCAGCTCGTCGGCGATCTCGCCGTAGACGCTGCCGAGCGCGTGGAAGCTGCGCGGCCGGTAGAGGCGCCCTCCGGTCGAGCGCGTCAGGGCTTCGAGGTTGCGCTCGCTCAGCTCTAACACGCGCAGCGACTCTTGAAGGTCGCCGATGCGGAGCTGGTTGAAGCGGACGGAGGCGTCGTCGCCGCCCAGCAGGTTGTCCAGCTCGGAGCGTTTGCGCGCGCGCTCGATCTCGGTGTTGGCGATGCCGTAGACGGTGACCTGCGTGTCTAAGAGCGCGCGCAGCGCCGCCTCGGCCGTCGCCGAGCCGCGGTTGCTGTCGATGCCGTCGCTCAGGACGACGAGCGCGCGGCGGCGCTCGTTTCGCTGAAACTGCTCGCGCGCCGAGAGCAGCAGCGCGTCGTTGAAGCGCGTGAAGACGCCGGTCGTCAGTCGCGCCAGCGCGCGGCGCAGTTGCAGGCGACTCTTCGACCAGTCGAGCAGCAGTTCGACGCGGTCGTCGAACTTGACGAGGCAGAAACGGTCTTCCGGCGAGACGCGGCCGGCGAACTCCTCGGCCGCGCGGCGAAAGTCCTCGAAGCTCTCGGCGACCGACGAGGAGGCGTCTACCAAGAGCGCCACGTCCACCGGCACCTGCCGGAGCGAGATGCCGCTCAAGGGCTGCTCGCGTCCGTCCTCGAAGACCTTGAAGTCCGTGCGCCCGAGGTTCGCGACGAGCGCGCCCGACGCGTCGCGCACCGTCACGGGCAGCAGCACCTCCGAGGCGTTGATGCGGACGACCTCGTCCTCGTCAATCTCGTCCCTTTGCTGCTTAACAACGCCGGTCTGCTTGCCAGCCTCAGCCTTCGGCGGCTGGACTTCGCTGCGGGCCGGCCGCCCCGGAAGGGCCGGGGGTTCGTCGGCCGAGGGCTGCACGTACGGCCCGATCCAGCCGCCCGTGCCTTGCGACTTTTGCGCTGGCTCGGCGGGCCGCGCAGGGCCGCGCGAGCGATTCTGCGTGGAGGCGGCCGGGACGCCGAGGAGCGTGGCCAACAGGAGCGCGGCGAGGAGCGCGGGCGCGCCGCCGCGCCGCGCGTGGTACGCGCGCCCGGTGTTCACTTCTCTCCCCTTGTCGGGCGCTCTCATCGGTTCACTTCTCGGGGTGCGCGGCCGGCTCCTTCGAGTCCTCGCCCATGGCGGCGCGCATGGCGTTGATGACCGGCTCGCCGACGCGGCGCTTGCGAAGCTCCGCCAGCTTGGCGGGCGTGAGGTCGAACTCGACCGGCGACTGCTCGATGCGCCGGACGATGGTGCCCTCGGAGAAGCCGGCCTCGACCAGCTCGACCACCGAGTCGTTCGTCAGCGTCGGCGTGCGTTCGAGCTTCGACTGCGCGGCGCCGCCCGCCTCGGCCGGCGGCCTGATGATGCGCACCGAGGCGCTCCCCGTCGTCAGCGTGTCCGTGCTGCCGCCGCCGTCCCCGCCGCGAGTGCGCGTGCGCCCCTGCGACCCGCCCGCCGAGCCGAAGATGTTCACCTCGCCGGGGTCGGAGCCGCCGGAGCCGCCGGGGACTGATGCGCCCGGCAAGCCCCGACGCCCCGCGCGCTCCACGCCGAGCGACATTTCGTCGTCCCACTCGTCGCTGGCGAAATCGACCGACTCGGCGCGCGCGAGCATCGCCAGGATGACGCGCTCGGGCACGCCGCCCTTCTTCAACTCGATCAGGCGGTCCGGCGACAGGTCGAAGCTCACGGGGCGCGCGTTGATGATGGCGATGACGGTCTTCTCCTTGAAGCCCGCGCGCACCAGCTTCACCACCGACGCGTTCGTCAACGTCGTCGAAGACGCCGAGATCTGATTCACGCCCTGCGCCCGCGCCGGAGCCGCCGCCGCGACGAAGACCAACGCCAAACTCAACAGACAAGTCTTCATCTTCCAAACACCTCAGTCCCTAAACAGGCGCAACCGGGGGGAAATTCCAGCAGGGAGTAGGCAGTAGTCAGTAGACGGTGGTCAGCAGGCTCGGGCTCTCGGACGGGCCGTGTGACCTCGGCGTTTTGGCCGAACGGCCGCGAGCGGTCGCCCGCGGCCTGCTGTCTACCGTCTACTGGCTACCGTCTACTCGCCTTGCCTGTACCGCCCGCCGACGCGGCGGACGTAGTTGCGCGTCTCGCGGAACGGCGGCACGCGGTAGCCGAAGCGCATGACGTTGCCCTCGCCGGCGTTGTAGCCCGCGAGCACGAGCTCGACGCGCCCGTTGAAGCGGCGCAGCAGCTCCTTCAGGTAGCGCGTCCCGCCCGAGACGCTCTGCGCCGCGTCGTGCGGGTTGCGCACGCCGAAGCGCGCCGCCGTCCCCGGCATCAACTGCATCAGGCCGCGCGCGCCCGCCGGGCTGACGGCCTTCGTGCTGAAGTGCGACTCCTGCTCCATCACGCAGAAGATCAGGTAAGGGTCTACGCCGTGGCGCGCGCCGTTCTGGCGGATGATTGAGTCGAGCCGCGCGCTCCCGGTTGACCAGCGGCGCTCGCGCTTCTTCTTCGGCGTGCCGTCGGCCGCGACCTCTTCGGGTACGACGCGCTCGCGCTCGATGTGGTCGATGCGCGCGCGCTCGATGAAGGTCGAGATGTTGCCGCGCTTGAACCAGACGCCCTCGGCCGACTCACTCGCCTCGTCAACCTCCATCTTCGCCCCGCCGACGAGGTATATCCACACCGCCTGAACCTCTTCGACCTTCTGCGCGTCAACGGCCGGGCCGCCCGCGACTTTGACGAACGAGACCTCGCCCGCCGCCTTCGTCTCCTTCGCGACTTTCGCCGCGACCGCGCCGGCCTTCACGACCTCTTTGACGCGCGAACGCTCGACGAGATGCGTCACGCCGCCGCGCCTGTACCAGACGCCCTGCGAGTCCTCCCACGCCTCTTCCACCTCCATCGTCGTCCCGTCCGCCAGCCGCAACTGGTCGGCCAGCGCGTGCGCGGAAAACGACAGAAGGATGACGACGAGCAGCGTGACTTTCGTCAACATGGCCGTCAGCGTTCTTTCAGATTTGGAGTGGGTTCGCATCGACCAGGTCCCCCGTGTTCTTGCGGCCGCCCTGCTCCTGCGCGGCGAAGCCGTGCGAGGTGCCGAAGTAGTTGCGCCACGCGGCGTCGATGAGGCGGACGCTCACCTCGGGCGGGCGCGCCTCAAACAGACAGATGTCGGTCATGCGGTCGAGCAGGTCGCGCGGCTCACACGACTTCATCTGCCGGTGTTCGAGCATGTAGTTGTTGAGCAGATGGTCGAGGCACTGTTGCTCGACTCTCAGCCCGCGCGTGTAGGCGGCGCGCTTGAAAATCTCGACGTACGCCGACGGCGTCGGCGGCTCCACGCGCGCGCGGTAGCCCATGCGGCGCAGGAACGCCTCGTCCACCAAGTCCTTCTCGTCCAGGTTCGTCGAGAAGACGACCAACTGCTCGAACGGCACCTCGATCTTCTTGCCCGTGTGCAGCGTCAGGTAATCGACGCGCTTCTCCAGCGGCACGATCCAGCGGTTGAGGAGGTCGTGCGGCTCGACGCGCTGGCGGCCGAAGTCGTCAACGACGAGCGTGCCGCCGTTCGACTTCATCTGGAACGGCGCCTCGTAGAAGCGCGCGGCCTCGCTCCACTGAAGGTCTGCGTCGTCCAAGGTCAACTCGCCGCCGACGATGACGAGCGGGCGCTCGATGAGCACCCAGCGGCGGTCGTAGTCGGCCGGCGTCTCGCCCTCGGGCGCGGGACGGTGGTTGTGGTTGTCGAAGACGCGGATGATCTGGCCGTCGATCTCGATGGCGTAGGGAATCCAGATGTGGCCGGGCAGCCCCGCGTTGATGCGCTCGGCGACGGCGGTCTTGCCCGTGCCCGCCGGGCCGGTGATGAAGAGCGAGCGGCGCGAGTTGATGACGCAGCCCATCGTCTGAATCAGCGACTCCGGCAGGACGAGGTCGCGGAACGCGGCGCGCACGGTATCGGCCGACGCGGCGCGCGCCGGCACGGCCTGCAAGCGCATCATGTGCGCGTAGTCTCTGAGACTGACGGGCGCGGGGCCGACGTAGCCGCACAGGTCGCGCACGCGCGCCACCCTGTCCCAGCCGCGGTCGAGCATCGCGTAGCGCGTCGCGCCGACCGCGATCTGCCCCTTGACCTCGATCATCTTCTCGCGCGTCAGGTGGACGAGCATCTCCTCGACGAGCGAGCGCGGCAGCTTCAGCTCTTCCGAGATGCCGCGCGTCGTCGGCTCTGGCATCTGCGCGACGTGCTTGAGCGCCAGGTCGCACAGGAAGCTCGCCGGCACGTCGGCCTCGCGCATCTCCTCCAGGACGGGCGGCCCCATCGACTCGATCTCGACGCGCGTCAGGATTCCGGTGTGAGTCATCGTCTACTCCGTTCCCTATCTGAAGGGGTCTGGTCGGGCGCGTTCCCGGCTGGCGTGTGTGTGACAAGCGGATGTGTTCATCCGTCGCCCGCCGCGCGCCCGTAAAGGCTATCGCTCGCCGGCGGCCGCGAGCGTCGTCTGGCGCGCGTCGATGGCGGCGAGCGTCTGCCGCGCGTCGTTGGCCTTGTCGCCGCGGCCCGTGCGCTCGTAGAGTTCGGCGAGTTGGCGCAGGACGTTCTGCGACTCGGGCTGGAGCCGGCGCGCGGCTTCGAGGTGCTCGACCGCCTTCTCCTCGCGCCCGGTGCGGACGAGCAGCGCGGCGACGTTGGCGTGGCCGTTGAACTCGCCGCCCGCGCGCGCGAAGTTCTTGTAGGCGTCGTCGTACTTGCCGAGCCTGACTTGCGCCAGCGCGAGGTTGTTAAGTATCCGCCCGTCCGCGGGCGCGAGCTTCGCCGCGCGCTTCAGCTTATCGACGGCCGCGCGGTAGTTGCCGCTCAGGTAGAGCGAGTAGCCGAGGTTGTTGAGCGCCTCGGGGTCGCGGTCGTTCGCGTCGATGGCGCGGCGGTACGAGTCCTCCGCGCGGTCGCGCAGACCCTTGCGGTCGTAGGCGACGGCGAGCAGGCTGTGCGCCTGCGAGAGCTTCGGGTCGAGCGAGGCGGCGCGCGACAGCTCCGCGACGGCCTCGTTCAGCCGCCCGCCTTCGAGCATCGCGCGGCCGCGCTCAAGGTAGTCGCGCGCCGAGCCGCCCTCGTCCTTAACTTCGGGGCGCTTGTTGTCGCGGTCTTCGACGCGGACGACGCCGACGCTCTCGAAGCGCTCGCCGTCCTTCTCGCTCATGCGCTCGACACGGTCGTCGCCCACGCCGAAGATTTTCCCGACCGCCTTGAACGGCGCCTTGAAAATCTTCCCGAAAAGCCCGCCCTTCTTCTTCTTCGGCGTCTGCGCGTCCGCGCCGGCCTCGGCGCCCGACGTGGCGACGACGTTGGCGGCCGTGTCTCCGTCGCGCTCGTCGCCCGAGGCGTCCCACAGCGCCGTGACGCTCACCAGGATGGCGAAGGCGGTAAAGATGATGATGACTCTGCGCGCGTTCATGCTGTTCTCCTGTCTCGCTTACATGTTGCCGAGCGTGTCCATGAGGTTCAGGGCCGCGGGGCCGAGGATGATGATGAAGAGCGTCGGGAAGAGGAAGAGCGCGAGCGGCATCAAGAGCTTGACGGCCGCCTTCTGCGCGGCCTGCTCGGCGCGCTGCCGGCGCTTCGTGCGAAGGCTGTCGGCGTAGACGCGCACGGCGCGCGCAATCGAAGTGCCGAAGCGGTCGGCCTGGATGAGCATGGCGACCAGACTCTTGAGGTCGTCCACGCCCGCGCGCTCGGCGAGGTTGCGGAGCGCCTCGTCGCGCTCGCGGCCGACGCGGATTTCGAGGTTGCACATCTCGAACTCCTCGCTGATGTCGGGGTGCACCTCGCGCAGCTCCTCGCCGACGCGGACGAGCGCGGCGTTGAGGCCGAGGCCCGCCTCGATGGAGACGACCATCAGGTCGAGCGCGTCGGCCAAGCCCCAGCGCAGGAGGCGCTGGCGGCGCGCGATGAGGCGCTTGAGGACGAAGCGCGGCAGGTAGCCGCCGACGCCGACCGCGATGGCGATGTAGATGAAGGCGCTGCTCAGGGGGCGGCCGAAGACCGCGCACCCGAAGGCCACCGCGCCGGGGAAGAAGACGAGCGAGAAGAGCTGAAGCCCGCGGTAGATGACGGGGCCGCTCTCCGAGCGGAAGCCCGCGTTCATCAGCTCCTTCTGCACCTTGCGCGCCTCGGCGGCCGAGGGCGGCGCGAGACGCCGGAGCGGCGAGGCCATCCGCTCGGCCAGCGCGGTCGCGGCCGAGTCCTCCGCCACGACCGTCATCCCGCCCGCGGCCGACACGCCGCCCGCGCCGCCCATACTCTTCAGGCGCTCGGTGGCCGCGCTCGTCGGGCGGAACGTCAGCCAGTACAGCCCCATCACGCCCAGCGTGACGCAGACGAAGATTGAGATGGTGATGATTAGCATGGCCTGTACTTCAAATCTTGATCTTGAGAATCTTCTGGATGATGAGCATGCCCATGAGCTGCATGAAGCCGGCGGCGTAGAGCAGCTTGTGGCCGCGCGGGTCGCGCCAGAGCACGCTCATGTAGTCGGGGTTCATGACGGTGACGGCAATCGCGACGAAGACGGGCAGGCCGCAGAGAATCCACGCCGACATCCGCGAGCTGGTCGTCAGCGTGTTGAGGTCTTCGAGGATGCGGAAGCGCTCGCGGATGGTGTGCGAGACCTTCTCCAGAATCTCGGCGAGGTTACCGCCCGTCTCGCGCTGAATCATGATGGCCGTGATGCAGAAGCGGAGGTCGATGAGCGGCACGCGCTCCGACAAGTTCTCCAGCGCGAGCTTGAGCGAGAGGCCGAGGTTCTGCTCCTCGTAAGTCTTGCGGAACTCGGTGGCGATCGGCTCGGGCATCTCGGTCGAGACCATGTGGAGCGCCTCGGCGAAGCCGTGCCCGGCCTGGAGCGCGCGGCTCATCAGCTCGAGCGCGTCGGGGAGGTGTTCGAGGAAGGCGTTCAGGCGCTTCTTCCTCTTGTAGAGGATGTGCAGGAACGGGATGGACGCCGCGACCACGCCGGCCCCGACCATCAAGAGCTTCGAGATGGTCAGCATCGAGACGGCGAGCGCCGCCAGCAGGCCCGCCATCACCGCCAGCATCACCACGCGCGAGACCGTGATGTGCAGGTCGGCCTGGTCGAGCATCCTCCGCAAGGAGGTCGCCACGCGGACGCGCATCAGCAGGCGGCTGAGCGCGGGTATCTCGCTCATCAGCTCCTGTCGCGCGAGCTGAATCTCCTCGTCGTCCGAGCGCTTCGAGTAGAGCAAGGCGTCCGAAAGCCGCTGTTGCAGACGCTTGCGCTTCGCCTCCGTCCCGCGCGTCGCCAGAAGGTACGCGCCGAAGACGCCGAACATGCACGCGATGAAAACTAGGAAGGGGATCATGTCTGTGCCCTACATCTCTTCAAAGAAGACGCGCGGCAGTTGCATGCCGTACTGTTTGAGCCGCTCGGCGAAGCGCGGGCGGACGCCCGTGGGGCGGTAGCGGCCGATGACCTTGCCGTCCTTGTCCACGCCCTTGCGCTCGAAGTGGAAAATCTCCTGCATCGTGATCGTCTCGCCCTCCATGCCCGTGATTTCGGAGATGGAGGTGATGCGGCGCGTGCCGTCGGAGAGGCGCGCGGCCTGGATGACGAGGTCGAGCGCCGAGGCGACCTGCTGCCGCATCGCGCGGTCGGAGAGCCGCATCCCCGTCATCTGAATCATCGTCTCAAGCCGCGCCAGCGCGTCGCGCGGCGTGTTGGCGTGGACGGTCGTCAAGCTGCCGTCGTGGCCGGTGTTCATCGCCTGAAGCATGTCGATGGCCTCGCCGCCGCGCACCTCGCCGATGACGATGCGGTCGGGGCGCATGCGGAGGGCGTTCTTGACCAGCTCGCGCTGCCCGACCTCGCCCTTGCCCTCGATGTTGGGGGGCCTGGTCTCAAGGCGGACGACGTGCGGCTGCTGCAACTGCAACTCGGCCGAGTCTTCAATCGTCACGATGCGCTCGCCGTCGGGGATGTAGGACGAGAGCGCGTTGAGGAGCGTCGTCTTGCCCGCGCCCGTGCCGCCCGAGATGAGGACGTTCAGGCGCGAGCGGACGCACATCTCGAACATGTCGGCCATGTCTTTGGTGAGCGCGTTCTTCTCGATGAGCGACGCCATCCGCAGCGGCTCCGCGCCGAAGCGGCGGATCGAGAGGACGGGGCCGTCGAGCGAGAGCGGCGGGATGATGGCGTTGACGCGCGAGCCGTCTTGCAGGCGCGCGTCCACCATCGGGGAGGATTCGTCGATGCGGCGGCCGACGGTCGAGACGATGCGCTCGATGACGCGCATCAGGTGCTCGTCGTCCTTGAACTCGACGTTGGTCAGCTCAAGCTTGCCGCGCCGCTCGATGTAGACCTTCTTCGGCGAGTTGACGAGGATGTCGCAGACCTCGGGGTCGGCGAGCAGCGGCTCCAGAGGCCCCAGGCCGAACAGCTCGTGGCGCACCTCGCCGATGAGCCGCTCGCGCTCGCCCGACGAGAGCGGCGCGTTCTCGGCCGCGATCAAGTCTTCGACGAGGCGCGAGACTTCGGCGTGGAGCTGCTCCGGGTCGAGCTGCCCGAGCTTGGTCAAGTCCATGCGGTTGATGATGGCGCGGTGCAGGCGCGCCTTCATCTCCTGGTAGACGTTGCCGCCCCCCGGCCCCGCCGCCTCTTCGGTGCGCGCGAACAGCGCCGCGCCGTTCGCCCCCGTCTCCCTGATGAGTCTTTCGCGAAGTGACATGATTTTTTAGCTGCTTTGCTGTCGGGCGTTGACCGCCGGCGTCTAGTTGGCCGTCGAGAGCTGGGCGGCGACCGCTTCCTTCTTGGCGGTCGCCTTCTCCTTCTTGAAGAGCGAGCTGAGGAGGCCGCGGCGCGGCTCGCGCGCGGGCATCGCCGGCATGTTCGTCGAGAAGCGCGCGGCGATGGCGCGCAGCTCGGTGGCGATCTTCGACTGCGGGTCGGAATCGACGAGCGGCTGGCCGAGGTTGATGGAGTTGACCGCCGTCTTGTAGTCGCTCTGGACGTAGCCGGCGACGCGCTCGCCTAAGAAACGCTCGACCTGCCGGAGGTCCAAGTCGATCTGCTTGCTGAAGCGGTTGACGACGACGTGGAGCTTGTGGCGCGGGTAGCCGAGCCGGTCGAAGATTTGCAGCGCGCGCTGCGTGCTGCGGATGGCCGGGATGTCGAGCGTCAGCACGAGCAGAATCTCGTCCGACTGGTCGAGCGCCGCCAGCGTGATGGCGTCGAAGGTGTGCTGCGGGTCAACGACGACGTAGTCGTGGCGCTCGCGCAGTATCTCCAAGACCTGGAAGACGTGTTCGGCCTCGATGTCGTCGGCCGAGTCGGCCTCGCGCGGCGCGGCCAGCAGGGCGAGGTTTTCCTTGTGCGGCGTGAGGTAGCTGCGCAGGAGCTGGTCGTCAACGCGGCCGATGTTCTCGACGAGGTCGGCGATGGAGAACTTGGGCTCGACGCCGAGGAAGAGGCCGAGGTCGCCCGCCTGTAGGTTGAGGTCGAGCAGCACGGTCGGCGCGCGCAAGCTGGCCGCGACGTTGGTCGCGATGAAGGTCGTCCCCGTCCCGCCCTTCGACGAGAAGACGGAGAGCACGCGGCCGCGCCGCTTGGGCGCCTCGGGCTGGACGGCGCAGAACTCGGCCGTGCGCTGGTAGACGGTGGCGAACTCTTCGGGGCGCACGGGCAGGCGCAGGAACTCGCGCGCGCCGGCGCGCATCGAGCGCAGGATGGTGTCGGGCGACGAGTCGCGCGCGGCGCAGATGACGGCGGTGCGCGGGCACTCGCGCGCGACGCGCTCGACGAACCGGAGCGACGCCTCCGGCTCGGAGCCGAGCGCGACGATGCAGGCGCTGGGCGCGAGCCGCTCGATCTCGGGGAAGACCTGCTCGGGGTCGTCGCCGCCGACGAGCACACGCGCGCCCTCCTGCGTGGCGAGCGCCGCGCGCAGCTCCTTGAAGTTCTCCAGCCCGCTGCTCAGGATTACGAAGGTCAGCTTGTTCGTCATGTCAGTTTCCAGTGGGAGCTTTAGGGGAGCGTCGCCGGCACCTTGCCGGCACTTTCGGCCGTCAGCGTCGAGGCGTAGGCCGGCATCTTGATCTTCGTCCCGACGAGCGGCACGACGAAGTTGAACTCGTAGTTCTGGATGCTCACCTTCGCCGTGCCCTCGCCGACGTTGTAGCCGGCCGAGTATTCGACCTTGACGTGCTCGGGCTTGAGGCCGCTGACCATCGGCGACGAGGCGCCGTCGGCGGTCGTCCCGTAGACGGCCATCTTCTGCGCGTCGGCCGACTCGGACGGCGTGTGGCTGACGGCGTAGCGCGCGCCGCGCCGGGCGGCGTCTGTCAGCGCGTTGTGCACCCAGAGCAGGCGGCCGAACTCGATGACGGCGAAGACGGCCGTCAGGAAGACGAGCGCCGCGATGGAGAACTCGACGAGCGCCGCGCCGCGTTCGCCCCGACCTGTAGACTTCGTGCGCACGGTTCCCTCCCCCTCCTACGACCCCGAAGACGGCTGCGTCAGCAGGTACCGCATCGTCGTCGCCGGCTTGACCGGGACGGCCGCCCACTTGAGCTTGTTGGCGAAGTTGCCGAGGTTGATGAGCGGCGTGTAGTTGTAGCCGACGATGCGGACGGTCACCGTGTCGGGCACCGAGACGACCGGGCCGGTGCGCACTATCTCGACGTTACCCACCGAGAGGCCGGGCATGACCGGCTTCGCGCTGTCGGACGCGTTGGCGTCGCCGTAGACGATGAGCCGCTTGGCCTTCGCGTCCTCGACGGCGTTGGCGCCGCCGCCGGCGCCGACGGTCTTGACGGGCACCGTCGTCAGGTAGCGCGCGCCGGCGCGCGTGGCCTTTGAGAGCGTGGAGTAGCTGTAGAAGTAGCGGCCGAACTCGGCGGTGGCCGCGAAGAACGCCATCAGTATCGGCAGGACGAGCGCCATCTCGACGAGCTGCGTCCCGCGCTCGCTGCGCCAGAGGCGGCCCAGCCGCCGCGCCGTCCCTTTAACTTTGCCGCGCATACGCCGCCCCCCTCTCACTTGTAGAGCACCGGCTTCGTCATGAAGCCGTCGGCGGCCGCCGGGCCGGTGCCGACCTTGCCGCGACCCACGACCGTCGCCATGTCGATGAACTCGGCGACGAGGTCGCCGCCGTTGCCGTTGCCGACCTTGTTGCGGAGGAAGAAGAGGCCGAAGCGGTTGAACTTGACGGTGCCGCGCCCCGCGTCGTACTCCCCCTCCTTGACGATGGGGATGATGACGATGCGGCGGCCGGGGACGCCCGCGTGCGACGGCGACTGCGAAGGCGTGCCCGCGACGTACTGGTCGTAGGTGATGTTCTCCTTCACGTTCGTGTCGGGCGGCATGTTGACGGGGTCAACCTGCGGCCCGTACTCGTCGAAGCGCGTGTTGACGCCGACGCGGACGGGCCCCGAGGTGACGCCCGGCTTGGTGTCAACGAAGTACTCTTCGCCCGGCTCGGCGCAGGCGTCAACGCCGCTGGCGAGGCCGACGCGCACGTCCTGACCGCCGGAGCCGGCGACCGCGAGAATCTGGTAGTTGCCCGGCGTGACCGAGCTGCCCGGCGCGGAGCGGAAGGTGTAAGTCTCGCCCGCGTGGATGGGCGTGCCGTAGTCGATGACCGAGACGGGGAGGAAGTCGCAGACGCTTGAGAGCGGCACGGACATCCCGGCGGTGGCCTCGGCCTTGAGGTCTTTCTTCGAGCCGAGGACGGGCGCGGCGAAGAAGACCTGCACGGGCGTCTCGGGCGTCTGGACGCGCACGAAGCGAATCTTCTGCGCGGTGGCGGGCGAGGCGGCGGTCGCCGCGTCCACGTACGGGCCGCCCAGGTTGACGGCGAAGGTGACGTTGGCGGCCGGGATGGCGACGCCCTTCTGGTTGAACTCGTAGCTGTTCATCGCGGCCATCGCGCGGTCGCGCGCGCGGTTGATGCCGGTCGGCCCCGAGTTGAGCGCCGAGGCGCCGGCGAGCGCCGCCGCGTCGGCCGCGTTCTGCAACTCGGACTTGACGAGGTAGAAGTGCCCGAGGTCTACGGCCATGCCGGTCGCCAGCAGGAACGTGAGCATCCCGAGCGCGCTCATCGCCAGCACTGACCCGCGCTCGCGCTTCTTCTCAGACTTGGAACGCCTCATCTTCCCCTCCTCAATCACTGTCGGAACCGCCCCCGATAGCGGGCGGCCCTTTGCCACCCGACGGCGCCGTGTCGCCACGGGCTGCCCGCCACCGCGGGCGGTTCTGACCTACTGCTGCTGCTTCTTCGAGAGCTCGACCTCGGCCGCCTTGGTGGCGTCGTCGGCCTTCTTCGCGGGCTTCGGCGAGGCGGCGGGCGCCGCCGACTTCGAGGTCGTCTTGTCGCCGGTCGAGAAGCCGTGCTCGCCCTCGATGCCCTCGCCCTTCGGCTCGACGCCGAGCGGCGAGCCGTTCTTGAGGCCGTCCACGCCGCGCATCTCGGGCAGCTCGTCGCGGTTGACCGGCTTGACCAGCGTCGCCGTGACGATGAACATCAGCTCGGTCTCCTGCTTCTGGAACGACTTCGAGTTGAAGAGCGTGCCGAGGATGGGGATGTCGCCGATGACGGGTATCTTCGAGATCGAGCGCTGCTCGTTGTTGTCGAGCAGGCCGGCGAGCGCGAACGACTGGCCGTCGCGCAGCTCGACGCCCGTCTTGGCGCGGCGCGTCTTGAGCGCGGGGATGAGGAAGCCGTCGAACTTGACGCCGTTGGCGTAGTCGATGGTCGAGACTTCCGGCTCAAGCTCCAGGCGGATGTGATCCTCGTCGATGATGGTCGGCTTGAAGTTGAGGCGGACGCCGTACTCCTTGAAAAGGATCGTGACCATCGCGCGGTCGCCCGTGTTCTGCACGATGGGCACGGGGTACTCGCCGCCCGCGAGGAAGCTCGCCTCCTGGCCGTCCATCGCGATCAGGTTCGGCTCGGCGAGGCTCCGGATGGCGCCCTGCGTCTTGAGCGCGCGGAGGAAGTTGAAGGTGTTGCCGCCCATCACGAAGAGGTTCAGGGCGCTGCCGACGGTCGTCCCGAAGAGGCTGCCGCCGTCAACCTTGCCCATCGTCCAGGGGCCGCCGCCCGAGCCGATGACGCCGCCGACGCCGGGCGACGACTCGTAGGCGAAGGTCGCGCCCAGCTCGCGCAGCCGGGTGCGGCTGACCTCGGCCACCTGCACCTGCAACTGCACCTGCGCCATGCCCTGCGTCGGCGACTTGAGCATGTTGACGACGTTGAAGCCCGCGGCCTTGACGACCGCCTCGACCTCGGCGCCCGTCGCCTTCTGCTTGACGCTGCCCGAGATGACGACCGAGCCGTTGGCCTGGCTCAGGCGGATGTCGTCGTTGGGGAAGAGCGCCTTGATCTGCGAGTCGATGAGCGAGAGGTTCGAGCGGACGAACACGTCGAAGACGATGAAGGCGCCGCTCGACTTCTCGGTCGGCTTCTCCCACGCGATGAAGTTGACCTGCCCGAACGTCTTGCCGTTGACGACCGCCTGGTCGGGCGCGACCAGCACGGCGTCGGCCACCTCGGGGTTCGAGACCGAGAAGCGCCCGATGGGCCGGTCGAAGTTGATGACGCGCGACTGGCCGACGAGCACGTTGATCTGGACGGGCTCGGTCGAAGCCTTCTCGAACGAGGCCGGGACGAAGTTCTGCTGCGGCGCTTGAGCGCGCGCGCCGGCCGCGCCCACCGAGAGCACGCCGACGAGCACAAAGATTTTCGCGACCAGGGAACGTTTCTGCATGACGGTATTGACTCCTCGTTTGGAACGATGAACTCTGGACGATGAACTATGAACTCGGAACGCGTGACGAACGATGCTGGCCTTTCAGGTCATCGCTCAGCGTTCATCGTTCATCGTTCACGGAAATTCGACGTTGCTCTTCTTCGTGCCCTGAATCATCTCGACGCTCGGGCGCGGCGGCGGCGCAGGCTGAGGCTTCGGCGCCTCGGCCTGCGGGGCCACGGCCTGCGCGCGCGGCGCCTGCGGGCGCGGGGCGCGGCGGGCCGGCTGCGAGGAAGGCGCGGGCTGCTGCGTCTGCTCGCTCTTGAGCGCGCCCGGCTCGGGCGCCGGCATCGCGCGCTCGCCCGTCAGGAGGCTCTTCTTGTCGGCGCCGGTGGTCTGCTCGTCGTCCTGGTCGATCATGTTGCGCAGCACGAGGCGGAGCTTGCCCTCGGTCGAGGCCAGCGCCAGTTTCTCGGCCTGCTCGGGCGTGACCTGGAGCGTGACGGCCTTGACGGCGTCGGCCTCGCGCTCGTCCTTCGGCTTGTCGAGGTTCTGACCCGACGCGAGCACCTTGACGTTCTGGAGGACGATCTTCGAGATGGGGTTGCCGCTGACGGTCGAGCCGGGCTGCTCGATGACCGTCAGCACGTCAACCATCGTCCCCGGCGTGAGGAAGCCCGCGACGCCGATCACGTCGTCCACCTTCACCGTCATCGCGCGGTAGCCGGCGGGGATGACCGCGGAGAGCCCGCCGGCCGAGCCTTCGGGCGCGAGCTTGAAGTCGGTGACCGGCTCGCGCGCCGCGACGTTGGTGACCGTCACGCGCCCGACCAGCTTCTCGGCGTTGTCGAAGGTGCCTTCGGGGATGGCGTTCGAGGGGAACTGCACCGTCGAGAGCTGTTCGGCCGCGACCTTGGTGCCGATGGGGATGTCCACCTTCGCCACCACGACGTTGTTCATGTTCCGCGAGCTGGCCTGCGCGTCCGACAGGTAGCGGCTCACCGAGACGGCGGCCAGCAGCCCGAAGACCGCGGCGCTTCCCAGCACGAAGAGAAGACGTTTGTTACGCATGTCCGGTTTTCTCCAGTCGAGTATCTGACTAACAGGCGGCCGAAGCGCACAAGGCTCTCAGGCGCGGAAGACGAAGAGCGAGATGATGCTGCCGAGCGTGATCGCCACGCCGTAGGGCAGCGTGTGCCGGCGGTCGGCCGGCACGTCGAAGCGCGGAATCTGCCAGCCCGGCAGCAGCCCGACGAAAATCTGTAGGACGCGCGTCAGAGTCGTCAGCGCCGTCCCGTTGCGCAGGATGGTGTAGACGGCGAGCACGCCCCCCGTGAGCAGGACGACGAGGAACGTCTCGGGCACCATCCCCGTCCCGACGACCGCGCCGACCGCCGCGAACAGCTTCACGTCGCCCGCGCCCATCGCGCCGAAAACGTGGAGGATGAACATCAGCCCGAAGGCCAAAAGGCACCCGCCCGCGCTCGCCCAGAGGCCGTCCACGCCGGCCGCCATGAAGTTGATGATGAGTCCGCTGACGAGCGTGGCGAGCACGAAGAGGTTCGGGATGCGGCGGTAGCGCACGTCGAAATAGGTGATGATGGCCGTCAAGGGTAACAGCAGGACAAGCGCCGCGATGGTCGTCGTGTCGAACATGACTGCTTTATGAAAGAAGGAAGGGCTGCCGAAGTCTTCTGGTCGTCCCGGCTCACGCCGTCCGGGTTAAGGAGTCGCCGATGACGGCTCGGCGGCGCGCCCCGTCTCGCCCGCTGAGGGGCTTGAAGGCCGGCGCGCCGCGCGAGCCGCGACCGCTACGGGGCGGTCGTCGGAATCTTGCCGGACAGGTTCTCGATGGCGACCTTGATGTTGCCGCCGAGGAGCTGGAAGGCGCCGACGGCCGCGAGCGCGATGAGCGCCGCCGCGACCGCGTACTCGGAAAGCTCCAGCCCGGATTCGTCTCTCAGAAATCTCTTGATCATCTCTTAAGCACCTCGGGTTGTGACTTCGGGAAAGTGGGGAGGGCGGCGCGCGCCGTCAGGCGTTTGGTCGGAAGGCGCGCGCCGCCCGAGGGAACGTCCAGGTTACGGAGCGGTCGGAATCTTGCCCGACAGGTTCGTGATGGCGTTCTTGATGGTCGTGCCGAGGCCGGAGAAGGCCGTGACCGTGGCGAGCGCGATGAGCGCGGCGGCGACGGCGTACTCGGAAAGCTCCAGACCGGTCTCGTCGCGGAAGAACTTCTTCAACATCTGTTTTTGCTCCTTTAGAGTTTGGGTGTTCGAGTCGAGGGTTTCAGGCCCGTGCCAGACGCGCGAGGCGGCCGCCGGACTTTACGGTCGAGGCGGCCCTCAGAGGCCGCGTGTGTCGAGGAAGGCGTGGCGGTGGGCTTCCACGTGACGCGGCGCGACGAGCAGTTCATGCCCCTCCCGCCCGTCCGCGCCGTTCTGCGCGAAGCCCTTCACGCCGCCGAAGAGAGTCCAGACCAGCGCCAGCCCGACCGCGAGCAGGAACTGCTTCCCGCCGTTCGCCCCCGCGACGGCCCGCGCCCCCACGAGCACGGCCGCGGCGACGAACGGCAGGACGAGTGCCCCACCCGCGATCAGAACCAGCGTCTTTGTCAGGACTGTCTTCATTCAAACCTCTCTCTTAAGCGTCGCGGCCATCCGGCAGTGCCACCAGCCTCGCAGCCGCTTCAGCTTCCGACACGACTCCCTTTACAACGGCCGTGCCACGACCCATTTCTTCAAAATCCCGGAGGAAACGACGCCCGCGCGCACTTCACCCCTCCGTCTTGTCAACCGGCGGCGACAAGCTTTTTCGCCCGCCGACGCGCGCCACAGCGCGCCCCACGTGCGAACGGACGCGCGCGCAACGACTTAGAGGCTTGTCGCCGCCGGTTGACAGCGGGCGCACCCCGGCGCCGACATCCGGCGACGGAGAGCGACAGGCTTTGTTCTTAAGGGTTGAGACGTGGAGGGGGGACTTGGAGAGAAGACTTTGGAGGGAGGATGCGGAAGGCTTAGAGGTATTTGATGGTCAGTGAGGCGATGGCGGTGCAACTGACGACTGCGCCCGCGATCGTGAACGTCCATTCGACCAGCGCGCTGCGCCGCTCAAGCAGCGCGCGGAGCATGACCATGCCGCACTTCCAGCCGTCCTGCTGGTAGAGCGGCAGCAGGTTCGTCGCGGCCAGCAGGTAGTTCATCAGGCTGAACCACGTCCCCTGCGTCGAGAGCGCCGCCGCGAGGTTCACCAGCACGCCCGCCAGCAGCACGAAGACCTGCTGCGCCAGCGGACGCCTCTGCAACTCGCGCATGTCGAGTCGCACGTAAGCCCCGATGGGGAGCAGATGCAGCTTGAACGTGAAGCCCGGCGCCTTCGTCTCGAACAGCCTCGGCCCCCAGCCGAGACCAAGCTCAGGCGCCGGCACGCCGCAGACGCGCGCGGCCGCGAGGTGCCCGAGCTCGTGGATGAGCATGGTCAGTGCGAAGAGCAGGACGTAGACGATGAGCATGTGTGGGGCCGTCCGTGGGCTTGAGTTGGAAGAGCGTGAGTGGAGTGCGGGTTGGAGTAAGAGTCAGAATCAGCGCGGCGCGCGCCGACAGGCTTCAAACCCTGTCGGCGCGCAGTTGCAGGCCGTGCTGCTGCTCGTCCTGTAGGAAGTCGCCGACGTTGATCGTCAGCCGCTTCAGCTTCTTGTAGAGCGTCTGGCGCGAGCCGAGACCTAACGCCTGCGCCGCGCGCGCGACGTTGTAGTCGTTGCGCCTGAGCGTCTCGGTGATGACGCGGCGCTCGTAGTCTTCGAGCATGTTCTCCAAGTGCGCCGGCACCTGCCCGGCCGGCGCCGCCGGCTCCTCCGCCCGCTGCTCGGCGGGTCGCACGCGCGCGCTGATGTTCTCCGCACCGATGTAACAGCCCTCGTCCGTGTAGAGCACGAGGCGCTCGATCTCGGCGGCCAGCTCGCGCACGTTGCCCGGCCACGCGTAACTCTGGAGCGCGCCGATGGCCTCGGCCGTGATGCCGGCCACCGCCCGCTCGTTGCGCCGCGCGTAGTGCGACAGGAAGTGCGAGATGAGCGCCGCGATGTCGTCCGGCCTCTCGCGCAGCGGCGGCACGTGGACGCTGAGCGCCGCGACGCGGTAGTAGAGGTCTTCGCGGAACGTCCCGTCCTGAGCCGCGCCGTACAAATCCTTGTGCGTCGCCGCCAGCACACGCACGTTCACCTTGCGCGGCGCGCGCTCGCCCAACACGTGCACCTCGCCCTCCTGTAAGAAGCGCAGGAGCTTCGGCTGCAAGGCGAGCGGCAGGTCGCCGATCTCGTCGAGGAAGAGCGTGCCGCCCTCGGCCGCGCGGATCAGCCCGTCGTGGTCGGCGTGCGCGCCCGTGAAGGCGCCCTTGCGGTGGCCGAACAGGAGGCTCTCGATGAGGTCTGCGGGCGCGGCCGTGCAGTTGAAGGGGATGAAGGGCGCCGCCGTGCGCCGGCTCAGACGGTGGACGGCGCGCGCGACCAACTCCTTGCCCGTCCCCGACTCGCCCGTGATGAGCACCGTCGAGTCCGAGTCCTTGATGCGCTCGACCGAATGCGCCAGCGAGTTCATCACGCGGCTCGTAAAGACCATCCCCGGCAGGGAGGCGGCCGCCACCTCCGCCGGCTTTACGGCCTTCACGGGCTGGTGCAACTCCTCGCGCAGGCGCGCGTGCGAGTGCGCGAGCCGCGCCACGTCCGACAGAATCCTCAGTTCCGAAGCCTGCGCCTCGGTTAGCGGTCGCACGAAACGCCCGTAAATGGCCGCGCCCTCGCGCTGCCGCGTCGTGGCCGAGAGGACGAGGCAGATTTTTTTGTCCCCGGCCTTCGGCTCGCGCACGGCCTCGGCCCCGCCCAGAGACTCCTCGACGGTCGCCTCGGCGTCCGCCGTCTCCTCCGGGTCAAGCCCTTCGACCCATTTCAGGCGCGAAGTCTCGCCGCACCTCTGCGAAAAGGTCGCCATGCCGTAGGTGTGCGCGGCGGCGTCAACCATCAGCGCGACCTTCAGCATCACGTCGTAGAGGGCGTCCGAACCGGTGTCGGCCGCCCTGCAAAGCGAACGTACCATCGCCGCCAGAGGCAGTTGGAAGGCGCTCGACCCTGCGTTCATCCCCGTCCCCTTTTCCGTCTGTGGAGACAAGTCAGACATAAAACCCCTTGCTAAATATTGAAAATGCTGACCTTAACTATTGAGGTTTATCTTAGAGGAGGGGCAATCTAACCGATCCGGGGAGAATCAATGTTTGAACGTGACCATCCGTCAGTCTCTTATACCGGCCGAGGTCTTTGCCAGTCTATGAGTTGATGCGCCGAGTGTCAACCTCTTTAATTATTGTTTAAACATTGCGATTTCCCATCCTTGATGAGAGACGGTCGAGTCGGCCCAATCTTTTCCACATCTGTGGCGCCCCGTGGCGATTTCTATCTTGCTGCCAAAAAAGACTATGGCCGGCCTCTGCCCAAGCGGCGGATTTCCGTTCGCCCCCTGTTCGCCGAAAAGAGACCCAATGCGCCCTTACTTCAAGTAAATGTTCAACTTAGCCGTACAAACCGTTGAAAACGTGCATCTTTACAGCTTCTTAAGCAAGTGCTAAATTCCGAAAACCTTGTCGCCGGCGACAGGGATGTCGTCAAAACGACACCGCACTTAACCCCTCTGCGAAGTTTTGAAAGTTCAAGTTAGAGACATTCTGACTCGTCAGAGCAGGACGACTCTACCCGCTGATCCCTGCGCCGTTCTAAACAAGGACGGTTCGCGCTGCTGACCCGGTACAAGTTCGGAGGTGCTCTTAAAGTTATGGCCGCAAATCTCAACTGGTCTGATTCCCGTCTCGACACGCAGCGCCCCGTCGCGCGTGCCTTCGCGCTTCCCTCCCCCGCCGCCGAGACCCTGTCCGCAGCCGCCGGGGCGCGCGCGAACGCCCGCCGCAGAGATTTTTCGATCCCGTCGTGGGTCGTCTTCAGCATGATCATGCTGGCGACCTTCGCCGTCTGCGTCACGGTCACGATGCGCACGCACGCGGCGCGGGGCGCGGCCGAGCAGAAGTATTCGCAGATGGAGACGGAAGTCCAGAGCATCCGCGACCGGAACGCGTCGCTGCGGCGCGACGTGGAGCGCCTGCGTACCGACCGGAAGACGCAGGAGGCGGCCGCCCGCGAGCGGCTCAACATGGTGCGCGCCAACGAGATCGTCGTCCCGCTCGATTAGCCGGCAGTTTTTTTTCGCGGCGGGTGTTCGCCATCATGTTTTCCTGACGCCCGCCTGAGCCGACCCGCTCGTAAACCGCCAGTCCCCTACCCGCACGGCGCGGCCGCTTCGCTCAAAAGGCGACGGCCGCGCCGCCCTTTTTAGCCGCGAATAACCGCATGAGACTTGGTTGACACCGTTTAAGGGCGTCAACTAATATCGGCTTCTTATAAGTTCATAAAAAAAATTAGTTCGCGCGCGCCGGGTCGTGGCGCCCTCTGACAGAAGCGACAGCAAACATATGCCTGAGACCAAAGAATTAAACTCGCCCGCCGACGCCTCGGCCGAGCGCTGGGAGCGCGAGACGCTGGAGCCGGTCTTGAAGAAGCGCCCCGAGCGGAAGAAGCGCTTCGAGACGGTCTCGCTCGACGAGGTCAACCGGCTCTACACGCCCGCCGACGCCGCCGACGTTGACTTCGAGCGCGACACCGCCTACCCCGGCGAGTTCCCCTACACGCGCGGCATCCACCCGACCGGCTACCGCGGCAAGCTCTGGACGATGCGCCAGTTCGCCGGCTTCGGCACGCCCGAGGAGACCAACGCGCGCTTCAAGTATCTGCTCGAACACGGGCAGACGGGGCTGTCGGTCGCCTACGACCTGCCGACGCTGATGGGCTACGACGCCGACTCGCCGCTCTCCGAGGGCGAGGTCGGCAAGTGCGGCGTCGCCGTCTCATCGCTGGCCGACATGGAGGTGCTCTTCGACGGCATCCCGCTCGAAGAGGTGACGGTGTCGCAGACCATTAACGCGCCGGCCTCGGTGCTGCTGGCGATGTATCTGGTCGTCGCGGAGAAGCAGGGCGCGGACTTCCGCAAGGTCTCGGGCACGCTCCAGAACGACATCCTCAAGGAGTACATCGCGCAGAAGGAGTGGATTTACCCGATCCGCCCGGCGATGAAACTCGTCATCGACACCTTCGAGTTCTGCACGCGCCACGTCCCGAAGTACAACCCGATTTCGGTGAGCGGCTACCACATCCGCGAGGCCGGCTCGACGGCCTTGCAGGAGTTGGCCTTCACGCTGCGCGACGGCATCGAGTACGTCCAGTGGGGCGTGGACGCGGGGCTGGACGTTGACGAGTTCGTCCCGCGCATCTCGTTCTTCTTCAACGCGCACAACGACTTCTTCGAGGAGATCGCCAAGTACCGCGCCGCCCGCCGCATCTGGTCGCGCGTGATGCGCGAGCGCTTTGGCGCCAAGAGCGAGCGCACGCTCCAACTCCGCTTCCACACGCAGACGGCGGGCGTCTCGCTCACCGTCCAGCAGCCTTTGAACAACATCGTCCGCGTCGCCATCCAGGCGCTCGCCGGCGTGCTCGGCGGCACGCAGTCGCTCCACACCGACGCCTACGACGAGGCGCTGGCTCTGCCGACCGACCGCGCGGCGCTCATCGCCCTGCGCACGCAGCAGATCATCGCCGAGGAGACGGGCGTGGCGAACACGGTTGACCCGCTCGGCGGCTCCTACTTCATCGAGTCGCTGACGAAGAAGATGGAGGACGGGGCGTACGAGTACTTCGACAAGATCGACTCGATGGGCGGGATGGTCGAGTCCATCGAGAAGGGCTTCCCGCAGCGTGAGATTCAGGAGTCGGCCTACCAGTACCAGAAGGCCGTCGAGCGCGGCGACCAGACCATCGTCGGCGTCAACAAGTACTCGATGGAGGGCGAGCGGACGGAAATCCCCATCCTCGTCATCAACGAGAATGTGCGCGAGCGACAGGTCGAGCGCCTTGAGCGCGCGAAGTCAAAACGCGACCAGGGCGAGGTCTCGAACGCGCTCGATAAATTGAAGAAGGCGGCGGGCGCGGGCGACAACACGATGCCCGCGACCATCGAGGCCGTGCGCGCCTACGCCACGCTCGGCGAAATCTGCGACGCGCTCCGCGACGTTTACGGCCTCTACGAGGAGCCGGCTTTCTAAGATGAGTGAAAGAAAGATTCGCGTCTTAGTCGCCAAGCCCGGCCTCGACGGACACGACCGCGGGGCGAAGGTCATCGCGCGCGCGTTGCGCGACGCCGGCATGGAGGTCATCTACACGGGACTCCGCCAGACGCCCGAGATGATCGTGGCGGCGGCGTTGCAGGAGGACGTGGACGCGGTCGGCGTCTCGATTCTTTCGGGCGCGCACAACACTCTGTGCCCGCGCATCGTCGAGCTTCTGCGCGAGCGCGGGATGGACGACTGCCTCGTCGTCGTCGGCGGCATCATCCCGCAGGAGGACATCCCGCGCCTCAAGGAGCAGGGCGTCTCGGCGGTCTTCCCGCCGGGAACGTCCACCGAGGACATCGTCACGTTCCTGCGCGACAACGTCGGCCAGCGCGCATGAGCGCCGGGACGGGCGACGACGACGAGCCCGCTCCCGTCCTCGTCGAAGAGCGCGGCGACGGCGCCGCCGTCATACGCATCAACCGCCCCTCCCAGCGCAACTCACTCTCCGTCGCGACACTCTCAAATCTGGAAAAAGCCTTCACGGCGCTCGCCGCGCGCGAAGACATTACGGCCGTTATCTTCACGGGCACGGGCGACGCCTTCGCCTCCGGCGCCGACATCAACGAACTCCGCACTCTCACGCCCGACACCGCGCGCGCCTTCGCCGAGCGCGGCCAGCGCCTCTTCCAAAGAATCGCGGACGCGCGGCAGTTGACCGTCGCCGCCGTCAACGGCTACTGCATGGGCGGCGGGCTCGACCTCGCGCTGGCCTGCCGCGTCCGCGTCGCCTCGCCCGGCGCGGTCTTCGCGCACCCCGGCGCACGCCTCGGCATCATCACCGGCTGGGGCGGCACGCAACGCCTCCCGCGCCTCGTCGGCCCGGCGCGCGCCTTCGAGATGTTCGCGACCGCCCGCCGCCTTTCGGCCGAAGAGGCCCTCGCGTTCGGCCTCGTCTCGCGGATTCACACAGACCCGCTCGCCTGCGCGCTCGAACTCGCTTCGCGCAGACCGCCTTTGCCTCTCGAAGAAAGATAAAGAGAGCCGCGAGGCTGACCCTCACGGCTCTCTCGAATCCCGAGCTCCGTCGAACGTCTGAGGGCGGGTCTCAGTCGAGGCACTTCCGCTTGAGGACGAGTTTCTCGCCGCCTTCGTTGAGCGTGAGTGCGTCGGCCGTGACGACGCCCGTGAACTTGTGCGGCTCGTCGCCGGGCAGCGTGAAAGAAATCTTCCGCGCCTCCACGTCCACCTGCACCTTGACGAGGACGGGCGCGAGCAGGACGCCCTGCGCAATCGTCACGACGGCGTAGAACTGTCCGTCGGAGTCGGTCAGATAAATTTGCATCCCGCCGTAGTCGCCGCCCTCGCCCGCGGTGATGTTGCTGAAGACGCCCTCGGTGTGAAACGCCTTCGACTTCGACTTCGACCCGCCCTGCGCGGACGCGGCCGAGGCGAACAGCAGACATAACGCGCAGCTTAAGACGACTCGTGACAAAACTCTCATCAACCTCTCCATTCTCATCAACGTCTCCCTTTTCGTCCCGACCTCGTCGGGTAAGATTAAATTCAAAGCCCTTGTCCGCCCTCTAAGCCTTCAGCTTGAGTCCGAAGTGGTGTCCCTCGATGAACATTCTTCGGTTGAGGTAGAACCTGTGCGCCGCGAACCTCTGCACGCCCGAGTCGAGGTGGAACTGGTCGCAGCCTTCGCCCCGCGCGTACTCGACCAGCCAGTCGAAGAGTTGTCCGCCGTAGCCCTTCGACCTCTCGCCGTCCTTCGAGACGAGATCGTCTACGTACATGAATCGCCCCCACGCCAGACACTCCGAGACCCTGAACCCGGCGACCGCCGTCACCTCCCCGTCCGACAGGTAGGCCAGCTTGTACCCGGCAAGCTCCATCTGCCTCCTGACCCTTGGCAGAAAGTCTTCGGGCGCGACGTGCGGCCTCAGCTCCGCCATCACGGCGTAGCAGTTCTGAATCTCGTCGTCCTCGACGGCCAGTGCGATTCTCACGTCCGTCCTCATTTCGTCTTCGACAGGAAGCGCGCGACGCCGGCGCGGCAGTCTTCGGTCATGCGGGCGATGGTGTTGAGGTCGGCGCCGGTCTGGAGCGCGGCGTCGAAGGAGAGGCCGTCCATCTGGTAGAGCAGGCGCTTGGTGAGCGTGACGGCGGAGCGGCTGACGCGCGCGAAGTCGGCGACGTAAGCCTCCGACGCCGCCCCGAACTCTTCGTCCTCGTAGACTTGGTTGACGAGCCCGACGCGCTCGGCCTCGGCGGCGGAGATTTCGGCGCCGCGCGTGACCAGCTCGAAGGCGCGCTTCTCCGAGACGTTGCGGCGGAGGATGGCCATGACCATCGCGGGGACGAAGCCGATCTTCACCTCCGGGTAGCCGAAGCGCGCCGACGCCGAGGCGAGCACGATGTCGCACGCGGTCGCCAGCCCGCACCCGCCGGCCAGCGCGCGGCCCCTGACGGCCGCGACGACCGGCACGCCCACGCGACGCATCAGCGCGAACAGCTCCATCAGCGAGCGCGCGTCCTCGAAGTTGTCGGAGACCGTCCCTTCGGCGACCTTCCTGAGCGCCGAGAGGTCGGCGCCCGAGCAGAAGTCGGCGCCCGCGCCCGTGAGCAGAACGGCGCGCACGTCTTCGCGCGCGTCCGCGTCACTCAGCGCGGCTTTCAGGCCGGCGACCAACTCGTCGTTGAGCGCGTTCCGCTTCTCGGGGCGGTTGAGCGTGACGCGCGCCACGCCGCCTTCGACCGCGTAGATGACCGGAGAGTTCTCCATAAGTTTCCGGAAGTTTTAGGGACGGGCGCGCCCGCTCAAAATTCAGGGTAGGGGTAGAGGCGCGCCCTCACGCGGAACCAGAAGCCGCCCAGCCGCTTCATCTCGTCGCCGGCGTCTTTGGCGTCGCGGTTCGGCCCGCAGTCGCCGTAGACGTGCAGCCGCCCCTTCTCGCGCGGCGCGTAAATCAGATAACTCTCGCCGACCGCCAGTTTCAAATCGCCGCACATGTTGGGGATGTCAACGTCGGCGACGGCCGTCACCTCGCGCCCCGCGTCGCCCTTCCAGCGCCTCTCGACCTCGAACCTGACGAGGTACATCGCCGCCGGGAAATCTTCCGTGGGGCCGAAGGGGGTCAGCTCGACGACGCGGCCGAGGAAGACCGCGTCGGCTCCGCGGAACTTCTGGCGCACGGAGAAGTCGGCGCACGAGCAGGCGCGGGCTTCGCGGGCGTTGAGGGAGAGAAGCAGCGCGGCGAATAGTGCGACCCCGAGTGCCCTCTTCATCTCAAAAGCCTCCGTGTTAATTCTTCACCCGTCGAGGAAACTCAGGAGCGCGGCATTGACCTCGGCGGGCGCCTCCTGCTGCACCCAGTGGTTGTTGCGCGCGAGGCGCAGCTCCGTGTAGGGCGCGTCCACGTAGTCGGCGACGCCCGCGACCGTCTCGGGGACGATGGCGAAGTCGCGCTCGCCGTAGACGAAGAGCGTGGGGACGCGCACGCGCTCCTGCCGGCTGATCTCCGTCCCCTTGAAGCGGCGGCCGAGGAGCGAGCGGAAGTTGGCGCGGTAGTAGTTGACGGCGGCGGTGAGCGCGCCGGGCTCGCGCGCCGCCGCCTTGTAGACCGCGATGTCCTTGTCGGTGAAAGTGCCGGGGCGCGAGGTGGCGCGCAGCGACTTCGCGAGCGCGGCGAAGTCGTCGCGCGCGATCCACCACTCGGGCACCTTCGGGAGCTGGAAGAAGAGCATGTACCAACTGCGCAGGAACTGTCTGGCCGTCAGGTTGCGCGCCCAGACGGCGGGCGGCGGCACCTGAAGCGAAGCCAGCTTCCAGACGTAGTCCGGGTAGTACTGCGCCACGGCCCAGGCGACCGCGGCGCCCCAGTCGTGCCCGACGACCGCCGCCTCGCGCGCGCCGAAGTGGCGGATGAGTCCGGTCACGTCATCGACGAGGCGGCTCATGCGGTAGTCCTCGACGCGCGCGGGCTTGTCGCTCAGGTTGTAGCCGCGCATGTCGGGCGCGACGACGCGGTAGCGACGCCCGAGCACGGGCAACTGCTTGCGCCAGGAGTACCAGCACTCGGGGAAGCCGTGGAGCAGGACGACGAGCCGCTCGCCCTCGCCGCACTCGGCGTAGTGCAGGCGCACGTCGCCGACCTGCGCGTAGCCGTGGCGTATCGGAGGTTGCGAGCCGACGGGTTCTTCGGTCATCTTCTCACCCCGCGAGGCCGAGCGTGCGGGCCTCGTCGTCCGCCACCTCGACCTCCATCCGCAGCAGCGCCGTCGAGAAGGTCTTGCCCTGCGCGTCGGTCATCAGCGAGAGCGTGCCGCCGCCGCCGAGGCTTTCGTGCAGCAGGAAGTTGAGCGCGCCGAGGTTGGGCAGCTCGAAGCGCTCGACCTCGCCCCCGACCAGAGGGCCGAAGTGCTCCTTGACGCGCGCGGCCGTCACCTCGCGCTTGAGCACGGGGTAGAACTCTTCGCGCAGCGCGATGAGACCGACGTTGGCCGTGTCGCCCTTGTCGCCCGAGCGCGCGTGCGCGAGTTGCAAAAGTTTGACTCTCATATTGATGTTGAAGGCGCCGCCGACGGATGTCCCGGCCCGAGGCCGCGTAGCCCGAGCCAGTGGAACGCCGCGACGACGAGCGAGTGCGTGATCTCGCCGCCCGCGATGAGCGCCGGGACGCTTTCGAGCGGGACGAGCCGCACGCGCGTCCGCTCCGTCCCGGCGTTCAGAGGCTCTTGCCTGCGCTCGCAGTCGCGCGCGAGGAACGTGTGAATCCAGTTGTCCTGTATCGCCGGGTTGGGACGCGTCCGGCCGAGCAGGACGACCGCGCGCGCCTCGTAGCCCGTCTCCTCCAACAGCTCGCGCGAAGCGGCGCCCTGCGGTTCCTCGCCGGGGTCAACCATCCCGCCGGGAATCTCAAGCGAAATCTCTTCGCTCCCGTGTCGGTACTGCTCGATGAGCACGACCTCGCCCGCCTTCGTCAGCGGGATGACGTTGATCCAGTCGGGCGCCTCGATGACGTAGAAGTCGTGCGCGCGCCCGCCGCGCGGGTCGGCCGACAGGTCGCGCCTCACCTTAAAGACGCGACAGTCGGCGATTGGCTCCGAGCGCTCGCGCCGCCACGCGAGCCGCGAGTCGTCGCCGCCCGACGCTCGCGCAGCGTCGCTGTCGTCAACGCCGCTCAAACTTCGGTCACCTCGACGCGCGGTGTGATCTCGGTCTTGGGGATGAGCGCAGGCCAGTAGGCGACGATCTCTTCGACCTTCGGGCGGCCGCCGGCGAAGCCCGTCACGGCGGGCGGCCCCGTCAGGATGAGCGGCGCGATCTCTTTGGTGAAACGCTCGACGGCCTTGCGATCTTCGCCGCGCACGCCGATGCGGAGTTGCACCTCCGGGGCGTCCGCGTCGGGCTCGCCCGCGAGGTGTCCGTGCGTGGCGTTGGCGCCGACGAACTCGGTCAGCACGTGGTCGAACTTCAGCCCGAGACGTTCGAGCCGCGCGCGCAGTATCTGGTCGGCGGCGCGCGCCTTCGCGTAGGCGTCGGGCCACGCGTAGACGAGCGTGCCGACCGCCTTGAACCCGGCGGAGTAGCTGACCGAGACCTTCAGGAACTCGGTGGCGGGCTTGCCCTTGATGCCGCGGACGCCGACGCGGTCGCGCCCGGCGTCCGCGAGCCGGATGGTCGTGAAGTCGGCGACGCAGTCGGGCGTGATGTAGGCTTCCGGGTCGCCCATCTCGTAGACCAACTGCTCCTTGACCGAGGGGACGCTGACGCGCCCGCCCGTCCCTTCGTGCTTGGTGACGACGAACGAACCGTCGGGCGACGCCTCGACGATGGGGAAACCGACGTTGGCGAGGTCGGGAATCGTCTGCCAGTCGTGCTGGCAGTTGCCGCCCGAGCACTGCGCGCCGCACTCGATGATGTGGCCGGCGACCGTCCCGGCGGCGAGCCTGTCCCAGTCCGTTTCAGTCCAGCCGAATTCGTGGATGAGCGGCGCGAGCGTCAGCCCCGTGTCGGTCGAGCGCCCGGTGATGACGACGCGCGCGCCGCGGTTCAGAGCCTCGACCAGCGGCCACGCGCCGAGGTAGGCGTTCGCGCTCTGCACGCGTTCGCGCACCTTCGAGAGCGGCTCGCCCGTGTCCATGTTGCGCAGCTCGACGCCGCGTTCGAGCAGCTCGTCCAGCCGCCCCATGATGTCGTCGCCAGTGACGGTGCCGACCTTGAGGCGGCCGGCGAGGCTCAGCTCGCGCGCCACGCCGCGCACGGCCTCGGCGCAGCCCTCGGGGTTGACGCCGCCGGCGTTGGCCGTGACGCGGATGTCGCGCTCGACGCAGCGCGGCAGAATCTCGCGCATGAGCGGGACGAAGTCGCGCGCGTAGCCCGCGCCCGGGTCGCGCGCGCGCTGCTTCTGCATGATCGACATCGTGACCTCGGCGAGGTAGTCGAGCATGAGGTAGTCGATGGGCCCCTCGTTGACCTGCCGGACGGGCGCGTCGAGCATGTCGCCCCAGAAGCCCTGCCCGCAGGCGATGCGGATCGTCTCTCTACGTGTGCTCATAAGAGTTCGGCTGAAAGGAGTACGTGGGGCAGTTTATCGGATACGGGACGCAGGTCAAAGCGGCGGAAGCCCGACCGCGAGGGAGGGCGACGGTCTCCCGACACGGATGTCGTGGTAGACCGATGCTCTCCTTCACGGCCGGGCTTCCGCCGCCGGTGTTGCGGGCGTTAGCTGGAGCGCCCGTTGAACGTCAGTCTCGTCCTCACGCCGGGGGCGGGGGTGAGCGTGAAGCGGTTGCCGCTCCTTCGCGCGCGGACGGGGGCGACGACGGGCGTGTTGGTCGCCGGGTCGGTGATGTCGGGGAAGTAGAAGGACGCGCCGATGTAGCCGCGCGTGACCACCGCGTAGACGCGGCCGTTGTGCGTCATCGACTCGACCGCCAGCGTAAACGTGTTGCCGGTGATGGTCAGCGTGCCCTCGCCCGACATCTCGTGCCCGCCCGTCATCGTGACGCGGCCGGTGTAGGTGCCCGACAGGTCAACCTGCTCGCCGCTCAGGTCGCGCGGCGTCTCCTCGGCCTGCCCCGCAGGCGCGATGACTTCTATCTCGCCGGGAAGCCCGCTGACGGTGGTCGTGGCGGCGCGGCGGCGTCCCCTGCGGCGACCGCGGCGCGGGGCCGTCATCATGCCGGCGTTAGCGTTGGCGTTGTCGTTCTGCGCGCTGCTGTCGGTCGTGTTGCTGTTGCTGTTCTGCGCTAGGGCGCCCACATCGGTTAAGACGAGCGCGGCGGTGGCGAAGGCCGCAGAGAGAATGACTACCAGGAACCTCAGGCTGTTCTTGTTGCTCACGGATGATTCTCCTCCTCTACTTACTGCGCGCGCGGCTCCGGGCGCTCGGCGCGCGTCAGGGAAAGTGTGTACGACCTCGCGGGGTTCTTCCGCCTGCGGCGGGCGTGTCTGGGCGACTTCCACGCGTCGGCGGAGGGGGGACTCTTAAAGAAATCTTGCTTGGTTGGGCCTAGTTTCGCACAACGTGGTTCACGTTGCACGGATTTTTTTCCGAGACCGTGGACGGCCGAGGCGCTCGCGGCCCGATGCTCAGACGAGCGCCGCCGGCAGGATGAACTGGCCGAGGTGCGGCCCCGAGTAGTTGAGGCTCACGCCCAAGGCCAGCTCCAAGGCGTCGCGCGTCTCCTCGGGCGCGATCACCGCGTCCACGTACCCGCGCGCGGCCGCGTACTTCGCGTCGAGCTGGTGCTCGTAGTCCTCGCGCACGCGCGCCATCTCCGCCTGCAACTTCTCGTCCGGCTCTCGTCCCTCGCGCTTCAGCTTGTCGAGCTGCGTGCCGTAGATGGCCTGCACGGCCGAGTCGCCCTCCATCACGCCCATGCGCCCCGTCGGCCAACTGAAGATGAAGTCGGGGTCGAAGCCCTGCCCCGCCATCGCGTAGTAGCCCGCGCCCGAGGCGTGGTTGATGGTGAGGACGACCTTCGGCACCGTCGCCGTCGCCATCGCCTCGACGAAGCGCGCGCCCGCGCGGATGATGCCGGAGTGTTCGGCCTCCGCGCCGATCATGAAGCCCGACACGTCCTGCACGAAGAGGAGCGGCGTGCGGTGTCGGTTGCAGTTCTCGATGAAGTAGGCGACCTTCTCGGCCGACTCGGTGTAGATGATGCCGCCGAACTTGGGCGGCTTCCCCTTCTCGCGCACGAGGCCGCGGCTGTTACAGATGACGCCGACCTGAATCCCTTTGACGCGCGCGTGACCCGTAATCATCTCGCGCGCGTAGTCGGGCTGGAACTCGTCGAGGTGGCCGGCGTCGAGGATGCACTTCAGGACTTCGCGCGGGTCGTAGGGCTGGCGGTGGTCTTCGGGCAGAATCTCGTAGAGGTCTGCGGGCGGGCGCGCCGGGTCGCGCGACTCGACGACGGGGACGGGCGGCATCTCGGGGACTGGAAGCTCCGAGATGACTTCGCGAATCTTGGCGACGCACGCCTCGTCGGACTCGACGCGGTAGTGCGCGACGCCGGAAAGCTCCGTGTGCGTGCGCGCGCCGCCCAAGGTCTCGTTGTCGATGGTCTGACCCGTCGCGCCCTTGACGAGGTTGGCGCCGCCCAAGCCCATGAACGACGTGCCCTCGACCATGATGATGATGTCGGAGAGCGCCGGCAGGTACGCGCCGCCCGCGACGCACGGCCCCATCACCGCCGCCACCTGCGGCACGCGCAGGTAGCGGCGCATCACCGAGTTGTAATAGAAGATGCGCGCCGCGCCGTACTGGCCGGGGAAGACGCCGCCCTGATACGGCAGGTTCACGCCCGCCGAATCGACGAGGTAGACGATGGGCACGCGCGAGCGCATCGCGACCTCCTGCGCGCGCAGGATTTTCCTGATCGTCTCGGGCCACCACGAGCCCGCCTTCACCGTCGCGTCGTTGGCGACGACGACGACCTCGCGCCCGCCGACGCGCCCGACGGTCGTCACCACCCCGGCCGAAGGCGCCCCGCCGTCGTACTGGTCGTAGGCGACCAGCAAGCCGATCTCCTGCGCGTAAGAGTCCTTGTCGAGCAGAAGCCCGACGCGCTCGCGCGCGGTCAGCTTGCCCTGCTCGTGCTGCTTCCGAATTTTGTCGGGGCCGCCGCCCGCGCGCAGGCGTTCTTCCAGCCCGCGCAGCTCGGCCGTCAGCCCGCGCAGGCGCGAGCCTTTCTCCGCGCGCGCCGTGGGTGCTTCGCTACTCATCTCTTCTCCCGGAACGTTGGATTGACTGGAAAATAACACAGCCGCCGTCAGTCCGGCGAGCGTGCGCGCGGCGCCGGCCGCGGCTAAACCTTTGAAAACGCACGGCGGTTACAAAAACGGGTCGAAATAGGGTAAACTTTTCGCCCTGCACCCAAGTAAGTTCGGAGCATTTGAGCCGTCACAGACTTTCTCGACCCGGTACGCGCTGGAGGACTGTATTTGGCCGCCGCCGCTTTCTACGACCTCGAAGGGACGCTGGTGAGCACGAACCTCGTGCACACGCTCGGCTTCTACGCGCGCAACCAGCAGGGCTTGCTGCGCTCGATCCGCAAGAGCGCCTCGACGCTCGCGAGCATCCCGCTCTTCGCCGTCGCCGACTCCTACAGCCGCATGGTCTTCAACGACATCTTCTTCCGCCGCTACAAGGGGCAGTCGGAAGACCGACTCCGCTACTTCGCGGGGGACTTGTTCGAGGACGTGCTCAAGCCCGCGGTCTTCCCCGGCGCGAAGACGCTGATTCAGAAGTCGCGCAGCCTCGGGCTCAAACAGGTCGTCGTCACCGGCGCGCTCGACTTCTCGGTCGCGCCGCTGATGGAGTACCTCGGCGTGGACGACTACGTCGCCAACCGCCTTGAGTTCGTCAACGGCGTCGCCACCGGCCGGCTGCTCCCGCCCGTGCTCGCGTCCGCGACGAAGGCGTCGTGGATTCGCACCTACGCCGAGAAGCACGACATCAACCTGAGCGACTCCTACGCCTACAGCGACAGCATGAGCGACCTGCCCATGCTCTCCATCGTCGGCCACCCCGCGGCCGTCAACCCGGACATGAGGCTGCGCCAGACGGCGCTCCACCACGACTGGCCGATACTGAATTTGAAGTGACGAGTGAAAGAGTGAAAGAGTGAAAGAGTTTTAACTCGTCACTCGTCACTCATCATTCGTCACTCATCACTTATAAAGAATGGCACTACAACTCAGAAGAAAAGTCCACGAGTCGGTCGTCTTCATCGACCGCGACAGCGCGCCGCGCATCATCTCGTCGGGGATGGACTTCATCCCCGAGGACTTGCCGGTCGGGACGCGCGTCATCTACCCGAACGCGCCCGTCAAGGGGTTGCCGAACCGCGAGGCGGCCATCCGCTACGCGCTGAACCACCCGCACGACTGCGACCCGCTCTACGCGCAGTTGCAGCCCGGCATGAAGGTGACGATAGCGATTGACGACCTCTCGATGCCGCTCCCGCCGATGCGCACGCCCGACGTGCGGCAGACGGCGCTCGAAATCCTCCTCGACCTCCTGCACGCCAACGGCGTTGACGACGTGCACCTCATCGTCGCCATCTCGCTCCACCGCCGCATGACCGAGTGGGAGATCAAGCGGATGTGCGGCCAGAGGGTCTTCGACGCCTTCTGGCCCGACCGCCTCTACAACCACGACGCCGAAGACCCGGACGGGATGGTCGTCATCGGCGAGACGCGCCACAAGGAGAAGCTCTCGCTCAACCGCCGCGCCGCCGAGAGCGACCTGCTCATCTACCTCAACTTCAACTTCGTCCCCATGAACGGCGGGCACAAGTCGGTCGCCGTCGGCCTCTGCGACTACGAATCCCTGCGCCCGCACCACGAGCCGCAGACCATACGCGACTCCGACAGCTACATGGACCCGGCCAACTCGGAGCTGACGCGCAAGATCAACCGGCTCGGCAAACTGGTGGACGAGCACGTTAACGTCTTCCACATCGAGACGACCGTCAACAACCGGATGTTCAAGGGCGAGCTCTCGTTTTTGACGAAGAACGAGGACGACTTCTCCGCCTACGAGCGGATGAAGTACGAGGCCATGCGCTTCACGATGTCGAAGATGCCGATGGCGGCCAAGCGCAAGATGTACAACTCGCTCACCTCCGACTACGAGATGATCGCGGTCGAAGCCGGGCGCACCGAGCCAGTCCACGAACGCATCATCGCGAAGTCGATGCAGCAGTACGTCGTCCCCGTGGACGGCCAGTGCGACATCCTCATCTGCCCCATCCCCGAAATTTCGCCGTACAACGTCTACTCGTCGCTGAACCCGCTCCTCGTGCAGGTGATGGCCTTGGGCTACCACTTCAACATGTACCGCGGGAAGCCGCTTTTGAAGAAGGGCGGCGTGCTCATCCTTCATCATCCGTGCTACGACGAGTTCGACCACGTCCAGCACCCGAGCTACATTGAGTTCTTCAACCGCCTGCTCCCCGAGACGCGCGACTCGCACGTCCTGCGCGAGAAGTACGAGCGCGAGTTCGCCACCAATCCTTCTTACATCGAGATGTACCGCCGCGGCCACGCCTACCACGGCGCGCACCCCTTCTACATGTGGTACTGGGCCGAGAACGGCCGCGCGCACGTCGGCCGCGTCATCGCCGCCGGCGCCGAGAACGCGCACGTCCCCGCCGCGATGGGCTGGGAGCGCGCCGACAACCTGACCGAAGCGATAGCGATGGCGCGCAGCTACATGGGTCGCTCCGCCCAGATCACCATGCTCCACCAGCCTGTGATCGCCATCTGCGACATGAGCTGAGTCTGTGAGAGAATAAGCGGGCAACGATCATCCTCGCTAGTGACTATGAAATTTTCGCCCACAGAGACTTTTAACGGCCGGAACGTCTTCATCATCGGCGCGACGGGATTCGTCGGGAAGGTGGCGCTGTCGATGCTGTTGGAGCGCTTCCCCGGCGTGGGGCGCGTCTACGTGACGGTGCGCGCGCGGGGGAAGGAGGAGTCCGAGACACGCTTCTGGAATAACGTCGTCACCGCCCCGCCCTTCGACCCGCTGCGCGAGCGCTACGGCGCGGCCTTCGAGGACTTCATCCGCGACAAGGTGCGGCTCGTCAACGGCGACATCAGCGAGGACAACTTAGGCTTCACCGAGGAGGAGGCCGAAGAGGTCGCCAAGGACATCGACGTGCTCATCAACTCGGCGGGCAACGTCACCTTCAACCCGCCTCTGGAGAGCGCGCTCCGCACCAACGTCGTCGGGACGCAGAACGTCATCAAGTTCGTCAAGCGGATGAAGCGCCCCGCGCTCGTCCACATCTCGACCTGCTTCGTCGCCGGCTCGCGCTCTGGGCCCGTCTGGGAGAGCGACCCCGTCTTGGGCTACTTCCCGCGCAAGGACGAGCTGCCCGGCGTCGAGTTCAACGCCGAGCAGGAGATACGCGACTGCGCGCGTCTGGCCGAGCGCGTCAAGGAGGAAGCCCGCGACGCGCTTCAGGCCGCGCGGTTCAAGGAGCTGGCGCGCAAGCGCCTCTACGACGAGGGGCGCGACCCCGACGACCTCGACGCGATGGGTCTGGCCGTCGCGCGCGAGCGCAAGCTCTGGACGCGCGAGCGGCTGACCGACCTCGGCTCCGAGCGCGCCGTCTTCTGGGGCTGGCCCAACATCTACACCTACACCAAGAGCCTCGGCGAGCAGTTGGTCGCCGCCGAGTCGGGAATAGTCCGCGCCATCGTCCGCCCGTCCATCGTCGAGTCGGCCAAAGACTACCCCTTCCCCGGCTGGAACGAGGGCTTCACGACGACCGCGCCGCTCATCTTCATCGCGCTCAAAGGCCAGCAGCAGATTCCGGTCAACGACAAGCTCATCCTCGACATCACGCCGGTCGATCAGGTGGCGGCCGTGATGCTCGGCGTCGCGGCCGAGGCCATCGCGGGCGAGCCGCGCCTCGTCTACCAGGCGGCCACCGGCGACAGCAACCCGAACACGATGGAGCGCATCGTCGGGATGGTCGGCCTCTACAAGCGCAAGCACTTTCAGGAGAAGGACTCGGGCTTCAAACTCGTCAACGAGGTCGCGGCGCGGATGGAGAACATCCCCGTCACGCCCGCGCGCTTCGACGCGATGTCCACGCCGATGGTCAACGCGGCGGCGAAGAGGGCCTCCGGCCTGCTCGACCGCGTCAGGCCGCGCTGGGGCGGCGGCCGCTTCGCCGACATCGTTGACCGCGCGAAGGCCACCGTCGAGCGGGTCGAGGAGGTGACGCGCGAGACCAAAGAGGCGTTCGACATGTTCCGCCCCTTCATGATCGAGAACGCCTACGTCTTCCGCGCCGACAACGTCCGCTCGCTCTTCGGGCAGGTGCGCGAGGAGGAGCGCGGCCTGCTGCGCTGGGACCCCGAGACGTTCGACTGGTACGACTACTGGATGAACGTCCACTTCCCCGGCCTCAAGAAGTGGGTCTTCCCGACGCTCGAAGAGGACATGCGCGCGCAGCCCAAGCGCGTCTACACCTACCGCGACCTGCTCGAACTCTTCGAGACCTCGGCCAAGCGCTACTCGACGCGCGTCGCCATGCGCATCGAGCGCGACGGGCAGAAGGAGCAGTACACCTACGCCGACATCCGCGAGCTGGCGACGCGCGCCGCCGCCTTCTTCGCCTCGCGTGGCGTCAAGCCAGCCGACCGCGTGCTCTTGGTAAGCCACAACGCGCCCGAGTGGCCCATCAGCTACTTCGGCGTCTTAAAGGCCGGCGCGACGTGTGTGCCGGTTGACCCCGAGAGCAAGACGGAAGAACTCGTCAACTTCACGCGCGCGAGCGGCGCGACCGGCATCATCCTCGGCGAGAAGGCGGACGAGGAGCACCCGGACCTTCGGGAGAAGCTGATCGAGGCCGGGCTTGAGACGAGCCTCTGGCGCTACGCCGAAGTCTTCGAGCTGACCGACGAGCAGAGCGAGGACGAGCGCATCGCGCTTTTGCCGCCGAAGGTCTCGCCGAACGCGGTCGCCTCGCTCATCTTCACGTCGGGGACGACGGGGCAGCCGAAGGGCGTCATGCTCTCGCACAAGAACCTGACGAACATGGTCTCGATGCTCTCGTCGGTCTTCGAGATGGACACCGGCGACGGCATCCTCTCCGTGCTCCCGCTCTACCACACGTTCGAGTTCTCGACCGGCTTCCTCACGCCGTTCAGCCGCGGGACGCAGATCACCTACCTCCAGGAGTTGAACGGCGACGAGCTGGCGCGCGCCATCAAGAACGGCCACGTCACCGGCATGGTCGGCGTCCCCGCGCTGTGGGAACTACTGCACCGACGCATCATGACGCGCCTGCGCGAGCGCGGCGAGTGGGTCGGCTCCGCCGCGGAGCTTCTGATGAAGTTCAACAGCCGGCTGCGCGACAAGACGCCGCTCAACCTCGGCTCGATTCTCTTCCGCCCGATTCACACCGGCTTGGGCGGACACATCCGCTACCTCATCAGCGGCGGCTCGGCGCTGAACGAGAAGATCAAGCGCGACATGCACGGGCTGGGCTTCACCATCCTCGAAGGCTACGGGCTGACCGAGGCTTCGCCCGTGCTGACGGTGACGCGGCCGCAGAACGCTCTGAACGCCGCCTCGGTGGGCAAGCCCCTGCCCGGCGTCGAGGTGCGCATCAGCGACCCGGACGCCGCAGGCATCGGCGAGGTTATCGCGCGCGGCCCCAACGTCATGCTCGGCTACTACCAGAACGAGCAGGCGACGCAGTCGGCCGTCGTCTCGCGCTGGCTCCACACGGGCGACCTCGGCCGCTTGGACGAGGACGGCAACCTCTACCTCGTCGGCCGCTCCAAAGAACTGATCGTTGACACCAACGGCAAGAACGTCTACCCGGACGAGGTCGAGGAGCTTTACAAGGACTCGCCCTACGTCAAGGAGATCGGCGTCGTCGGCCTTCCCGACGGCATCGGCGAGAAGGTCGCGGCGCTCGTCGTGCCCGACTACGACCACGACATCTCCCTGCGCCGCGACGAGGTGCAGCGCCGCGTCGAGAACCACTTCCGCGAGGTCTCCAGCTCACTCCCCTTCTACAAGCGCGTCAAGTCGCTCTACTTCACCGACGAGGAGCTGCCGCGCACGGCCACGCGCAAGGTGAAGCGGCGCGAGGTGGTCAAAATCATTCAGTCGCTCGAAGAGTCGAAGCGCGCCGGCATCACCGAGCAGACCGCGCCGCGCGAGCAGCACCACGACGCCGACTGGCTGCTCGGGCTGGTCGCGCAGGTCTCGGCGCGCCCGCGCGCGCAGGTCTCGCTCGACTCGCGGCTCGGCGAACTCGGCTTCGACAGCCTGATGTTCGTCGAGCTGGCCTCGGCCATCGAGCAGGCGGGCGGCGCGCTCGTCTCGCCCGACACTTTGAACGAGGTGGTTGACGTGCGCGAGCTGTACTCGGTCGTGAGACGCCGCGAGACGGCCGCCAACAAGCGCGCGGCCGAGGCGCGCGCGGAGGAGGACGCGCGGCAGGCCGAGAAGGAGATTTACGTCCCCACGCTCGTCCGCACCGTCGGCAACCGCGGGATAGACGTGGTGCAGCGTGCGCTCTACGAGAACGTCTTGAAGGCGCACGTCGAGGGGCGGTCGAACATCCCGACGCACACCAACTTCATCGCGGCGACGAATCACACGTCGCACCTCGACACGGGGCTCATCAAGTACGCGCTCGGCGAGTACGGCCGCGAGATGGTGGCGCTGGCGGCGGCCGACTACTTCTTCGACAACCGCTACAAGCGCGCCTACATGAACAACTTCACCAACATCGTCCCCATCGAGCGCTCGGGGAGCCTTCGCCAGTCGCTCCGCCACGCGCGGTCGTTCCTTGAGCGCGGCTACTCGGCGCTCATCTTCCCCGAGGGGACGCGCTCGATGACGGGGCAGATGGCGGAGTTCAAGTCGGGCTTCGCCTACCTCGCCTTGAACACGCGCACCGGCATCCTGCCCGCGTACCTGTGGGGGACGTACGAGGCGTTCCCCAAAGGCTCGACCTTCCTCAAGGGGCGCGAGGTCGGCGCGCGCGTCGGCCGCTTCCTCTCGCCCGAAGAGCTGGAAGAGCTGACGAAGGGCACGCCCCGCGCCGAAGCCTACCGCTTGGTCGCCGCGCTCGTCCGCCACGAGATCGAGAACCTGCGCGACGGCACGCGCCACGCCTTCGACGGCGCGGCCCTCCGCCGCCGCTGGAAGGCCGAGCGCCGCCACCCCGGCGAATTCGCGGACGAGGGCGAGCTGGCAACGACCGGAGACTGAGCAGCTTTCTGAAAGTTCATGCCGACGACCAAGAAGACCACCACGAAGAAGGCGGCGAAGAAGTCCGCGACGAAGGCCGCGGCCGACGGCGCCGCACCGAAGCCGGCCGCGCTGGCGAAGAAGGCCAAGCCCGTCACGCTCATCACGGGCGGGACGGGGTTCCTCGGCTCGCACCTCGTCAGACTCCTTGTCGAGGAGGGCGCGGGGCCTCTGCGCGTGCTCTCGACTTCGGCGCCGGGGTGGCTCGAAGAGTTGGGCGTCGAGACGGTCACCGGCTCAATCACTTCGGCGGAGGACGTGCGGCGGGCGGTCGAGGGCGTGGCGGAGGTCTACCACTTGGCGGGGCGCGTCTCGCGCGGCCCCGAGGACGCGCACCTGATGTACAAGCTGCACGTCGAAGGGACGCGCGTGCTGTGCGAGGCGGCGCGCGAGGCGGGCGTCAGGTCAATCGTCGCGGCCTCGACGAGCGGCACGGTGGCCGTCACCGAGACGGGCGACGTGGTGCCCGACGAGGAGTGGCCGACGCCGCTCGACATCGTCTCGCGCTGGCCCTACTACGCGAGCAAGGTCTACCAGGAGCGCGTCGCGCTGGAGAATTTCGGCGGCAAGGGGCGCCGGCTCGTCCTGATGAACCCTTCCTTGCTGCTCGGGCCCGGCGACGAGCGTTTGAGTTCGACGAAGGTCGTGCTCGACTTCCTCGCGCGCAAGATTCCGACGGTGCCGAAGGGCGGCTTGAGCTTCGTGGACGCGCGCGACGCGGCCGCCGCCTTCCGCGCCGCGATGGAGCGCGGCGCGCACGGCGAGCGCTACCTCCTCGGCGCGGCCAACTGGACGTTCGACAAATTCTTCGGCCGGTTGGAGCGCATCACCAAGGTTCCGGCGCCCTTCATCTCGCTCCCCTCGAAGCTGACGCTGACCGGCGCGCGCGCGCTCAACTCGCTCTACAAGCACTGGAAGCTGGCGCCGCCCGTCGAGCCGACCGAGATCGAGATGGCCGACTACTTCTGGTACCTCGACGCGTCGAAGGCGCACGCCGACCTCGGCTTCGCCCCCCGCGACCCGCAGGAGACGCTCTTAGACACCGTCCGCTACGTCCGCGAAAACTTCCTCGGCAACGCCGCCTTCAGCAGCGCCGTCTAGCCCGCCGGGCACCTCACGCGCAGCGCGCGCGGCAATATCTCAAACTCGGCGGGGAGGCGGCCGGCCAGCTCGCCGTCAACTTCCAGCTTAACCACATCACCGGAGGCCGGCTCGGCGCGGACGGAGCGGGCGAGTGCGTGGCGCACCTCCTGCATGCCGAGGTGCGTGCCGAGGTAGAGGCGGTAGGAGTTGGCGAGCACGGCGAGCGCGGAAACGTCCCCGACGGCGACCACGTCAAAGCGGCCGTCGTCAACTTTCGCGTTGGGCGCGATCTTCATCCCGCCGCCGAAGTAGCGCGCGTTGGCGACGCAGAAGTTGGCGACCGTCAACTGTGACACGGCGCCGCCGTCGAGCGAGACGCGCACCGCCGGCTTCTCGAAGGTGAGCGCCGCGTGGAGCGCGGCGGCGGCGAACGAAGCCTTGCCGCCGAGCACGCGCGCCGCGCCCGCCGGCAGCCCCGAGCGCGACTTCACGCGGTTGATCACGTCGCCGCCCATCCCGAACGAGGCGACGTTGACGAAGAAGCGCGACTCCTCTTCCCCGCGCTCGTTCAGGAACGTGACGCGCCCCGCGTCCAGCGGGCGCGTCACGCCCTCGCGCAAGGCTCGGGCCGCGTCGGCCGCGCGCGCCGGGACGCCTAGCGTCCGCCGGAAGTCGCCGCCGGTGCCGCTCGGCAGAAGACCCAACTCCGCACCCGCCTCCGGCGTGTCCGCGCCGGCGCGCAGGATGCCGTTCGCGACTTCCGAGACGGTGCCGTCGCCGCCGCAGGCGATGACGAACCGTCGCCCGTCTCTCGCCTCGCGCTCGGCGATCTCGACGGCCTCGCCGCCCCGACGCGTGAACGCCACCTCGAACGGGCCGAAGTGCCGCCGCACCGCGGACGCGAGGCCCGGCCACGCCTCGCCCGTCGCGCCGGAGGCCGACGCCGGGTTAACGATGATGAGTGGGAGCGAAGACATTTTCTATCTTGGGGTTTTGTTCTAAGGCGCGCGCCGCCGCGTCCTGCTCGCCGAGTTCGGCGATCTTTGCCATCACGAAGTCGGCGATCTCCTTGTAGGTGCGCACCGAGTCGCGGCGGTCGTAGAAGTCCGAGAGGTCGAGCGCGGGGCCGAAGTGGACGCGGACCGGCTCGCCGCCGCGCCAGTTGCCCAAGACCTGTTTGGGTAGGTCGTTGCCTAAGCCCGCGATGAAGACGGGGACGACCTGCGGGCGCGCGTCCTTAATCAACTTGCCGACGCCGGGCTGCGGGCGCAGGTATGTGTAAGGGTCTGAGCCCTTGTTGCGCGTGCCCTCGGGGTGGAAGCCGATGACGTTGCCCGCGCCCTCGCGGCAGAGGTGCGCGAGCAGGCGCATCGAGAACTTGTCGAACTCGCGCTGCTCCGTCTTCGGGTTGTCGCCGCCCGCGAAGAACGGCGGGAACATCGACCACCAGCCCATCACGAGGTTGACGAAGAGGCCGCCGACCGTGTCGTAAAAGAACCGCCCGCGGACGGGGAAGAAGAGCTGCTTGCGCCACGGCGTCCGGCGGAAGAGGACGGTCGAGACGACGTACATGTCGAAGAACGAGCGGTGGTTGGCGACGAGGAGGATCGGGCGCCCGCGCTCGGCGGCCTCGACGTGTTCAAGCCCGCTGACGCGCATCAGGTTGTAGGTCGAGAAGTGTATCCAGCCCGCGCCGAGCGTCCGCTGGCAGAGCGTCCAGAAGCGCTTCCAACGCCCGCGGTTCATCCGCCACGTCAGGCGGAACGCGAAGCGCTCGAACGGCGAGAGCACGGCCAACTCTTCCGCCGTCGGCTCCGGCGCGCCCGCCCGGTCGTGTGCCCCTTCCGTCGTTTCCATCGAGACCTTCACGATTGAAGGCCCAAAGTTAATAGACCGGGGCGGGTCGCGCAAGCGGCCGGGTGTCGGTCAGTCAATCGAGAAGTACTTCGCCTCCTCGTGGTGGACGATGATGGCGGAGGTGGACTGCTCGGGGACGAGCTGGAACTCCTCGGAGAGCTCGACGCCGATGCGCTCGGGGCCCAGAAGCTCGAAGAGCTTGGTCTGCTCTTCGAGGTCGGGGCAGGCCGGGTAGCCGAAGCTGAAGCGCGAGCCTTGGTAGCCCTGGTGGAAGAGTTTCGGCAGCTCGGCGGCGTCGCGGCCGGCGATGCCGAGTTCTTCGCGCACGCGCTTGTGCCAAAGCTCGGCGAGCGCCTCGGCCGACTCGACCGAGAGGCCGTGGAAGTAGAGGTAGTCCGAGTAGTTGTCCGAGCGGAAGAGCTCGTGCGCGTACTCGCTCGCGCGCCGCCCGACGGTGACGAGTTGGAAGGCGACCACGTCCACGCGCCCCGACTCCTTCGACGCGAAGTAGTCGGCGAGGCACAGGCGCCGCCCCGCGGGCTGGCGCGGGAAGGTGAAGCGCGTGCGCTCCGTCCGCCCGTCGTCCTGGTAGACGACGAGGTCGTTGCCTTCGGACTGGCACGGGAAATAGCCGTAGACGACCTGCGGGACGAGCAGGCTCTCGCGCTCCGAGTGGAGCTTCAGCTCGTCGTAGACGGGGCGCACCTTCTCCTGGACGAAGGCGCGGTACTCGTCCGCCGGCCGCCGCCCCTGCTTGAACTGCCACTGACCCTTGAAGAGCGCCGTCTCGTTGACGAAGCGGAAGACGCGTTCGAGCGGGACGTGCTCGACCACGCGCGAGCCGTAGAAGGGCGCGCTCGGGATGGGCGCGTCCGGGTTCACGTCCGAGCGCGCGGTGTGCGCGGCCGCCTCGGGCGAGCGGAGCACGCCGCGCGGGCGGGCGCGCGGGGCGCGGACGCCGAGCTTCGCGTCCTCGCCGACCAACTCCTCCGCGTCGTCGGCCGCCGCGTCCTCCTCTTCCTTCGACGAGGCGCCGCCGGCGCCGGCCTTCGCCGCCTTCGTCCTCGCCGACGGCTCGGCGTGCGCACCCGAGCCGGTCAGCAAGTCCATCGTGTGCAGGCCGTCGAAGGCGTCGCGCGCGTAGAAGAGGCGGCCGCCGTAGAGCGACTCCAAATCCTCTTCGACGTAGCGGCGCGTGAGGGCCGCCCCGCCGAGCACCACGGGGACGCGCAGGCCGCGCTCGTTCATCAGCTCAAGGTTGTCGCGCATGATGAGCGTGGACTTCACCAGCAGCCCCGACATCCCGACCGCGTCGGCCTTGTGCTCCTCGGCCGCGTTGAGGATGGCCTCGATGGGCTGCTTGATGCCGAGGTTGACGACCTTGTAGCCGTTGTTCGTCAGGATGATGTCAACGAGGTTCTTGCCGATGTCGTGCACGTCGCCCTTCACGGTGGCGAGCACCATCGTCCCCTTCGCCGTCGCGCCCCCCTTCTTCTCCATGAAGGGTTCGAGGAAGCGCACCGCCGCCTTCATCACCTCGGCCGACTGCAAGACGAACGGGAGCTGCATCTGCCCGCTGCCGAACAGCTCGCCGACCGTCTTCATCCCGTCGAGCAGGACGTTGTTGATGATGTCGAGCGCGCTGTAGCTGCGAAGCGCCAGCTTGAGGTTGTCTTCCAGCCCCACCTTCTCGCCGTCAACGACGTGGTGCTTCAGGCGCTCATCGACGGGGAGGTTGTCGTCTACCTTCTGCTCCCTCTTCGCCTTGACGCCCTCGAAGAGCTTGGTGAACTCGGCGAGCGGGTCGTAGGTGCACACGTCGCCGTCGAACCGCCGCTCGTCGTAGATGAGCTGGCGCGCGACCTCGCGCTCGCGCTCGGGGATGCGATTGAGGGGAACGATTTTCGACGCGTTGACGATGGCCGCGTCCAGCCCCGCCTCGACCGCCTCGTGGAGGAAGACGGAGTTGAGGACGACGCGCGAGGCGGCGTTGAGGCCGAACGAGATGTTCGAGACGCCGAGGATGGTGTGGCAGCCCGGCAGCTCCGCCTTGATCCTCCGCAGCGACTCGACGGTCTCGGCGGCGTTGCGCCGGTCTTCCTCGATGCCGGTCGAGATGGGCAGCGCCAGCGGGTCGAAGAAGATGTCGTGCGCGGGGAAGCCCAGCTCCTTCGACGCCTGCTCGTAGGCGCGCGTCGCGATCCTCAACTTCCCTTCCGCCGTGCGCGCCATCCCCTCCTCGTCGATGGTGCCGACGACGACGGCCGCGCCGTACTCCTGCGCCAGCCCGATGACTTTCCTGAAGCGCGGCTCGCCGTCCTCGTAGTTGGTCGAGTTGAGGATGGACTTGCCGCCCGCGTGCTGGAGGCCCGCCTCCATCTTCTCCCACTCGGTCGAGTCGAACATGAGCGGGACTTTGACCTGCGTGACGAGCCGCGAGGCCAGCGCGTGCATGTCGCGGACGCCGTCGCGGCCGACGAAATCGACGTTCACGTCGAGGACGTGCGCGCCCTCGCGCTCCTGCTCGCGCGCGAGCGAGACCAGCCCGTCCCAGTCCTCGGCGTTGAGGAGGTCGCGCATCTTCTTCGAGCCGGAGGCGTTGACGCGCTCGCCGACGATGAGGAACGAGGCGTCCTGCGCGTAAGGCTGCTGGATGAAGATCGAAGAGGCGGCGGGGACGACGGCCGCGCCGCGCGCCTTCGGCTCAAGGTGCCGCACGCGCTCGACCAGGAGCTTGAGGTGTTCGGGCGTCGTGCCGCAGCAGCCGCCGACGACGTTGCAGCCGAAATCTTTCGCGAAGTGCTCGACCTGCGCGGCGAAACTTTCGGGCGTCTCGTCGTAGTGCATCTTGCCGTCCTTGACCTCGGGCAGGCCGGCGTTCGGGAGCACCGAGACGGGGAGCGACGTGTTCTCGCAGAGGTAGCGCAGGCTCTCGCCCATGTTGCGCGGCCCCGTGCCGCAGTTCATGCCGATGACGTCGATGGGGAACGGTTCGAGCGCGGTGAGCGCCGCCGAGATTTCGGTGCCGGGGAGCATCGTCCCCCACGGCTCGATCGTCACCTGCGCGATGACGGGGACGCTCTTGCCGCGGCGTTTGAACTCCTCGAAGATGGCGGCGAGCGTCGCCTTCGTCTGGAGCAAGTCCTGGCAGGTCTCGACGATGAGCAGGTCAACGCCGCCGTCGAGCAGCCCGCGCGCCTGCACGCCGTAGGCGTCCTTCACGCCGGCGTAAGAGATGTGGCCGAGCGTGGGCGACTTCGTCCCCGGCCCCATCGAGCCGGCGACCCAGCGCGGGCGGTCTTTGGTCGAGAAGTCGGCGACGACGCGGCGCGCCAGCTCGGCCGCCTTGACGTTCAGCTCGTAGGCCATGTGGCCGATGCCGTACTCGTCGAGCACGTACGGGATGCCGCCGAACGAGTCGGTCTCGATCACGTCGCAGCCGACCGCGAGGAAGTCGGCGTGGACGCGCGCGACCGCCTCGGGGCGGCTGACGAGCAGGTACTCGGGGCAGCCCTCGAACTGCGCGCCGCCGTAGTCTTCGACCGACAGGTTCTGCACCTGTAGGTTCGTGCCCATCGCGCCGTCGAAGACGACCACGCGCTCTTTCAACGTCTTCAGAAAATCGCTCATCGGGTTTGCCGTCCTCAACCTTTCCGGCCGCGCCGCCGCCGCCGCAAAGAAAAAACCCCGCGCCAAACAACGCGGGGCTTACTCCTCTAAGCCTTCTTTTATCGGGCCTCTTCTGAGCGAGACGCGCCGAGCTGTTTAGCGGTTTATTTTACGTGGCCGCAAGTCGCCTTAACTCACCACGTTTGCCCGTGTATTGAAACACCGCGCGACTTGGGTGTCAACTAGCTCTATAGAATCTATATGGAATCTATATTGTCCAACATCTCCGCGCTGTGCTAACTTCCCTGCCGGTTCTTCCGTTTGAGAATCCCTTCGCTTCCAACATGCGACGCGCCATCTACCCCGGCTCCTTCGACCCCGTCACCAACGGCCACCTCGACATCGTCGAGCGCGGCTCGAAGCTCTTCGACGAGATCATCATCGCCGTCTTGGTCAACCCCGACAAGCGCGCGCTCTTCACGGTCGAGGAGCGGCGCGAGATGCTCGAAGAGGCGCTGGGGAACGTCGAGGGCGGCGGCTGCCGCCTGCGCGTCGATTCGTTCCAGGGGCTGCTGATGCGCTACGCCGTCGAGCAGCGGGCCGACGCCGTGGTGCGCGGCATCCGCGCCATCTCCGACTACGAGTACGAGTTGCAGATGGCGCTGATGAACCGGCGGCAGGAGCCGAGCATCGAGACGGTCTTCATGCTCGCGGCCGAGTCCTACTCCTACGTCAGCTCGCGGCTGGTCAAAGAGGTCTACTCGCTCGGCGGCACCATCGCGGGTCTCGTCCCCGCCACGGTCGAGGAGCGCATGCGGGTCAAGCTCGGCAAAAGCTGAGACCCGCGCGCCCCGCCCGGTGCTATACTCACGCCGAACCTTTTCCCTAACACTTACTTTCAAACATTCGGGAGGGCTGTCTATGCCGAGAGGCGACAAGGGAAGCTACACCGACAAGCAGAAGCGGCAGGCCGAGCACATCGAGGAGGGCTACGAGGATCGCGGCGTCTCGAAGGACGAGGCCGAGCGGCGCGCGTGGGCCACGGTCAACGCGAGCTCGGGCGGCGGCAAGAAGAGCGGCTCGGGGCGCGGCAAGGAGGAGAACAAGGCCCCCGCGAAGAAGGGCGGCAAGAAGGGCGCGGCCTCGCAGAGCGAGGAGACCCGCTCCCGGGCCGGGAAGAAGGCCGCCGAGACGCGCAAGCGCAACGCGGGAGGCGGCTCGAAGAAGGCCGCGAGCAAGAAAGGCTCAAGCAAGAAAGGCGGCTCGAAGAAAGGCTCAAGCAAGAAGGGCGGGAGTAAGAAGGGGCGTTGAGCCGGTCGGCCGGAAGTGTCTGGAGCGGCGGCGGGGCCACCCGCCGCCGCTTTTTTTTAGCGCGTCCGGCGCCTCCGCCGCACGCTGTTGCGCGCGCGGCGCGTTGCGGCTACCATCGTGCATCGCTCGTCGAGACTTCAGAGAGACAGGACACGGATGGCAGAGACCGCAACAGACACGGGCTTCCGCGCCTCCCCGAACGTCGCGCGGATGCAGCCCTCCTCGACGCTCGCCGCGATGCAGGCGGCCATCGCCCTGCGCGCCGAGGGGCACGACGTGGTGGACTTCGGGCCGGGCGAGCCGGACTTCGACACGCCCGCGCACATCAAGGAGGCCGCCGCCGCCGCGATGCGCGCCGGCCAGACCAAGTACACCCCGACGGGCGGCACGCGCAAACTTCAGGAGGCGGTCGCCGCCTACTACGAGCGCGAGTTCGGCGCGCGCATCGACCCGGGCGACGTGATGGCCACGGCCGGCGGCAAGCAGGCCATCTTCAACGCCGTCGTCACCCTCTGCGGCCCCGGCGACGAGGTGCTCATCCCCAAGCCCTACTGGGTCACCTTCCCCGAGATCGTCACCTTCGCCGGCGCCACCCCCGTCTTCATCGACACCGAGGAGACCGACTTTCAGCTCACGGCCGAGCAGGTCTCTAAGGCCGTCACGCCGCGCACGCGACTCATCATCGTCAACTCGCCGTCGAACCCCTCGGGGCGCGTCATCGCGCCGCGCGAGTTCGAGGCGATCATGCGCGTCCTCGCCGAGCGCGGCGTCTACGCCGTCTCGGACGAGTGTTACCTGAAGTTCGTCTACGAGCCGGCCGAGGTCTTCAGCGCGGCGCGGCTCGCGCCCGAGTTGCGCGAGCGCCTGTGCATCGCCGGCTCGTTCTCGAAGACTTATGCGATGACGGGCTGGCGCATCGGCTACTCGGTCGCGAACGCCGCGTGGACGCGCGAGATGAACAAGGTGCAGAGCCATTCGACCTCGAACCCAAGCTCCATCTCGCAGGCCGCGGCCGTCGCCGCCTTCGAGTCGCCGCAGACTTGCGTCGGCGAGATGCTGGCCGAGTACAGGCGGCGGCGCGACTGGCTCGTCGCGGCGCTCTGCACCGTCCCCGGCCTCAGTTGCGCCGAGCCGGAGGGCGCCTTCTACGCCTTCCCCAACGTGCGCGGCTGCTTCGGCGGCGAGATCAAGACCTCCGCCGACTTCGCCGACAAACTCCTGCGCGAGGCGCACACCGTCGTCACAGACGGCGCCGGCTTCGGCGTGGACGGCTACATCCGCATCTCCTACGCGACCTCGATGGAGCGGCTCGAAGAGGGACTCACGCGCATCCGCCGGGTCGCGGAGGAAGTAGCCAGTAGACAGTAGTCTGTAGTCAGTAGAAAAACAGAGGCGGCGCGTTACGGTTATCAGCCGAGCGCGCCGCCTCTCTTTCTACTGGCTACTTCCTCAGTAGATGTTGAAGTTGTACTCCAGCACGACGTACTGCGAGACGGTGCGGCCGTCCTTTTGGGCGGGGCGGAATTTGATCTGGCGGGCGGCGGCGATGGCCTTCTCGGTCAGGCCGTCGGGCAGACCCTTGACGGCCTGGATGTTCGTCACCTCGCCCGAGGCGGAGAGGACGACGCGGAGCCTGACCATGCCCGTGACGTTGTTCCTGCGCGCCTCCTCGGTAAAGCCCGGCTCGGGCTTGAAGGTGATGACGGCGCGCTGCGTCACCTCCGCCTGCTTGAAGGGGCGGTTGTAATCGACCCCGCCGCCACCGCCGCCGCCGCCGGGGCCGCCGCCGCCTTCGCGCGCGTCGCCGCCGCCGGTGTTATAGCCGCGACCCGGTCCGAGTCCCGTCCCGTCGCCGGAGCCAACGCCGCCGCCCGAGCCTTCACCGATACCGCCGCCTTTACCGGAGCCGGAGGACGGTGCCGTCGAGGTGGAGTTGGCGACGCCGTAGGGGATCGGCCGGTCGTCCACCTTCACCAGCGCCGGGTCCACCTGGATGGTCGAGGGCGTCGGCAGGTGCGCGTTCATCACCGGGGGCTTCGGACTCGGCGGGTTGATCGGCGGCTGGTCCAACTGCGCCGGGGGCAGCTTGCCCGCCGACGCCGGGGTCTGCTCCTGGCGCCCGCCGCCGCCCCCGCCGCCCGGCTTCTCGTACTTCGGCTTGGAGCCGCCGCCCTTCCCCTCGTTCGTCCCGGCCGTCCCCTTCTCCGGCGTCGGCTGCTCGCGCGGAATCTCGTCGCCGACGTAGCCGAGGAATTCAAGATTGTCGTTCGCCCCGGCCAGTTCCGCCCCACGCGAGGCGCGGAGCCTTTCGAGCGCGAAGACCGTCCCCAACAGGAGCGAGACGAATAAGAAGGCGCTCGCGGTCGCCAGCGCCACGTCGCGCTGCGAGAAGAAGGCGCGGCCGGCGCGGCCGTAGGCGCCGACCGAGCGCACGGTGAAGCCGAACGGGTCGCGTTTGAACTCCGGCCACGTCAGCCCCGCGCCCGCGCCCGCCGCGCGCAGTTCGCGCGTGAGCCGTCGCACCAGCCCCTCGTCCTCGACGAACGTCAGGCGGTACTCGCCGCGCGCGAAAGCGCCGGCCGGCCGCCCCCAGAAGTCTGTCCGAATCTCTTGTGCCATCAGTCGCCTCAGTCTTTCTTCGTAGCCGTCCCAGAAACTTTCCGCCGGGAGAGACGTTTCGGCGGCTTCGTCAAAGACGCGCAGCGTCTCGGCCATCGAGCGGTAGCGGCCGGCGCACGCGGCGCAGCGCAGAACCTCTTCGAGCAGAGCCTCCCGCCCCCCGCCCTCGACTTCGTCGAACAGCAGGTCCACGAGCCTCTCCTCCGTCGCCTGACAATCGTGTCTCATCGCAAACGCTAACTCTTCCCCGCTAACTCTTCCCCGACGCGCCGAGCGGCACGCGCTCGCCCGACTCCGCCCCCACGCCCAGCGACCCGCGCAGCTTCTCAATCGAGCGGAACAGAGACTTCTTCACCGTCCCCGCCGAGCAGCCGAGCGTGTCGGCGATCTCGCGGCTCGTCATCCCCTCGCGGTGTTTGAGCAGGAAGATGAGCCGCTGCTGCTCGGTCAACTCGCCGAGCGCCAGCATGACGCGGCCGGCAAGGATGCGCCGCTGGTAGTCGTCCTCCGCGCCCGAGTCCGCGAGCCGCCACGCGAGCGTCTGCTCGTCGAGCATCTCTTCGAGGCTGTCGAGCCTGACCTGTGTCTTGACCTCGTCGCGCGTCACGGTCTCCGAGCGCCGGTGGTTGAGAAAGGTGTTGACCACGATCCGCCGGAGCCACGTGTGGAAGCTCGACTCGAAGCGGAACCCTCGGAGCGAGCGCAGTGCCTTCAGCCAGACCTCCTGCGAGAGGTCTTCGGCGTCTTCGGGTCGGCGGCAGTAGTGGAGCGCAAGCGCGTAGACGCGCCGCTCGTACTCACGCGCCAGCCGGCAGAAGGCTTCGACATCGCCGCCCTGCGCCCGCCGGATCAATTCGTTCTCGCTGGTCAACTTGAAGCAGTCCCCGCGGCAAGCTCACTACAACAGACACGGCGGCGCGCGAAAGGTTGGCCGCGCGCCGCGCAAATATTTTGTGCTCAGATGTGGGGCGGGGTCGTGAGGGTTGGACGGGGTGCTGCGGCGGCGGCGGCGTGCTGGCTCAAGCCACGTCGCGCCGCACGAACTCAAGACAGCCGAGCAGAGCGGCGACCGCGCCGCCCGCCGCGCCGAGCAGGAGAGCGGTCGCGAACCTCTCGGCCGAAAAAATGTTCATCGGGAACAGCCAAGGATAGTACTTGCCCACGGACGCGCCGGCCGCGAAGAGCGCGAAGAACGTCCCCGCGATGCCCGTGCCGAGCGCCACCACGAAGCCAGACCAGCGGATGCTGACCCAAGTGTGAATCGCGACGATCAGCCACGCGGCCAGCCACACCAGAGCCGCGTGCTTGGCGAGCCAGCCGAAAGGAACCGGGCCGGGGTTGGCCAGCTCCGGCCGCAGTCGCGCGATCGCCAGACCGGCGAGCACGGTCAGCACGCAGAGGATGAGCGTGCTCGCGGCGATGAGGGCTTGGGCCACGACGAACTTGGCGAGGTAGACTGTGTGGCGGGGGACGGGCAGCGCGAGGATGTGCTTCCACATCCTGTCGCCGTGCTCGATGCCGTTCAGGAGCGCCGTCTCAAGCGTGATGAGCAGCGGCATCATGAAGACCGCCCAGATGGAGAGCATGTTGGTCGGCAGCGTCTCCCACAGCTTGAAGTCCGCGCCGAATTTTCTGGCCCGCCACAGCGCGAAGAATTGCAGCAGCGCGACGAGCAGCGGCAGGACGAAGATGACGCGGAAGGCCAGCGTGCGTCTCAGCTTCAGAAGCTCTGCGTGGAGCACGCGGAACACGGCCATCATTCGGCCCTCCCGGCGGCGGCCTTGCCGCCCGTCAGCGTCAGGAAGATGTCTTCGAGCGAGACCTGTGCCGGCGCGAGGTGGAAGACTTCGAGCCGGCGGCCGACGAGCAGGTTGTTGATGCGGACAGCGTCTTCGAAAGTCGTGGCCGAGACGCTCAGCATCCCGTCGGCGCGCGCATGCACGCCCCAGCCGGCGGCGGTCAGACAGTTAATCGCCTGTTCGGACTGGTTGACGCCGAGCGTCAGTTGCGCCCGGTGTTCGGACTGCAACTCGGACAGCGTGCCCTGAAAGAGCAGGCGGCCTTCGTGGATGATGCCGATGTGGCTGGCGGTCTGCTCGACCTCGCCGAGCAGGTGGCTGGAAAGAAAGACCGTGACGCCGTACTCGGCGGGCAGGCGCCGGAGCAGGTCGCGCATCTCGTGAATCCCGGCGGGGTCGAGGCCGTTGGTCGGCTCGTCGAGGATGAGCAGTTCCGGCTCGTTCAGTAGCGCGAGCGCGAGACCCAAACGCTGGCGCATCCCGAGCGAATACTCGCGCACGCGGCGTCGGGCGTCCTGCGTCAACTTCACGATGTCGAGCGCGCGGTCGATCAGAGCGCGCGGCGCGCCGAGCATCCGGCGTGTGACTTCGAGATTTTCGCGGCCGGTCAGGTGCGGGTAGAGCGAGGGGGCTTCGACCAGCGCGCCCACGCGCCGCATCAGCGTCTGACGGTTGGCGGCCAGCGGCGCGCCGAACAGGTGCACCTCGCCGGCGTCGGGACGGATGAGGCCGAGCAACATGCGGATGGCGGTGGTCTTGCCCGCGCCGTTCGGCCCTAAGAATCCGTAGACGCCGGCTTCCGGGGCGCGCAAGTTCAAATCGTCCACGGCGAGCCGCGCCCCGAAGCGGCGCGTCAGTCCGCGGGTTTCAATCAGGAATCCCGGCATCGCGTCAGGTTGTGTTTGGGAAAGGAGGAAGCTTCGAGGGCGAAGCTCTCGGCGCGAGAGAGGCTCTCGAAATGGATGTTCGTGGACGGCGGCGCGCGCCGCCGTCCACGAACGGCCGCGGCTTATTCCGCGCCGTCGGCCTTTTTGGCCTTCGGCTCGTCCTGCCCGAGCCTGGAACTGACGACCGTCAGCAGGCGCGGGAAGGTTCCGAGCGGCGTGCGGCTCTCGACGTAGAAGCCGTCCTCGCGCGTCAGCCCGAACGCGAAGCTCGGCCGCAGGTTCGCGCGCTGCCCCTCGGTCTTGAACTCCTGCTCGCCGCCCTGAAGCGTGCGCCCGAGGCCGTTCAAGTAGTCCGCGTTCGAGTTGAAGTAGACGAACTGCGGCGGCGCGTTCAACTGCGCGGCGGCCGCCTGGTAGGCCGCGCTGGATTTGAGCGAGCGGCCGCCCTGCGCCGTGTCGATGACGCGCTCGACGGCCTCGGGTCTGCCGCTGGCGACGAGGTTGCCGCCCACGAAGGCGTACTCAAGCCCGCGCCCCTTCTCGCCCGCGATGCGGCGGACGGTCACGCCCTTGTAGTCGCGCGCGGTCGTCTCGCGCTTGTTCCGCTCGGCGAACTTCGCGAGCGTCTGCGCGAACGCCTGCTCGTCCTTCAGGTTGAGGAGCAGCACGCCGCTCGCGCCCTCTTCGGAAGACTTCGACGTGAGCTGCGCCGCGCAGAACTCGTTGCCGACGGCGCCGACGATCTCGGCGCGGAAGTCAACGCCGGTCTTCTCGGCGAACTCGGCGAGGCCGGCCTCGGGCCCCTTGCGGCCGGGGCGCGCCGTGACCTGCGACGCCAGCGCGAGCATCTGGTCGAAGGTCTGCGGCGCGTTGGCGACCGAGGCGTCGAAAGCCTGCACCGCGTCCTCGGGGACGAGCGCGAGCAGCGCGCCCTGCGTCGGCGGGTTGGCCGCGACCGTCGCCAGCACGCCCTCGCGGCTCGGCGCGACGATCTGGAAGCGCTCGGCGACGCGGCCGTCCTCGAAAGTGCTCGTGAAGGAGGCCGCCTGCACGCTCGCCCCGCCGACGCCGTGGAAGAACTGCCGGAAGGCCGCGACCGCCTCGGCCGCCTTCTCGTCCCCGCCCGCCGGCGCGTTGTCGATGATGGAGGTCAGTGCCGCGCCGTCGAGGAACCCGAACATGCCGTCAACCGCCTTGGAGTTGGCGCGCGCCTGCTTGAACTTCTCGCTCGTTTCGAGCGAGGGGGCCTTGCCCGCGCGCACGTCGAGCACGCGCCTGACCGCCTCGCCCGCGTTCGAGATGACGAGCAGGTCGCCCGATTTCAAGTAGGTGAAGCGGGGGACGCCGAGCCGCTTGACCGTGACGATGCGCGTGTCGTCGCCGATCTCCTCCGTCTGGGTCTCGACGCCCTTCGACTGCCCGTCGCGCACGAAGCGGAGCACGCGGTTCTCGAAGGTGTAACGCGCCTGCCAGTCGTTGAACTTGGCGACGACGACGAACTGCGGCTCGGGCCTGCCGCCCTCGCCGCTGCCCACGCCGAGCAGCGCCACGGCGTAGCTGGCGTCGAGCGCGCCCGCGTGGTTGGCGCCGATCATGAAGAGCGAGCTGGCCGCCGAGTTCTCCTTCGTGAACTCGCGCCACGCCTCGGACTCGATGACCTTGAGCGCCTGCGCGCGCAGGTCGTTGACCTCGACGAAGCCCACGGTGTTGGCCGGGAGCAGCCGCTCAAGCCGCGGGTTTTCGGCCTTCGTCGGCTGCGCGAACTTCGCCGCCGCCACGCCGACGACGGCCAGAATCGCCGCGGCCACCAGGATGAAAGTCTTGCTTTTTAATCTTTCCACGATGAACCTCCGTTCAAACGATTGCGTGTCTTACTTCATCTCCTTGCGCGCGAACACGTACTGCGACGCGAGGTAGAGGCCCGAGGCGAGGAGCAGCATGCCGAAGATCGGCGCGAACTCCAGTTGGCCGTAAAGTTCGAGGTTGACGCCCTCAGTGTTACGCGTCGCCCGGCTGATGATCCAGTCGAAGAGGTACTCGCCGAAGCCGTAGAACATCAGGACGAGCGAGACGGCGCCGGCGATGACCGCGATCCACCACTTCTCGAACCAGACCGAGAAGAGGAACGTCGCCGAGTAGACCATAAGCGAGATGACCATCGTCCAAACCGTCCCGCGCAGGGCGTTCGACGCCACCAGCGCGAACCCGCCCCACGCCCCCGCGAGCGTCACGTTCGAGGCGGCCGCGGCCATCACCAGATAAACGACCGTCAGCGACGAGAGGATGGAGAGGCCGACGCACGTCGTCGTCTGCACCGCCCCGACCGCGTACTTGAAGAGCAGGACGTGCCAGCGCTTCACCGGCCGCTCGAAGAGGAAGAACATGCTCTGGTTGTCCAGCTCGGCCCCGATGGAGCCGACCGCGAAGAACGCCAGCAGGAACAGCCCGGCCGTAATCAGGAAGACCGACTGGATGACCAGCGCGAACTCGAAGCCCTGCGCCGCCACGGCGTCCGAGAGCGCGTAGAGGTCGAAGCGCGCCTCCTCCCTGAAGGTCACGACCAGCGCCCCGATGACGAGCGGGATGTGGAACGCCGCCGCGAACGCCAGCCACTTCCAGCGCGTCTCGCGCCACTCCTTCCAGAGCATCGCCTTGAGGATGTTTTTCGTCACTGTCCCGCCCTCCGCTCGCGCTCCGCGCGCACCGAGTTCACGAAAATGTCTTCGAGCGAGATGGGCAGAACCTCCGGGTTCCTCACTCCACGCTCGCCCAGAGCGTCGAGCGTCTCGTCGCCCCACGACTTAACGGTCAAGACCTGTTCGTGCCGCCCGTTCTCGACCATCACGACGCCGGGGACGCCCGCGACCTCCGGCCTCGTCCCGTTCGTCGCGTAGCGGACGCGCTTGTACGAAGACTTGATGTCGTCGAGCGTCGAGACCAGAAGCAGCTCGCCCTCGTCCATGATGCCGACGTAGTCCGCGACGCGCTCGACCTCATCGACGATGTGCGACGAGAAGAGGACGGTCTTCCCCTCCTCCGCTATCTCCGAGACGATGTTCTCGATGAAGTCGCGGCGGACGATGGGGTCGAGGCCCGAGGTCGGCTCGTCGAGGACGATCAGCTCGGGGTTGAACGAGAGCGCGAGCAGCAGGCACAAACGCGCGCGGTTGCCGCGCGAGAGCTGGCGCACCTTCTTCTCGGCCGGCAGGCTGAAGCGCTTGAGCAGGTCGGCGGCCTTCTTGTCGTCCCAAGTCTCGTGGAACGAGCGCGTGAACCGTACGCTCTCCTCGACCGTCATCCACTCGTAGAGGTAGCGGTTCTCCGAGACGTAGGCGACGCGCTTGCGTATCTCGATGAGGTCTGCGTCGAGGCCGCGCCCGAGGATATTGACCACGCCGCGCGTCGGGCGCAGGTGCCCCATGATCATCTTGATGACCGTGGACTTCCCCGCCCCGTTCACGCCGAGCAGGCCGAAGACCGTCCCCTTCGGCACGCGAAGGCTGACGCCCTTCACCGCCTCGAACTTCCCGAACGTGCGCCACAGCTCGCGCGTCTCGATGGCGTAATCCTCAAGGATGTTTGCGAAGTCTGGATTCATACTCACTCTCGCCCCGGCCCCGTTAAAATTTACCCGCCCCCCGCTCGCTCACTTGCCGACCGCCTCGGGCACGCGCGCCAGCAGAATCTTCTCCAGCACGCGCTCGAACGCCTCGCGCAGCTCGCGCTCGTCCAAACCGAGGTTCACGCCCTCGACCAGCGCCTTCTCCATCAAGTCGCCCAGCAGGCGGCGGCGCTCGGCCTTCGACATCTCGACGCCCTGACCGGAGACGAACGTCCCCGCCCCCTGCCGCTTGTAGATGACGCCCTCGATCTCTAAGTCGAGGTAGGCGCGCGCCACCGTGTTCGGGTTGACCGCCAGTTCGACCGCGAGCTGACGCACCGACGGCAGGGGCTCCTCCGGCAGGAGCCGCCCCATCGCCACCGCGGTCTTGATCTGCTGCGCGATCTGTATGTAAATCGGCAGCCCGCTCGACGGGTCAATGTTTATGAACAACGCTTCCCCCGACCGTCACTGTATCGGTCAACTAATACAGTGACACAGAGTACGGGGCGGGTCAACCCCAGGTTTCAAAAAATTTCGGCCGCCCGTCGCCGAGCGGCCGAACCCCTTTTGAGCGCCTGAATACAGGCTTACTTGACCGTCTTCACGCCGTTCCCGGCGGCGCCGTTGCCGGACGCCGACGTGCCGTCGATGCCGAGCCGGTCTTTGAAGAGGCTGAGCAGCAGGAGCGTGCCGATGCCGCCGCCGCCGTCGGCCCCGCCGCCCGAGGCGAGGATGTCGGGGGTGATGCGGACGCCCTTCTCGCCGATGACCCTCAGCGTCTCGACGAGCGCGACGCCCTGCGGCCCGAGCGCGTTGACCTGCTCGTGGTAGGCGACGCCCTGCGCCTCGCCCATCAGCCTGACCTTCTCGGCCTCGGCCTTGCCCGTGGCGAGGATGTAGTGCGCCTCGCCGTCGGCCTCGGCCTTGCGCTGCTCGGAACGGCGCGTCGAGATTTCGACGCCGACCGTCGCCGCCATCAGGTCCTTCTGGTTGTCGGCGTGCGCGCGCGTCTTCTCAAGCTGGATGCGCTTCTCCTCGGCCTCGCGCTGCGCGTTGTACATGTTCTGGCGCTGCTCGGCGAGGATTTTCTCGGTCTGCGTCTTCATCAACTCCTCGGGGAGGTGGATGTGGCAGATGAGGACGTTGACGACATCGACGTGGTACTTCAGCAGGTGCATGCGGACGCGCGCCTCGGCCCTCTCCTGCTCCTCGTGGCGGTTCTGGAGGTAGGCCATCGCCGACGACTCCGACGCCTGGTTGCGGAAGATGGAGTCGATGAGCGGGTGCATCACGTTCTGGATGAGCTTGTCGGTGTTGCCGATCTTGGCGACCATGAAGGGCGCGTCCTCGGGCTTGACGCGGAAGACGACGCGGACTTCGAGCTTCATCGTGAAGCCGTCCTTCGAGATGACCTCGAACGGGTCGAAGGTGTTGTCCACGTCCTCGGCCGTCCACTCGACGGTCATGTTGGTGGTCGGGATGATGATCGGCGTCATCGCCAGCGTGTTGACGTAGTACTTGCCGGGGCCGACGACCGACTCCTGGATGCCGCGGAAGCCCTCGGGGACGACGTACGCCTCGTGCGCGCCCTGATCGAGCCGCTGGTCGGCGGGGTCGTTGGCAATCAGCTCTTCCTGTATCTCGTTGAGCTGGCGGTTCTCGCTATCGAGCTTGTCGAGCCGCGCGGCGGCCTTCGAGACCTGATCGCGCTCCTCCTGTTCGAGCCGCTCGCGCACCTTGTTGGCCATCGCGCGGCGGATGTCCTCGGTCGGGTCTTTGCCGATGTTGGAGACGATGACCGCCACCTCGCCGGGTTTGACCTCGCGCGCCGACTCGGGGATGAGCTTGAAGACGAGCGGGTTGATGTAGTAGGTCCCGGGCAGGAGGATGTCCTTCTGCGGGCCGCGCTGGCCGCCCTTCGAGATGAACTCGTTGCAGTCCTGAAAGTTGTCGTGCCCCTCGACCGGCATGGCGACGTAGTCGCGCGGGTCGAGGGGCGCGCCGTCCAAAGCCTCGACGAGCCCGATCTGATTCTCGTTAATCACGGTCGCGTCGTAGAGGCGGATGAAGAAGAGGCCCGGCTTGGGGTCTCCGCCCTCCAGCGGAACCGACTGCGTGTGGATGCGGTAGGTGCCCGGCGTCAGGATTTCGACCTGCGGCCCCTTCTGCCCGCGGTTGGCGATGAACTGCTCGGCGTCCTGGTAGTTGCGGTGGTTCGTGACGGCCTTGCCGTGCAGCCGCCCGGCGTCGAGCTGGTCGCCGTCGGAGGCGGTGACGATGCCGACCTTGCCCGGCGGGATGACCGTCATCTTCGAGATGGAGACGCGGAAGAGGTAAGGGTGAATCGGCCACAGCCCCGGCGGGAGCGTGCGGAGCTGGATGCCCTTGACGCCGCCACGCTTGATGAAGGCGATGGGGTCCTGGAAGTTGTTGTGCGCGTTCTCGGCGCGGTCGGGGGCGAAGTTCCTGCCGGGCGGCATCGGCTCGCCGTCCACGGCCTCGACGACGCCCAGCTCGTCGGCGCCGATCTCGATGAGCGGCACCTTGCGGACGACGCTCTCGAAGGGCCACTTGATGAAGTGGAGGCCGGGCTTGAGCACGTCGGCCTGGATGCCGACCTCGCCCTCGGTGGCGACGACGCGGCCGGGGGGCATCTTGGCGCCGAGGTAGCGGCGCTCCTTGATGGCGATCTCGCGCGCGCCGACGTTGACGAGCCAGCGCCGAATCATCACCACCACGAAGATGAACACGACCAGGCCGATCACGGCAATCGGCAGCCACTCCAACAGTTTGTCGTTCATGTACTTTCTTCCTGTGCGGCGCCGTCGAGGGGCGGCGCCGCGTCTGTGTTTGTCTCCCCGCCGCGCGCGCGCGACGCCAGTCGACGCCGCGCCTCGGCGAGTTTCTGCTTGAGGACGAAGCCGGCCCCGCTGACGCGGGCCTCCGACGAAAGCACCCAGTACTCGGCCTCGAAGAGCGAGCGGAGCGAATCAGCCCCGACGCCTTTGAGCCGCCCGTCCTCCCAGAGCTGTAAGACTTCCGAGACCGCCCGCCCGAACGTGCCGGCGTCGTCCGAGAGCGCCGAGACCCGCAGGAGGTCTGCGGTCGAGTCGGGCGCGGGGTCGCGCCTCCACTCGCCGAGCAGCACCTCGGCCAGCTCGGGCGAGGAGCGCAAGCCCTGGCCGCGCGCGATGTGGGCGGCGAGCGCGCGCAGCTCGCGGGGGTCGCCCGCCGAGCGCCCGACCAGCCCGTCGAGCACGAAGCGGTAGAGCGCCGCGTCGCCCGCCGCGGACGCCTCGCGGAGCGCGCCGAGGTCGCCGGCGGCCGCGCGCCCGCGCAGCTCGTCGGCCTTTAATTTTTCGCGATTTTCACGGGCGGCGGCGGCTTCCGCGGGCGATTCCCCGTCGGGGGCGTCGAACAGCCCGCGCGGGGTGACGCCGGGCGGAAGCGTTCCGGCTTCCGGAGTGGACGGGGAGCGTCTCGTGCGTAGGATTGCGAAGGAGGCTGCGAAGACCAGCAAGACTGAGATGATGAGAATGGCGCTCACTTTTAACGCCCGCGGCCCGCGGCCGCCGACGGCTGTCCCGCGACCCGTTGGTGGCCGCTCAACCAGGTGCCGTCCGCTGTAGGTATACGAAAAAACGGTGCGAAGGTTGCGGGGCGGCTTAAGATTCCGGCGAGGACGCCGCAACCCCGCCGAACGCGCCGGGCGACGCATCATACATCGGGAAGTCAAAAGGGGGAAGCAGGAAGTAGACGCTAGTCGGTAGCGAGTAGTCAGTAGAAGGAAAGGCGGCGCGCCCGACTTTTTCGTGGGACGCGCCGCCTTCGGTTTTCCTACCGTCTACTTCCTTAAAAGCTCCGGCGGAAGAGGTAGGACATCTTGATGAAGAAGTTGCGGTTGTTGCGGCGGAAGCCCCGGTCGGGCTGGCCGTCGAACGGGTTGAAGTAGCCGCGGTTGAGGTCGTCGTTGTAGCCGACGTAGAAGGCCGTCCCCGGATTCGGCGCCCAGCCGAAGAGGAACTGCCCGATGTAGTTCGACCTGAGCGAGCTGTAGTCGAGCCGCGCGCGCGCGAAGGCGTAGCGCGTGAACTGGTAGGTCGTCTTGAAGCTGTAGATGTCCGAGTCGAAGGCGACCTCACCCGTGTCGTCCCTGACCAGCCGGTTCTTCGACCAGCTCAAGGACATGTTCAGCGCGTTCGACGCCTTGTAGGCGATGCTTCCGTTCGTGTAGAGGAAGTCGCCCTTGCCGGGGTCGAGCAGCCCCGAGCACTCGGACGGCGCGACGAAGCCGTCCTCGACGCTCTCGCAGCGCCCGGCGGTCCGCGCCTCGCGCGCCGCCACGGCCGAGGTGCTCACGCGCGGGAAGCGGCGGCCGTTGCCGAAGTCGTAGTCGAGCTGCCCCCAGCGGTAGCCGAAGAAGTAGGTGATGTTGATGCGCTTGGTCGGCGTCGAGCCCATGTAGGCGAAGTAGTTCTTCGACATGGCGGAGACTTCGGGGCGGCCGAGCGAGAACGACGGCACGCCGAACTCGTAGGCGAAGACGCGCTCGTAGCCCGTGTTGTAGCCCGTGCGGATGTAGGTCTGGCGCTGGAGGTTCGGGCCGAGCTGCCCCTCGTACGTCCAGTTCTGAAGGCGCCCCTGCCAGTCGTGGTTCCCGCCGAGGTAGTTGTAAATCTCCCACGAGACGATCTTCCTCTTCGGGTGCGGCTCGGAGTTGTAGCCGACGTTGAGGTTGTGGTTGTTGGTGTTGACGCGGCGCGTGAAGCCGAGGTCGGCGACGTAGCCGGCGGTGCGCGCCGCGCCGTTGATGTTCCAGTTCCAGTGGCGCTTGCTCTGGCTGAGGATGTAGGCGTAGGCGAAGCCGTTCTGCGTGTGGCACTCGTCGTCCTTCGGGTCGAGCCTGAGCGCGCAGCGGCGCGCGTTCGTCCCCAGCACCTGCACCTCCATCGTCGTCTGCTTGTTGAAGCGGATGCGGCTGTCGAAGCCGCCGACGTAGTTGTTGCGGTCGGCGAAGTTGTAGGAGGTGCCGAAGAAGCCGATGCTGTTCTCCTTGCCGATGTCGCGCTTGACGCGGAGGATGCCGACGGTCGCGTTCTTGTCCACCAGCCTCATCAGCGGGCCGCGCTGCTCTTCGAGCGCCGTGCGCGCGTCCACGTCGTTGACGCCCGAGAGGTCTTCGGTGGCGCGGATGAAGTCGCGCTCGTTGTCGCCGAGGTTGCCCGGCGCGTTGTCCGAGGCGTAGAGGAAGCCGTAGGTCGTCCGCCCGCGCTTGCCCGTCAGCTTGGCCGCGACGTCAGGGTCAACGATGGTGCGCGTGTGGAGCGCGGCGATCTGCGTGCGGAAGATTTCGATGCCTTCGAGGAAGAAGGGGCGCTTCTCCTCGAAGAAGATCGGGAACCGCTGGTTGGCGGTGTTGACCGTGGCGTCGGCCTCGACCTGCGCGAAGTCGGGGTTGATGGCGAGGTCTAAGGTCGTGTTGGGGTTGATGCTGAACTTGGCCGTCAGCCCCGCGTCCATGGCGGCCGGGCGGTTGACGAAGCGGCCGGTGTCGGTCGGGACGCCGAGGCCCTGCGCCCTCATCAGCGCGCGCTCCCCCGCGAGGAAGACCGGCGCGCTCACGCCGTTCTCGGAGAAGGTGACGCTCGGGATGAGTTCGAGCGTGCGCTCGGTCGAGATGCCTTCCATCCCCGTGATGTGCCCCGCCTGGTTGAGCGTGCCCGAGGCGTCGCGCGCCATCGGCATCCACGAATCCAGCTCGTCGTTGTTGCGGTCGATGTTGCGCCAGACGTGGATGCCCCACTGCTTGCCCTTGCCCGCCTCGTAGCGCAGCGACTTGAAGGGGACGGCGACCTCGACGACGTAGCCGTCCGAGGTGAGCGCGCCCTTCGACTCCATCACGATGTCCACGCTCAGGTCGAGCCCCTGGCTCTCGGTGTGGATGCCGTCGGCCTGCACGCCGAGCGGGTTGAAGCCGAGGACGTAGGCGCGGCGCTGGTCGTTGAAGGTGTCGAGGAAGACGCGGACGTTGTCCTCGCCGAAGATGTTGTCGCGCTTCGGGATGGTCGCGCGCACCTTCGTCGGGTCGTCGAAGCAATGGAAGGCGATGTAGAGCGTCTTCGAGTCGTAGCCGATCCGCACCTCGGTCGGCTGCGACGGCGCGATGTTGTCGCCGGGGTTGAACTGGTAGAAGTCCTTGAAGAGCGCGCCCGTCTTCCAGACCTCCTCGTCCATCTTCCCGTCGATGACGGGCGGCTTCTCGAAGCGCGGGACGCGGACGGGCTGCGCCTTCTCGGGCGGGAGCGGCGGGACGCCCCTCGGCGCGGACTTCGCGCTCGCGCCCTTCGCGGGCGCGGAGTCCTTCGCGGCCGGGGCGGCGGCGGGCGACGCAGAGGCGGCCGCCGCGGGCGCGGGGGTCGGAGTCGGCGACGCGGCCTTCGCCACCTCGGGCGTGGGGCCGGCGGCGGCGGTCTGCGCGCCCGTCAACGGGGCGCAGGCCGCGACGGCCAGACACAGCAGCGCGACTCTCTTGATGATGTTCATGGGCTCTTCTTCCAGTTCGGCGGGCCAAGCTCCGGGACGTGACGCCCGCGCGGCGCGTGTTGAGGGTTTTCGTGCACACGGCGCCGACGCCGGGCGCACCGTCAAAGGTATTCGGTTGAAAGTCCGTGACCGATTCGGAGGGGTGAATTTAGTCTCGGCGCGCGCGCGGGGCGCCCGCTTGTCAACGCCGCCCCGCGGAATGACTATACAGCAAAAGAGGCGGCCGCCCGCCTCATTGAAAGGTTAGCTACTCGCCGACGAAAGTCGCCAGCGCGCCGACCGCCACGGCCGGCAGCGGGGCGACGGCAGCGGCGTCAACGCCGGCCGGGCGCGGCGCGCTGGGCGCCTGCGGCGCGCAGCACGGGCGGCCGGCGCCGCGCTTAACTTTCAGCACTCTCGTCTTCGAGCCGTCAGGCCCAAGGCGGAACTCGTACGAGCCCGGCAGCGACGTTTCGAGGTTACGCAGCGCCTCGTCGGCCCTGCGCCACTCGGCGCCCTTCGCCTCGAAGCGCGTGTTGACGTACTCCACCCGAATCTTCTCGGCCAGCCTGACGCCCTGCGCCGCGTCGAAGCGCGCCGCCGAGGCGTCGGCCGCCGCCCGCGTCAGCACCTTCGGGTCTACGCCGCTGCCGGGCGGGATAATCATCGCCAACTCGCCCGGCGCCTTGTGCGGCGGGCCCGTCACGGGCGGCGGCTCGATCATCAGCATGGCCAGCTCGTCGCTCGGGGCTTCGGACGCGCGCGCTGCGGCGCGAGACGGCTCGACCTTCCTCTGCCGGGCGGCCGACCTCTGCGACGGGCACGAGGCGAGCTGCGAGTCGGCGGGGCGCGGGGCGCCTGTGCGCGCGGCGGCGCCCTCGGCCGAGGGCAGGCTCAGGAACGTCCGCATGAGTCCGACGCTGAGGCGCGAGCCGAGCGCGCTCCTGAAAGTCTCTAAGTCGTGCGAGAGTTGCGGCGCGGCGAAGAGCGCCGCGGCGACGATGACGTACGCGATGACTGATCTGTGCTTCATGGACTCAACCCGCCTTTAACTGGGAAACCCTCTCGGGCTTCCGACTTGCCGTTCACCAGCCACTTCCGGCTCGTTCTACCCGCAAAACACCACCCGCTCGTGTTTCGTGGCAACTTTTTTTCGCTTACAATGACGCCCGGCGCTCCACTTAGTTAACGGACTTACACGCGCGGGCGGCCCCCTGGTTTTGTTTTCGCGCCGGGAGGCGCGGGGCTTTCAGTCTCGCACCTGTTAGTGTCGCGGCCCGGCGCTTGGTTTCAAAAAAACTTCGCCGCCGGTTCCTTTTTTTAAAGGCGCACGGCCGACACCTATAACGCGTAAGCATGGGGCCGCCCGGATCGGCGCTCAATTCAAATGTGACGAACCCCCGCGCGCTGTGACCGGCGGGCGCGCGGGCGTGACGAACGGGACTGTGGCGGGGACGAAAGCGACGGGAGGCTTAACCGGGGAGGGACGGATGAGGTACAGAAGGTTCGGGCGCGCGGGCTGGGACGTGGGCGAAATCGGCTACGGGATGTGGGGCATGGGCGGGTGGAGCGGGTCGGACGACGAGGAGTCGCTGCAATCGCTCCAGCGCGCCGTAGACCTCGGCTGCAACTTCTTCGACACGGCGTGGGCCTACGGCGAGGGTCACAGCGAAGGTCTGCTGGGTCGCCTCGTCCGCGCGAACCCGGACAAGCGGCTCTACACCGCGTCGAAGATTCCGCCGAAGAATCGGAAGTGGCCGAGCCGGCGCGAGTACACGCTCGACGAGACGTTCCCGCCCGACCACATCGAGGAGTACGTCCACCGAAGCCTCGGCAACTCGGGGCTGGCGAGCATCGACCTCATGCAGTTCCACGTCTGGGAGGACGCGTGGGTCGAGGACGACCGCTGGGCGAAGAAGTTGGACGAGCTGCGCGCGCAGCGACTCGTCGGCGCGGTCGGCATCAGCATCAACCGCTGGGAGCCTTCGAACGGCGTCCGCGCGGTGCGGAGCGGACTCATCGACGCCGTGCAGGTCATCTACAACGTCTTCGACCAGAACCCGGAGGACGAACTCTTCCCCGCCTGCCGCGAACGCGACGTGGCGGTCATCGCGCGCGTCCCCTTCGACGAGGGGACGCTGACGGGGACTCTGACCAAAGAGAGCCGCTGGCCCGAGGGCGACTGGCGCAACACATACTTCGTCCCCGAGAACCTCATCCCGAGCGTCGAGCGCGCCGATGCCTTGAAGCCCGTGGCCGAGCGCGCCGGTGTAAGCCTGCCAGAGATGGCGCTGCGCTTCATCCTCTCCGACCCGACGGTCTCGACGATCATCCCCGGCATGCGCAAGACGCGCCACGTCGAGTCGAACGTCGCGGCGAGCGACGCCGGCCCGCTCCCCGCCGACCTCCTCGAAGAGTTGCGCGCGCACCGCTGGGATCGCTCGCCGAAGCCTTGGTCGCAGTGAGACGGTTGAGACTTGAGTCCGCGTTGAGAAGTTCGATGAGAGACACGACCAACTTCGTCCGCGTCCGCGCCGTCGCGCTCGCAACGCTGTGCGCGCTCGCCGCTTTGTCGCACCACGGCGCGGCGCTCGCGCTGAAAGCTCAGGACGGCCCGCCGAAAGAGGCGGGCGCGTTCCGCGAGCCGGACCTCGTCGAGCTGCGCAAGCTCGACCGCTCGATCAACCTCGACGTGCGCTACGCGACGCCGAACAACTTCACGGGGCGCGCCGTCTACACCGAAGCGCGCGCCTTCCTCCAGCGACCGGCCGCCGAGGCGCTCGTGCGCGCGAGCCGCGCTCTCAGAAAGCACGGCTACGGCCTCGCGGTCTTCGACGGCTACCGGCCGTGGTCGGTCACCAAAATCTTCTGGGACATCACGCCCGCCGACAAGAAGCAGTTCGTCGCCGACCCCTCGAAAGGCTCGCGCCACAACCGCGGCTGCGCGGTTGACCTCACGCTCTACGACCTCAAGACCGGCCGGCAGGTCTCGATGCCCGGCGAGTACGACGAGATGTCGGAGCGCTCGCACATCAACTACGCGGGCGGCACGCCCGACGAGCGCCGCCTGCGCGACCTGCTCCGCTCCGCGATGGAGGCCGAAGGCTTCGCCCCGTACGAGCCCGAGTGGTGGCACTACGACTACAAAGACTGGCGGCTCTACCCCATCCTCAACCTCAGCTTCTCCGAGATCGGGAGGCCGAAGGCGAAGGCCGCGGGCGCGGCTCATACCAAATAGTGCGAGGGCCTGCACCATCTGGCATAGGCGGCGGCGCGGCCGCCTTCGATTTCCTTTGGAATTCGCCCGACGGCGGTTCTCAACCCGCCGCCCGCCACCGACGGGCACACGCTTTGCACCGCCCGGCGCTAAAGGACGAAAGCCCCCCGAGAGCTTTTAGCCTTTAGCAAAGGCAGGACTTCGTCCGCCCAAATCTGCCCCAAAGCAGAGCCCGTCCGAACCGCCAACGAAGGAGCGTACCCGTATGCGTTCTCGTCTCTCCGCGCCCGCAGCTCTCCTTTTTCTTCTCTCCACAACCTTTCTTCTGACCACTCCCGCGCTCGCCGACGACGTGTACGACGACGAGTACGAGGAGCGCGCGCGCGTCCTGCGCGTCAGCCTGCTCAAGGGCGAAGTCAGCCTCAAGCGCGCCGGCGAAGACGAGTGGGAGGACGCGCGACTGAACGCCCCGCTCGTCGAGGGCGACCTGCTCGCGACGGGCCGCGACTCGCGACTTGAGATACAGGTTGACGCGCGCAACTTCGTCCGCCTCGGCGCCGACTCGGTGCTGAAGGTCGTCACGCTGCGCGACGAGGGGCTGGCGCTCAGCCTCTCCGAGGGCACGGCCACCGTCCGGCTCGCGCGCTTCGACAAGGACAAAGAATATTTCGAGCTTGACGCGCCGGCCACGACCGTCGCCGCCGAGAAGACGGGCCTCTACCGCCTCGACGTAGACCGCGACGGGACGGTGCGCGTCTCCGTCCGCGACGACGGCCGCGCACGCATCTACTCGCAGGACTCGGGCTTCGTCCTGCGCAACGGCCGCACGGCGCGACTCGCCGCGGGCGGCGGCACCGGCGAACGCGACTGGGAGTTCGCCGCCGCCGCGGGCTTCGACGAGTGGGACGCGTGGAACGACGAGCGCGAGCGCTACCTCGCGTCGCGCCTGCGCTACGAAGGGCGCGACCGCTACTACGACTCCGAGGTCTACGGCGCGGAGGAGTTGGACGCCTACGGCGACTGGGTCTACACGAGCGACTACGGCTACATCTGGCGCCCGCACACGACCGTCGTCAACGTCTATAACGACTGGGCGCCGTATCGCTACGGCCGCTGGGTCTGGTGCCCGCCTTACGGCTGGACGTGGGTGGCGGACGAGCCTTGGGGCTGGGCGCCTTATCACTACGGCCGCTGGGTCTACGTCAACGGCCAGTGGTGCTGGGCGCCGCGCGGCTACGGCTACCGCTACCGCCGCGCCTGGTGGCGGCCGGCGCTCGTCGTCTTCGTCACGCTCGACTTCGGCCACGACCGCCACGTCTGCTGGTACCCGCTCACGCACGGCCAGCGCGACCCGCGCGGCCGCTGGTGGAAGCGCGGCTACGACCGTCTCTCCCCGCTGCGGGGACGCGACCTCGCACACCTGCGGCGCTCGAACCCCGCGTGGCTGCGCGCCGTGAGCACGGTGCCGGCGCGAGACTTTGGCAGCCGCGGCCTGCGCGCGCGCGCCGCCACGGGCGACTTCGCACAACGCGCACTCTCGGGCGAGCCGGTGCAGGGGCAGTTGCCCATCGCGCGTGCCGGCGCGGCGCGAGGTGTGCCGCGCCCCGACTCGCCGACGCGCGGCGCGCGGCCGACCGGCGCGAACGGCCGCGACGTGCTGACGATTAACCGGCCGGCGGCGGGCATGCCGCCGCGCGTCGTGCCCGACCGCCCGACCGGCGCCGCCGCGCGCACGCCCGGCGTCCCACTCGACGGCGAGCTGCGCCGCACGCGCGTCTTCAACAACCGCGAGCCGCGCGTGCCGAACGCCTCGGCGCCGGGCGGCGACTCGGCCGGCTCCGGCTCGTCGGGTCGCGACCCCGGCGCGGACGCCGGCACCGGCGCGGTCGCCCGCCCGCGTTCGACCGGCTCGTCGCCTTCCGCCCCCGGCGGCTTCGGCGGCGACGCCGCGTCGCCCTCGCGTGCGCGACCTTCGAGACCCACTTCGCCCGTCGAGCCTTCGGGCGGCGACCCGAACGACGACGCGGCGCCCACTCGCCGACGCGACTCGGACGACGACTCGACGCGGCGCCCGCGCCCGACGCGCCCGCCCGTCGAGCGCCCGCGCGACGACGGCTCGGACAGTCAACCCGTCCCGCGTTACGAGCCGCGCATACGGCCGCGCGACGAGGGCGAGCGCCCGACGCCTCCGGCGCGCCGCGAGGAGTCGTCGCCGCGACGCGACGACACGCCCTCGTATCGCCCGGAGCCTTCCGCGCCGCGCGAGTCTCCGCGCAGCGAGCCGCGACGCGAAGAGCCGCGCCGTGAAGAGCCGCGCCGCGAGACGCCGAGGTCTGAGCCGCGACACGAAACGCCGCGCTCCGACCCGCCTCCGCGCTCCGACCCGCCGCGGCAGGAAGCGCCGCGACAGGAGGCTCCGAGGCAGGAGGCTCCGCGACAAGAGTCACCGCGCCCCGAGGCGCCCAAGCGCGGCGACCGGCCCTAACGACCCGCACGCCGGCAGCCGTCGCCCGTGACGTGCGAGCGACGGCCGCGCGGCCTTCGAGCGTCGGAGGCGCGAGACGGGGCCTTGCGCTTCCGCTGGCGGCGGCGGAGAGCTGAGCGATCACGACCGACGCAACTCGTCGCTCAGCTCTCCGCCGCCGCGAACTTCAAACGCCCTGAGCTTCAAGAGCTGCAAACACGCTGAAGACTTCAGCCGCCCCAACACGCGCTCTCCCTGACACAGCCGAAAGGACTCCAGATGCGCGCCCGCTCACACCTCGTCGCCCTCGTCTTCGCACTGTCGCTCGCCCTGCTCGCCCCCGCCGCGCCGCTCTGGCGCGCCGCCTCCGCGCAGACGCCGTCGCGGAAGAACTACAGACCCGACACCGGCCGCGCGCTCGCCTCGCGCACCAACGCCGCTGCTACGCCGACGCGCCCCGGCGCCTACACGCCGAAGCGCAAACGCCTCGACGCGGCGACGCGCGCGCGCTCCCTCGCCTCGAACGCCGAGGCGCAAAGGCGACGCCCCGCGCGCCCTTCGCGCCCTTCGCGAGCCGGCAAACAGCTCACGCAGAAATCGTCGCCCGCCTCTTCGGCGGCGACCAAGCCGCTCACGCCCGCCGCCGCCATCGCGCCCGGCACGCCGCTCAGCCGCGTGCTCCACGTCTCGCAGCTCAGCCTCGTCAGCACCGCCGGCACGCACGAAGAGTTCGTTGACCGCGACGGCGACCTGCGCGCCGACGACCGCGCGACCTTCGACGCGCAGGGCGGCTCCTACGACATCGCCGTCGGTCGCACCGGCTCGCGCTACGAAGTCTTCACCGGTATTGACGACCGCGGGACGGGGACGACTTCCGACGACGTTTCGGTCGGCATCCTCGTCGTCGCCCGCGACAGCAACAACGACTACGTGCGCGACGCCTCGGCCACCTTCGACCTCGGCCGCGACTTCGGGCTGCCGTCGGCCGTCTCGGTCGTCTCGGGCACCTCGCGCGCGGGGCGCGAGTTCGTCGTCGTCTCTTCGAGCGGCTACTTCAACGCCGACGACCCCGCAGACCCGAACAACGAAGACTCGCCCGGCGTCGTCCTGCTCGTGCGCGACCCTTCGACCGGTGGCTTCGACGCCGCGCGCTCGCGCGAGCTGGTCAAGGTCGGCGACAACCGCCTCTTCAACGCGAACGCGCTGGCGCTGCTGCCCGGCGGCCACCTCGTCGTCGCCGACTTCCAGTCGAACGAGCTGCGCATAGTGCGCGACACCAACGACGACGGCGTGCCCGACACGCTCGACTCGACGCCCTTCTACACGTTCCCCTTCGACACCGACGCGCCGCTCGACGTGGCGGCCAACTCGCGCGGCGTCGTCTTCACGCACTCGGTTGGCAACGACACCTACATGCTCGCCGTCTACGACACGAACGGCGACGGACGCGGCGACGCCGACGAGGTCTGCTTCGAGGGGCTTTCCATCGACAACAACCTCGTCCTCCACGGGCTGACGGTCGCGCGCGACGGCGCGGTCTACGTCATTCAGGACGCGACGGGCGAGAGCGACCTCGCGGCCGACGGCGGCAACGGCGGCATCCCGCACGTCTACGCCTTCCCCGACCCCGCGCTCAACGGCGTGCTGCGCGACGGCGCGGCCTTCGTCCTCGCCGACGACGAGTTCACGCAAGCCTACTCGGGGCTCGCCTTCGGGGTCGAGACCGCGCTCGGGCCGGTCGCGCGTCTTTCGGTCACCAACAGCGCCAGCCTTCAAGGCGACGCGCCTTCGGGCGGCCTCGCCACCATCAAGGGCACGGGCCTAACGCGCGGCTTGAGCGGCGAAACGCAGGCCGACGCCGCCGCGCGCGGCGTCCGCGTGACCGTCGAAGGGACGAGCGCCCCCGTCCTCTCCTTCGACGACTCTTCCATTCACGTTCAGGTGCCGCAGTCGCTCGGCACCGGCGTCGCATCCTTCGTCGTCACCGTCGGCGGCGACGTGACGGCGGCCGACGACGCCGTCATCGTCAACGCCAACCCCGGCCTCTTCACCGTCCCGCAGACGGGGACGGGCGAGGCCATCGCGCTGCTCGTCTCCGACATGCTCTACACGCGCGCGCCCTTCCCGGCGCGCACCGGCGACGCGGCGTCCGTGGTCACGCTCTTCGGCACGGGCTGGCGCAACTCGCTGCCCGTCTCCGTGCAGATCGGCGGTAAGGCCGCGACGGTGAGTTACGCCGGCGCGTCGGGCGGCTTCCCCGGCCTAGACCAGATCAACGTCCGCATCCCCGACGGCGTCACGGGCGTCGCGGGCGTCGTCGTCACCGCCGCGGGCGGCGCGACGAGCCGCACCACCGGCGTCTTCATCACCGTCCAGTGACGGAGTCCGCCCCGTTGGTGTTATAGTCCTCGGCAAATCAACAGCCATGGACTTGAACACCATCAAGACGCCTTCGCTCGTCCTCGACGTGGGGCGCGTGCGGCGCAACGCCGAGACGATGTCGGCACGCATGAAGGGCTTCGGCGCGAGCTTGCGCCCGCACGTCAAGACGCACAAATGCGTCGAGGTCGCGCGCATCCAGACGGCCGGCGCTCCCGCACGGCTCACCGTCTCGACGCTCGCCGAGGCGCGCGCCTTCGCCGCCCACGGCTTCACCGACATCACCTACGCCGTCCCCGTCGAGCCGGGAAAGTTCGACGAGGCGGTCGAAATCTCCCGTCTCTGCGAACGCCTCGCGCTCATCACCGACGACGCCGACATCCCGCCGCTCTTAGACGAAGCGGCGCGGCGCGCGGGAGTCACGCTCGACCTCTTCCTGAAAGTTGACTGCGGCTACCACCGCTGCGGCGTCGAACCCGACACGCCCGAGGCGCTTGAGATTCCGCGCCTCATCGAACGCGCACGCAATCTGCGCTTCGCCGGCATCCTGACGCACGCCGGCCACTCCTACCACGCGGGCTCGCCAGAGGAACTGCTGCGGATAGCGAGGCGCGAGCGCGACGTGATGACGGAGTTCGCCGCGCGCCTGCGCTCCTACGGCGTCGAGGTGCCGACGGTCAGCGTCGGCTCCACGCCGACCGCCACGCACGTCGATCACCTCGAAGGCGTGGACGAGGCGCGCCCCGGCAACTACATCTTCTTCGACGCCTTCCAGGCCACGCTCGGGAGCTGCTCATTCGCCGACTGCGCGCTGACGGTGCTCGCCTCGGTCGTCCACCGCGACCGCGCGCGGCGCAAGGTCGTCTTAGACGCCGGCGCCGTCGCGCTCTCGAAAGACCGCGGCCCCGTCGAGCTCGACCCCGCGTGCGGCTTCGGCCGCGTGCTCGACCTCGAAGGGAACGACACGGGACTGCGCGTCGATTCGGTCTCGCAGGAGCACGGCGCGGTGACGGTCGAAGACGAGCGCCTCTTCGACAGCCTGCGCGTCGGCGCGCGCGTCCGCGTGCTCGCCAACCATTCATGCCTCGCCGCCGCGCAGCACGCGCACTACCACGTGCTCGAAGCCGGACGAGTGGTTGACCGCTGGGAGATTAAACGTGGGTGGTGAGGGTTTGATGGCCGGAAACAATCTTATTAACCTCGACGCTTTTCACGACGAAGACGAGCTGAACGTCGTCATCGAGACGCCGAAGGGCAGCCGCAACAAGTACAACTACGACGAGAAGCTCGGCCTCTTCAAGCTCGGCGGCGTGCTGCCGTCGGGCGCGTCGTTCCCCTACGACTTCGGGTTCGTGCCCTCGACGCTGGGCGGCGACGGCGACCCGCTCGACGTGCTGGTGCTGATGGACGAGCCGGCCTTCGCGGGCTGCCTCGTCCGCACGCGGCTCGCCGGCGTCGTCGAGGCCGAGCAGACCGAGCGCGACGGCGAGACGACGCGCAACGACCGCCTCATCGGCGTCGCCGCCGACGCGCGCCTGCTCGCGCGCGTCCGCACGCTCGAACACTTAGGCCCCGACCTCCTCGAAGAGATCGAGCACTTCTTCGTCTCCTACAACGACATCAAAGGCAAGGTCTTCAAACCCCTCGGCCGCTTCGGCCCGCGCCGTGCGCTCGAACTCGTCGAAGAAAGCATGAAGCGCTTCCGGCAGTCGAAGAGGAAACGCACGCCGGCCAAGTCCGGCAAGTCGAAAAAGCGGAAGTGAGTTCTTGAGACGGGGCGGGGCTTACTGCCTCGGGAAGAGGAATCTGAGTATCGGGCCGACGCCCTTGGCCCGGGCCGATTCGGTGTGGGTGAGCATCGTGCGGGGTCAGCCCTCCGCCTCGCGGTTGATGGCGGCTTCGCCGCCGACGCGGGCGGCCGCGCGGCCGAGGATGAGGAGCACGACGACGGCGACGACCGTCGCGATGAGGGCGTAGATGAAGAGGCCGGTAAGGCTGTCGTCCTCGCCGAAGACGCTGCGGATGAGCGCCTTGATGGCCTCGTTCCAGGCGAGCGCGGCGACCAGGCCGAGCGAGGCCGCGGCGAGCGTGATCATCGTCTGAAGGATGACGCGTGTCCTGTTCATCGGATTCTCCGTGGAAGCTTTTCGGGGCTGAAGTGTGCGGCGTCCGTCGGCGCGCCGCCGAGAGGCACTTCTACGCGAAAGCGCGCCCGCGCGTCAACCGAAAAATTTTCGCGCGCGATTCTCAGCACAAACTCAGCCGGCCACGCCCGTCACGGCGTCGAGCCAGAACTCGCCGAACCTCGCGCCGTCGGCTTTCGTCACGACCTTCGTCGCCCTCCCGCCCTCCTCGATGCGCTGGCGCAGAAAGCCGCCGCCGGCCTCGTACTTCAAAGGAAGCTCCGTGACCTCGACGCCTTCGTCCCAGCCGAACGCGACGGCGCAGGCGAGCGGGTCGTGTTGGAAGTTGATGAAGTCGGGGGGCAGCGCCGGGCACGTCGGCGCGTAACGTTCGGCCAGCCTCTCGTCCGAGGCGAAGGCTTCGGCCTGTCTCGCGATGAGCCGGGCGAGCGGCGACGGCGCGCGCCGGAGCGCGGGCAGTTGCGAGCTTGTGAGCCACGTCTCGGCGGTCGCCGCGAGCGGGACGAGCGTGGGGCTTGAATGCTCGAAGACGTGGAGCGCCGAGGCGTGATCGACCTGCACGTTCCAGTCTTCGCGGTAGTCCCATTGCGGGAAGCCCTCGCGCGGCGTGATGAAGTGGCCGCCCATCAGGCAGAGCCGCGCGTCGCGCAGACGGCCGGGCGCGCGCCGCTCAAGCAGCGCGAGGTTCGTGAACGGCCCGACGGCGGCGACGACCGCGCCGCGCGCGATGCTCCGCTCAAGCAGGTCGAGCGCCGCGTCGTGCGGGCCCGGCGCGGGCGGCACAGGCTCGGGCCAGTAATCGTCTTCTCTCGCGGGGAAGCCGGGCGTGGGTTGGTAGCAGCCGAGCGAGATGTCGGCGCCGGCGGCGACCGGAACGTCCGAGCGCCCCGCGAGCGCGAGCGCGTGACGCGCGTAGCCGGCGCGACGGCCTCCGTCGTCCGAGACGGTCGTCAACGCGACCAGCTCCGCGCCCGGCCACGCCAGCACCAGCGCCAGCGCGCAGAGGTCGTCGATGTCGCCGCCGATGTCGGTGTCGAGATGGATTAAAGTCCGCGGCACATCTCTGCGCCCCACGGCGTCGAGGTGGCGCGGGCGACGGCGGCGCGCACCTCGCCGAAGTTCCAGTCCTTGCGCTGCCAGATGGTGCCGTCGGCGTACTCGATGCGGTTGACGACGACGCGCTCGCGGAACGGGCTTTCGGCCTTGCCGGCGAGGCTGTCGATGCTGATGGTGGAGTTGGGGCCGGAGGCGCTCCACGCCAGCAGCTCTTTGTCCTTCCCGGCCTTGATGTTGACGCCGCAGAGGAACTGGCGCCGCGCGAGGTTCGACGGGTCGGCCGCCTCCTCGAACTGGTACTCCCAGAAGAGCACCTCGACCACCTTCGGCCCCGCGTTGCGGACTTTGACCTTGTAGGCGAAGCCGTCCACCTCGACGGTCTTCGGCGAGCGCGCGTCGCGGACGGCCTTGTCGAGCGCGGCGCTGCGGCCGTCGATGGTGTCGGCGTTCGGGTCGCGCACGCCGGCCGGGTCGTTGATGCGGCGGTTGCGCTCGAAGTTCCGGTTGGCCGCCGTCATGGCGGCGGCCGGCGCGGTGCCCTGCGCGTTGGCCGCCTCGATCACCTGCCGGCTCTTCGTCCACTTGTGGCCGACCACGTCCAACGCGGAGCCGTCGCCCGCGCCCTGAAACGGCGCGAAGGCCGTCAGCAGCAGCGGCAGGAGTAAAAAAGTTCTCATGGTTTGCCTCCGGCGCTTCAAACGCTCGGCACGGCCGCCGGTTCGGCGGGACTTCCCCTTGTCGTTCGTGAGCGGGGCGCCGCCGGCCGCGTCGGGACTCGGATTAAAGGGGACGGGCGGGGTCGTCGGTCGCGCTCGGCGGACGGACGCCCGTCTGGCTGAGAAGATAGATGCGCGCACGGGCGCTGTCAATAAACTCGCGTCGCGCCGCGTGTATTTTCGCGCGCGCTCGGCGCACTGTCCCCTTTCAACTCCCCACGGACATTTCGGCAAGCCCGCACACGGCCCCGCTCGCGGCGCTCTTCTTACAAGGAATACAGGGAACAAGCTGATGCAACACGAAACCTCGCACGCTACGATTTCGCCGGCCCTCCGGCTCGTCCGCAAGACCGTCGTGACCTCGCTCGCGGCCGCCCTGCTCGCGCTCCCGCTCGGCGGCGCGGCGCGCGCACAGACCGCCGGCGACACCATCTCGAAACCGCGCCTGATCGCCAACGCCCGGAAGTACAGCGACAAGGGGATTCCCGCCGCCAGCGGGCGCTCTGGCTCGGCCTCGCTGACGGCGCGCGCCCTGCTCGGGAAGGACGGCAAGACCGCGGTCGAACTGACGACCGGCGCGCTCGACGCCGCGACGACCGCGCCGGGGCAGATCGTCAAGGCGCAGCTCAAGCCGCTCAGCGAGAACGGCGAGGCGCTCTACGCGCGCAACTTCACGGGGCTTTCGGGCGGCGGCCGCTTCGCCACGACCGTGGGCGACCTGCGGCGCGGCCAGCAGTTGCAGGCGCAGGCCGGCGTCACCGGCATCGACCCGAACCGGACGGACGTGGTGACGGTCGTCGAGACCGTCAAGCTGCGCCCCGACCTCAAGGCCGCGGGCCTCGTCGCGCCGGCCAAGTCCGCCGTCAACACCGTCGTCAACATCTCGGCCGTCGTGCGCGAGCTGAACGGCGACGTGGGCGCGAAGGCCAACGTCGTGCTCTACGTGGACGGCGTCGCGGCCGACCGCGCCGAAGGGGTCTGGGTGGACGCCAGCGGGACGGTCTCCGCCGCCTTCGCCCACGTCTTCGCCTCGGAGGGCGTCAAGCAGCTCGCGGTGAAGGTGGAGCGGGTCACGCCGGGCGACTACAACGAGGCCGACAACGCGGCGAGCGGGAGCATCGAGATCGTCTCGCCCGCGGTGAAGCTGAGCCACTCCTTCGTCGTCTCGGACAACACGACCGCCTCGCGCTACGTGAGCGACTACGCCTACAACATCCACGACGGGGCGACCACGTCGAGCAACACCTCGACCTACGGCTACGACAACCGTTCGCGCTCGCAGGACGTGCACTTCTACGGCTGGAGCTACCGCGGCGCGGCCAAGTTCCCCATCGACGCCTCGGTCACGGAGCTGAGCGACGGGGCCGCCGCCGTCTCCGCCAACTTCCCGCGCCTGACGCCGGACTACGCGTACGAGTCCGACATGGGGACGTTCCGCTACTCGTCCAGCTACGCCTACCGGCAGGACTACGCCACGGGTCTCTACTTCTACGTCAACACCTACTCCGTGAGCGAGGCCGACACGGGCTACAACTACGACAACACGCAGGTCGTCTACTCGCGGCACGCGGGCGACGTGACCTACCAGTCGGCGAGCACCTACCGCTACTACTACGCCTACCAGGGCGGGACGCCTTACGAGTATTCCTACAGCTACAACTACGACTACAGCGGCAAGTCGGGCGTCTTCGTCAACTTCGGCTCGCAGTACGGACTCAACCTCACGATGACGGGCGCGGACGGGACGGTCTTCACGGCCTCGCCGCGCACGAACCTCGTCCCCGTCGAGAGCACCTTCACCAACAACTTCTGCTGGGAGTACAGCTACGAGACGACCAGCGGCAGGAACTGCTACGAGGACTTCTACAGCTTCCAGTCGAAGGACGGGGCGTCGTTCGAGTACAACGACAACTTCTAAACCGAACGCCGCCCGAGCCGGGGGCAAAAGTTAACCACGGCAGCGGGGGGGGGGGGGGGGGG
>DASVQX010000022.1:0-47608 GCA_036388915.1 Pyrinomonadaceae bacterium
CGGGCACGGGCTGGAGTACCGGGTGTCGATGCTGGTGGCGCGGCTGTTCTTCCGCGGCATCTACTTCCCGCAGATGAACCGCCGGGCGTGGGCGAGGCTGGTGTTCGACAACCGGCGGACCATCTCCGCACTCGCCAAAGAAGGCTTCGTAAAGTGGCGCGCCGCGCGGAAGAAAGTCCACGCGGCGGCGACCGAGGCGCGAGCCTCTTAGAATCTGCTCACAAGAACAGCGACATTCCGTCGAAGGGGTCTGACGCGACCCTCTACGCTCTGACCCGCGCGTGGATGAGGCGGCGCATCCTGTCGGGGAAGAGCACGTCGATCTTCTGCGGCTCGATGATCGCCGTCACCTCGCCCACGCCGAAGACGGGGTGCGTCATCGACTGACCCGTGCGGTACGTGTGCGTGCTGTCGTAGGGGGCGCCGGTTCTCGCCGACACGCGCGCCGCCACCTCGGTGCCGGCCTTGAACGCGCTGCGCGTGCCGCACTTCGGGCAGCTCACGCGCGTGATGCGCCCGGCCTTCGTCACCGACGCCACGACGTGCCCCCGCTCCTCGCCGCACACGGCGCAGAACTTCTCCACGCGCTCCCCGCTCTGATGTATCTGGTCGCCCACAGGAACCTCCGTTCAATCACCGACAGCTAAATTTGATAGACCCGTTCGCGGGCGGCCCGCCCGCTGAAAAAGAGGCCGCCCACGGAAAGAACCCCGGGCCGGAGTTTCGACTCGGCCCGGGGCTTCTCACTGTTAGAGTCTCCGGTGAGACGGAGGGTTTTACCAGCGCGAACCGCCGCCGCCGCCACGACCACCGCCGCCGCCGCCACGGTTGCCGCCGCCGCCGAAGCCGCCGCGCCCGCCGCCGCCAGGACGGCCGCCGCCGCCGCGGTCTTCGCGGGGCTTGGCCTCGTTGACGTTCAGGTTGCGCCCGCCGACTTCCTTGCCGTTGAGCTGCTGGATCGCCGCCTCGCCTTCCTCGCGCGTCGCCATCTCGACGAAGCCGAAGCCGCGCGACTGGCCGGTGTCACGGTCCTCGACGACCGAAGCCGACTCGACCGTGCCGTGCTGCGAGAACAGGTCCTGCAAGTCGCTGCTCGAAGTCTGGAACGAGAGGTTGCCGACGTAAAGTTTCATGGACATGTGTGTGTATACCTCCCCCGCCTGAAGCGGGGCGTCAGGAGAAGCTTCGAATCGGAGTGGCTTCGTCGGAACGGTGGCAGCGAAGGACCTGCGTTCGGATGCTCAAGTTGTGAGCGGCTTCTGTAATTGAAAGTGAACCCGCTCTCGAACTATCCAGAACGCCGCCGCCAAACGAGGCGGGGGGGCGCATCACCGTCGATGCGCGAGAGAAGGAAGGACTGTACTAAGATGCACCATCAGCCCCGCCTGTTGCAACCGCCGGGGAACTATCTCGCCGCCGCGAAATGTCCTCTTTGTGTGTCGGCGGGGCGAGAATCGCCGCCCGTCACCGTCCGTCCGGTTCGCCGGGCGCGACCAGTCCGGCGATGACGGAGACGAGTTCCGACGGCTCGACCGGCTTGGCGAGGTGCGCGTCGAAGCCCGCCGCCAGCGCGCGCCGCCGGTCTTCGCCGGTCGCGTAGGCCGTGAGCGCGACGGTCGGGATTCTTCCGCCGCGCCCCGCCGCCAGTTCCCTGACCCGCCCGACGAGCGAGTAGCCGTCCACGACGGGCATCCCCACGTCTGAGACGAGCACGTCCAACTCCCCGCGCTGAAACAGCTCCAGCGCCTCGGCGGCCGACGCCGCGGTCGAGACCCGCGCGCCCGCCCGGCCCAGCACCATCGACAGCAGCTCGCGCGCGTCCGGGTGGTCGTCAACAACGAGGATGCGGAGGCCGCCGAGCGCCGACGGTGCCCCGGCTTCCGGCGTCGCCTGTGGCGGCGTCTGCTCCGAGGTCTCGTGCGGCTCGGGCGGCGTCTTCACCGCCGCGATGGGCAGGTTGATCGTGAAGGTCGAGCCGCGCTGCTCGCCCGCGCTCTCGGCCGCGACGCTCCCGCCGTGCTGCTCGACCAAGTGGCGGACGATGGAGAGGCCGAGGCCGAGGCCGCCGTGCTCGCGCGTCGTCGAGCCGTCGGCCTGCCGGAAGCGGTCGAAGACGTAGGGCAGAAACTCGGGCGCGATGCCCTGCCCCGTGTCGCTCACCCTGACCTGCACGTCCGACCCGTAGCGCTCGACGCGGACGCCGACCGCGCCGCCCTTGGGCGTGAACTTGATGGCGTTCGAGAGGAGGTTCCAGATGACCTGTTGAAGGCGGTCGGGGTCGCCCGTCACGAGGTCGGTCTCGTCGTCGTACTCGGCGCCGAGCCGGATGGCCTTCGCCTCGGCCGCCTGCCGCACCGAGTCGAGCGCCGCCTCGACGATGAGGGCAAGCCCGACGTGTTGGGTCTTGAGCCGGAGCTTGCCGCTGATGATGCGCGACACGTCGAGCAGGTCTCGGATGAGCTGGTGCTGCGCCTCGGCGTTGCGCTCGATGACCTCCAGCCCGTGCCGCGCCGTGTCCACGTCCATCCTCTTGTCGTGCATCATCCGCGCCCAGCCGAGGATGGCCGTGAGCGGCGTCCGCAGCTCGTGCGAGAGCGTGGCGAGGAACTCGTCCTTGGCGCGGTTGACGGCCTCGGCCTCTGTGCGCGCGGCGACGGCCTCGTCGAGTAACTGCGCGCGCTCCTCCTGCGCGAGCCGCTCGGCCGCGAGGTGCGCGCGCACCTCGTACTGGCGGCGGCGCGCGCGCAGCGCCGAGCGGACGGCGCTCAGGATGGTGATGACGCGTGTCGGACGCTCGACGAGCGTCACGTTCAGAACGTCGCCGAGCGACTTGAGCGCGCCCGCGTCGCCGGCCGTCTCGTCGCCGCCGCTCGTCAGGACGACCAGCGGGAAGTCCGACCACGCGGGCTGTCCGCCGAGCGAGTCGAGCAGGCGCCGCCTGTTCTCCGGCGACAGAGCCTCTTCGGCGATGAGCGCGGCGCCGGCCCCCTCGCGCCACTTTTCGCACAACTCCCTCATGCCGGCGCAGACCTCGACGACGATGCCGGCCGCCGAAAGGTAGCGGCCCGTCAGGTCGGCGTCGCGCCCCGTCGGCGTGAGGAGCAGCACGCGCTGGTCGCGCCTGGCGTGGTCGGCGTCAGTCATCGTCACCGCCGAACAGGGAGTTGTTATTCGACGCTTCGCCGATGAGGATGGGGACGCCCGTCAGCACGCCCCGGAACGCCGTCAGCGGCGCGCCGACCTCGACCCCTTTCGACGAGAGGCGCATCTCGCGGATCGTGTCCTCGTGGCGGCCCGTGCGCTTCTTGACGACCGAGATGGCGCGGCGGATGGAGCCCGCGGCCTCGAAGTAGCGCAGCAGGACGACCGTGTCGGCGAGGTAGCTCACGTCCACGGGCGAGACCATCCCCGCGCCCATGAAGCCGTGCTGCGCCATGACGAGCAGCGTCACGACGCCCTGCTGGTTGAGGTAGGTCAGCAGCTCGTGCATCTGCGCGGTCAGGAAGCGCTCGTCCGGCATGGCCTGAAGGTAGCCGTTGAGGCTGTCGATGACCACGACCCGCGCCCCGCGCTCGACCGCCGCGCAGACGTTGTGCGCGAACTCGCCGGGCGACAGCTCGGCCGGGTCAACCTGCTGCACCGTCAGCCGCCCCGCCTCGACCTCCGGCCACAGGTCAGTCCCCAGCCCGGCGGCGCGGCCCAGGTATGTGTTGACCCCCTCGTCGAAGAGGAAGGCGGCGGCCTGCTCGCCCCGCGCGGACGCGGCCGCCGCGAAGTGTGTCCCCAGCGAAGACTTGCCCGAGCCGGCGGGGCCGAGCAGGAGCGTGGCGGTGCCCCGGTCAAGCCCGCCGCCGAGCAGCGCGTCGAGCGCGGCGACGCCGCTGGCGACCGGCTCGGACTTGAAGTCGCGGCGTCGTTCGGCCGCGACCAGCCGCGGGTAGACTTCGATCCCGCCCGTCTTGATGGTGAAGTCGTGGAAGCCGCCCCGGAAGCGGCTGCCGCGCAGCTTCGAGACGCGCAGCCGCCGCCGCTCGGCGCCGTAGTCGAGCGCCAACTGTTCGAGCATCAGCACGCCGTGGGCGATGGACTGCACCTGTAAGTCGGCGTCGGCCGAGGTGCGGTCGTCGAGGAGCAGGACGGTCGAGCGGCGCCCGGCGAAGAACTGCTTGAGCGCGAGTATCTGCCGCCGGTAGCGCAGCGGGTTGCGCGCCAGCAGGCGCATCTCGGAGAGCGAGTCGAAGACGACGCGGCGCGGCTTGATGCGCTCGACCTCTTCGATGACGGCGCTCGTCGTCTCGGCCAGCTCCACCTCCGACGGGTGGAAGATGGTGTACTGCGTCTCGGTCTTGAGGCTCTCGGCCGGCGGCACCAGCTCGTGCAGGGTGACGCCTTCGAGCGACCAGCCGTGCGAGCGCGCGACGGCCGTCAGCTCCTCCTTCGTCTCGGAGAGCGTGACGTAGAGGACCGGCTCGCCGCGGCGCGCGCCTTCGAGCAGGAACTGGAGCGCCATGGTGGTCTTCCCCGTGCCGGGGTCGCCCTCCACGAGGTAGAGGCGGTTGGCCGGGAAGCCGCCGTTGAGGACGGTGTCGAGGCCGGCGCTCCCGGCCGCCAGCCGCGGCTCGGCCTCGCCGTCGGCGGCCGGCCCCTCGCTTGTAGTTGACTGACTCATGCTCCTCCTTGTCGCAACGCTCCGATCTCTTCCGACTTCGCCCTCAGATAAATGACGGAATGTTGTATCCCACCCGCCGCGCCGTAAACGTTTCCTTATAGACAACATCATGACACGAACGGCCGTTTCAGGTGAAGCGCGTCGAAGGCGGAGCCGCCCGCGTGCAAACGCGTGGACGCCGCGCGCCCGCCGAATTTTTAAAGCGCCGCGCCGCGAAATCCATTTTCGGCAATGCCCGCTCGCGGATTCTCTGAATATCCGTTTGGGCACGACTCATCTTTGCGCGCGCCGCCGCGGGCGCCCCCGTCAGGCACGCTTCTTGTCTTAAACCTTCGCAACGGAGCGGACGCCCACCGCCAACGAAAGCTGACTCCCCGGCGCGTTACAAATTATTGGACGAGCCTCGCGGGCTACCAGAGGCTCGGAAGGAAACAAGGAGTAATAGTTATGACAGGAGCAAAATTGCTCAGGGATACGTGTGCCTTGCTGGGCGTCGTCGCGCTCATCGCAAGCCTGGCGGCGACGGCCGCCGCACAACAGACGACAGGCAACGTGCGCGGCGTAGTCGCCGACCCGAACGGGGCGGCCGTGCCCAACGCGCGCGTGACGCTGACCAGCAAGCAGACCAACCAGTCGCAGACCGCGCAGACCAACGACAGCGGCGAGTACCAGTTCAACAACCTGCTCACGGGCGACTACACGATCTCCGTCGAGGCCGCCAACTTCAAGACGACCACGCTCAGCGACGTGCGCGTCCAGCTCAACCAGACCACAGACCTGCCCGTGCAGCTACAGGTCGGGCTTCAGGGCGAGACCGTCGAGGTCTCGGCCGCCGGGGCGGAGTTGGTCAACACGACCGACAACACGCTCGCCAAGTCTTTCGGCGAGCGGCAGGTCGTCGAGCTGGGGCTGACCAACGTCGGCGGCGCGTTCGGGGGCGGCGTCAACAACCTCGCGCTGCTCGCGCCCAACGTCGCCTCGTCGGGCGGCGTCGGCGTCGGCACCGGCGGCTCGGTCGGCGGCCAGCGCCCGCGCAACAACAACTTCATGCTCGACGGCGTGGACAACAACCGCAAGGACGTGACCGGCCCCACGGTCTACATCTCGCCGGAGAACGTCGCCGAGTTCTCGCTCCTCCAGAACCAGTTCTCCGCCGAGTTCGCGCGCTCGAACGGCGGGCAGTTCATCACCGTCACCAAGTCGGGGACGAACGACCTCCACGGGTCGGCCTTCGGCTTCATCCGCAACCGCTACCTGAACGCGCTCGACACGCTCCAGAAGAACGCCGGCATCACGCGCAACCGCGCCGACGGCGACCTCTTCATGCCGCGCTCGGACTTCTTCCGCGGCGGCTTCAACCTCGGCGGCCCGGTCTACCTCCCGCGCTTCGGCGAGGGCGGCCCCGCCTACTTCAGCGGGCGCGACAAGCTCTTCTTCTTCCTCGGCTACGAGCGCTTGCAGCTCGGCTCGGCGGCGGGCGCGGGCGGCCTGACGACCCCGACGGCCGCGGGCTTCGCGACGCTCAACGCGCTCCCCGGCCTCTCGCCGGCGAACCTCGGCATCTTCAACACCTACGTCCCCGTCGCGCCCACGCAGACCGGCACCGTGCCCTTCTGCCTCGTCGCGCGCGCGGGCGGCGAGTGCCCCGCGGCGCAGACCATCAACATCCCCGTCGGCGACGTGGCGGTGCCCTCGCCCAACTTCACGAAGCAGAATCACATCGTGGGCAACATCGACTTCAACCAGTCGGCCGGGACGCAGCACCGCTTCCGCTTCACGATGACCAACACGGCCGACATCGACACGACGGCCAACCTGCCGGCCTTCTTCGTCGCGCTCCCCATCCAGGGGCGGCTCTTCTCCTACTCGCTGCTGCACAACTTCACGTCGAACCTGATTAACGAGTCGCGGCTCGCCTACCGTCGCTTCTCGCAGCCGATCACGGTGCCGTCGGGGCTCTCGTTCCCCGGACTCGACCAGTTCCCGAACATCGGCTTGCGCGACCTCGGCCTCGACATCGGGCCGAACCAGAACGCGCCGCAGACCTACGTCGAGAACAACTATCAGGTCGTCAACAACCTGACTTACCTGCGCGGCAACCACTCGTTCAAGTTCGGCGGCGACTTCCGCCGCGTCATCTCGCCGCAGTCGTTCGTCCAGCGCCAGCGCGGCGACTACCAGTACAACACCTTCGACCTCTTCCTTCAGGACGTAAGCCCCGACTTCCTCGCGGAGCGCACCGTGGGCGCGTCGCCCTACTACGGCGACCAACACCTGCTCTACGCCTTCGCGCAGGACGACTGGCGCGTGCGCAACAACCTGACCTTCAACCTCGGGGTCAACTACTCGTACCAGCAGGTGCCGAAGGGCGCGAAGCTTCAGGCGCTCAACTCCATCGCCAGCGTGCCGGGACTCATCGAGTTCAACGTGCCGAAGGAGCAGCTCTGGAACTTCGCCCCGAAGGCCGGCGTCGTCTGGTCGCCCAACTTCGGCGAAGGCGCACTCGGCCGCGTCTTCGGGTCGCAGGGCAAGAGCTCGATCCGCGCGGGCTTCTCGATGGCCTACGACTACATCTTCGACAACCTCTACATTCTGGCGCTCCCGCCGCAGACCAACCAGACCGTCGCCATCGAGCCGGACGCGGCGCTCCCCGGCTTCATCGCCGGCGGCGCCATCCCGCCGACGCCGGTGGACGTGGCGGGCGACGCGGCCGCCGCGCGCGCCAACACCGCCTCGTTCATCCCCGATCAGGAGGTGCCGTACTCGCTGACGTGGTCGCTCAGCTTCCAGCGCCAGTTCCTCAAGGACTGGTCGTTCGAGGCGCGCTACCTCGGCACGCGCGGCGTCCACCTGCTGACGCAGAACCGACTCAACAGCCAGCCGAAGGCTTCGCCCTCTTTGGGCGGGCTGCCGACCTTCTTCGCTCAACCGTCGCAGGCGCAGCTCGACGCGCTCGGGCTGACGCTCGACGACATCGACGCGCGCTCGAACTACGTGCCCGCCTACGAGGCCGCCGGGTTTAACGACGCGCGCGTCGTCGGCTTCCTGTCAAACGGCAACTCGACCTATCACGGCGCGTCGGCCACCGTTTCGCGCCGCTTCTCGCAGGGTCTCCAGTTGACGACCGCCTACACCTGGAGCCACCTGATTGACGACACGACCGCCGAGGTCTTCTCGACGGTCTTAAGCCCGCGCCGCGTCGAGGACTTTCAAGACCTCCGGCGCGAGCGCGCCGACTCGGCGCTCGACCGCCGGCACCGCCTCTCGGTCGGGGCCATCTACGAGCTGCCCTTCTTCCGCCACCACTCGAACGGCTTCGTCCGCACGGCGTTCGGCGGCTTCCAGATCGCCGGCGTCTACATCGCCGAGTCGGGTCAGAAGGCGACGGTGCTCTCGGGCATCGACTCGAACCTGAACGGCGACGCGGCACCCGACCGCACCATCCGCAACCCCGCCGGCATCCGCAACACGGCGAGCACCGTCTCGGCGCTGACCAACAGCGGCGGCCAGATCGTCGGCTACCTCGCCGACAACCCGAACGCCGAGTACATACAGGCCGGCTTGGGGGCGCTCTCGAACTCCGCGCGCAACACGTTGAAGCTGCCGGCCATCAACAACATCGACCTGTCGCTCTTCAAGAACTTCTACTTCAGGGGCGACACGGGCCGGCGCATCCAACTGCGCGCGGACTTCTTCAACGCCTTCAACCACCCGCAGTACACGCCGGGCTTCGTGAACGACGTGGCGCCGCTCGGGACGACGGCCGTCGGGCAGGTCAACACGATCTTCGCCGGCAACACCGACTTCAACCGCCCCGACCGCGTCTTCAGCAGCAACCCGCGCGTCATCCAGTTGGCGCTCCGGCTCGACTTCTGAAGACCCGCGCGGGACTCCGCTTAACCTTTCACCCTTCGAGGGGCGGCCGCCCAAACGGCCGCCCCTCTTTTCTTGTCGCCAGCCTTTAGTCGAAGACGAGATGGACGCCCGCGTGCCCCGCGTTGACGAACGTCGGCTCGACGCCGAATACCTCGCGGACGCGTTCGGCCGTCAGCACGTCGGCCGGGGCGCCGGCCGCCACGACGCGCCCCTTGTCGAGCAGGACTATCTGGTCGGCGAAGCGCGCGGCCAAGTTCAGGTCGTGGACGACGCCGACCGTGACCACGTCCGCGGCGTCGGCGAAGCCGCGCACCTTCTTCATAAAGTCCATCTGGTGTCGGATGTCGAGGAAGGTCAGCGGCTCGTCGAGGAAGAGGTAACGGCAAGGGCCGTGCGTCTCGCGCGCGCCGGGGGCATCGCCTGAGATGGGGCGCCAGAGCTGCGCCAGCACGCGCGCGAAGTTGACGCGCTGGCGCTCGCCGCCGCTGAGCGTCTGGTAGTCGCGTGCGGCGAACTCCGCCACGTCGAAGAACTCCATCAGCTCGTCGGCGATTCTTTCATCCGACGCGCCCGGCCGCCCGCCGAAGTGCGGGTAACGACCCATCATCACGACCTCGCGCGACGTGAGCGGGAAGGCCACCTCGACGGCCTGCGAGAGCACGGCGCGGCGGCGCGCGAGGTCGGCCTCGGCGGCGTCGCGCACGTCAACGCCCTCGTACTCGACCCGCCCCGCGTGTGGCCTGAGCAGCCGCGCCAGGACTTTTATGAGCGTGGACTTGCCCGCGCCGTTCGGGCCGATGATGAGGTGGAGTTTGCCGGGCGCGAACGTGACCGACACGTCGGAGATGAGCGCCTTGTCCCCGACCCTGTAGGTGATGTCGCCGGCTTCGAGCATAGAGAGTCGGGGGCGTCTTCAGAACACGTACTGGCGGCGCCGCAGGAGGATGATGAAGACGGGCACGCCCACCGCCGACGTGACGATGCCGATGGGCAACTCGGCGGGACGCAGCGCGAGGCGCGCGATGAGGTCGGCGAGGCTCAGCAGCATCGCGCCCACCAGCGCGCTCCCCACGATGAGGAAGCGGTTGTCGGCGCCGCGCGCCATGCGCAGGATGTGCGGGACGACGAGGCCGACGAAGCTGATGACGCCGGTGAACGCGGTCGCGACGGCGACGACGACGACGTTGACGGAAAGAATAATCCACTTCAGGCGGTTCACGTTCACGCCGAGGTACGTCGCCTCGTCCTCGCCGATCATCAGGGCGTTCAACTGCTTCGCGTGGCGGAGCGCGACGAGCGTCCCGCCGACCGTCGAGACGGCGACGACCTCGACCGCCCGCCAGCTCGCGCCCGAGAGCGTCCCCAGACTCCAGAACGTGATTGAGCGCGCCTGCGGGTCGCGCGCGATGTAGGAGAGGAACCCGATGGCGCTCATGCAGAGCGCGTTGACCGCGAGCCCCGTGAGCAGCAGCATCACGATTGACGCGCGCCCGTCTTCGCGCGAGCGCGCGAGGAGAAAGACGAGGTAGGTCGAGGCGACGCCGCCCAGACACGCGGCGACGGGCAGACTCCACATGCTCTGGCCGAGGTGGAGCGCGCCGCCGAGGACGAAGAAGAGCGCCGAGCCGACGGCGGCGCCGCTCGAAGTCCCGACGAGGCCCGGCTCGACGATGGGGTTGCGGAAGAGCGCCTGCATCAGCGCGCCGCCGACGCCGAGGCTGGCGCCGACGAGCAGGCAGAGGACGGCGCGCGGCAGCCGCAGCTCAAGGAAGATGCGTTGGTCTAAAGTCGGCGCGGGCTGTCCGGGGAGGAGCGAGGCGAGTGCGCGGCCGATGGCGGGGACGGTGAAATCGACGGCGCCGAAACGTATCGACGCGGCCAGCACGAGGAGCGTGCCGCAGGTCAACGCCAGCAGGAGTGCCCGCCCGGTTCCGCCTCGTCTCGTCACTTTTGATGAATGATCGTGGCCACCTTCTCGACGTTCTCGCCGGACCGCGGGCCGAAGTACATCAGCTCGTGCTCCTGTACGCGGTAGATGCGGTTGTCACGCGCGGCGTTGGAGGTGGCGACGCCCGGCAGCGCCTTGATCTGGTCGAGAGAGCCGCCGAGGCGGTCGAAGCCGTAGTCGGTGACGAGGATGACATCGGGGTTCGCCTGCGCGACCGTCTCGGGCGACTCCATCCGCTGCATCCTGTCCGAGTTAATCGCCATCTCGCCGCCCGCCCATTCTATCACCCGGCCGGCCGCGCCGCCGTCCCCTCCCCCGCCCTTACCGACGACGAGGTAGATGTTCGACGCGCGCCCGAAGTGTATGACAGCGACCCGCGGGCGGTCGGTGTACTTTTTGACCGCTTCGAGCGAGGCGGCCATCTGCGAGTCGAGCGTGCGACACAGTTCTTCGGCTCGCGCTTCTTTGTGGAAGTAGGCGCCCATCTCGCGGACGAGCGCCTTCGTCCCTTCGAGCGAGTTGTTCTTCGCGTCGAAGGTCTTCATGGGGATGTTCAGCCCCTTGAGCTGTTCGACGACTTGCGGCGGGCCGATGTTGTTGTCGTGGATGATCGCGGTCGGGTGGAGCGAGAGGATGCCCTCGGCCGAGAGCGCGCGGTGGTAGCCGACCGTCTGCACCTTCCTCACGTCCTCGGGGTACGTGCTCGAAAAGTCCACGCCGACGACGTGCTCCTGCGCGCCGAGCGCCCAGATGATTTCGTTGTAGGTCTGCGAGATGACGACCAGCCGCTCGTCCGTCTTCGCGTCGCCGGCCGAGTTGTTGAAGCGCCCGCAGCCGACCGACGCGAGCAGCGCGGCGGCGACCGACGCGGCGAGTAGGATTCGTTTCATCCGCATGAGCATAAAATGAAGAGCGCCGAATCGCCAGCGCCCTCCACTCCGGTCAACTCTGTCGAACTCACTTTAGAAGATGAACCGCGCCTGCAACTGGAACATGCGCGGCGGGTCTACGTTGGCGAACGCCGGGAGCGCGTTCGTCGTCGCGCCGACGGCCACGAGCTGCCCGAACGTCGGGCTGGGCGTGGCCGCGTCGCCGTAGAGCGTCTGGCTGCGGCCGAGGTAGTTCCCGTGGTTGAGGAGGTTGAAGCCTTCGAGCCTGAGCAGCAGGCTCGTGTGCTCCGAAGTCCTGATGCGGTCTTCGACGAAAAGCCCCACGTCCTGCGTCGCCGAGCCGCGGAAGGCCGACTTGGGAATGACCTGACCGCCGATGACGGGGCGGTCGTTGAGCACGCCGTCGCCGTTGTTGTCGATGCCGGTCGTCCCGTTGAAGGGGCGGGCGGAGGCGAGTTGCGTCAGCGTGCCCGCCGTCAGGTTGAGCGGGAAGCGGTAGCTGACCGTGATGACGGCGCGGTGGCGCTGGTCGAGCACGCTGGGCCCGCGCTCCTGCTCGCCGAGCGCCGCGATGTTGCCGTCGTTCGGCCCGATGCCGTTGCCGTCCGGCTCGAAGGTGTTGGTCGCCTTCGAGAGCGTGTAGCTGACGGCGGCGTACAGGCGCGAGTGGCCGCGGTAGGTGAGCTGCGTCTGTAAGCCGTCGTAGTCGGCGACGCCGAGGTTCGTCAGCACGTTGACCTGACGGACGCCGCCGTTGGCCGGCCGGATGTGGCGGGTGGCGTTGGCCGCCGCGACCGCCTCGGCCACGGTGCAGGCCGGGACGCGGCCGACCGGGCACCCGCGAAACTGGTTCGGCGACGTGCGGACAAACGGCTCCGGCGCGTTGAGGTCAACCGTGCGGTCGATGCCGCTCAAGTGCTGGTGGACGTAGTCGGTGCCGACGAAAAGCCCCTTCAAGACCTCGCGCTCCGCGCCGATTGAGAGAACCTGGCTGCGCGGGTTCACAAGCTTGTCGGGGTAGTTCGGCAGCAGGTCGAAGTTCAGCCCGAAGCTCGCGAACTGCTGGCGGTAGAAGTCGCGGCGGCCCGCGCGGATGGTGATGTCGCGCGCGGGGAGCTGGTTGGCGGGAATCGTCCGCGGGTCAACGTTGATGGGGACGCAGGTCAGGCAGGTCGGGAAGCCGGTCTGCGTCGGCGTCGCCGTGTAGGTCGTCAGCCCGTCCAGCCCGTTGACGAGATAACCCGCGACCGCGTTCGAGCGAATCTGCGTGTAGTACATGCCGTAGCCGCCGCGAACGGACGTGCGCGCGTCGCCGCCGGGGTTCCAGCCGAAGCCGACGCGCGGCGCGAAGTTCTTCGTCGCGTCGGTCAGCGTCTGCCGGTCGTAGCGCAGCCCCACGTCGAGCGTGAAGTCGCGCCGGAGGTGGATGCTGTCCTGCACGAACCCGGTCAGGAGCCACTGCGGCAGCTCGTAGCTGTCGATGCCGAAGTCAATCGGCTGCGTGTAGCTCTGCACGTCGCCGATGGTCAACTGGTCGAAGGGCGCGGTCGTCGCGGCCCTGAAGGTGAAGGTGCCGAGCACGGCCGTCCCCGGCTCGCTCCCCGTCCCGCCCGAGACGTGGCGGATGACGCTCCCGCCGAAGCGGAGGTAGTGGCGGCCGGTTGACCAAGAGAGCGTGTCGGCGAGTTGCGTCTGATGACTCCAGATGTCGGAGAGGCGCGACTGGCCGATGGTGAACGGGACGTTGCCGGCGCGCGTGTAGGTTGTCGAGAGGTTCTGCGCCTCCCACTTCGTGACGGGGTCGCCGTGCAGGTATGCGATCCGCGCCTCGTTGATGAGCGTCGGGCTGATGACCGTCGTGTGATTGACCTGCGCCGTCCAGGACGCGCGCGAGTAGCGGCGCGCGACGCTCGGCGCGTTCGTGCCGCCGACCGCGTCCTGCGGGTTGTCGTCGAAGAAGCGGTCAACGTTGAAGCGGAACATCAACGTCTGGTCTGAAGTGAACTTGTGGTCGAGCCGGGCGTCGAAGAGCGTCTGCCGGTAGTGACCCGTGTAGTCGAGGTTCCCGTCGGCCGGGAGCAGGAAGGCCGGGAGCGTCGAGGAGAGAAACGTCGTCCGGTTCTGCCGCGTGTAGTCGGCCGTGGCGAAGAAGAAAGTTTTGTCCCTGACTATCGGCCCGCCGATTGAGCCGGAGACTTGGCTGAGCGCGTCGGGGATGTCCACGGGGTTGATGGCTTGGAGCGTCGCGGGCGTGACGCAGGTCGGCACCGAGTCGGGGCAGAAGTTATCGGTCGAGAAGGTCTTCGCCTGCCAGCCGCCGGGGCGGACGAGGAGGATGCCCTCGCCGTGCAGGTCGTTCGTGCCCGACTTGGTGACGATGTTGAGCGCCGGGCCCGAAGTCCAGCCGTACTCGGACGAGAAGGCGTTCGAGAGGATGTTGACCTCCTGAATGGCGCCGAGCGGGACGGTGGCGATGGCCGTCTGGCGGCCCCAAGCCTCGTCGTTGTTCGCGCCGTCGAGCAGGACGGTCGTCTGGCGGCGCCCGCCGACGCCGGTGACGAAGTAGGTCGCGTTGACGAAGAGGTCGCCCGTCCCCTTCGCCTGCCGGAAGGCCGCGTTCAGGAGCGGCAGGCTGGTCACCTTGCGGCCGAGGATCGGCGTCTCGTCAATCTGCTCGCTGTCGAGCCGCCGCCCGATCTGCGGCTCGGCGCGCACGCCCTCGGCCGTGCCGTAGACGGTGACCTCCGCCGCCTGCGAGCCGACGAGCAGCTTGACCTTGACGGTCGCCGTCTCGCCCGCGCGCAGCGTCACGTCCTTCAGTTCTTCGGTGCCGAACCCTTCCTTCGACACGCTGACCGTGTAGGTTCCCGTCAGCGGCAGCGCCGGAATCGTGACGCCGCCGTCGCCGCCCGAGACGGTCTCGCGCGCGTCGCCGGTCGCGTTGTTGACGACCGAGACCTTGGCGTCGCGCACGACCGCGCCGTTCTGGTCAACCACGACGACGATCATCGAAGCCGTGTTCGGCGACTGCGCGAAGGCGGCGTGCGCGGAGAGTAGAGCCGCGACGAGCATTTTGAAGCAGGGCGCGACGAGGCGCGCGACGGTTCTTGAGTGAGACATGACAATCCTTCCCGCTGTAGTTTTTCTCGAAGTGCTGGACAGACTTTTTCGACCGAAGGGGCGGAGGAAGCCCGATGATAGAGGAGCGGGCCAACTACTACCAGCGCTCGTACAAAGCGCCGGGCGCGCCCGTCCCCTTATGTCTTTCGGTAAAAAATATCTTCGGCGGCCGTTTCACGCGTGAAAAAGCGTTGCGCGATTGTTTCACCTGTGATACAGTCCCTCCGAATCGCGGAGCGACTCCCGAAGTTCCGGAAGAGTTCTCCGCCGGTCAGGCGCTAAAAGAGAGGCCCCCCTCCAAGCATTTTCAGGCCGGTACCGGCTTTTGAGGAGAATTGAGTGATGAGCAATACGACGAAACCGAGAATCAACCCTTTGAGCCGGCGACCGCGCCAGCAGCGTTTGGTGATGGCCGTCCGCGGCGGCGCGGGCGCGGGCAAGAGCTGGTTCCTGCGTTCGATGGCTGAGACAGGTCTCGGCCGCCTCTGCATCTTCGACATGGAGCGCAAGACGCGCCTCCTCGCGGGCGTCGGCAACCAGTTCGACGGCCTTGAGATCGAACACCCGGACGAGCTGCCCGAGTTCATCGACTGGGCGCTGTCGGGCGAAGGCAAGGAGCAGAACTACGGCTGCTTCGGGCTGGATTCGTGGGCCGCGTACTTCAGCGCCAAGCACGCCGAGACGATCAAGGCCGTCCGCGAGCGCACCGGCGACCCGCTCGCACAGCCTTCGGCGGAGGAGTTGGCCGCCGACCAGATGGTCTTGCAGGGCGTGCTGCGGCGTCTGTGCATGGAGTCGGGCAAGTCGGTCGTCATCGTCGATCAGATTCCGGCGAAGGGCAAAGAGTCGAAGGAGGACAATGAGATCGGGCGCGTGCTGCCGATGACCGCGTCGGGTCTGGAATACTTCGTGGACGTGATGGTCGAAGTATCGTTGCAGGAGCGCGACGGCGAGATCGTCCGCGTCTTCCAGGTCGTGAAGTCGAACAGCCCTGCCTTCGAGGTCGGCTTCGAGATGACGGGCAGCGTCACCTTCAAAGACTTCCTCGACCACATGAAGCGCGAGCACGGCGGCGATCTGCCGATGGAGGCGCCGAAGCCGGCGGCCGTCCCCGAGACGATTGAGGAGAAGCAGCCGCTGACGCTCGTCCAGCCGCAGATTACCGTGCAGGAGTTGGTCGAGAAGGCCGAGCGGCTCGGCTTCAAGCAGGCGGACGTGGTGACGGGCGCGCGCGTCTACCACAACCAGCCGAACATCTACCGCCTCAGCCCCGAGCAGGTCGCAGACCTCGACCGCCGCATGACCGCGCGCGCCGAGCGCGTCCGCATGTCGCAGCCGGCGGCCGAGGACGAAAAACCCGCCGCCCGCGCGCAGGCCGCCCGCAACCTCAAGCGCGCCTGAAGGCCGAACTCTTAAGGCGTCCACAACAAGGGGGATGAGAAGCACGCTGCTTCTCATCCCCCCTTTAGCGTTCAGGACAGAAACTTGATACTTAGACTAGAAATCCGTGCCGCGGCCTGCCTATAATCCGTCCGTACCAAATCCCCTTAACCGAACTCCCCCGAGAAAACTTTCGGGCACGCGTCCGTGTGCGGCCGGTGCCCGCGGCGGAAGCTCATTTGAACGGGAGAACTGATGGCGACAAAGTCGAACAAGCAGGGTGCGAAGAAGGGCGGGTCGAAGTCCGGCACGAAGGGCGGCGCGGCGAAGAAGGGCGCGGCGAAAAAATCTGCCGCAAAAAAATCTGCCGCGAAGCAGTCAGCGGCGAAGCGCGGGGCGTCCCCGCCGCGAGTGTTGGAGCAGCCCGAGGGGCCGATGCCGGCGCAGCACGTCGAGAAGCCGGGCATTGAAGGCGAGCTTGCGCTCAAGCCGCGTTACGGGGCGCCGCACTACCGCGGGTCGAGCAAGCTCAACAACAAGGCGGCGCTCATCACCGGCGGCGACTCCGGCATCGGCCGCGCCGTCGCAGTGCTCTTCGCGCGTGAGGGCGCGGACGTTGCAATCGTCTACCTGCCCGTGGAACAGTCGGACGCCGAGGAGACGCGCGAGGCGGTCGAGCGCGAGGGGCGGCGCTCTCTCTTAATCCCCGGCGACGTGCGCGACGCGCGGTTCTGCCGCGAGGCGGTCGAGCGCACGGTCGAGGAGTTCGGCAAGCTCGACATCCTCGTCAACAACGCCGCCTTTCAGCAGCACCAGGAGACGATCGAAGACGTGTCGGACGAGCAGTTCGACCGGACTTTCAAGACGAACATCTACGGCTACTTCTACATGGCGAAGGCGGCGCTGGCGCACATGGCGGAGGGCGCCTGCATCGTCAACACCGGCTCGATCACGGGGCTCGAAGGGAGCAAGGAGCTGCTCGACTACTCGGCGACGAAGGGCGCGATTCACGCCTTCACCAAGTCGCTGGCGCAGAACCTCGTCGAGCGCCGCATCCGCGTCAACTGCGTCGCGCCGGGGCCGGTCTGGACGCCGCTCAACCCGGCGGACAAGGAGGCGAAAGACGTGGCCGAGTTCGGCGCCGACACGCCCTTCAAGCGGCCGGCGCAGCCCGAAGAGATGGCCCCGGCCTACGTCTTCTTCGCGTCCGAGGCCGATTCGAGTTACGTCACCGGCGAGGTGCTGACGCTGCTCGGCGGCGACACGACCGCCGGCTAAACGCATTCATCCAACACCGAACGGAGGGACAGATGTCAGGAGCAGACAGGAAGAAGAAGGACGGCGGACGCAAGGACAAGAAGAACCAGGCGATGCACGAGCGCGAGAACGAGGTCGTGCAGGAGGCGAACCCGCCGATGCAGGTGCGCGACCAGTCGAACCGCACCGAGACGCAGCCCGGCCCGGCCGACACGCGCGAAGGCGGCAACGAGGGGCGCTAACATTTAAAGAGGGAGACGAGACGAGATGCCAGACCCCGTCAGGACGGACGAGAAGAAGTGCGCGCACCAGACCTGCACCTGCATGGTCGCGGGCGGGCGCAGGTTTTGCAGCGACTACTGCGAGGACGCCAACGACTCCGACCCGACCTCGGTCTGCACCTGCGACCACCCGGGCTGCAAGTCGAACCGCTGACGCGCCGCTCATGACGGACCGAACGGCGCACGCGAAAGGTTGAACGGCGCGCGCGAGTCAGCCGGGGCGCTTCTCGCTGGCGTCGATTCGTTCGAGCAGCTTTCTGAACTTCTCAAGGGGGCGCAAGGGCGCGAAGGCTTCTTCGCGTGCGAGCGCCCCTTTGTCGTTGAAGCCCTTCTCGACGGCGCGGTTCAAAGCGTCGAGCGCCTCTTCGCCACGACGGTCGAGCGCGAGCATGCGCGCCAGCTCATACTCGATGGATGCGTTTCGCGGGTAGATCAGCGACGCGAGTTCGAGATTGGCCGCCGCCACCGCGTACTGGCCGCGCGGGACGTAGTTGTAGAGCGCCGACTCGTACGTCTCGGCGTAGACGTGTGCGAGCGTGCGGCGCGCGACGCGGCGCGCGGGCGTGTCCGCCTCCGCGTCCGCACGTTTGTGCAGACCTTCGAGCTTCGCGCGCAGCTGCGAAAGCGTCTCGGCGCGCTTCGACGCGTCGAGCAGTCCCGCGCCGAGCGAAGTCAACTCGGCGGCGGCGCGCCGCTGCTCCGTAATCTGCTGCTCCTCGCCCGCGACCGCTTCCCGCAACTCCTTCGACTTGGAAAGCGACCCCGCCTCCGTCTCGTAACGCGTGACATCGCGCAAGCCCTTCAAGCCCGTGGCGAGCGCCCGCAACACGCGGTAGCGCTCGTACGCGTCGGCGGGAGCGTTGAGACGTTCGAGTCGCGCCGCGAGCTTCGCTTCCGCGGCGGCGGCGAGCGCATCGTCCTTCGCGCGACGCCCCGTGCGCATCGCCTGCACTTCAAGCCACGCGACGGCCTCTTCGAGCACGTCCTTTGTGCCCCACTGGTGCGCGGCGTCGAAGGGTTCGACGCGATGCGCGACGCCGAGCGAGTCGAGCGTGCGGCCGAGCGTGCGCAGTTCGCGGAAGTTGAAATCGTTCCAGCCCACCGTGCCGTAGAAGAAGTACTGCAGCGAAGCGTCGGGGCGTATGTCGGGGGGGAAGCCCGCGCCGCAGGAGATGACGCCCGCCACGCAGCCCGCGCACGAAGAGGCGAGGCGGTTGGCGACGCGCGCGCCGCCCGAAAAGCCCGCCGCATAAATCCGCCGGTCGTCAACCGAGATGCGCTTGCGCGTGTCCTTCCACAAGACGTTGATGACGGTGTTGAGTTGCTGCGCGCTGATGCCGTTGCGCGAGTTGTTCGAGGCGACGACGACGTAGCCGTATCGCTCCGCCGCCTCGCGCAGCAGATTGACGGGACGAAGCCCGCGCCCCGAAGGGTCGAAGGCGTAGAGGATGGGCCAACGCTTATCCTTCGAGTAGGCCGAAGGGAGGTAAAGCGTGTAAGTCTGCGCGGCGTCCGCTTCGCAGGCGACCGTTTCGATGACCTGACCCGTGGGCCACGCGCTTTGCGCGTCGCGCGCGGACGCGACGCAGACGTGCGCAACGCACGCGGCGGCGGCGAGCGCGACGAGAGCGAGCATTGAGGAAAGTTTCAGACGCAAGCGGCTTTGACCTCCTGTCATGTGACGACTGATGCCTTATGAAGGCTGATGCCTCCGATTCATACGGACGGACGCAGACGGTTCGTGCGGGTGTACGGCGGTTGGATGCTTGAGTGGTGGCCTGCGGGTTGGCTCGCGTCCGGCAAGAATCGAGCGGCAGACGCGTGACGAGTGCAACTTTCGCGCGCAACGCTTCCAACTTTTAGTCTGATTGGACGTGCATGTGCACGTTGAAGACGTGGCGGGATCTCTTCCCTTCCCTCGGAGGCGCGCGCCGGGTTGACATGGACGCGGCGGCTGCCGTAGAAGCATCTTGCCACCCGAAGCATCAAGCGTTCGTCGCCTGAGAGGACGTACGCGGAGGGAAGAAGAAGAAGCGATGACCTACGTTGTGATAGAGGATTGCGTGGACTGTAAGTACACCGACTGCGCGGCGGTCTGCCCCGTCGAGGCTTTTCACGAGCTGCCCGACCGCCTCTACATCAACCCCGACTCCTGCATCGACTGCGACGCCTGCGTCCCCGAATGCCCCGTCGAGGCCATCTTCGCCGACACCTCGCTCCCCGAACAGTACGCCGACTGGCTCGACCTCAACGCGCAGGCCGCCGACTACCCCATCATCAGCGGCAAGATACCCGCCCTCTTCGGCCCCACCTGTAAGGGAAAGCCCGAGTAGACTAATTCAGCAGCGCCGCCTTCCCGCGCATCCTGTTCAGTTGCTCGCGGACGGAGTCGGCGTCGCCGGCTTCGGGGGTGAGGTTGAGGTAGAGCTGCGTCTCGGCGATGGCCTCGGGCAGGCGGCCGAGTTGGGCGAGGAGCATCCCGCGGTCGCGCCGCTCCTGAAGGTCCTGCGGCGTGAGCAGCAGGATGCGCTCGACGGCGGCGAGCGCGCGCCGGTAGAGTTGCGCGCGCGCGTAGACGGCCTTCAGGTTGCCGAGCATCCTCACGAGGATGGTGCGCGCGCCGACCGGCCGCAGGTGCGCGTCCTCAAGCGAGATTTTCCCCTCGTAGATCAGGTCGAGCCGCGATTGGCACTCGTCGCGGTCGGTCTGCCGCCCGTTGAAGGGGTCGATGAGCACCCACTCGCCTTGGCCCTCGCGCGCGCGGACGATGAAGTGGCCGGGGAGTCCGAGTCCTTCGACTTCAAGCCCCGCGCGGCGGCCGACCTCCATGTAGACGACCGAGAGCGTGATGGGAATCCCCGTGTGGCGTTCGAGGACGTGGTGCAACATGCTGTTGCGCGGGTCGTAGTAGTCCGCCTCGTTGCCGACGAAGCCCAGCTCGTCGAAGAGGTAGCGGCTGAGCGCATCGATCAGACTAACGCCCCGGCCGACGGCGCGCGCGCGCACAGCCTCGCCCATCTCGTCCAACCGCGCGAGGCTGCGTTCGACCGCGGCGCGGCGCGGCTCCTCTTCGGCCCCGAGCAGCAGCGCCGCCCGCCCGAGGTCGATCTCCGACTCCGGCCGCGCGACCTCCGCAGCGAACCGCCGCCGCACCTCCTCCGCCGCGAGCTTGTCAGCAGGAGTCATAAGGGAAGGATGAAAGCGGGAGGATGAGGGATGAAGTCAAGACGGCCGTCCCTTCATCCTTCACCCTCCCACCTTCATCCTTTCGCCCCCTTTCCCCAGTTGGTGTCGAAGACGTGATGGACGGCGTCGGGCGTCCAGTCGGCGAGGCTGCGCGTGACGGAGTCGGCGCCGGCTTCGCGGAGCGCGCGGTCGGGGACGGTGTTGGTGACGCCGAGCGTGCGCATCCCGGCGACGCGCGCCGAGAGGATGCCGGGCGGCGCGTCCTCGATGGCGAGGCACTCGTCGGCGCGCAGAGGGATGACGTGCCCCTCGCCGCGCTTGCGGTTCAGGAACTCAAGGCCGCTCAAGTAGCAGGCGGGGTCTGGCTTGCAGGCCGTCACGTCCTCGGCGCTGACGACCGCGTCGAAGTAGCCCGAGAGGTTCGCGCGTTCGAGCACGTGATCGATCTCCGTGCGGCGCGCCATGCTGACGAGGCCGAGCGAGTACCGGCGGCCGAGCGCCTTGACGAAGGTGACGACGCCGGGGAAGAGCGGCAGCTCGCCCTCAAGCAGCTTGCGGTGCGCGGCCGTCTTGGCTTCGAGGAGGCGGCCGAGCTGTTCGTTGTCCAGTTCCTTTTCGGCGCGCCCGTAGGCCGAGCGCAGAAACGTCACGTCGTCCATCCCGAGCGAGCCGTAATAGTCGGCCTCGGTCAGCGTCAGCCCCTCGCGCCCCAGCACCTCCTGGTAGGCTTTCATCTGCAACGGCTCGTCGTCGATGATGACGCCGTTGAAGTCAAAAAAGACGGCCTGAATCATTAGACCTCAAGCTAAAAATATATGGAGTTGTGCAGAACGCGGCCATTGTAGCAGGGAGTAGTCAGTAGTCAGTAGTCAGTTGTTCTCCTACTGACTACTGTCTACTGCTCTTCAGCTCCGCGAGCAGTCCCGGCAGGCGTTCGGATTCGAGGAGGTCGAGGCGGCGCATGACTTCGTTGAGCGCCAGCTCGTTCTTGAGGTTGACCTGAAAGTCGAGGTCGGCGCGGAGGCGGTCTTTGTCGCTCTGCCGGTTCTGCGAGATGAGGATGATGGGCGCCAGCAGCGCGGCGACGATGCCGTTAATCACGTCGAGGAACGAATAGGGGAACGGGTCGATGCCCCGATCCTGCCGCCAGGCCGTGTTGTAGACCACCCAGAAGACGATGAAGGCGACGGTGGCGGCGATGAACTTCCAGCTCCCGCCGAAGCTGGAGAGCGCGTCGGCCATGCGGTCGGAGAAGGTGCGCCGCTCCTTGTCCACCTCGTTGAGGTTGCGCGTGACGCGCTGGCGCAGCATGTCGTCGGTCGCGCGCAGACGGTCGGTGACGGCGGCCAGCATCGAGAGCGCGACCTGCGGCGTGCGGCCGACGAAGGCGTGGAAGCCCTCGCGCGAGAGCACGGCGAGCCGCGCGTCCTCCGCGACGGTGGCGGTCGCCGAGCGCGGCTTGCCGTCGAGGATGGACATCTCGCCGAAGAAGTCGCCGGCCGCAAGTTCCGCGAGCGTCACCTCGTCGCCGTCGTCGTCGCGGATGTGAATGCGGACGCGCCCGCCCTCGATGAGGTACATCGCGCCGCCCGGCTCGCCCTTGCGGAAGAGGACGCTGCCGGCGGGCCGCAGTTCGAGTTCGAGCTGCTCGCGCAGGCGCGTGGCCGCCTCGTCGTCGAGCGAGGCGAAGAGCGGGACGGAGCGCAGCGATTCGAGCGTCATCACGGGGCGCACGTTCTCGGGCATCAGGACTCACCTCGCGGAAGGGATCGGGCGTAGCCAAGCCGAAAGCAGCGCGGAGATTATCACGACTCAACCGCGGAGACACGGAAACACGGCGACACGGCTCGGAAGCGTTTGACCGCCTCCGAGCCGTGTCGCCGTGTCTTCTTGATTTACTTATCTACGCCCGGCGCTCAGGCCGCGATCTTGACGTGCTTATCCACGATGCGCGCGAGCGCCTCCTTGCTGCTGGCGCCGACGACGCGCTCGACCTCGCGGCCGCCGTCGAAGAAGACGAGCGTTGGGATGCCCTTGATGCCGAAGCGCTGCGAGACTTCGGGGTTGCTGTCTACGTCGAGCTTGAGGAAGCGCACGCGCCCCGCGTACTGCTTCGCCAGCTCCTCAAAGGTCGGCGCCAGCGCGCGGCACGGCGGGCACCATTCGGCCCAGAAGTCCAACACAACCGGCACGTCCGACCCCAACACCTCGCGCTCGAAGCCCGCGTCGTCCACCGCCGAAACATACTGGCTCATCTCTTTCATCTCCTGTTCCCGTCTCGGTCTCAAAAACCGCGTGCCGCCGTCCGGGCCGCACGCTCGGGAGCCAGTATGCGCTCCCCCGCCCGCGACTTCAGTAATCGGGATTACCGAGGCGGCTCGCGGCGCGCCCGCCCGCCGTCGTACACTGGAACGCCGCGGCGCGGGCGCGCATCTGAGGAGTTGCAGGCGGTTTTTTTATGAGCACGAGACCGAACGAGACTGACGGCCCAGACCTTTTTCAGGGGATGACCCCGGAAGAACTGCGCGAGGTTGAGCGCGTGACGACGACGCGCACGTTCCGGCGCGGCGCCGTCATCTACACGCCGGGCGAGACGGGCGAGGCGCTCTTCCTCCTGCGCGAGGGCGCCGTGCAGATTTACCGCATGTCGCCCGAGGGGCGGAAGCTCGTCATCGCGCACCTCCTGCCGCACAGCTTCTTCGGCGAGATGACGTGCATCGGGCAGGGCATGTACGACACCTTCGCCGAGGTGACCGAGGACTCGACCATCGTCACGATGAACTGCGAGGTCTTGAACCGGCTGCTCGCCAGCAAGCCCGAGATCGCGCGCCGCATCCTCGAATCCTTCGGCCGGCGCGTCCTTGAAGCAGAGCGCCAACTCGAAGACACGGTCTTCAAAGGCATCCCCGCGCGCGTCGCCGCGCTGCTGCTGCGCGAGTCGGACGGCGACTCGGTTGACGGCCTCACGCACCAGGACATCGCCGAGCGCCTCGGCGTCTACCGCGAGACCGCCACCAACGCCCTCAACGAGCTGAAGGCCGCCGACCTCATCGCCATCGGCCGCAAACACATCACCATCCTCGACCGACGGCGCCTCGCGCGCCTCGCCGGCGGGTAAAAACAGAGCCGGCCCGCCCGAGTCGAAACTCAGGCGGGCCGGCCTCTTCACTCCCCGGCCGGTCTTAGCGGACGCGGACGCGGCTGACGAGCCTCGTGGACGTTCTGCCGTTCGGGAAGTACCGAATCTGGTACGTCTCGCGGTAGACGCGCCGGCCGCTACGCACGAGCCGCGACTGCGTCACGACGCGGGCGCGGCCCCGGTTGCGGTTACGCCAGATTTGGGCCGCGGCGGGCGCGGCCTTCGCCACGGACGCGACGGCGACTGAGTTGGACGGAGCGGACGCCTTCGCCTCGGCCGTCGAGGCCGCGAAACCGACCGAAGCCATTGTCAGAGCTATTGCCAGAAACTTCTTCATACATCCCCCTTTTCTTTATCCAAAAAAAATTAAGCCGCACTCCCGGCTGCGCGTCCGTGAAGACGCGCGGGAGAGTGCGGCCTATTAGTTAAGACAGTTTTCGGGCGCGAACGGTTACAGTCTAAAAGCAAAAAATTTACTCGGGCCGCCGTCGGAGGCTTTTGAAGTACGCCTCCGCCTCCTCAAGCGCGGCGTCGCGTCCGGCCTGTAGGTCTCCGAGCGTGACGGTCACCGCCTTGTCCGGCGCGACGCCCTCGCCCTCAAGCCTGCGCCCTTCCGGCGTGACGAACCCGATTTCGCTGACGGCGAGGTCGCCGCCGCCCTTCAACTCGCGGTGCTTCAGGACGCCCAGCACGCAGCCGCAGGAGCGCGTGCCGATGACGTAGGCGCGCCCGTGCTCGCGCAGGCCGTTGGCGATCAGCTCTGCGGTGCTGCCCGTGCCTTCGTTGACGAGGACGACGACCGGGTTCGAGTAGAGCCGCCCGCCCCGCTCGCCGGCCTCGAACACTTTGGGCAGACTCACCAGCCCGAAGAGCGCCGAAGGCGGCTTGCCCGTCCGCGTGACGACGCGCCCGACGGAGACCTTCTCGTCGAAGAAGTAACCGGCGACCCGCAGCCCTTCCCGCCCGTCGCCGCCGCCGTTGGCGCGCAGGTCGAGGATCAGCCCCGGCGCGTCCTTGAACTTCACCAGAGCCTCTTTCAGACGGTCGGCGACGGGCGGGCGGAAGCGGTCGAACCTGACGTAGGCGTAGCCCGAAGGCAGGAGGCGCGCGTCGAACCGCGGCGCGGCGGAGACCGTACGGCGCGTCAGCCTGACATCCAGCGCCGTGCCGTCGGCGCGCGTGAGGCCGAGTTCGAGCGTGGAGCCGGGCGCGCCCGCGATCAGTCTCAGGTACGTGAGGACGAGCGCGGCGCGCGCGGACGACGAAGGCCCGACCTCCGCGCGCGCTTCGGCCAGCGCCTCGGCCGCGGGCCGGCCGCCGACCGTCCGCACGACCATGCCGGGCAGCACGCCCGCGCGCGCCGCCTCGGAGTCGGGCGCCACGTCGAAGACGACCGGCGCGCCTTCGACCTCGAAGATGAGGACGCCCGCGCCGGTCGCCTGCCGGTTCTTGCGGTCGCGGTTCTGGCGCGGCGAGCGGACGCGCGTGTGCGCGTCGCGCAGTTCCCCCGCCATCCGGTTGAGCAGGTCGTAGAACTCCTCTTCGCCCGCCGCCGCCTCGACCAGAGGCCGGTAGCGAGCGCGCGCCGCCGCCCAATCGACCCCGTTGAACGAAGGGTCGTAGTACTTCTCTTCGATGGTCTCCCAGACCTTCTCGAAAACTTCGGCGCGCTCTCTGGCGGACAGGGACGCGGACGAGACCTGCGCGGCCGGCGCGGTCGCACCCGTGCTCTGTGCTTTGACCGAGACGAGACCGACGAGGGCGAGCGCGGCCGACGCCATGAGCGACAGCACGGCACGGCTTCGCAGGGCTTTGAACTTTTGAACCATCTTCTTCTCCAACCGACTTAAAAGGATGAACGATGCGTCTTCGGAGGGAGAGGGGGCGCGCCGTTCCGACGACATTGTAAACGCAACCCTCGGCCGTGTGCGCGACGGATTGTTTGCACTTCGCGCCAGCGTGTTGACCGCGCGCGCCAGCCCTCCTCTTACGTGAGTCGGGGCGCGATTTGCCGCGCCGCCGCGTCGCTCTTAGAATCCTTTCAAGTCAGCAGCCGTAACCCATATGCCCGTCACCTACGAGATTCCGGTCAGCGCCGCCGTCAAATTCACAGAGGCCGCCCGCGCCCTCGGGGTCGCGCCGGAAGTGCTCTGCCGCGCCGCCGGCCTCGACCCCGCGCGGCTTGAAGACGCCGATAACGAGATTCCGTTTGAGCGTTTGCTCGCACTCGCCGAGTGCGGCGCGCGGCTGACCGGCGACGACGCCTTCGGGCTGCACGTCGGCGAGCGGACGGACGCGAAGGCGTACGGCCTGCTCGGCTACGTCACGATCAACCGTCGGAATTTCGGCGAGGCCCTCGGCGCGATGATTCGCTACCAGCAGATCAGGACGAAGGCCGTCGAGTTCACGCTCGAAGTCTCGGGCGCGGCGGCGCACCTCGCCTACCACTACCGCGCGGCGACGCCAGCGCCGCCAGCGCGCCGGCAGGAGTCCGAAGAGATGCTCTCGACGATGATGCGGGTCGGGCGCGGGCTGACGGGCGTCGATTGGTCGCCGCGCGAGGTTCACTTTGAACACGCGCGGCCCGCGGACGTGTCGGAGCACGCGCGCATCTTTCGCGCGCCCGTCCACTTCGGCGCGCCGCTCACGAAGCTCGTCTTCGACACTTCGATTCTGGAGTTGCCGCTCGTCGGGGCCGACCCGACGCTCGGCTCTCTGCTCGAACGTCAGGCCGAAGAGTCTTTGGCGGGCGCGGCGCGGCGCGGGGGCTTCGCCGGCCGTGTGCGGGAGGTGATTAAGGAGGGGCTGCCCGGCGGCGAGGCTCGCATCGACGCCGCCTGCCGGCGTCTGGGCGTCAGCCCGCGCACGCTCCAGAGGAAGCTGCGTGAGGAGGGCACGACCTTTCAAGAGCTGCTCGAAGACGTGCAGCGCGCGCTGGCCGAGTTCTACCTGCGCAAGTCAGAGGTGGCCATCTGCGAGGTCTCTTACCTGACGGGCTTCTCACAGTCGAGCACCTTTCACCGCGCCTTCCGACGCTGGACGGGGCGGACGCCCGGAGAGTTCCGCCGCGACAATGAGAGGGGCACGCCGCGCAGTTGAAGCGCGGCGTGCCCCTCCGGGTTCGGGACTGCTTGCGGCCTTCAGACGACCTTGTACTCGGAGTCCACGTCCTCGTCGGCGAAGGCGACGCGGTAGTTGAGCGACTGCTTCTGCTTGGTGATGAGGAGGTCGTCTTTGGTCTTCAAGAGGTCGGCGCGCGAGTAGACCGACAGCTCGAAGTTGAAGCCGTGCGTGATGGCGTCCTTCGGGCACGCCTCGACGCAGAAGCCGCAGAAGATGCAGCGGCCGTAGTCGATGTTGTAGACCGAGGCGTAGCGCTCGTCCACGCCGATGCGCTCCTTGGGCGGGCGCGGGTCGTCGGCCGCGACGATGTAGATGCAGTCCGACGGGCAGGCGGCCGCGCAGAGGTAGCAGGCGACGCACTTCTCGCGCCCCAGCTCGTCCACGTGCAGGAGATGCTGGCCGCGGAAGCGCGGCTGGAGCGTGACCGGCTCGTCCGGGTACTGCACCGTCCACTTCTCGCGCGGGATGTACGAGGCGGTCGTCATCATCCCCTTGATGATGGCGCGCGTGTTCTCGATAACGTCGCTGATAATGCCCATTACAAACCTCGCGAGCTTTTCAGCTCTGGACGAACTCAAGCCGGCTGAAGAAGTACGCCAGCTCAATCTGCGCGTTCTCCTCCGAGTCGGAGCCGTGGACGGCGTTCTCGCCGATGGAGGTGGCGAACTCCTTGCGCAGCGTCCCCTCGTCGGCCTTCGCCGGGTCGGTCGCGCCCATCAAATCGCGCCAAGCCTTGACCGCGCCCTCCTTCTCCAATGCCAGCACGACGCACGGCCCCGACGACATGAACGTCGTCAGCTCACCGAAGAACGGTCGCTCGCGGTGCACCTCGTAGAAGCCCTCGGCCTCGCGCGTCGTCAGGTGGATGAGCTTCATCGCGCGCAGACGAAAGCCCGCGTCGAGGACGCGCTGCAAGACCGCGCCCGTCTTCCCCGCCCGCACCGCGTCGGGCTTGATGATTCCGAAAGTGAGATTGCCTGCCTGTTCCGCCATCAATTTCCTCTTGGATGAGTTGGGTTAGAAAAACTTTTAAGCCGCGGCGCCCGAGCCGAGCGAATCCTTGACCGCTTGGCCGATGTCGGCGGGCGAGTGGACGACGCGGATGCCGGCCTCTTCGAGCGCCTTCATCTTCTCGGCGGCCGTGCCCTTGCCGCCGGCGATGATGGCGCCGGCGTGACCCATGCGGCGTCCCGGCGGCGCGGTCTGCCCGGCGATGAAGGCGACGATGGGCTTGGTCACGTTGTCTTTGGCAAACGCCGCCGCCTCTTCTTCGGCGGTGCCGCCGATCTCGCCGATCATGACGATGGCCTCGGTCTCGGGGTCGTCCTGAAAGAGCGCGAGCGCGTTCAGGTGCGTGGTGCCGACGATGGGGTCGCCGCCGATGCCGATGGCGGTGGACTGACCCAGGCCGAGCTTGGTCAACTGCCCGACTGCCTCGTACGTCAGCGTGCCAGAGCGCGAGACGACGCCGATGCGCCCCTCCTTGTGAATGTGGCCGGGCATGATGCCGATCTTGCACTTGCCGGGCGAGATGACGCCGGGGCAGTTCGGGCCGATGAGGCGGGTCGGCTTGCCGGCGAGATACTCTTTGACCTTCACCATGTCGAGCGCCGGGATGCCCTCGGTGATGCAGACGACGAGCGGGACTCCGGCGTCGGCCGCCTCCATGATGGCGTCGGCGGCGAACGGCGGCGGCACGTAGATGACCGAGGCGTTGGCGCCGGCCTGCTCGACGGCGTCGGCGACCGTGTTGAAGACGGGGATGCCTTCGTGCGTCGTCCCGCCCTTGCCCGGCGTGACGCCGCCGACGACCTGCGTCCCGTACTCCACCATCTGCCTGGTGTGGAACGTGCCCTCTTTGCCCGTGATGCCCTGCACGACGAGCCGCGTGTTCTTGTCTACAAGTACGCTCAACGCTCTCGCTCCTCAAGACCGAATTTTATTTCTTTGTTTGAACGCGGAGTATACCACGCCGGCGCGCCGCTGGAAAAAGCCGCCCCGCGCCCCGCTCACTCAAGCTCGACGCTCTGGCCGTACTCGGGCGCGTCCACGCGCCAGCCGAAGTGTTCGCGGATGTGGCCGGCCATCGCGGCGGCCGACTCGGGCTCGCCGTGCGTGGTGAAGGAGCGGCGGGGCGGCGTCTCCTTCAAAGGCTCAAGCCAGCGCAGAACCTCTTTCCAGTCGGCGTGAGCCGAGAGTCCGCCGATGCGCTCGACGTGGCAGCGGACGGGCACGTCCCCCTTCATGATGCGGACGAACTTCGAGCCGTCAACAATCTTGCGCCCCGTCGTGCCGGCGGCCTGATAGCCGACGAAGAGGACGGTCGCGCGCTCGTCCGGCAGGATTCTGCGCGCGTGGTGGAGCACGCGCCCGCCCGTCATCATCCCCGAGGCCGAGATGATGACGCGCGTCCCCTCCTCGTCGTTCAGACGCTTCGACTCCTCGCGCGTCGAGGCCGTCACCATCGAGCGCGTGCGTAAGGGGTGTCGGTGCTGTTCGATGACGCTCGCGTACTCCTCGTCGTGCTCGTCGCGGTTGCGCGAGTAGATCTGCGTCGCGGCGGCGGCCATCGGCGAGTCCACGCGCACGGGGAGGACGGGGATGCGCCCCTCGTCTTCCAGCTCGCGCAGGTGGTAGAGCAGCTCCTGCGTGCGCCCGACCGCGAAGGCCGGGATGAGGAGCGGGCCGCCGCGCCCGACCGCCTCGTTGACGACGCGGGCGAGCGCGGCCTTCGGGTCTTCCGCGTCGTGCAGGCGGTCGCCGTAGGTTGACTCGATGAGCATGTAGTCGCACGCGGGCGGGGCGACGGGGTCGCGGATGATCGGCTGGTCGTAGTGGCCGAGGTCGCCCGAGAAGAGCACGCGCCGGCCCGCGCCGTCGTCTCCCGCGCCGTCTAATTCGAGCAGCACGAGGCTCGACCCGAGGATGTGACCCGCGATGTGGAACGAAGCGCGGACGCCTTCGGCCACCTCTGTCGGCTCGCCCGTGTTCGGGCACGTGCGAATCAGTTTGATGGCTTGGCGCGCGTGCTCTTCGGTGTAGAGCGGCAGCGCCGGCTCGTGCCGCGTCAGCCCCTTGCGGTTCCTGTAATCCGCCTCCTCCTCCTGCAAACGCGCCGAGTCAGGCAGCAGCAGCTTCAACAAGTCCGCCGTCCCCTTCGAGCAGAAGACCGGCCCCTTGAAACCGAGCGCCACCACGCGCGGCAGGTACGCCGTGTGATCGACGTGCGCGTGCGTGATGACGACCGCGTCCAGACTCTCCGGGTCGAACGGCGGGTCTTCCCAGTTGCGCTCGCGCAGCTCCCTCAACCCCTGAAACAGCCCGCAGTCCACCAGCACCCGGCTCCCGTTACTCTCCACCAGGTACTTCGACCCCGTCACCGTCCCCACGCCGCCCCAAAAACTTAAGGTCGCCATCCGGCCTCCGTTCGATTTACTTGAGGGTTATTTAAGGCGCGGCGATTCTACACTCAGGCCAACCGCTCCGCACGCCGGCGGCGGAGGCCGAGGAAGACGAGGGCGCAGGGGATGAGCAGGGCGAGGTTGCGCAGCGCCGTGGAGACGCCGAGCTGGCTGGCGATGAGGCGGCCGAAGCAGCCGCATTCGAGCGGCTCGCCGTGGAGGACGTAGACGTAATAGAGCGCGTAGGCGGCGAAGCCGAAGAGGAGCGCCGCCGAGACGAGCGCGCCGAGGCGCGCGGTGCGCGGGAGGATGAGCAGGACGGCGGCGGCAAGCTCGGAGGCGATGACGGCGTAGGCCGCGGGCCAGACCCAGCTCTCACGGACGAGGTTGGAGAGGTTGGTGGCGAAGTCCGAAAGCGTGTAGAGCTTCGCGCCGACCGCGAAGAGGAAGAGCGCCGCGAGGCCGAAGCGGCTGACGTGCGCGAGCACTCTGAGGAGTTGGCGACCTCTCATCTCATTGTGAAAGGCGGAAGGATGAAGGATGAAGGAGATTCAGTACGGCCGTCACTTCATCCTTCATCCTTCCGCCTTCATCCTTCCCTAGGCGGCGGCCTGCTGGTTGGCGAGGGCGACGACTTTATCGGCGGCGTCCTTCATGCCTTCGCCGACGGTGAAGTTCATGCCGGACTCAGAGATGAGCCGGCGCCCCTCCTCGACGTTGGTGCCTTCGAGGCGGACGACGATGGGCACCTTGACGCCGATGGACTTCGCCGCCTCGATGACGCCGCGCGCGACCATGTCGGTGCGGACGATGCCGCCGAAGATGTTGATGAGCACGGCGCGCACCGCCGGGTCTGCGAGCAGGATGCGGAAGGCGGCCTCGACGCGCTCTTGAGAAGCGCCGCCGCCCACGTCGAGGAAGTTGGCCGGCTCGCCGCCCGCGAGCTTGATGATGTCCATCGTCGCCATCGCGAGGCCCGCGCCGTTGACCATGCAGGCGATGTTGCCGTCGAGCTTGATGTAGTTGAGGTCGTACTTCGACGCCTCGATCTCCAGCGGCTCCTCCTCATTCAAGTCGCGCAGCGCGTGGAAGTCCGCGTGGCGGAACATCGCGTTGTCGTCGAAAGTCATCTTGGCGTCGAGCGCGAAGAGGCGTCCGTCCTTCGTCAAAAGGAACGGGTTGATCTCGACGAGCGAGGCGTCGGTCTGCTCGTAGGCGTGGTAGAGCTGCTGCATGAACTTCGCCGCCTGGTTGACGAGGTTCGCGGGCAAGCCCAGCCCGAAGGCGATCTTGCGCGCCTGGAAGGGGCGGAAGCCGACCGCCGGGTCGATGGTCTCTTTCAGAATCAGCTCGGGCGTGTTGGCGGCGACCTCCTCGATGTCCATGCCGCCCGCGGACGAGGCCATGAAGACCGGGCGCCCCGTGGCGCGGTCGAGCACGATGCCGAGGTAGAACTCCTTGTCGATGGGAAGCCCCTCTTCGACGAGGAGCGTGCGCACCTCGCGCCCCTCGGGACCGGTCTGGTGCGTGACGAGGTTCATGCCGAGAATCCGGCCCGCGACCTCCTGCGCCTCGTCCGCGCTCTTGGCGAGCTTGACGCCGCCGCCCTTGCCGCGCCCGCCGGCGTGAATCTGCGCCTTGACGACGACGACCTCGGTGCCCAACTCCTTCGCCGCGTGGTACGCCTCCTCGGGCGAGCGCGCGACGATGCCGCGCGGCACGGCGACGCCGTACTTACTCAAAATCTCCTTCGCCTGGTACTCGTGAATCTTCATCCTCGACCCCTTCGGCGGCGGGGCCGCAGGCCCGCCGCGCGCAAATGATTTTTGATTGTGTCGGAACGCCGACGAGTGTACCGGGAGGCCCCTCGACACCGCAAGGAGGCGGGCGGGACAAAAAACTGAAAACTCAAAACCATTCAAACTGTCATAAGGGCATCAAGGCAAGCGAGGTGAACGCGGATGACGTTGGCTTTAACGGTGCTCTTTGCTGTCAACCTCTACGCGAGAGCCGGCAGGTCGCGATAGCTAGTCAGTTGCATCCCTTAGAGTGAATTGAGTCGGCGGGCCGGAGCGTTCCGGTTCGTCGCTTTTTTTTTGCGCGTCGCTTGGCAGACGGCGTCAAGGGGCGTTAACCTTCCCGCCGCGCGCCGAAACTTACTCTAAGGAGAAGAGTGATGAGCGAAGTGGTCGTGACTTCCCTTTCAAACCTGCGCAACGAGGTCGGCTACGGCGAGGGTCAGACGCTCGTCACCGACGAGCCGGTCGCGCTCGGCGGCGAGGGCGCGGGACCCGACCCTTACACGCTGCTGCTGGCGGCGCTCGGCAGTTGCGTCTCGATGACGCTCATGCTCTACGCGCGGCGCAAGGGCTGGCCGCTTGAGCGCGTCCGCGTCCGCCTGCGCCAGCGCCGCGTCCACGCGAAGGACTGCGCCGAGTGCGAGAGCGACTCTAACGATTTCGTCCACCAGATCGAGCGCGCCGTCGAGCTTGACGGCGACCTCGACGACGAGCAGCGCGCGCGCCTGCAAGAGATCGCGCACCGCTGCCCCGTCCACCGCACGCTCACCAACGAGATCGCCATCACCGAGCTGAAGTGACCTCAAGCGCCCCTGCGTTCTTGCCCGGACGCCGCGCGGCTGCTTAAATGTCCCGCGCCGGTTCTTTCGTACACGCGCCCTTCGAGATGCACCCGATGAAACGTCTGCGCCCGCTCCTGATTCTCTCCGCACTCCTTCTGTCTTTTGCTTCCTGCAAGTCCGAGAGCCGGCCCGACGCCGCGAGCGCGCCCGGCGCGACTCCCGCGGCGTCCGGCCCGAACAACGGCGCCGCGAGCGCCGAGGCGACCCCGCCGCCCGGCGCCGTCGAAGTCTCCGAGGCGACCTTCCGCAAGGAGTTGGAGCAGAACCCCGACGACCCCGTCGCGCGCTACAACCTCGGCACCATCTACCTCGCGAACGGCAAGTTCGCCGAGGCCGCCGAGGAGTTCAAAGTGGTCACCGCGAAGGAGCCGCAGAACGTCGAGGCGTTCGCGAAGATGGGCATCGCCTACGCGTCCGCGAACAAGCTCAAGGAGGCCGTCGATGCCTTCAAGGGCGCGCTCAAACTCCAGCCGAAGAACGCGGAGCTGCACCGGCGTCTGGCCGAGGTCTACGAACAGTACGGCATGACGGCCGAAGCCGAGCGGCTGCGGGCGGAGTTCAAGCGACTTGAGCCGAACGCGCGCGCGAAGGAGCTTTACCAGGCCGGCAAATACGAAGACGCGCTCGGCGAGTTGCGGAAGGGCTCGCGCAGAGACGCCGAGAGCTTTTACGTCGAAGGGCTCGCGCTCCTCAAGCTCCAACAACCCGGCGAGGCCGCTTCCGTCCTGCGACAGGCCGCGCGCATGAAGCCGAACTACGCGGACACGTTCTTCCAACTCGGCAACGCGCACGACCAGTTGAACCAGCAGGAGGAGGCCGCCGCCGCTTTCAAGGAGGCCGCGCGCCTGAGCCCGAACGACGCCGACGCCCTCTACAACCTCGGCAACACCTACGATAAGCTGAACCGGCCGCGGGACGCCGCGGCGGCCTTCGCCGCGGCCGTCCGCGTCCGCCCCTCCGACGCCGGCGCGCGCTTCATGCTCGCCTCCGCCCAGCTCAAGCAGGGCAACGTCGCCGCCGCCAACGAACAGTACGAGGCGCTGAAGTCGCTCAGCCCCGAGACGGCCGAGAAGCTCCAGCGACTCATCACCCTGTCGTCGCCTCCACAGAAATAGTCTCGCGCTTACTCAGCGCCCCCAGGCGTGAACAAGTCGCCGGAAAAACCAAATGCCCTCAACCCAAGAGGATTGAAGGCATTAAGGCATCGGGATGACTGGATTCGAACCAGCGACCTCTCGCACCCCAAGCGAGCGCGCTACCAGGCTGCGCCACATCCCGTGACGGTGTGTAGTATCGCCAGAAATTTCTGTTTGGTCAAATGAGGTGGGCTGAAGGGGCCGGTCGCTTCAGCGGCGCGTGGAACCGGCGCGCGGCTCTTCGGCTTCGAGGAGGAGCATGATGTCGCGCAACTGCTCGCGCAGGCGGCGGAGCGCGGCGCGGCTCTCTTCGGTGACGGGGGCTTCAGACTCGGCCGCGTAGGCGCGCGGCGCGGGCGCGGCGGGCGGCGGGTCGGGGCGCGTTTCGGCGAAGGGGCGCGGCGACTCTTCCGCTTCTGGCGGCGGCGCGGGGACGAGTTGCGGCGCGGGCGTGGCGGCGGCGACGACCTGCGCGCTCATCTCGGGCGTGACGACCTTGAGCTTGCTCGCCCCGCGCAGCTCGTTCGTCAGACGCTTCTTGGCGCCGGCGATGGTGTACTGGTCTTCGTAAAGCAGTTCCTTGATCCGCAAGACCATCTCCACGTCGCGCTTGCGGTAGGTGCGCTGCCCCGCGCGGTTCTTCTGCGGCGCGAGCATCGGGAACTCCGACTCCCAATAGCGCAGCACGTGCGCCTGTATCCCCGTGATGTCGCACACCTCTCCGATCTTGAAGAAGAGTTTCTCTGGGATGGAGACGGCTGCTCGGTTCATAACTGACGGGTGTCCCGCTCGGGGCGCTCGGCTCGCGCCACGCTGCACGCGCGTTTGAACTTTGGGCTGTTAACGGCAGGCCGACCAACGAAGGCGGCCGCAGGGGGAAATGCGCGGTCAATGTTACCCGCGGCTCAAACCCTTGTCAACGTTATTGTTAGCGTACGGAAGGGGTCAGTCCTCGGCGGGGTCGAGCATGACGAGGCGGTTGACGGGGTCGAAGGAGAGTCGGAAGGGGCGGAGCGCGTCGCGCCCGAGGATGACGGGGGCGCCCTTCTCCGCGCGCAGCAGGAGGTCGGTCGGGATGCCGCGCAGCACGAGCGGGCCGATGCTCACGGTCGCCGCGCGCACGCGCTTCGCAGAGACTTCCCCGCCCCCGAGGTCGCGCGCGCCGCGTCGCTGGCGCCCCTCGGTCACCAAAACGCCGAGGGCGCGGGCGGCCGTCTCGTTGACCGCGAGGCCGAAGCCCGAGCCTGTGTCGATGAGCGCGCGGCGGCCTTCGGCCAGCATGACGAAGGGGCGGCGGGCGCCGCCTTCGGTCAGCCAAGGCACGACCGCGCCGCCGCGCGGCGTGTCTCCGGCGCGCAACCCCTGCGAGCGCGGGTCGAAGAAGCTGAGCCGCCCGGCGGGGATGTCGATGATAAAGCCGACGTTGGCGAAGATTTCCGAAGGGTCGAGGATGCCGTCCACGTCCGAAGGCAGTCCGGGGGCGACGACGAAGAGGCCGCGCGCGGGCACGCCGTTCTCGCGCGCGCCGAGGGCGATGGTGCGGACGAAGGCTTTCTGCGCGCCGCCGGAGCGTGCGCCGCTCAGGCCGCCGATCTCGATGCCGCGCCCGCCGGCCTCGACCTGGACGCGCGCCTCGGCGGCCGCGCGCTGCGAGAGGATGGTCGCGCCCGCGCCCGTGTCGATGGCGAAGGTGAAGGGGCCGGCGCCGTTGACCCAAGTCCTGACGAGCAGCCCGCGCCCTTCCGACTCGCGGAAGCTGACGGGCGCCGGGAGCGCCGCGGTTCTCCGCCCCGCCTCCTCCTGCCCCAGACGGGAACGGGCGGCCCCCGCGTTCACGGGGGCCGCCCGCCCGAATGTCAGCAGCGCCAGAAGCAGAGCCGAAGTCACGCCCGCGAGGGCAGTCTTCAGACTTCTACGCATCGGCGTCGCCCTTTAGTAGTTGCGGTTGCGCTTGCGCAGCTTGTAGGTGTAGAGCGCCGAGCCGCCGCCGCCCGCGAGCGCGCCGATGCCCGCGCCCTTCTTGCCGCCGAGCAGCCCGCCGACGAGGGCGCCGCCGCCCGCGCCCATGGCCACGGTCAGCTTGTCGCGGTGCTTCTGCCAGAACGAGCGACCCTTGGTCTGGCCGTAGTCGTAGTAGACGCGGCGCGGCGCGCTGTTACGCGCGACGGAGCGGCGCGCCGAGCTGCGCTGGACGACGCGGGTCGCCGCCGGCGCGGCCTTAGCGGCGGCGGCGGTCGTCAGGTTCGTCTCGCGGGCCGCCTCGACGCCTTCCAAGAAGCCGTCCTTGAAGGCAGCGCGCTCCTCCTCGGTCATGTTCTTGGTCTCGTCGTTCAGCTCATTTTCGAGTAGGTCCTTCTGGCCGTCGGCCGCGTTCACGGCCGTCTCGCCCGCGACCAGATTCTTCGGGGCCTCGGCCTTCGCGACCTCGGGATTGTTGTTGCTGGGGCGCATCACGAACGCGCCGACAGTGCCGCCAAGCAGTGCCGCCACGAGCGCCACGGGCAGAATCTTGTTTGAAGTCGTCATTGGTCAGTGTCTCCTCAGATTGTCGAATGAACTTTTAGGACGCACGTATGAGCGTACACACCGGGGAGAGTGGCAACTGCCGTTCCTTTAACCCGACCGCAGACAGCCGCCCGTACAATCTAACAAACTTGCCCTGTCCTGTGCCCGTTTCGGCGGCGTCGCAATCGTTTTGTCGTCAAATTGTAAGAAGAGGCTGCGTCCCGACCGTACACGCGTTCAAACCCCGTACACGATTTGGGGCCACGCGTTGACGATTTCCTCAACGGCCGCTTGTGCCGGCCGCGGCGTCGCCCGGCCTTCCGTCAAAGGCGAGCAGTTGGACGCCCACTCGGCCGAGGGGCTATAATCCGCGCTTGCCCAAGAACGCCACTGGAGGTCAGCCGCACGCCGTGTCAACGTCCGCCTCTTCCGCCTTCCGCCTGTCGAGGCGGCTTGAGGATGTCGGGTTCTCCGACATCGTCAAAATCCGCAACAAGGTGATGGGGCTGCGCGCGCAGGGCGCCTCGGTCTACCAGTTCGAGGGCGGCGAGCCGTTCCTCAACACGCCCGAGCCGATCAAGGAGGCGATGACGCGCGCGCTGGCCGAGAACCGGACGCGCTACGCGCCCTCGTCCGGCATCCCCGAACTGCGCGCGGCCGCCGCCGCCAAGCTCGCCGAGCGCAACCGCGTCCCGGCGCGCGAGGAGGACGTGATCGTCCTCAACGGCGGGATGCAGGGTCTGTTCGCGGCCTTCCAGTCGGTCGTTGACCCCGGCGACGAGGTGCTCGTCTTCTCGCCCTTCTGGACGCCCATCCGCGACCTCATCGCCCACTGTGAAGGCAAGACTGTCCTCGTCCCGAGCGCCGAGGCGCGCCGCGACGGCTTCCGCGAGACGCTCGCGCGCTACACGACCGAGCGGACGCGCGCCGTCTACTACAACACGCCGCAGAACCCGACCGGGGTCGTCTTCACGCGCGAGGAGGCCGAGGAGGTCGCCCGCTTCGCGCGCGAGCGCAATTTGGTCGTCCTCGCCGACGAGGCTTACGAAGACCTCGTCTACGACGGCGAGCACGTCTCCATCGCGTCGCTCGAAGGGATGTTCGAGCGGACGATCACCTGCTACACGCTCTCGAAGTCCTACGCGATGACGGGCTGGCGCGTCGGCTACGCCGTGGCGGCCGAGCCGTGGATGACGGGCCTCAAGAAGTGCCTGCTCTACACGACGAACGGCGTCTCGACGCCCTCGCAGTACGGCGCGGTCGCGGCCTTCGGCCTGCCGTCGGACTTCTACGAAGACATCAGGCGTGAGTACCGCGCGCGCCGCGACCTTTTAATCTCCGGCCTCAACGAGTTGGGTCTCACCTGCGCGCCGCCCGCCGGCGCCTTCTACGCCTTCCCTGACGTTTCGCGCGTCCACCGGGACAGCCGCGCGGCGGCCGACATCTTGCTCGAACGCGCGCAGGTCGCGACCGTGCCCGGCGTCGTCTTCGGCGAGCACGGCGAGGGACACCTCCGCTTCTCCTTCTCGACCAAGCCCGAGACCATCGAGGCCGGCCTCGACTCCCTCCGGCGCAACCTCTAAGCGATGACCGGCGCGCGCGGCGAGTTCGACTTCATCGAGCGCCTACGCCGCCACGAACTCGCGCGCGACGCCGCAGGCGACAGACGCGCGAAACCCGCCGCCCGTCATTCAACACTCATTCAAGGCATCGGCGACGACGCGGCCGTCTTCCGACAGCGCGCGGGCTTCGACATGGTTGCCACGGCCGACATGCTCGTCGAGGGCGTGGACTTCCGCCTCGGGGCGGGCTGGATTGGGCCGCGCGAGTTAGGGCATAAAGCGCTCGCCGTCTCGCTGTCGGACGTGGCGGCGATGGGGGCGCGGCCGCGCTTCTGCCTGCTGTCGGTCGGGGTGCCGCGCGCGCGCTGGCGTGGCGGCTTCGCCGAAGAGTTTTACAAGGGCGTGCGCGCGCTGGCCGCTCAGCACGGCGTGCGCGTCATCGGCGGCGACACTTCGCGGACGCCGGAGGCGGTCGTCATCGACTCCATCGTGCTCGGAGAGGTGCGGCGCGGGCGCGCCGTGACGCGCGGCGGCGCGCGGCCGGGCGACCAGATTTTCGTCACCGGCGCGTTGGGCGGTGCCGCCGCCGGGCTGAAGATTCTTGAGAGGGGCCGTGTCGGGAATCGCCGTCCCGGTTCGCGGAAGTCACTCGCCGCCACGCCTTCGGCCGGCGCCCTGTCGCGCGCGGAGCGCGGGCTTGTCAGGCGTCAGACCAGACCCGTGCCGCGCGTCGAGTGGGGCGCGCTGCTCGGCGAGCGTGGGCTGGCGTCGGCGCTGATCGACTTGAGCGACGGGCTTTCCTCCGACCTCGCGCACGTCTGCCGCGAGAGCGGCGTCGGCGCTCGCGTCGAAGCCTCGCTCCTGCCCATCGACCCGCTGCTCAAGGGCGCCGACGCGGGCGAGGCGCTCAAACTCGCGCTCGGCGGCGGCGAGGACTTTGAGCTGCTCTTCACCGTCGGTCCGCGCAAGGCGGCGCGGCTCCCGCGCGAAGTCTCGGGCGTGCCCGTCACGCGCGTCGGCGAGGTCACGGCCGAGCGCGGCAAGGTCAGGCTCGTCGTCGGCGGCCGCGCGCGGCTGCTCCGGCCGGGCGGCTTCGAGCACTTCGGGCGCGCGTGAGCGGCGGGCGCGTCGGAGGAAAGTTTGACTCAGCCGTCCCTCCTTGCCTAGACTCTTCCTCGAAGCGCTCCCCGGCCACGTCCCGTTCTGTAAGGAGAAATAAAATGTTCGTCCACGGCCTTCGTCTTCTCGTCGCACTCATCACCTTCGGCGTCGGCATCGCGGCCAGCGCGCTGTCGGGTTCCGAAAGTCCGCGGAAGCCGCCCTGCGGGAAGCGCGTCGCGTCGCCCGAGCACGTCTTCGTCTTCAAGGCGCAGGAGGAAGCGCCGAAGGTGCGCCCGATGGCGGGACACTTCTTCGTTGACGGCGGCGTGCTCGACGGCAAGGCACTCTCGAAGCCGCAGCCCGTCTACCCGCCGGCCGCGAAGTCGGCCGACGTGAAAGGCACGGTGGCCGTCTTCGTCCGCGTGGACTTTGACGGGAGGGTGATGTCGGCCGTCGCCACGAGCGGCCCCGCGCCGCTCCGCGAGGCGGCGGAGGCGGCCGCCTACAAGGCGACCTTCGCGCCGACGCGACTCTCGGGAGAGCCGGTCGTGGTCAGGGGTCATCTGACCTACAACTTCGGGCTGGAATAACATTTCAGGCGCGCCGCTCCGTGTTGGTGATTCGACGCCGGGCGGCGCGCCTTTCATTTACCCTCTGAACCGCTGATGCTCAAATTCTTCAACACCCTCTCCGGCCAACTCGAAGAGTTCCGCCCGATGACCGAGGGAGAGGCGCGGCTCTACGTCTGCGGCCCGACGGTCTGGGACTACGCGCACATCGGCAACTTCCGCACGATGGCCGCCTTCGGCGACGTGTTGCGGCGCTACCTCAAGTACCGCGGCTACAAGGTGACGCACGTGATGAACATCACGGACGTGGAAGACCGCATCATCAAGTTCTCGGCCGAGCGCGGGCAGACCATCGACGAGTACACTTCGCGCTACACCGAAGCCTTCCTCGAAGACTTCGCCTCGCTCGGCGCGGAGCGGCCGGAGGTGACGCCGCGTGCGACGCGCCACATCGACGAGATGGTCGAGATCATCCGCCGCCTCGTCGATTCGGGGCGCGCCTACGAGTCCGAAGGCTCTTACTACTACCGCATCGCGGCGTTCCCCGAGTACGGCAAGCTCTCGAAGATTAACTTCGCCGGCAACATCGTCGGCGGGAGCGAACGCGTCGCCACCGACAAGTACGAGAAGGAGGATGCGCGCGACTTCGCGCTCTGGAAGGCGCAGGACGACCCCGGCGAGCCGGCCTGGGACACGGCGATCGGCAAGGGGCGTCCGGGCTGGCACATCGAGTGCTCGGCGATGTCGATGAAGTACCTCGGCGAGACCTTCGACATCCACGCGGGCGGCATCGACCTCGTCTTCCCGCACCACGAGAACGAGATCGCGCAGTCCGAGGGCGCGACCGGGAAACAGTTCGCGCGCTACTGGCTCCACGCCGAACACCTGAAGGTCGAGGGCGAGTCGATGTCGAAGTCGCTCGGCAACTACTACACCTTCCGCGACCTCAAGGAGAAGGGCTTCAACCCGACGGCCATCCGTTACCTGCTCCTGAGCGTGCCCTACCGCAAGCAGCTCAACTTCACCTTCGAGGCCTTGCAGGGCGCGGAGAAGACGGTCGAGTCTTTGCGCACGTTCCGCGCGCGTCTGCGCGAGGCGCGCACCGAGCCGGGCTCGAACCCCGAGCTGAAGGCGTCGGCCGCGCGCGCGCTCGAAGAGTTCGAGGCCGGCATGGACGACGACCTCAACACCTCGGTCGCGCTCGCCGCCGTCCACGGGCTGCGGCGCGAGACGAACACCGCGCTCGACTCCTGCGTCCTGCGCGAAGACGACCGCCGCGACATCCTCGCGCTGCTCGAACGCTTTAACTCCGTCCTCAACGTCTTCCCCGAGGACGAGGCCGTGCTGCTCGACGAGGACATCCAGCGGCTCATCGACGAGCGACAGCAGGCGCGCCACCGCCGCGACTTCGCCCGCGCCGACGAGATACGCGACCAACTCGCCGCCCGCGGCATCACGCTCGAAGACACCCGCGACGGCGTGCGCTGGAAGCGCAAATGACTCCCAAAATTTTTACACGGACTCTTTCATCATGTTAGTGCTCGGCATCGAAAGCTCGTGCGACGAGACGGCGGCGGCGCTCGTGCGCGACGGCCGCGAGATGGTCTCGTCGGTCATCTCGTCGCAGGTCGAGATTCACAAACGCTTCGGCGGCGTCGTGCCGGAGCTCGCCTCGCGCGAGCACCTCGAAAAGATCGTCCCCGTCGTCGAAGAGGCTTTCGCGCGCGCGGGCGTCGAGAAGGGTGAGATCGACGGCGTCGCCGTGACGCGCGGGCCGGGCCTCGTCGGCTCGCTCCTCGTCGGGCTCTCGTTCGCGAAGGCGATGGCCTACGCGTTGGAGAAGCCCTTCGTCGGCGTCAACCACATCGAGGGTCACATCTACTCGGTCGTCTTCGACAACCCGCCGATTGAGTACCCGGCCTTCGCGCTCGTCGTCTCGGGCGGCCACACCAACCTCTTCCTCGTCCCCGAGCCGGGGCGCTACAAGGTTCTGGCGCGCACGCGCGACGACGCGGCGGGCGAGGCTTACGACAAGGTGGCGAAGATGCTCGGCTTGGGTTATCCCGGCGGGCCGATAATCGAAAGGCTCGCGCGTGAGGGCGACCCGCGCGCCGTGCGCTTCCGCACGCCGCGCATGGGCGACGGCCTGCCCGACTTCAGCTTCAGCGGTTTGAAGACCGCCGTCTCGAAGCACGTCCGCGAGACCGGCCTCAAGCCCGTCGTCGAGGGCGAGGAGCCTTCGCGGGCGGTCAAGGACTTGGCGGCGAGCTTTCAGGACGTGGTCATCCGTTCGCTCGTCGGCACGACCGAGCGGCTCGCGGCCGAGCACCGGCCCCGGACGCTCATCGTCGCGGGCGGCGTCGCCTGCAACGAGGCGCTGCGCGTGGCCTCGCGCGAGGCGGGCGCGCGTCTGGGCGTCCCCGTCTACTTCCCCTCGCGCCACCTCTCGACCGACAACGCCGCGATGATCGCCGCCGCCGGCACCGTCAAACTCCTCGCGGGCTTGAGCGACGGCCTCGACCTCGACGCCGACGTTTCGCTCCGCCTCCAGAACGTCGGCCTCGAAGAGGACGCGCGCGCGCGCGGCCACATCCACTACAGGCTCTAAGAAAAGGATGAAGGCGGGGGGATGAAGGCTGAGCGGTTAAGCTCTCCCTTCATCCCCCCGCCTTCATCCTTAAACTGAAAGCCGCCCGGCTTCACAAAGAGCGAGGGAGCCGGACGGCCTTCTTCTTGCCGCGCGTCAGCGGATTCTCCCGAAGGAGGTCAACGGCGACGGGCGACAATTCTTTTGCGGCGCATGTCTTTAGCGCCGGTAATCTTTTAGTCCCGCGCGGCGGTCAGCACCTCGCCGGCCTGCTCGCCGATGATGATGCGGCGCGCGAACTTGAGCGGGTTCGCCACGTCGAGATCGACCGTGACCAGGTCGCCGACGCGCACCTTCTTAATCTCGACGCGCTTGCCCTTGTGCGTGACGTGCGTGTCGGCCGCGTCGGTCGCGATGACGTGCTCGACGCCGGTGCGCGCGATGACCGAGATGTGCCGCTGGTTGACCTCGACGACCTTCGCGTCCACCATCCGCACGTCCGTGTCCTTATCCTTCTCTTCAACGTCCGAGGCCGCGAGCGCCGGCGCGTAGGCCGCGAGTGCGAGCAGAACCGCGAACAGACTGGCGAGGCTTCTTCTTCTCATCTCAAGCTCCTGAATCGAACGGAAAAGACTGTCGGGACTCACACATGGCAACCGATATGCCGCGACTTCCCCTACGGCTAATCGCGTAAAATTTCCGAGGAAAGTATCAACCCGGCCTTGAGAAACGTGCTCGGACTTGTCCGCTTGTACGGCGGGAGGACGTTTCGTAACGGTACGCGCCGCCGCAGCCGGGGACGGTTTGCCGTCGCCGAGCGCGAGCGGTTACTATTACGGCCTCGTAGACGAACGCCCGCGCGGCCGAGTCCCCCGGCCGGCGGCGTCGGCCGACTCCCGTGAGAAAATTCCCGCTCTAATGTCCGACACTCAAGGCAAGGCGTCGAAGCTCCTCCGCTGTCTCATCCTGTGCGCGCTGGCGTCGCTGTCGGCGGACGCGCGGCAGACGCCGACGCCGCAGCCGCAGACGCCCGCGCGCCGGGCGGGGCGCTCCTACGAGAGCGCGGCGCCGCCCGCGCGCAAGACGACGCCGCCCGCGCCGCAGTCGCCCTCGCCCGTCACCTTCGCGGACGTGACGACTCAGGTCGGCGTGGGCTTCCGCCACGCCGCGTCGCCGACCTCGCAGAAGTACCTGCCCGAGACGATGGGCGCGGGCGTCGCGCTCCTCGACTACGACGCGGACGGCCGTCTCGACATCTTCTTCACCAACGGCGCCGCGCTCGCCGACCCGATGCCCGACGGCGCCGCGCCCGACAAGCGCGACCCGCGCTTCTGGAACCGCCTCTACCGGCAGAAGGCGGACGGCAGCTTCGAGGACGTGACCGAGCGCGCGGGGCTGCGCGGCGAGGGCTACTCGATGGGCGCGGCGGCGGGCGACTTCGACGGCGACGGGCGGACGGACATCTACGTCGCGGCCTACGGCGGCGCGGGTCGCCTCTACCGCAACCGCGGCGACGGCGCGTTCGAGGACGTGACGCGGAAGCTGAACGCAACAGTCGCGGGCTGGGGGACGAGCGCCGGCTGGTTCGACTACGACGCCGACGGGCGCCTCGACCTCTTCGTCGCACGCTACATGGACTGGGACTTTCAGAAAGGCTCGCTCTACTGCGGCTCGGACGAGGTGCGCGCCTACTGCCACCCGGACAACTTCAAAGGCGCCTCGCCCGTCCTCCTCCGTCAAAAACCCGACGGCACGTTCGAGGACGTGAGCGCGCGCGCAGGCGTCGCAGACCCAGAGGGCAAGGGGCTGGGCGTCGTCTTCGCAGACTTCGACGGCGACGGCCGCGCCGACATCTTTCAGGCCAACGACAACGCGCGCCAGTTCCTCTTCCGCAACAAGGGCGACGGCACGTTCGAGGACGTGGCGCTCGTCGCGGGCGTCGGTTACGACGAGAACGGGAAGTCGTTCGCCGGGATGGGCGTGGACGCGGGCGACTTCGACGGCGACGGCCGCGCCGATGTCTTCGTCACCGCGCTGACCAACGAGACCTATCCGCTCTTTCGCAACGACGGCGAGTTGGGCTTCTCCTACGCGACGGGGACGACGGGGCTTTCGGCCATCACCGTCCCTTATTCGGGCTGGGGCGCGCGCCTCGCGGACTTCGACGCGGACGGCCTACGCGACATCTTCGTCGCGCAGGGGCACGTCCTCGACACCATCGAGAAGACGACCGGCTTCGTCGCCTACCGCCAGCCGCCGCTGCTACTCAGAAACACCGGCCGCGCGTTCGTCAACGTCTCGGCCTCGGCCGGACTCACGCGCCCGCTCGCCGCGCGCGGCGCCGCGTTCGGCGACCTCGACAATGACGGCGACACCGACGCCGTCGTCGCTCAGACCGACGGCGCGGCGCTCGTCCTGCGCAACTCGGGCGCGAAGAACCACTGGCTCGGGCTTGCGCTGGCGGGCGCGCGCGGCAACCGTCAGGGCCTGGGCGCGCGCGTCGTGGTGACCGACGCGGGCGGGGCGCGGCAGGTCTTTGACGTGACGGCCTCGGGCAGTTATCTTTCCTCGAACGACGCGCGACTGCTCGTCGGTCTGGGAAGCAAGACCGGCGTCCGCGCGGTCGAGGTTCGCTGGCCGGGCGGCAAGACGCAGACGCTCAACTCCCCCGCGATTGACACGTACCACACCGTCCGCGAGCAGCCCTGAGCGGCGTCGCGCGGAGCGTGTTTGGACATTCGTGCCGTAATCTTCGACGACGGCACGCGCCACACTTTCTAAGTTTTTACAGTCACGCTGATGAGAATTAATCCCCTTTCCCTCCGCCGCGCGCTCGCCGTCACCGCCTTCGCTTCGATCCTTCTCTTCCCGGCGCGCCTGCCGGCGCAGACGAATCAGAACCCGAACCGGAACGAGCCAGCGCAGCCCGGCCAGCCGGCGCAGCAGCCGCACGGCACGGGCGGCGTCTCGACCGGCAGTGGACTTGTCTCGGCGACCCGACGCACCGCCGGCATCCTCGACGCGAAGGCGCCCGTCGTCTTCGAGGACGTGACGGCGCGCACCGCGCTCGCCGGGTTCAAACACGTCGCGGGCGGGCGCCAGAAGGACTACATCGTCGAGACGACCTCGGGCGGCGTCGCCATCTTCGACTACGACAACGACGGGCTGCCCGACATCTATCTCCTCAACGGCTCGACGATGGCGGCCGAGCGCGGCGGGGAGAAGCCCGCGCGCGCCGCGCTCTACCGCAACCTCGGCGGCTGGAAATTCGAGGACGTGACCGAGAAGGCGGGCGTCGCCAACGAGCGCTGGGGCATGGGCGTCGCCGTCGGCGACTACGACAACGACGGCTTCGCCGACATCTTCGTCGGCAACTTCGGGGTGTCGCGCCTCTACCGCAACAACGGCAACGGCACCTTCACCGACGTGGCGCCCAAGGTCGGCGTCGCGCGCAAAGGCTGGTCAACCGGCGCGAGCTTCGGCGACTACGACGCCGACGGACGCCTCGACCTCTTCGTCCCCGGCTACGTCGCGCTCGACATGGAGAGCCTCCCGCCATCGCCGTCGGACGCCAACAAGCCCGGACAGATCGCGCAGAACTTCTGCCAGTTCCGCGGCGTCCCCGTCATGTGCGGCCCGCGCGGTTTGAAGGGCGAGGCCGACACGCTCTACCACCAGAAGCCGGACGGCACGTTCGAGGACGTGAGCGACAAGTCGGGCGTGGGCGACTCGCCGCGCTACTACGGCTTCTCGTCGGCGTGGGTGCGCGTTGACGACGACAACCTGCTCGACCTCATCGTCGTCAACGACTCGACGCCGAAGCAGCTCTACATCAACAAGGGCGACGGGACGTTCGAGGAGACCGGCTACCCCTCGGGCGTGGCTCTGAACGAGAACGGGCGCGAGCAGGCGGGGATGGGTCTCGGCGTCGGCGACTACGACAACGACGGGCGCGTGGACTTCTACATCACGAACTTCTCGGACGACTCGAACACGCTCTATCACAACGACGGCGAGGGCAACTTCACCGACGTGACCTTCCAGGCCGGGCACGGCGAGCCGACCATCCCGTTCCTCGGGTGGGGCGCGGCCTTCCTCGACTACGACGCCGACGGCTGGAAGGACGTGTTCGTCGTCAACGGGCACGTCTACCCCATCGTGGACGGCCAGCAGTGGGGCACGTCCTACGCGCAGCAGCCGCTGCTCTTCCACAACCTCGCGCACCCCGACGCGCAGCAGGCCGCGAAGGGCGCGCGCAAGTTCGAGCGCGTCGGCGCCGCGCCCGGCTCGGGTCTGGCGGAAGCTTGGCCGAGCCGCGGCCTCGCCGTCGCCGACCTCGACGGCGACGGCCGCCTCGACCTCGTCCTCAACAACACGGACGCGGCGCCGACGGTGCTCCGCAACGTCACGAGCGCCACGGGGGCGAAGAATCACTGGCTGCGTCTGCGGCTCGTCGGCGACCCGGCGCGCAAAAGCCCGCGCGACGCGACCGGCGCGACCGTCTACCTGACCACCGGCAAAATCCGCCAGCGCGCCGACGTGACGAGCGGCGGCAGCTACTCTTCGCAGCACGACCCCTGCCCCTATTTCGGCCTCGGCGCGGCGACCAAAGTTGACCGGCTCGAAGTCCGCTGGCCCGACGGCTCCGCCGAGACCTTCGACGTGCCCGCCGTGGACAAGACCGTCACGCTCACGCAGGGCAAAGGCGCCAAGTAAGAACGTAACAAGCCGCCCAAGCGGAAGCGGGCGCGGCCGGAGACGAAAGCCTCCGGGCCGCGCCCGCTTCCACTTGGTTAATTGCGCCGGACTCTACTTCGCACCTTCGGAACAGTACCCGCTGCAAATCTCCTCGGTGCAAAAGAGGAAATCCGCGTGGCAGACCGTCCAATGGGTTCCCGACGCCAGGCAGGCTGAGCGTGCGTTCTGGCAGCGGCACTTGCACGCTTGACAGGTTTCCTCGTCCGGGCAGTCAATACGCCGCGCGGGCGTCGCCGGAGCCAATACCGTCAGCGCACAGAGGAGCGCCGTCAATAAAGCTAACCTTCCGAAGAGACGTTTCGCCATCTGCTTCCTCCTTACTGTTAGTTGAAGCCGTGAGGGTTTGGGCTGTGGCGGCCAGTATAGAACCGCCGGCCGAGATGTCAACGATATTCACGCGCGGGCGGCGGAAGGATGGGTAAACCGGCGAGGGGCGTGAGACGCGCGCGTCTCAAGCCCCACGCCTCTTGCGCGCGCCG
>DASVQX010000023.1:0-123492 GCA_036388915.1 Pyrinomonadaceae bacterium
ACTCCTCGTGCTGCGCCTGCTCCGGGCGGGGCCCTTGAACGGCTGGGACATCATGCAGCGCATCCGCGTCGCCTCCGGCGAGGTGCTGAGCGTCACGCCGGGCGCGCTCTACCCGGCGCTGCACCGGCTCGAAGAGCGCGGCCTGATAGCGGCCGAGTGGACGGCCTCGGAAAACAACCGGCGGGCCAAGGTCTACGAGCTGACGCGCGCGGGGCGGAAACAGCTCGACGCCGAGCGCGAGACGTGGCGCCGCTTCACCGGGGCCGTGGAGGCGATCCTGCGGGACGCTTGAGCGAAAGGGTGGCACGATGCCGGGGAGGCTGAAGAGGCGGCTGCGTGCGCTTCTGCGAAGGGGCGAGGTGGATCGTGAGCTCGAAGAGGAGTTGCGCCACCACCTCGACCGCGAGACCGAACTGAACGTGCGCGCCGGCATGTCTCAGGACGAGGCGCGGCGCGCCGCCCTGCGTGCGTTCGGCGGCGTCGAACAGGCGAGGGAGTTGTGCCGCGAGGCGAGGGGCGTGAGGATGATTCAGGATTTCCGGCAGGACGTGCGACTCGGGCTGCGCGGCATGTGGAAGCACCCGGGATTTACGCTCGCGGCGGTCTTTACGCTCGCCCTCGGCATCGGGGCGAACACGGCGATCTTCGGCGTGGTCGAAGCCGTGCTGCTCCGCCCCCTGCCGTTCGCCGAGCAGGAGCGCCTCGTGGTGATGTGGAAGCGCGACCTGACCGCCGACCAACACCTCGTCGAGCTTTCCATCCCGGAGTTCAACGACTGGCGCGCAGAGAGCCGTTCGTTCGAGAGCCTGGCGGCCATGCCCACGGCCGTCTACGGGTACGGGTACGTGCTCACCGGGCGTGGGGAGCCGGTACAGGTCGAGAGTTCGAGGGTCTCGGCCGGTTTCTTCTCGACGCTGGGGGCGCGTCCCGCCTTGGGGCGCGACTTCACGGCCGATGACGACCGGCCCGGCGCGGCGCGCGTCGTCGTCCTCAGCCACCGTTTGTGGCGCGAGCGGTTCGACTCTGACCCGCACCTGCTCGGCCGTCCCATCACCCTCAACGGCACGGGGTTCGAGGTCGTCGGCGTGATGCCCGCGGATTTCCAATTCCCCAAGGGCGTTGACATCTGGTCTGCGCTGTCGGGCAACGCCGCCCCCGCCGCCTTGCAGAACCGCCAGGCCGTATTCCTACAGGCCGTCGGCCGGCTGAGGCCGGGCGCGACGCCCGCCGAGGCGGAAGCCGAGATGAACACGATTGTCGGCCGGCTCGCCTCCGCCTACCCGGAAACGGAGGCCGCCGGCCACCGCGTGGTCGTCACCCCGCTCGCGGATTACGTCTTCGGCAGCGCGCGGCTCGCGCTCTGGATGTTACTCGCGGCGACGGGGCTGTTGCTGGCCGTCGCCTGCGCCAACGTGGCCAACCTTCTGCTGGCCCGCTCGACCTCGCGCCGCAGGGAGGTCGCGATTCGCGTCGCGCTCGGGGCGCGCCGTTCCCGGATCGTGCGTCAACTGCTCGTGGAGAGCATGTTGTTGGCGGCGGCGGGCGGGGCGCTGGGGTTGCTGCTCGCGCACTGGCTGATGCGCCTGCTGACCCTCGTCGCCCCCGCCGACATCCCGCGCATCGAAGAGGCCGGCGTCAGCATGGGAGTGCTCGCCTTCACGGCGGGCGCGGCGCTGTTGACCGTGCTCATTTTCGGGCTCGCGCCGGCGGTCACCGCGTCGAACGTGGCCCCGGCCGAAGCACTCGGCGAGGGTGGAGCCAGGACGGCCGGCGGGCGTCGCGGGGGCCGCCTACTCGGGGCGCTCGTCATCGCGGAGTTGGCCGTGACTTCGGTGCTGCTGATAGGCGCGGGGCTCGTCATGCGCAGCTTCGTCAACCTCCAGCGGGTGGACGCCGGCTTTGACACGAGCAACGTGCTCACCTTCCAACTGAGGCTGCACGGTAAAAAGTACCCGGACGCGAAGGCGGTGAGGGAGTTTTACCGGCAACTCACCGAGCGCCTTGAGGCGCGGCCCGGCGTGCTCGCCGCCGGCGCGGTGCTCATCCGGCCGCTCGAAGGCCCTATCGGCTGGGACGTGCCGTACGCGACCGACGGCCAATCCCCCGAAGACGCAAAGCGTAACCCGGTGCCCAACTTTCAGGTCGTGACGCCGCACTACTTCCGCTCGGTCGGGATACCACTGAAAGACGGGCGGGAGTTCACCGAACACGACGACGACGAAGCGCCCAAGGCCGTCATCGTCAGCGAGTCGATGGCGCGCTCAATCTTCCCCCACGGGGCCAGCCCCGTCGGGCAGCGCGTCCGCCTCGACCCGTCCGACCCGGACAGCACGTGGCACACGGTCGTCGGGGTGGTCGGCGACGCCCGCTACCGAGACCTGAAGGAGCCGCGCTGGGACGTTTACGTGCCTTACCGGCAGTTCGCGTTCCCCGTCCGGTACGTCACCGTCCGCACCGCTGCCGACCCCGAAGCGTTCGCCGAGACGTTGCGGCGCGAGGTGGCCGCGCTCGACCCCGACCAGGCGGTCGCCGCGTTGAAGACGACCTCGCAGCTCTTCTCAGAGAACGTCGCGCGCCCGAGGTTCAACACGATGCTGCTCGGCATGTTGTCCGCGCTCGCGGCGCTGCTGGCCGCGGTCGGCGTCTACGGCGTGTTGAGCTACGGGGTGAGGCAGCGCACGCGCGAGATCGGCATCCGGCTGGCGCTCGGCGCGCAGCCACGCGACGTGGTGAGGCTGGTCGTCCGCCGGGGGATGGCGTTAGCCCTTGCGGGTGTCGGGTGCGGTCTGGTCATCGCGGCGGCCGCGACCCGTCTGTTGGGCGGACTGCTCTACGGCGTGGACGCTTTCGACCCGGTCACGTTTTCGCTGATTCCTTTGGGGCTGACGTGCGTCGCGCTTCTGGCCAGCTACGTACCGGCGCGGCGTGCGACCAAGGTCAACCCGACGCTGGCGCTCAGGTCTGAATGAGGCGGCGGCCGTGAAGCGGCGCGGCGGCGTTCTTTCTCAACTGGCTCTCACATTGCGCCGGCTCAAAGCGGCGGCCAGACGCACTAGTCCGTCGCGAATCGTGGCCTCGTCGAAGGCGGCGAAACCGAGGATTACTCCCTTAGGGTCGGGACGCTTCAGGGTATACCGGTCGAGGGCGATGACCTCGACGCCGTGCGCCGCCGCGGCAGTCTCCGCTTCTCGCGAGGTCATGCCATTCTTTAGAAACCCCACGGTGTACAGGCCCGCCTGAACGTTGGAAATTTCAAGCAGACCCTTCAAGTGTCGGCGACCCCCGTCGAGCAGCGCCGCGAGGCGGCCGGCGTACAGTTCGCGCATGCGCCGCAGGTGACGTCCGAGGTGCCCGCCTTCGATAAAGTCGCACAGCACCGCCTGATCGAGGCTGACGGAGCGGAAATCGGTTTGAAGCCGGAACGCTAAGAAGTAGTCAACGAGGGGCGGGGGCAGCACCACGTACCCAAGGCGTAACGACGGGAAAAGCAGCTTACTGAACGACCCCGTCAGGATAACGCTCGAACTTCGGTCGAGACTTTGCAGGGCGGGCACGGGCCTTCCTTCAAAGCGGTACTCGCTGTCGTAATCGTCTTCGATGACGAAGGCGCCGACACGCGAGGCACGCTTCAGAACTTCCATCCGGCGCTCAAGCGACATCGTCATCCCCAGCGGGAACTGGTGGGCCGGCGTCAGGTACATTCCCTTCGGGCGTTCGCACACCTTCACCCCGGCCGAGACGGACAGCCCCTCTTCGTCTACCGGCACGGGGACGATCTTCGCCCCGACGTTAGAGAAGGCCATGGTCGCCCCGACGTACGCGGGGTCTTCCACCCAGACGGGGTCGTCACGTTTCAAGAGCAGGCGCGCCAGAAGGTCTAGCGCCTGCTGCACCCCGGAGACGATGACCACCTGATCGGCGCCACATCTCACGCCGCGCGACGAGCCTAAATAATGTGCGACGGCCTCGCGCAGAGGTCGGTATCCGCGCCCGTTATCTTCAGTCTGCAACCACGACTTGAAGGTTCTCGCCCGCCGGGCGACCAGCTGGCCCCAAAGTTTTGCGGGGAACTCGGGGAGAGCCGGGTCTCGCATTTGAAAAGGGCGGCGGCCTTCCATCGCAACCCAGCCCGCGTATGACTTGGGACGGACGTAGGCGGAAATCACCCGACGGACGTAAGCCGGCGGAGCCTGAGGCTCTGCCCGCGAGTGGGCGCCCGCCGCCGCGCGACGACTCACCCACGTGCCCGACCCGACGCGCGAGGACAAGTACCCTTCCGCCAGCAGTCGCTCGAACACGCACACGACCGTGCCCCGCGAGAGAGAGTGCTGGCGCGCGAAATCTCTCGACGCCGGCAGTCTGGTTCCGGGCCTCAGGCGGCCTTCCAGGATCGAGCGGCGCAACTCCGCGTACAGCCAGTCCGTCAGGGTCTGACCGGGCGGGCGGCTGCTCAACGTGAGTTCGAGCGAGCTGACGGTTTTAGGCATGCCGTGGCAATTGGCCTAACATAATCAGTTATAAATGGCTCTACCAATTGTACCACTGCGAGTGTAAGCTCAGTCTAACGACGCGCACTTTGCGATTCTTAGAAGTCGTAGTGACTCCGGAATACCACCGACTTAGAGGACGATAATTATGAAGGTCTTCAGCCTGTTTGCAGCCTTGTCAGTGATCGTGCTCGGTTCCGTTAATCAGGCGGGCGCGCAGGAGACGAAAGTCCGTTGGTTCGGCCACGCGGCCTTCTCGATTACGACCCCGCGCGGCAAGGTTCTGTTAATCGACCCGTGGCTCAGCAACCCCTCGAACCCCGAAGCGAAGGACGGCAAAGACCCTCTGGCCTCAGTCCCGAAGGTCGATTACATCCTGCTGACGCACGGGCACCGCGACCACGTCGGCGACGCGGTCGAGATAGCGAAGAAGACCGGGGCGGCGCTCGTCTGCAACCCGGAGTTGGCCGGCAACCTCGTCAAGCTCGCGGGGTTCCCCGAGAAGCAGGCCGCAACCGACGCCATCATGGGCATCGGCGGCGAGATCAAGCTCGCCGACGGCGAGGTGACGGTCGCGATGACGCCCGCCGTCCATTCGAGCAGCGTCTTCAACCCGAAGGCGGGCCCCGCCGACGCGGAGCGGGCTTACGGCGGCAACCCCGCCGGCTTCGTCATCATGATTAAGGACGGCCCCGTCATCTACCACTCCGGCGACACCGCCTACTTCAAAGACATGGAGACCGTCGGCGAGCAGTATCAGGTAGACCTCGCGCTGCTCAACATCGGCGGCCACTTCGGGATGGAGCCGCGCATGGCCGCGAGGGCCGCGCAGTCGGTGCGCGCGCGGCTCGCCGTCCCACAGCACTACGCGACCTTCCCCGGCATCGCGCAGAACGCGGACGAGTTCGCCTCCGAATTGAAGCGGCTGAAGATACCTTTCTACGAGATGAAGCCGGGCCAAACCGTCACGTTCCGCGGCAGGCAGATGACACGTTGAGCGCGAGGCGGAGAGAACGCCACGCGGTCGAACCGGGCGGAAGGGCTACCCCAAACAAGGAGACACAGAGTATGCGGAGACAAGTCGCCGTCGCGGCACTGTTGGTCGCGGGTTTGTTCGTCGGGGTGACGGGCGCGCGGGCCCAGTCGGCGCTGCTGAACCTGCCGGACGCCAGCCAGCACGCGCGCGTCACGCAGCGCATCGGCATCACCGACATCACGATTGACTACCACCGGCCGCTCGTCCGCGGCCGAAAAATATTCGGCGGCCTTCAAGCCTACGGGCAGGTGTGGCGGGCGGGGGCCAACTACAACACCACCGTCGAGTTCAGCGACCCCGTCACCGTCGAAGGCCAGCCGCTCCCGAAGGGGGTGTACGGGCTGCACCTGATTCCGGGCGAGGCTTCGTGGGTCGTCATCTTCTCGAAGAACTCGACGTCGTGGGGCAGCTTTACCTATGACAAGGCCGAAGACGCGCTCCGCGTGACCGTGAAGCCGCAGGCCATCGAGAACCACGAAGCCCTCAGTTATGATTTCGACGACCCCAAGCCCAACTCCGCCCTGATCACGATGCGTTGGGAGAGGGTCGCGGTGCCTTTCAAGGTCGAGGTCAACACTCCCGCGCTCGTCCAACAGAACCTACGCAACCAGCTTCGCGCCCGCGTCCAGTACGAGTGGCAGGCTTGGGAGGAGGCGGCCGGCTACCTGCTGACCAACAAGCTCGGCGCGGAGGAGGCGTTGAAATACGCGGAGCGTTCCATCGAGCTTGAAGACCGCTTCGAGAACGAGATGACCAAGTCGCACGCGTTGACCGCGCTCGGGCGCAAGGAGGAAGCCCTGGCCGCGCGCGATAAGGCGATTGCCAAAGGCAGCCAACTCCAGGTGCACAGCTACGGCCGCGGGCTTCAAATCCAAGGCCAGCAGGAAGAAGCAATGGAGCTCTTCCGCAACAACATCAGGAAGGATGCGAATAGCTGGGTCGGGCACAACGAGGCGGCGCGCGTCGCCGTCGCGAAGGGCGACTTCGACACGGCGGTCAAGGAGATGAAGCTCGCCGTCGCGGCAGCCCCGGAGTCACTCAAGGCTCAGCACGCCGATCTCGTCAGGCGTCTGGAGAACAGAGAGGACATCAACAAGTAGGGCTATCAATGCGCCCGCGGCTTCGGCGGGCCGTAAATCATTTTCGCAACCCGGCCGCCTCGCGGCCCGGTGGTAAGACAGGAGGACTCAGATGAAGAAGGCCACCCTACTCTTCGTTGGATTGATTTGCGTTGCGCTGTCCGGCTTCTCTACCGAGGCCGGCCGTCACGACGGCGGCGCCCAACTCCCTTCGGGCTCGGCGAAGACGGTTGTCGCTCGTCAATGGAGGGGCCGGGTCGCGCCGGCACGCGCCGAGGAGTATTACCGATACCTCTTCGACGGCGTCAAGAAGATACGTTCCATCCCCGGCAGTCTCGGCGTCCAAGTGATGCGCCGGGAGGAAGAGGGCGCGGTCGAATTCATCGTGATTTCGTACTGGGAGTCCCGCAAAGCGATCGAGGCGTACGCCGGGAAGGACATCGAAAAGCCTCGTCACCTCCCCCGAGACCGGGAGTTTCTGCTCGAACTCCCGACGCGCGTGCTGCACTACGAGGTCACCTATACCGACCTGGCGCAGGTCAGAGTCGGTCAGTAGGGCGCACGGCGCTCAGCTCGACGCCCGGAAGACCAGAAAATAGTCCATGCCATCCGGCTTAACGAAGTCGTGCTGTTCGACGAGTGTGAAGCCGGCGCGCCCCGCCTCTTTGACGACCGCGTCGGCGTCGAGGCCGTGGTCGTCGCCTTTCCCGTTGCGGTCTATGATCCCGAGCCGCGCCCCCGCGCGCATCGCCTGCCGGACGCGCTTGAGCAGCCGAACCGGCTGTGCCACCTCGTGATAGGTCTTGAGGAGCAGGACGGCGTCAACACTCCCCTCGGGAAGCTGCGGGTCGTCCTCCTTGCCCAGCACGGTGCGGACGTTCGCGAGCTTCTCGCGCGCGGCGCGGTCTTCGATGTACTTGAGGTAATCTCGATTTATCTCGACGGCGTAGACGAGGCCGGCTTCGCGTACGCGGCGCGCGGCCCGCACCGTGAACCAGCCGGAGCCGGCCCCGATGTCCGCCACGTCCGAGCCGTCCCGGATGCCGAGAATGTCCATCACGCGTTCGATCTGTAAGTTTTGGTCGCGCCGCGGGTCCTCGAAAATGGAGAGGTCACCCTGATAAGGCTCGCTCGCCTTCCGGTCGATGTCGTCCGGCGGGGACGGCGCGGGCGAAGGCGCGGGCGCGGTTCGGGGGGCCACCTGCGTCGTGGCCACCGTACAACCGAGGGGCGGGGCGAGCAGGAGCGCCCAGAGCAGACCGCGTAAAACCAAACTCACCGACCGCTTCTTCCCCGTCATCTCGCCTCCCCCTCTGTTTTCATAAACCTTAACCTCAGGCGCGGCCGGAAGCAATTTCCGGCGCCGGGGCGTTTCCCTCGCGGCTGTCGTACACTAGCCCCATGAGCCTTAGCGAAGAGTTCACCGTCGGGGTCGAAGAGGAGTATCAGATCGTAGACGCGAAGACGCGGGAGCTGCACCCGCGCGCGCTCCGCATCCTGCCGGGGGCGCGCGCCGCGGTGGGCGAGCAGGTCACGCCCGAGATGTACCTCTCCCAGATAGAAATCGGCACGCCCGTCTGCCGGTCTCTGGCCGAAGTGAGGGCCGAACTCACACGCCTGCGCCGCGAGGTGAACGCGGCGGCCGAGCCGGAGGGCTGCCGCATCGCCGCGGCGGGCACGCACCCGTTCTCACACTGGGAGGATCAGGAGTTGACGCCGCGGCGGCGTTACGCGGGCATCGCGGAGGAGTACGAACAGCTCGCGCGCGAGCACCTGATCTACGGCTGTCACGTCCACGTCGGGGTTAAAGACCGCGAGGCGGCCATTCAGGTGATGAACCGCGTGCGGCTGTGGCTCGCCCCGCTGCTCGCGCTCGCCGCCAACTCGCCCTTCTGGCTGGGCCGTGACACGGGCTACGCCAGCTACCGCACGGAGATTTGGCGGCGCTGGCCGATGGCCGGCACGCCGCAGGAGTTCGCTTCGCGCGCCGAATACGACGCCTTAGTCGAAACGCTGGTCGAGACCGGGAGCGTCGGCGACGCGACCAAAATTTACTGGGACGTGCGCCCCTCGGCGAGGTTCGAGACGTTGGAGTTTCGCGTCACGGATGTCTGCCTGACGACGGACGAGGCGGTCATGATCGCCGGGCTGGCGCGGGCGCTGACCCGCGCCTGTCACGCGGAGTTGATGCGCGGCGCGCCGCTCGCGCGCGTGCGCCCGGAACTGCTCCGGGCGGCGAAGTGGCGCGCGGCCCGCTACGGACTGGACGCGGATTTAATCGACGTAGAGCGGGGGCGGGCCGTGGCGGCGCACGAATTGATCGAGAGTTTGCTCGCGCGTCTGCGCGACGCCCTCGAAGAAGACGGCGCGTGGGAAGAGGTCGGCGAACTGGTGCGCGCCACCCTCGGGCGGGGCAACGGGGCGGCGAGACAACGCGCCGCCTTCGCGCGCGCCGGCAAACTGGAAGAGGTGGTCGATTTTATAGTCGGGGAGACGGGCACGCCCGAATGAGGCGGGCCGCGGAAAACACCCGCCGCCGGTGAGATCTTAATCGGTGTCGGGGGCGGTCGTTTCCGCGGCCGAGAGTTTGCGGGCCACGGCTCCTTCGAGCAGGGCGAGCTGGACGACGAAGTTGGTCATGAAGTAGGCGCTCATCATGGCGGCGAGGCCGAGCAGGCCGTAACCGAGGAAGGCCGCGATCTTCAGTGGGAGGTAGAGGGTGTAGATGACGGCGGAGACCTTCGTCGGCGTCTTCGTGTCCCCCATCGCGTAGAAGGCCCCGGACGCCACCTGACCCGACACCCCGCCGGCGAACGCACCGGCGAGCACGACCATGACCAGCCAGAGCGTGTGGACGTTCTCGGCCGTGACGCCCGCGTGGCCGATGGAGAGCCGGAGCGCGTGCGGCCCGAAGGCCAGCAGCAGCGACACCCCCAGCGCGGAGAGGAGCGCGATCAGCAGGAGCCTCACGCGGTACGCGCGGCGGTAGCCACGCCACTCGCCCGTGTCGGCTTCGACGGCCAGCCTCGGCGCCAACGGCGCCACCATCGCCTTGCTCGTCACGAGGGTGACGTTGGCGTACACCTGCTGCGCCACGTAGAGCAGCGACAGGCTCCCGGCGCCGCCGAGCGAGGCGAGGAAGCGGTCGAGCAGCGGCTCCGCGCGCAGGTACGCCTGCCCCGGCAGGAGCGGCTTGAAGAGCCGCCACGCCTCCTTCACCGCGGGCGAGGGCCACGCCGGCCGCCGCCAGCGCCCGAGCGCGGGCGCCAGAAAGGCCAGCTTGAGGCAGTTGTAAAAGACCGTGTTCCAGGCCGCGGCCGTGATGCCGAAGCGCGGCAGCGCGTAGACCAGAAAAAGCAGCCCCGCGAGGTTCGCCAGCACGCCGGAGAGTTCGACCCACACGAACCGCCTGCGCGCGTGCTGCACCGCCCAGAGCGTGACGATCCCCGCGTTGAGCACCATGCTGACGATCTGAATCTTGGTCAGGCCGACGGTCAGGCTCTTGCCCGCGGCCGAGAAACCGGGGACGAGCAGCGGCGCCCAGACGCCGCACGTCGCGTAGAGGCAGGCGCCCACCACGCCGAAGAGTCCCGTGGTCAGCAGGAAGAAGACCCACGCGTCCTCGCGCAACTTCTCCGCGCCCCTGGTCGCGAGCAGCGGCACTAAGACGGGCGGCAGCGTGGCGCTCAGCAGCAGGAAGGCGAACTGCGGCAGCGCGGCGGAAGCGAAGAAGGCGTCGGTCTCGACGTTAAGCCCGGTGCGCGCGACGATGTACCACGCCGACAGGACGGCCAGCGCCGCGTTACAGGTCGCCAGCGCGCCCACGTTGAGACTCTGCCTGAGAAAGTGAGAGGGGACGCGCGCACGCCGCGACTCACGCCGCACGGCGTGTCTGAGTCTCACGTACGCCCCGAATTTTTCGTCCGCTTCCATCCCTTACTCGCCCGCCGCCTCGCGGCCCCGTCTCACGCGGCCTCGCTGTCCGAAATCTGCTCGGCGAGGCGCGCGGCCCACGCCTCGCCGAGCAGACCCTTGTAAACCTGTTCGTAAAGGCGCGCCGTCGCCCCGACCGGCCGCCCCGCGGCGCGCGCGCGTGCGGCGCGCGCGCGCCCCCCGTCGCCGGAGGTCAGAGTCGCTTTGAGTTCCGCGGCCGCCTTCGCCGTGTCGTCGGGGTCGGCGAAGCGCGCGCTCCGCTCGTCCAGCAACTCCCTGTGCGCCGGGATGTCGGAGACGACGAGGGGACAGCCGCAGGCCATCGCCTCTAACACGACGTTGGGGCAGCCCTCGAACCTGCTCAGTGAGACGAGCGCGTCGGCGCGCCTCATCAAGTCCCAGAGGTTGTCAACGTAGCCCTTGAAGACGACGCGGTGGTCGATGCCGAGTTCGCGCGTCATCCGCTCCAGCCGCGGGCGGCTCGGGCCGTCACCGCACATGAGGGCCACGAACGGCGCCTCGGGGGCGACGCGCGCCAGCGCGGCGATGACGCCCTCGACGTTCTTCCCCTCGTCCATGCGGCCCGCGTAGAGCACGACCTTCGCGCCCGCCCCGAAGCCGAGCCCGGCCGCCGTGGCGGAACCCGGCCCGGCGGCTATCTCGTCGAGGGGCACCGCGTTCGGGATGACGTAAAGCGGGGGGGCGGCCTTCGCGGAGCGCCAGTAAGCCTCGCCCCCCGCGGAGTTCGACACGACGGCGTCCGCCATCCGCGCGAGCGCAAGGCGCACCCGGTGCCTCAAGCCCGAGGCGTAGAGCGGGGCGGAACTCGACTCCCTCAGAACCCAACGCGTGCGCGTCAGGAGCGCCGCGGCGCCGCCCATGATGTCCGCCGGCGTGAGAATCGTCTGGACCACGTCGGGCCGCAGCTTTCTCATCAGCCGGAGCAGCCTGTAAAAAATTACGGGGTCGCGGTGACCGGCGCCGCCGAGACGGTGCCACTCCACCCCGGCCGACCTCATCCGCGCGAGGTGCACGCCGCCGCGCGACGAGGCGACGTGCACCTCGTGCCCGCGCGCGGACAATTCGGCGGCGAGGTAGGACAACTGCCTCTCGGCCCCGCCGTGCCCGAGGGTGGGAATGGTGTAGAGGATTCTCATTTCACGCGACGGACGGCTCGGCCCTCCTCCGAAACAGTTCAAACACGGCGGCCCTCACGCGGGGTGCGAGCGTCGCGGCCGCGCCGGCGGCGGCCACCCCCGCGGCGCACAGGTACGCCAGAACCCAGACGCGCGACAGCCCCGTCGGCATCAGCCAGCGCGCGGCCGCGCCGACGCAGAGCGCGCCCGCGAGCGGCGGCAGAACGTCCTCGTAAAGCCATGCGGCCCGCTCGCCCTTCAGGAACCGACGGTGCGCGAGGGGGAGCGTCAGAAAGTGGACGACGTTCAGGAGCACCCAGACCGTCGCGGCACCGGGGGCGCCATAGGCGCGGGACATCAGAACGTTGAGCGGGACGACGCCGAGGAGCAGGAGGACGTTCGTCCTCAAGATGACGCGCCACCAGCCGTGCGCGACCTGTAGGAAGTACGGCGCCTGTATCAGCCCGTGCAGAAGCATCCCCGAGACTACGAGCGTGAGGACGAGGCGGCCGTGCTCGGCCGCCGCCGCATCGCCCGTCCACGCCCAGAGCACCTCGCGCGGGAAGAGCGCCGCCACGACCGCCGCGGGGGCGAGCAGCACGGACATCAACTGGCCCCCGCGGTGATAAATCTCCGAGAGCGCGCCCCCGTCGCCGCGCGCGACCAGCCCGGCCAACTGCGGGAAGACCGCGCCGTCCACCGAAATGATGACGGCGTACATGCCGCCCGCCACCCCCTGCGCCAGCATGTAGTAGCCGAACGCCTCCAGCGGCAGCACGGCGCTCAAGATCACCTTGTCCCCCTGCATCAGTCCCATGGTCATGACGGCGTTCGCCGCGTAGGCGGCGCCGAAGCGCCACACCCCGCGAATCAGCTCGAACCGGAACCCGCCCGCCCCTGCGTCCGACTTCGGCAGGCAGCGCCAGAGCAGGAGCGCGGCCGCGCCCGTGAAGGCCGCCCCCGCCACGGCCTGCGCGGCGAAGAACGTCTCCGGCCCCGGCGCGACGAGCCGCAGGGCCAGCAGCGTCCCCGCCGCGCGCAGCGTCGTCGCGGCGGCGGCCAGCGCGTTAAAGAGCGGCTGCCTTTGCAGCCCGAGCAGCCCGCCCTGATAGAAGGCGAACGGGAACTGGAAGGCCATCGCCGCCGCCATCAACCTGACGCACGTCGTCACCGCCTCGACCGAAAGCGTCTGCGGCCTCACCCAGTGCCGCGCGACCGCGGGAGCGAGCGCGAAGACCGTGACCCCGACGAGCAGCGCCATCAGCCAGTAGACGGCCTGGAGCGTGTAGACGAGGTCGCGCTGCGTCCGCGCCTCGCCGCCACCCGCGTCGAGGCGCGCGAGTTCCCTGCTGACCGTCGCGCCGATCCCGAGGTCGAGGACGACGAAGACGCTTTGCAGGGTGACGAAGAGGCCGACCAGCCCGTAGGCTTCCGCCCCCAACAGTCTGAGGTAGGCGGGGACGCACAGAAGCCCTACGGCGGCCGACCACCCGGCCCCGAACAGGTTCGCGAACGTGTTCCTTTCGAGTCTTCCCACTGACCCTCGCGCGCGCACGGCGCGGCACGTCTATTCGATCTCGGCGACCACGACCCGCTCCCCGACCACGTCGAGGTGCAGCGTGACCCTCGAAGCGCCGCCGAGGCGGAGGCCCTTCCACTCGGCGAAGTGCCCGTCCACGGCTTCGACCTTTACGTCCCACGCGGCGGCGCCCTCCGCGGGGTTGAACCTTATCTCGACGGACTCGCCGTCGCGCAGTTCGCCTTCGCCGAGGACGTTCTCCTCCCACCCGCCGGAATCATTCGGCGAGACGTAGACCGCCCGTAACGCTGTGCCCGTGAAATTGGCGAGCGTGAAGCCCAAAGCGCCCGCGCGGACGGACGCGGGGGCGGCGTTCGTCGTCGCCGACGCACTGTGATTGGGCGAAGCCCCGACGCCGGGGTCGGTGTTTGAAGTGGACGCGCAGGCGGCGGTGAGTAGAGCCGCCAGCGCGACGCAGGCCGTCGGCCGTCCGTTCAACCTTCTCCCCCCTTGAACCCGATTCATCAAACTGCCCGCAGAGGCTCCTCGGCGCGAAGCCGTCGCCCACGCGACGCGAGGAGGCTTTCCAGACCCTTCGCGCCGAGGACGAACAACAGCACCCAGAACGTGTACCGGAATCTGTAGAGCGCGCCGACGTTGGGGATGACGAGTCCAAGCCCGGTCGCCCCGAACGCGGCGAGCGCCAGCAGCAGCCACGAGGCGATCCTCCGCGGGGGACGGAGGACGGCCACGAGCGCCAACAACTCGACCACGTACATGAGGAGGGTCTCGGCGCCGGCCAACAACTTCCCCGCGCCCCCGACGCGCCTGCCCGCGCCCGCCCATGTGTTTGGGAAGGGCGCCCAGAAACCTATCGCGAAGGCGCGCGGCAGGTAGAGGGCGAGAGAGTCGATGTCTCTGAACCGCACGTCGCGGTCGATGCCCGACCCGGCCTCCGTGTAGACCGCGCTGAACCTGTACCGGACGGTGCCGACCCTGTGAGCGGCCCTGTCCGCCCACGCCTTGAACCGCCCGGCGCGGCTGGTATTCCCTTCCTCGTCCGCCGCCGCGCGCGGCAGGTACGTGACGGCCGTGGGCACCTGTTCCCCTGCGCCGACCTCCGCCTTCGGCGGCCCGCCTCCGTCCGAAGGGTAGTGCTTGAGCCTCTGACCAACCGGGGGCCTGAGGAATGGCAGCAGCAGCAACAGCAGCGCCCCCGCCGTCAGCAGCAGGGCTGGGGCGGCCATGTTCCAGTACAGTAAACGCCTTTCTATTAACTGGCGGACGACGAGCATGGCGGCCCCCAACAACACGAGCGCGATGATGACGACGACGAAATTGAAACGGATGAGCACGAGCAGCGAGGCGGTGCCCCCCATGAGCGCGGCCGCGCCGGCGGCGCCCGCCGGGCCGTAAGTCCTCGTCAGCCACGTCGTCACGCACAACACGAGCGCGAGCGCCCCCGCGATGAACAGCGGGTCTTTGAGTAGTTGCAGCGTGTGCAGCAGGAAGGTCGGCCACAGCGCCACGGCCCCGGCGGCGAACAGGCCGGCGCGGGCGCCGCCGACCTCCCGCCCGAGCAGGAGCGTCAGCCCGACGACGGCCAGATAGCAGAGGAGGTTGAAAGGCTCCGCGCTCAACGTGCCGTAACCCAAGAGCGGCCCGAGGAGCGCGAACTGAAGCGAGATCAGTCGGACGTGTACTGGCTGCGGCTCCGCCGCCCACCCCGCGACCCCGTCCTTCTTCAAGACCTCCGCCAGCAGCACGGCCCCCCTCTGATACTCGTAACTGTCAAAAGCGAAGGAGCCCATGATCCCGTCGCGGTCTATCAAACCCGGCACGACCTGCGCCCGACCCGCGCAGTGCAGCCCGAGCGCCAGCGCCACGTGCAGCACGGCCGCGGCCGTGAGCAGCCGCCGGCCGGTCAAAGGGCGAGCCGACACGCGCCGCCACAATGACGGCCGGACGCCGGCGGCGCCGCTGTTGTTCGTGTTCACCATCCTTACTATCTTAAGCGGCCTCCGCCCCGCGCCCCCGTGCGTGGCGGGCGGCGTGGTCTTGCGCCCGCGCCCGTACGAACTCCACGAACCCTTCCAGGATTGCGTCGCCCGACGACGCGTCCTCGGGCGACGAGATGACGCCCGCCACGACCGAGCGCCCCTCGGCGTGAACCTCCGTGAAGACCACCCGCGCCCCGCACCGCGAGGCGACGTGCATCAAGGCGGGGGCGACGATGACGGGGCCGCCGGCCGTCGCAAACTCGACCGTCCGCCCCCCGTGGTGCTCCGCCCTGTCGGGCATGGCGCAGACCAACTCACCGCGGCGCAGCCTGCCGCGGGCCTTGACGAGGAAGGTGGGCGACGGCTGAATGGTTCGCGCCGTCGCCGTAGTGCCGGCGACGCGCATCCGCGGGTCGGGGCTGACGACGACGGGGTCGAGGCCGCGGTCGTGAAAGAGGCGGATCATCAGAAGCGTGAGCGCCGCGTGGGGGCCCACTACAAGCACCCCCCTGCCGTCCGAGCGCGCCCTCTCTAACTCTTCAAAACCTCTGACGCGCACCGCCGGGTCGAACCGCGTGCCGTTCCTGGTCAGGGCGTTCAGCATGAAATGGAGGGCGATCTCCTTCGGGCCGTCGAAACCTTTTACCTCCTGCTCCCGGTAGGCGCTCGTCCGGCGCAGTAAGGTCGCGGCGGCGCCCGCCATCGTCAGGGTCGCGCCGAAGCGGAGGCGGCGCGGCGCGAGACGCATCGCCATGGCGAAACAGAACTCCGCCGCGCGAATCAGAAGCCGACGGCGGTCAGGCCCGGCGACCGCTTCCGGACGGGCGCCCTCAGTCCGCGCGTACGCGCCTGGCTTAATCGTCGAGTCGATCAGCGGAAACTCCGATGGTTGTGGGAAAAGGAGAAATCGCCGGCGCGACCCGCCGCCCTCCGGGCACGGTTGCGCGGCGCCTAAATGCCACTGACACACGAAACGCGCTCAAAGTCTCAGCTTCCGGCGGCGCGCGGTTCACGGCATCTGCGTGGTGTTTGTGAGGTGTCCCCCGCCGGGATGACGGGGCAGGCAATACATGGTCTCATGTAAACATTTGTCGGTCTGGCCTGACGGCCGAGGCGATCTCCCTGTGGTCGGTCGGACGAAGGAATTGACGAGAGCCGCACGGACAAGACCCCACTTTCTCCATTACTATATCCACCTGTACGTCAGAATGGACAGTATACCACCTTACGCCGGCCGGGGCGCGTCGGGCTGTGACTCGGCGGAGAGCGGGAGTGCGGGTGTCTTTTTTTCGAGTAGGTCGAGGCAGTACGCGCCCAGCGCCAGCAGCGGGAGCGGCAGGACGAAGAGGGCGGTCCCGGCCGCGTCCAGAAATGAGCCGAGGGCGCCGGCCGGCGTGAGTAACCCGACGGCGGCCCAGTCCAGAACCCCGAGGACGATGGAGAGCAGCCCGCCGAAGAGGCCGACGGCCGCGAAGACGGACTCCCACGTCCTCCGGCTCTTCGCCGTGAGGTGGAGTATTCTTTGATAAATCTCGCCCTTCAGCTCGTCTTCCGGCAGCGTGTAAATCTTGTTCATCGACTTCACCTCAACACGACGAAGGGCGCGGAGAGCAAGCTGCTCCCGCGCCCAAAACGTCCGCGACGGTTGTTGCCCTTCCCCCGGAAGCCTGCGCGGTTAACTGACGGGCTCGGGCCGAGAAGTGTCCTACGCGCGGGCGGCTTCGGCAGACGCATTGTCAACGAGCGTGATGTTACGACCACGCGTATAAGGATGGCGTAAAGGGTTTATAAAAAGTTCGTAAAGACGAAGGATGGGACGAGGGACTTACGAGCCGGGGTTGAAGCGGTAGCCGACCCACGGCTCGGTGAGGATGTAGCGGGGGCTTGAAGAATCGAGTTCTATCTTTTTACGGAGCTGGCCGACGAACACTCGCAGGTACTCGCCCTGCTCGGTGTAGTTGCTCCCCCAGACCGCACCCAGCAGCGTGTGGTGTGTCAGGACCTTGCCCGCGTGACGCACGAAGTAGATGAGCAGGTCGTACTCCTTCGGCGTCAGGTGGACTTCAACACCGCGGACGGAGACGCTGCGCGCTTCGAGGTCTACGCGAAAGTCGCCGTCTTCCAAAACGGTTGAACGGGCCTCGGCCGTGACGGAAGTCTGCGCCCGCCTGAGCTGCGCCCGCACCCGCGCCAGCAGCTCGTCCATCCCGAACGGCTTGGTCACGTAGTCGTCGGCGCCCGCGTCGAGCGCCTCGACCTTCGTCTTCTCCTCGCCGCGCACCGAGAGGACGATGATCGGGAGCTGCGAGAGTTCGCGCAGGCGGCGGCACAGCTCAAGCCCGCCCATGTTCGGCATCGCGAGGTCGGTCACGACGAGGTCGGGGTGCCAGTCGCCGAAGGTCTCCAGCGCCGAGACGCCGTCGGCCGCGACTCTCACGTCGTAGCCGTGCGTCTTCAGCCCCGTGCGCAGGACGCGGGCGAGCTGCGGCTCGTCATCGACGACGAGGATGCGCGGCTGCTGGTTCAAGAGATTCTGTCGGCCTCCCCCGACGCCGCGGCGGCTCGCCCCGGCGCCGCCTCCTGAAGCGTGTCGGTCACGGCGTCTTCGTCCCCGATGGGCAGCAGAAATACGACGCGCGCCCCCTCGCTTCCGACGCGGCCCTCGACCGCGATGCGCCCGCCGTGCGCCTCGACTATCCCGCGGGCGATGGCCAACCCCAGCCCCGTGCCCGCCGGCCGCCGGCCGCCGGCGTCGCCGTCCCGCGTCGCCCGGAAGAACTTGTCGAAGACCCTCTCACGCAGGTCTTCGGGAATGCCGTGCCCCTCGTCCTCGACCGCGATGCGAATCATCTCGCCTCCGGCGCGCGCGGCCGTGACGCGGATGGGAGTCCCCGGCGGCGAGTACTTCGCCGCGTTATCGACGAGAGTGTAGACCACCTCCGCCACGGCGTTCGGGTCTACGCGCACCGCGGGCAGCCCGTCTTCGATCTCCACGCCGACGGCGTGGCCTCTTGTGAGCGGCTCGGCCCTTGAGAGCGCCGCCGCGACCACCTCGTCAACGGCGCCCCAGCGAAGCCGCAGCCGCAGTTCCCCGGCCTCGATGCGCGCCAGCTCGATAAGACCTTCGACGAAGCGGTTGAGCCGGTCGCTCTCCTCGTCGATGACCTCCAGCATTTCGAGCCGGGACTCCGCGCCGAGCGTGACCGCCTGGCCGTCATACCTCTTCCCGCTCAGCTCGTCGAGGAGCGTCGTGACCGACGCCTTGATCGAGGTGAGCGGCGTGCGGATGTCGTGCGTGACGGCGTCCAGAAGCGCCGACTTCAGTTTCTCGCTCTGGCGGAGCGCCTCGGCGTGGCTCGCGCGCTCGAAGGCCGCGCGCAGCTCCTCGTAGAGCCGCTCGATCTCAAGGCGGCCGGCCTCCGCCTCTTCGGCGCGGTGGCGCGCGCGCGTGGAGAGCTGCCCCGCGACGACGGCCGTGAGGAGGAAGGCGGCCAGCGCGACCCAGTTATCCGGCTCGGCGATGTGGAGGGTGCCGAACGGCGGGAGAAAGAAGAAGTTGAAGCAGAGCATCGCCAGCACCGAGGCGACGAGCGCCGGCCCGCTCTCCATCCGCGCGGCGATGAAGAGCACGACGAGGAGGAGCGCCAGCGCGACGGTCGTCGAGTTGACGCGCCCGCCGAGCAGCTTGAGCGCGGCCGTCAGGGCGGCGACGACCGCCGCGGCCATCAGGTAGCCCGCCCGGCTCCTCTCTAATCTGCTCCACCACACGGATCGCAATTGTATGACAGGGCGGCCCGGCCGCGGGCGCTAAATCTCGACCTGCGAGCCCATCTCGACGACGCGGTCGGGGGGCAGGCAGAAGTACGCGGTGGCGCTCGAAGCGTTGCGCGACAGGAGGGCGAACAGCTTCTCGCGCCAGAGCATCATGCCCGGATGCTTGCTCGCGATGACCGTCTCGCGGCCCAGAAAATAGGTCGTCTCCGCCGGGTCGAAGGCGGGCGCCTTCAGTTCCGACAGGACGGCGGGGACGTTGGGGTCTTCCATGAAACCGTAGTTGATGGTCAGGCGGTAGAACTCGTGGCCGAGCGGCTCGACGCTCACGCGCTCCTCCGGCTCGACGTAGGGCGCCTGCCTCGTCTTCACCGTCAACAGGACGACACGCTCGTGCAGCACCTTGTTGTGTTCGAGGTTGTGCTCCAGCGCGGTCGGCGTCCCGTTCCCCGTGCCGGTCATGAAGACGGCCGTGCCGGGCACGCGCACCGGCGGGTTCCTCGCGACATCGCGCAGGAAATCTTCGACCGGGACGGCGAGCGACAGCATCCGCGAGGCCAGTATGCGGCGCCCCTTCTTCCAGGTCGTCATGAGGATGAAGATCACGGCGCCGACGACGAGCGGGAACCAGCCGCCGGCCGGAATCTTGATCACGTTCGCGCCGAAGAAAGCGAGGTCGATGACGAGGAAGAATCCCGTCAGGGCGATCACTAAGGGCAGGCCCCAGTTCCACTTCTGTCGCGCCACGACGCCGAGCAGGAGCGCCGTGATGACCATCGTCGCCGTGACGGCCACGCCGTAGGCGGCCGCGAGATTGCTCGACGAGCCGAAGCCGACGACGATGGCGATGCAGCCGAGCATCAGCGCCCAGTTGAGCGCCGGGATGTAGATTTGCCCCATCTCGGTCGTGGAGGTGTGCTCGATCTTGAAGCGCGGGATGAAGCCGAGCTGGATGGCCTGCATCGTCAGCGAGTAGGCGCCGGAGATGAGCGCCTGCGAGGCGATGATGGCCGCGCACGTCGCCAGCGCGATGAGCGGGTAGAGCGCCCAGCCGGGCGCGAGCCGGTAGAAGGGGTTCTCGGCCGCGGCCGCGTTCTCGATGAGCAGCGCGCCCTGACCCAGGTAGTTGAGCAGGAGGGCCGGGAGAACGACCGCGTACCACACGATGCGAATCGGACGCTTGCCGAAGTGCCCCATGTCGGCGTAGAGGGCCTCGCCGCCCGTGACGACGAGGAAGACCGTGCCGAGGACGAGGAAGCCGTGGCGGCCGTTACGCATGAAGAAGTCGAAGCCGTGCGCCGGGTTGAACGCGCCGAACACCGACGGGTGGCGCAGAATTTGTGCGACCCCGAGCGCGGAGATGGCGATGAACCACACCAGCATCACGGGGCCGAAGAGCCGCCCGACCTTCGCCGTCCCGCGGCTCTGGATGTAGAACAGCCCGACGACGATCACGACCGTCGCGGGGACGACGTAGGGGGCGAAGAGCGGCGTCGCCACGTTCAGTCCCTCGACGGCGCCGAGGACGGAGATGGCGGGCGTGATGATGCCGTCGCCGTAGAGGAGCGACGCCCCGAAGATGCCGAGCACGACGATCCACTTGCGCTCGCGCCGGCTGACGACCTTGATGGGCGTCGCCAGCGCCGTCAGCGCCAGGATGCCGCCCTCGCCGCGGTTGTCGGCGCGCAGGACGAAGACGCAGTACTTGATCGAGATGATGAGGATGAGCGACCAGAAGATGAGCGACATCACGCCGAAGACGTTCTCGGGCGTCAAGTCGATGGCGTGCGGGCCGTGGAAGCACTCGCGCATGGCGTAGAGCGGGCTGGTGCCGATGTCGCCGTAGACGATGCCGAGCGCGGTCAGCGAAAGGAGGGCGAGGTAGCGGCCGCGCGGCGTGGCCGTGTGCGGGTGTCCCTGCGCGTCCGTCAGTGTGGTGTGAATGTCCGCCGAAGCTGTTCCTGCCATAGTCGTCTTAAGAGATGAGAATAGTCCGCCCCGGAATCACAAACGCCCGCCGGCGATGAGAGAGGCCCCACGGCCCGCCCACCGCCTCTCACACCGCTGCCACCAACCTGACTAAATGAGTTGTTGCTTTAGGGGAAAGCCATCGCGCACAGGATGGCATAAAAGTTATAAGGATTTTGTAAATATGCTGCCCATCAATCCGCCGAGCTTTAGCGAGCGCCGGCTGTTCGGAGGGCTTCGCGAGACGCGGGCACCCGAGGGGCCGCATGAGCCCGAGGGCCGGCCGGTTAAAGAAAGGCGGGGCCGCTGTCGGCCCCGCCTTTTCACTTTATGCTGTCGTATCGCGGCGGCTCGTGGTAGTTACCCCAGCCGCAGGCTCCGCACGGCGCCCTCGAAAGACGGGCGGTAAGTCTCGAACTCATCGTCGGGCGCCACCGCGATGAGGTAGAAGAGCCGCCCGCCGGAGCCGAAGGCCGTGTAGACGAGGTTGACCTCGACCTTCCCCGTCACGGGCGAGGGGCCGGCGACCACCGCGGCGTACGCCTCGCGCCCGGCGAGGGAGACTTGGCGCGGCGCGCCCTGCACCTGAAAGTCCGGGTTGGCCTTGAGCTGTTGTCGCAGGAAGGCGTCGGTGGCGGCCCCGAGGTCGCCGCCGCCTTCGACGGCCACCGTCCCGACGAAGAGCCCGTGCGTGACGTAGGCCGCCCCGTCCCTCCGCCCGTAGGCGCCGGCGGGCGCGATGATGTGTTCCGACTCGCTCACCTGAAGCGTCTCCCAGTTCCGCGGGTAGGCGAAGGCGAACGAGCCGTCGGCGGCGCGGAACTCGGCCGCCGCCCCGTCCGGCTGAGGCGGGCGCGCGGCTGGCTCCACGTCTTCCGGCTCGCGCGGGCCCTTGCGTTCCGGCTCGGCGGAGGCGGGGAGGCTGCGCCCCGTGAGACGCCCCTTCGCGCGCTCGAACTCGGGCGTGCTGTGCGTCGGGTTCGGACTCACTTCGAGCGCGGGGACGACCTCGTTGATCGAGGCGACGCGGTTGCCGGGGTCGGGGTGGTCGCTCAAAAACTCAGGCAGGCGCCGGCCGCCCTCTCGTTGCAGGGTCTCGAAGAACGAGGCCATGTCGCGCGGGTCGTAGCCGGCGGCGGCGAGGATGTGCGCGCCGCCGAGGTCGGACTCGCGCTCGGCCGTGCGCCCGAACTTCAAGAAGAGCATGTTAGCGCCGACGCCCCCGACCCTGTCGATGACGCGCCCGAGGTCCGAGTCTTCGCCGTCGCCGACGATGGAGCGCAGCACGCCGAGACCCCTCTTCGCGACGTAAGCCTTCGACGCCTGGTTGGTGCCGTGGCGCAGCGCGACGTGCATGATCTCGTGGGCGACGACGCCCGCCAGCTCGCCCTCGTTGCGCGCCGCGGCGAGCGTCCCGGCGTTGACGAAGATGAAGCCGCCCGGCAGCGCGAAGGCGTTGACCTCGCGCGCGGCGACGACCTCGAACTGGTAGGGGAACTTCTCGCCCGGCGCGTGCGCCGCGAGCTTGGCGCCGAGCCGGCGGACGTAGCCCACCAACTCCTCGTCGCGCAGCAGCGGCACCTGGCGCGCGATCTGCGCCGCGGACTGCCTGCCGAGCTCCACGTCCTGCTCGGGTTTGAAGAGGTTGAAGCCGGGGCGGAAGTGCGGCGCCGCCCGCTGCGCGCCCGCGGAGCCGCCGCCGCCCCACGGCCGCCAGCCCCCGCAGGCCGCCTGAACGACGAGCAGCAGCGACAGCAACGCCCGCAGACGGAGGTGGCGTCGCACCGGCCGCCCGGTCGATTTCGCCATCACCTGCGCCGCCTCAGTAGAAGGAGCGCGAGGACGACCACCACGGGCAGCAGGAGTCCCCACGGCCAGAAGAACCAGCCGCCGCGGCTGCTGTACCCGCCGGCGACGACGCACGACGTCTGTGTGAGCGCAAGGATGAATGCTAGAGCCGACAATCGCTTCATCGGATGTCCTCCTTTCAATCTAAGCTTTGAAATTGCATCACGCTATTTAATTGATTCCCTACTTCGTAAAAAACTCTTTCCCCGTTTCTGGAGATGGCGAGTCGGAAAATCGCATCGTTCGGCCACTCGCGTAACTGTTCGGGTTGGCTGCCGTTTAGTGGAAGTTTCCAAAGACTGAAGGGCTTTTCCCGTTGCAGCACGACGAACAGACTTTCCCCGTCTTTCGACCAATCGAGAAAAGGGATGTCGTCGTGTTGCGGGGTCGCCGGATATTTTAAGACTTCGCCCGTCTCGGCCGAAAGCAGGGCGAGCGTCATCGCATTCGTTTCGGGATTTGAGATGTAACAGGCGATCGTTTTCCCGTCGGGCGAAATGCGCGGCGAGCGGGTCGTCCGGTCTGTTAGTTTGACGGGATTTTCACCGCCAATGGAAACCCGCCACAGCGTTTCGACTTTACTTTCGGAATCTTGTGCGAGGTAGAAGACCGCTTCGCCGTCCGGGGAAATTATCGAATCTTTAACGTTCCCGCTCGTCGTCAGCCGCACGGTGTTTGTCCCGTTCGCGTCCGCTCGCCAAACGTCCATCTGCCCGCTGCGATTCGACATGAACGTCAAAAAGCGTCCGTCGGCGGAAAGCTTCGGCGAGATTTCGGCGCTGGCGTCCGAAGTCAACTGCTTTCGCTCGCCGCCGTCCTCGCTGATGGTGAAAATGTTGGCGTTGCCGTCGTCCGTCGCGGAATAGACGATCAGCCCGTCGTTCGTCCAATCCGCGCCGAACGGCAGCGGGCATTCGTCCGAGATCGTCGTCAGAACGTGAGTGTTTTTTCTAAGATTATTGACGGGGGCGGTCAGAAAACAGGCAAATTTACTGGATTTTACGGCGACGAGCGAATTCGACTCGGCGTTCAAACTGATTCCGTAACTTCCGTTGATGCCGCTGGCGACGAAGCGGGCTTTTCCTTCCGGGTACGGGACGACCCAGAGTTCGTCGTTTAAGGCGGGCGATTTTGCCCCGTAAGCGACGACGAGGATTCCGCTGCCGTCTTTGAGCCAGATCGTCTGACCCGCCGAAATCCAATCTTCGTGTGAGACGATCTTTTGTTCGCCGGTCTCGGCGTTGACGACCGCGACTTGAACCGATTCCCGATTGTTTTCACGCTGAAGAACGGTCGCGGAAAGAAATTTTCCGTCCGGCGACCAGGAGACACCGCTGTTTGTAAATCCGCTCTCCGGTTTGCGAACCGCCAGACTCCGCTCGCCTCTGCCTTCAACGTCCGCAAGCACCAACGCGGTCTCTTGACTCTCGCGGTCACGGCGGATAAATGCGAGACCGCTTTCGTCAGGGGAAATCGCCGCCGGACTGTCTATGTCGCGCAGGATTTCCCGCGAAGCCCCGCCGAACACGGAAACCTTGTAGAGCGTTGAGATTGCGGGTTTATTAGGCTCAAGATTTTCATTGACGGAGTAATAAATCTGCTCACTGTCGGGCGAAAAAACCGCGCCGATAAACGTCCCGTCGATTCGCGGAACGACCTCAGCAGAATTGCCATTTTCGACCTGCCGCAAATACAGGGATTGGACGCCGTTTTTAACTTGGACCAGCGCGAGATACTTTCCGTCGGGGGAAATTACCGAGTTTCGTATGTCCGCGTCGGCGACGATTGTATCGACCCGAAATTTTCTAAACTGTGACTCCGCAAAACTCCGGTGCCTTTTAAAGCCGACGGACGCGAAATATCCGACTGCGAAAGCCGAAATCGCCAGCAAACTGACGAAGACTGCGTTCCGCGTTGAAAAACCGTTTTTAGGAAGTGGTCGGCGGGGACTTACCGCAATGTTGTCCGAACTCGTAACTGTCGGATCGTGGATTTCGCGTTGTGCGGTGGTGAGATGTGTCTGCGCGTATTTTTCAACGGCAATTACCTCTTCATCGCCCGATATTTCCTGCACGTCGCCGACAAACTGATAGCCGCGACGCGGAACCGTGAGGATAAATTCTTTGTCCTCGTCAAAGCGGCCGAGGGTTTTTCGTAAGGTCCGGATGTTTTGTGCCAGGGTCGTTTCCTCGACAAAAGTATCCGGCCAGACCTCATTGAGAAAACACTCCTTTTCAACCACCCTTCCGTGGTTGCGCAGCAACACGACGAGGGTTTGAAAAGCCTTCGGAGTCAGCGCAACAGTTTGACCTTGAAATGTCAGGCGCCGCTCGTCAACGTTCAGGTAGAAGTCATCGAATTTGAAAGTGAGTAAGGTTTTGGTGCTCATATCCTTACGCGATCAGAGTGTCGGAGTTGACGCCGATGCCTATTCAAAATAGTGGGTAAAACAGTCTGGCGTGAGCGGTGCTAGGATGTCAATAACCACCGGCCGCGTTGTGCAGGCGCGCCATTTAGCGGCGCCGCCCGCCGGCGCGTCCGTATTTCAAAAGTCTTTGATGAAGATTTCAAACTAACTTTCACGTAACTTTTAAGACTTTCAAGGCGAGAGTTCTTTATCATTACCCACGAATGCGGGAGACGCCTACGGTTGCAACTGAAATTCCTGTTTGTAAAGATGGCTCTTCGCTCTTCGCGGGAGTCCTGAACGGGAAATTCAAAAACATGAAAAACTACTTATCTTTGCTGGCCATCATTGTGTTGGCCGTCCCCGTGTCTGCGCAGGTGCCGTATAACTCGGCGGTTCCGAACGGCTACACGAAAAAAGCGGCCGTCTCCGAACAGGTCGGTTTGACGCTGGTCACGATTACCTATCACCGTCCCGCGGTCAGAGGGCGCGAAGGTAAGATTTGGGGCGAAGTCGTTCACAAGGGCTTTATCGATCAGGGATTCGGGAACGGCAAACCCGCGCCGTGGCGCGCGGGCGCGAATGAAAATACCGTCATCGAATTTGATAACGACGTAAAAATCGAAGGTCAAATTCTGCCGAAGGGAAAATACGGATTATTTATCGCGTATGACCCGCTGGAAAGCATCGTCATTTTCTCCAGAAGGTCGGACGCGTGGGGCTCATTTTTTTATGACGAAAAGGAAGACGCCCTGCGCGTCAAAGTTAAACCTCAGCCGGTCGAGAAGAGCGTCGAGAATCTGAAATACGAGTTTTCCAACCAGACGCCGAATTCCGCCGTCGTCTCCCTTTCGTGGGAGAAACTGTCAATCCCTTTCAAGGTCGAGGTCGATTATTTGAAGCAACAGTTCGACGCCTTCGTCGCCGAGTCGCAAAACCCGCGCGGCTTTACGTGGCAAGGATTAAACATCGCCGCGAGCTGGACTTTGCAGAACAATTACCAGTTGGAGAAAGGGCTTGAGTGGGCGACTCTGGCGACGAGCCAGAAGTTTCCGGGCGACCCGACTGCGTTCCCCGCGCTCACGACTAAGGCGCTAATCCTCGACAAACTCGGCCGAGTCGATGAGGCGGCGGCGGTGATCAAGACCGCGTTACCGTCGGGCAGCATCGTCGAGCTACAGCAATTCGGCAGACAACTTTTAGCCGCGAAAAAGCCGCAGGCGGCGTTAGAGGTTTTTCAGTTTAATTACACCAAAAATCCGAATCAGTTTACGACGTTGACGGGAATGGCGAGGGGTTTATCCGCCAACGGCGATTACGCGAAGGCCCTCGACTTCGCTAACAAGGCTTTGCCGCTGGCGCCGAACGATTCGGCTAAACAGGCGGTTCAGGCGATGATTGAAAAGCTGAAAGCGGGCAGGGACATCAACTAGGGTTCCGTTGACGTTTCGGCGTAACCGGAAAAGTGCGCCGGCGAAACTCTGGAATCCCGAGCGGCTTTGCCTCATCAGCGCCTCTTGCCTCAAAAGTAGAGTGGTTGCCGTAAACATCTTGTCGCACGTCAGGGCGGACCGTTAACGCCTGTGGCTTCGCGCTGCTAACCCCTGCCACCTACAAGTCGCACCCCGATTTTCACGGGCAGCGTAGCCGCAATCACCCTTCAACCTTCCAACACAACTAAGGAGAAAGATTTCAAATGAGGAGATTCCTATCCCTTCTGATAGTGATCACGCTGTCGGTCCTCACACTTACGCCCCCGCAGACGCAGGCGCAGAATCGAACCCCGCCCGCTCCGGGTAAGTTCCGCAGGGCGCAGGACCGCATCCCCGGCCAGTACGTCGTCGTGCTCAAGGAAGACCTGCCCGGCCCCGATGTCGCGGCCGCGGCGGCCGACCTCGCGCGGGCGCACGGCGGGACCGTCAGGCACACCTACTCTCACGCGCTCAAAGGCTTCTCGGCGTACCTCTCCGAGCAGGCGGCCGCCGCGCTCGCGCGCAACCCGCGCGTCGAGTACGTGGCCGAGGACGGCGAAGTCAGCCTCACGGCCACGCAGTTCAACCCGCCGTCGTGGGGACTCGACCGCATCGACCAGCGCGACCTCCCGCTCAACGGCCAGTACGGCTACACGCCTACGGGCGCGGGCGTCCACGCCTACGTGATAGACACCGGCATCCGCGCGACCCATCAGGACTTCGGCGGGCGCGCGTCCACCGCCGCGAATTTCGTCAACGACGGGCAGGGCGGAACCGACTGTAACGGTCACGGCACGCACGTCGCGGGCACGCTCGGCGGCGCGTCGTACGGCGTCGCCAAGGGCGTGACGATTCACGCGCTGCGCGTCTTCGGTTGCACCGGCGGCGGCGAATTCTCGACCATCATCGCGGCCGTGGACTGGGTCACCGGCAATCACCTGAGCCCGGCCGTCGCCAACATGAGCCTCAGCGGCGGCATCTACGAACCGCTCGACACGGCGGTCAGAAACTCCATCGCGAGCGGCGTGACTTACGCGGTCGCCGCGGGTAATGATTACGGCCTCGACGCCAACCAGAGATCGCCGGCGCGCGTGGCCGAAGCGTTGACCGTCGGCGCGACGGATATTTCGGACACGAAGGCCGACTTTTCCAACGTCGGCTCGCTGGTGGACGTCTTCGCGCCGGGCGCGGGCATTACCTCCGCCTGGATCGGCGACAATACGGCGACGAACACTATTTCGGGAACGTCGATGGCGAGCCCGCACGTGGCCGGCGTCGCGGCGCTCTACCTCCAGAATAATCCGGGCGCGACGCCCGCCGCGGTCGGCGCCGCCATCATCAGCAACGCCACGCCGGACAAGGTCGTTGCTCCGGGCCCCGGCTCCCCGAACAGGCTGCTCTATTCATTAGTTACGTCGGCGCCCCGCGTCCTCACGGTCGCCTCGTCGAATCCCGCGAGCGGCATCAGCGTCGCGGTCAGCCCGAACGACATCAACAATCAAGGCAACGGCCTGACGCAGTTCACACGGACGTACGGCACCAACACCGTGGTCAACCTCAACGCGCCCCCGTTCGCGGGAGGCAACACCTTTCTGAAGTGGCAGCGCGACGGGCTCGACTACTCGTCGAACGCTTCGACGAGCGTCACGATGGATTCCGACCACACGTTGACGGCCGTCTACGCGGCCGCGCCGGTTCAGGTGTCGGTGCAGACGAACCCGGCGGGCCGCTCCTTCACGGTCGATGGGACGACCTACGTGGGAACTCAGACCTTCACCTGGGCGCAGGGCTCCAGTCACACCATCGGCACGACCTCGCCGCAGAGCGGGGGGGACGGCACACAGTACGTCTGGAGCGGTTGGAGCGACGGGGGGGACATCACACACACGGTCGCGCCGTCGAGCGACACGACCTACACCGCGAACTTCACCACCGTTAACGGTACCCGGCAAAACGTGGCGCTCGCCGCGAACGGTGCGACGGCCACGGCCTCCTCGACGCTCGACGCCGGGCGCACCCCGCTCGCCGCCATCAACGGCGACCGCAAAGGACTCCACTGGGGTTCAGACCCCGCGACGGGGAGCGGCTGGCACGACTCGACCTTCGGGGTCTACCCCGACTGGCTTGAGGTTAACTTCGGCGGCAGCAAGACGATCAACGAGATCGACCTCTTCACGATTCAGGACGACTACCCGAACCCGGTCGAGCCGACCGACGCCATGACCTTCACGCAGTACGGCGTCACCGCCTTCGACGTGCAGTATTGGACGGGCGCGGCGTGGGCGACAGTGCCGGGAGGGAATGTCACCGGCAACAACCTCGTCCGGCGGTCGTTCACCTTCCCCGCGGTGACGACCGACAGGATCAGGGTGGTCGTCAACAACTCGCTCGCCTCCTACAGCAGAATCATCGAGGTCGAGGCTTACGAGGGCGTCACGGCCCCACCGAGAATGAACGTGGCACTCGCCGCGAACGGAGCCAACGCCTCGGCTTCCTCGACGCTCGACGCCGGGCGCACCCCGCTGGCCGCGATTAACGGCGACCGCAAGGGCCTCCACTGGGGCTCGGACCCCGCCACGGGGAGCGGCTGGCACGACGCGACTATCAACACCCTCCCGGACTGGGTGCAGATAGATTTCAGCGGCGTCAAAACCATCGACGAGGTGGACGTTTTCACCATCCAGGACGATTACCCCAACCCCACCGAACCCACCGAGGCGACGGTGTTCACGCAGTACGGCGTCACGGCCTTCGAGGTGCAGTACTGGAACGGCTCTGCTTGGGCGACGGTGCCCGGCGGGAGCGTCACCGGCAACAACAAGGTGTGGCGAAAATTCGCCTTCTCGCCGCTCGCGACAGACAAGATTCGGGTCTTAGTGAACGGCTCGCTCGCCGGCTACAGCAGGGTCATCGAGGTCGAAGCCTATCAGGCAACCGTGACAGAAGCACCGGGCACGAACGTCGCGCTGGCGGCGAGCGGAGCGACGGCCACGGCCTCCTCGACGCTCGACGCCGGGCGCACCCCGCTCGCCGCCATCAACGGCGACCGCAAAGGACTCCACTGGGGTTCAGACCCTACGACCGGGAGCGGCTGGCACGACGCGACCTTCGGGGTCTACCCCGACTGGCTCCAAGTCGATTTCAGCGGCGCCAAGACCATCAACGAGATTAACGTCTTCTCCATCCAGGACGACTACGCCAACCCCATTGAGCCGACCGACGCGATGACCTTCGCGCAGTACGGCGTCACCGCCTTCGACGTGCAGTACTGGGACGGCTCGCAGTGGGTCACCGTGCCCGGCGGCAGCGTCACCGGCAACAACCTCGTGCGGAGGTCGTTCACCTTCCCCGCCGTGACGACCGGTAAAATCCGGGTGCTGGTGAACGGCTCGCTCGCCAGCTACAGCAGAATCATTGAGGTCGAGGCTTACACTCCGAAGACGAATGTGGCTCTCGCCTCTAACGGCGCGACGGCCGGCGCGTCCTCCGAATTCGACGCGGCCCGCGCCGCGGGCGGGGCCAACAACGGCGACCGCAAGGGACTGAACTGGGAGAGCGGTGGCGGCGGCTGGAACGACTCGACCATCAACACTTTCCCCGACTGGTGGCAGGTGAACTTCGGCGCCAGCAAAACAATCAGAGAGGTCAGGGTGTTTATGATTCAGGACGCTTACGCCAACCCGGTCGAGCCGACTGACACCATGACCTTCGCACAGTACGGCGTCACGGCCTTCGAGGTGCAGTACTGGACGGGCGCGGCGTGGGCGACGGTGCCCGGCGGCACCGTCATCGGCAACAACCGAATCAAACGCACATTCACGTTCGCACCCGTCACAACGGATCGCGTGAGGGTGTTGGTGAACAACGCGCTGGCAAGCTATAGCAGGCTGGCCGAGGTTGAGGTCTACTGAACGTCACGAGAGAGCGAAGATGAAATCGCTCTCGGTAACCTCGCCCGCGAGAAAGAGGGGCTGCTGTTTTGTCCCGGCGGGTGAGGACAGCGACCACATGAAAGAGCGGGCGCGCCGGTTCCAAGCCGGCGCGCCCGTTTCACTTTCTACGAGTGACAGTCAGTGACCTTGTCCTTCGACCAGCAACTCGCCAGCGGCGAGAAGTCCGGCGGGTCGCTCGGCCGTCACAGCACCCGCGCGCGGGTCGAGCGTATCGCCTTCTCCACGCCGCTCGCGTGATGCACGCGTAGGTTGTCGAGCAGCACCACGTCTGCGCGGCGCAGCGAGCGGCCTACCGTCGAGAGTAGGCGCGCACGTAGGAGGTTCGGCCTACTCATTAACACATTGCGGAGTCAGGACGACCCTCCTTTACTTTTTGGCGAACCTCCCTAAAATCCGCTCGCTGTGCTTGTCCCGCTTGACTGCGATTCGCTGCACGTAAACCCGAGTGGTGGCGGCATTCCGGTGCCCGAGGGCGTCCTGCGTTTCGGTGATCGAGCCGGAGTCCTCGGCCACTATCCGCGCGAACGTGTGCCGCGTCCGGTGCAGGTGAAACCCCTCGACCCCCGCCTCCCGCGCGTACCTTTTCAGATTCTTGACGTACGCATGCGAAGAGAGCTGGGCACCGGGGCGCCCTGCGTTGTCGTGCCGCGTCCAGACGGGCCCGTCCGTCTTGAGGACGGCGAGCCTACCGGCGGCGGTCAGGTAATCGAGCAGCGCTTCCCTCACCCGCGGCTCGGCCACCTCGCGCCCGGCGTAATTACCCCCCTTGACGCGGCTCGTCAGAATCAGGCCGTCGTCCAAACGCAGGTCACGCCCCCGGAGCGAGAGGAGTTCGGCGCGCCGCATCCCGGTCGCGACGAAGAGCAGCAGCAGAGCGTAGTCGCGCTTGCCGACTACGTCGCCGGCGGCGGCCTTACGTCCGACGGTTTCGAGAAGCCTCTCCAACTCTTCGTCGGTCAGGGCCTTCACGCTCTCGGTCTGGTAGGGTTTGGGCGCGCGGGGCCGCGCCTGGCTGACGGGGTTCTTCCCGATCCGCCCGCCGAGCTCCGGGTCGCGCATCAGCCACTCATAGAACGAGGAGAGGAAGGAGACGCGCACGTAAACGGTCGAAGGGCTGAGGCCGCCGGCTTCAAGACGCTTCTGCCAGTTTTTCACGTCCTGCGGGATGACCTCGCCGGGGTGCTTATTCGCGAAGAGGAAGAAGGCGGTGACGGCCCGCTGCTTGTCGCGCAGCAGGTCTTCGCGACGCGCCGAGTCGGGCACGGTGGAAGAGTCGGCCCAGAGCCGGACGGCGTTGCGGAGAGCTAGGGGAAACTCTCCCACGGAGCGCGTGAGGGCCGTCTCAGGGCTTCGACCAGCTTCTCGATTCATTTATCTATCATAAATGGAGGTTACACTTATTGACTATTTGTGTGTCCATTAACGATTGTAAAAACAATATTATTCCGTCCTATGGTAAACAGAACTGCTCCAATGTTTCACGCCCCAAGTGCTAAACTTTCCCTCTTAATTGAAGGGATCGCTTGATGTGGAGTTTGGACTCAGACCATCCACTCCTATAGGATTTGCTCACCTTTACCGGCATCGCGAGCGCAACCCTTCAACACATGTGCTCTTCCCTGGGTAATCTTTATCTCTCGCTTATGACAAGACTTGCCACGTATGTTCCAAGCGGATAGAAGCCTTCACACGCTGCCACCGTTTGATCGCCTGTAGAGAGGCAGGAGCGCACCCGTAGCGTGAATGTCTACTGTAGATTGACCACACACAACGAATATTGCTCGCTCGTGAAACATGGGTCATCTTCAGGATGCGCCCGCTCCCGCGCTTGTAACTTTGAAGAAGCTGTAGCTGAATTTTTGGTTGCGTGAGTACATTGCGGCTCTAAATGATTGGGCTTTGGATACACGTCGGAGGCTTGTGTGGGGCGACTGCCGCTTGGCTCAGCCGTCTACGGACTGCCCTCCCTACTCTGACTCTTTGGGTATCAGTTTTTCGTGGCTACAGCGAGCGACGCCCTTGTCGAAGCCCTCCGGGTACCACATCCCCGTGCCGAAGCAGTCCGGGCACTGTGAGACGTCGCCTGAGACGGCCTTCTCTGGCGTCTGCCGCCCCTCTGAGGCGGCTTCCGCCTCGACCTGGCGCTTGTCCTTCTTCCACAGCCTTCGGCGCAGGTGCTCGGTCAGGAATGCCGGCACGCTCGACACGCTCCCGGTCCGGCCGGCGGCGATCTTCAGCTCCGTGACGAGAAGCTCGGCCAGCTCGCCCCAGCGCTCCGCCTCACCCGGCGTTGATACTCGGCCGGTGACGTCTGTGACGGCCTGCCGGAAGCGAGAAAGCAGAAGGGCGTAAGCCTCATCATCAGCGCGCGCAGTAAGATTTGATGATGAGCCTGCGGCGCTTTCTCCGTCCCCTCCAATAGTATTTCTATATTTATAAGAAACCCCTGCAATTTCTACCCCGGTAACCCCGGTAGTTTCTACCCCGGTACCCCTGTAAATTTTGTCCCCGGTAGCTGCCGGGGTATCTACCGGGGTATCTACCGGGGTAGTTATCTTTTTGCTCTGCGGGTCTATCTCGATTTCGGCGGCCTTCCGCCTGCCCGTTATCTCCCTCGGATCGAACACTCGGTAGCGCGGTCCCAACGGGCTCCCGTTAAACTGCGAGACGATTTCAATGGAGAGCTTAGCGATGAGCCCGTCGAGCGCGGTCCGAATGGTCCGGTCTGAGCGTATGCCCGTCCTTTCGCACAACTCCTTCGGCCCGAAGTGGCGCTCCCGCACGCCGCGGCTGACCGTCTCCCGGTACATGACCGAGTAGACACGCTGCTCCGAGGCCGTGTGGGTCGCGTCCAGGTATTGCGGCGACGTGCGAGACGGCTCACGCTGATTTTCGCCTGTACTATCTACCGGGGTTGTTACAGGGGTAATTGCCGGGGTATCTACCGGGGTTGTTACAGGGGTAATTGCCGGGGCACTTGCTGGGGTTATTACTGGGGTATCTACCGGGGTATTTGCTGGGGTAGTTACCGGGGTAAGTTTTTTGGGTTTGAGGGTGGCAGATTCTTTCTTATCGGGCGTCTGGTCAGGCGCCCGCTCTTGCGATTCGCGCGGCGCCTCCTGCTCGCGAGCCGCCTGGGCGTTAACCAGCTTGGCAAATCTGCTCATACCGCCACCTCGCCCACCGTGTCCTCGATGTAGTCGAAGCCGATCTCCCTATCGCCCGCCATCTCCATCATCTCGTAGGCGAGCGCGCACACCTTCAGGATGGAGCGGGGGATGCCCTTAGACTTGATGTAGACGGCCTCCATCGCCTCCTTGGTGAACGGGTTTCTGATGCCGGCGAACTCGCACCGGTGCTCAATCATGGCGGCGGTTTCGTCGGCGGTCAGGGGGTCGAGGACCGAGTAAGTGGAGATGCGGGAGTAGAGCGCTTTATTCTTCTCGGTGTTGAGCTTGTCACGCAGTTCCAGTTGCCCGGCGAGCGCGATCTGGATGAGCTTGTGTCTGTCCGTCTCGAAGTTGAGCAGCCCGCGGATGAGCTCTAACTGCTCATTGTTAAGGAGTTGCGCCTCGTCGATGAAGAGCACGACGTTCTTATCGGCCTGATACTGCTCAAGCAGAAACTCCTGTAGGACATCCTGCTGCGCCACGAAGCTCCGTTTGGGGTCGATCTCAAAATCGGAGCAGATGTACTTGAGCATCCCGAAGATGGAAGGGAACTTGGGGGTCGGGATGAGAGTCGTGACGACATTCTCCTTGGCGGCGTACTCGCCGTACAAGTAGCGCAAAACCGTTGATTTTCCGAGCCCGACATCGCCCAGCGCCGCACACGTCAGCCCCTGGCGCTTATCGACGGTGAACCGGGCCTTGGCAATCACCGCGCGCAGCGAGGGCGTGATGTAGAGAGAATTAGGGTTCGGCGAGATGCTGAACGGAGTGTCAACTGACAACGTGGCTGCCATATTTTGCGCTTATACCACAGAAACAAGATGCCGAGAAGGTTAATTTCACCATTTTTAGCCGTCAGGTCTGTTAACTTCGTCGCTTTCGATCGAACAGGCTTATGAATAACGCCTCGCCGACCGGCTTGTGGCAGTTAACAAGCTCTACCTCCCGCGCGTCTCTAACAACCGAACGGCAAAGCCATAACGGCGATCCCACATACAGAAAGCGAGAAAGAGATGAGAATGTTGCCTCCGTCGAGGTTCGGAACTGCGCTTACTTTGGTGCTCTGCCTGACCGCCATTGCTCACGGTCAGAGTTCGAGCACACAGGGGTCGTCCGGCCTCGATAAATACGAAGCGGCGGCCACCGACTCGGTGGAAATCACCCTCGACGACAGGGTGCTTCGCTTGGCGGCCGGAGCGCTATCAGATAAAAAACCGGACGAGAGGGCCGTCAAGGCGCTGCTCGCCGGGTTGAAGGGCGTCTACGTCCGCGCCTTCGAGTTCGACCGCGATGGGGTTTATCAGGCGGCGGAAGTCGCGGCCCTGCGCGCACGGTTCCTCGCCCCGGAGTGGTCGAGGGTCGTCGGCGTGAGGAGCAGAAAGTATGGCGACAACGTGGACGTCTTCCTCTCCTCGTCGGGCGGGCAGTTGAAGGGGCTGGCCGTGGTCGTCGCCTCGCCGCGGGAACTGGTCTACGTCAACATCTCGGGGGACATAGACCTCGAAAGGCTCCGCGATCTGGAGGGGCGCTTCAGCGTCCCCAGACTCGAACTCTACAGGGAAGGGAAGGAGTGAACGGCATGACCCGTGCGAGATCGTGGACCGTCTTAACGGCCGTGCTTCTGGCCTTCGTGTTTTTCTTCCCCGCGACCGCCAGGGCGGATGACTTCGACGCCGTCGTGCGGAACGTGCGCGCGGCTTGCGGCGGCAAAAAGGTTGGCATCCGGTTCCTCGGGCTCGCGAGGTTCGCGACCAGGTTCGTGCGTCCGGCGGGCGTCAAGAACTTTAAGCTGGCGGTGTTCGAGGACTTGTCCAAAACGGGAGACCTGTCGGGGTTAGGGGTCGCGATTCGGCAGTCGCTGGGGACGGAATGGAGGCCGCTCGCGCGCGTCCGCTCGGGGCGCGGCGCCGGGCAGACGCACGTCTACGTCAGGGACGCGGGAGGCGACCTGAAGCTGATGATCGTGACGGTCGATGGGGATCAGGCGACCGTCATCCGCGCAAAGGTAAGCCCGGAGGCGTTGGCGAAGTTCGCGCGCGACCCGAAGGTGCTCGGCATCCGTCTGGGAAGTGAATAATCCGGCGTCGGCCGGCGAGCCGGTAAGGCCGGGGGCGCCGCATAGGTCATAAACAATACAAGCCTGACCTCACCTCAAAGCAATTTTCGCAACACAACCCTAACCGGCGGAAGCGGGTTGTTAAAATGATTGTCAGCCCCGCCCGTGTAGGCTATACTCCCGGCCGCCTGTCGGAAACTCCCCACCGCACTACCCACGCCTCTGGTAAGTTCGGTCGATACGCGCTGACACTCCAGTCGGCAGGCGTCACGTCAAATGCTGTGTGAGTTCGCCCCCAACTCAGGGGCTATGTCTCACTCCCACGCCACAACTGCGTTCACTCTCGCGACCCTCGTCGCAGTTAGGACATGGCATGGATCACAGAGTGCTGAAAGTCCTCTCTATGCTCGAAGACAATTTGCGCCGGAGCATCTCCCTCGAAGAGATGGCTCGACACGTAAACCTTACGCCCGAACATCTGTGTCGCCTGTTTAAGGCCGAGATGGGCGGCCCCCCCGCCAAACACCTCAAGTCGCTAAGGCTGCAAGCGGCGAAGAGCCTCCTGGAAACAACTTGCCTGCGCGTGAAGGAGGTGATGTCGGCGGTCGGCATTAACGACGAGAGCCATTTCGTCCGCGACTTTGAGGCGGCCTACGGCCTGCCACCCGCGAAGTACAGGACGCTCCTCCTCAGCGCCGACCTGATGCAGAAGTCGGCCGCGGCACATGAGATTAAGAACGGCTAGGAAATATCAAAACCGGCCAACGAAATCTTCTTGCCAACGCGAATCGGCGAGCCTACTCTGCGTGCCATGCTGAATCGACAGGCTCTCGCCCGAGAGTCCTGCCACCCCTGATCAAGCTCAACTCAGAAGGAGGAGCAGATGAAAAAGGTAAGAATCTTTGCGTCGCTGTTGCTGCTCGGTGTGGTGCTGGCCGTCGGGTATTCCCCATCCGCGGTCGCCTTGCAGTTCGGGGTTGAAGGCTGCGGCAGGTGCAACTGCTACACGCCGAACACAAAGCTCTACGGCGTCAAGCAGGCGGCGGGTGATTCGTGCCCCTCGTGCGACTGTTACACCGACGTGATGCTCAACGAGTAGGGCCGACGGCGGCGCAACCCTCCCGCCCGCGCCGGCGTACGTGCGGCGCGGCGCGGGGGGTTTACTCGCCCGGATGAAGTTCCGACCTCGCTGCGGAGTAACCTCCTTGAGGGCTCTGGACGATTTGAGATACGGCGTGCGCGTGAGAACACGGAGTCTCCTGTCCTCACGCCCCGACGCCTCTTATGCACGGCCTTCCGGATTGCCTTTAACCAATAGCTAACCCCACACCACGCGCGCCAGTCCCGGCAGAGGCGCGCTCCGGGTTCTTAACGTCCGCGCTCACTCATCAACGTCACCGAGGCGCGGGCTGGGAGGGTGAGTATGAATAAATACCTCAAGGGCGCGATCCTGTTTGTCATCGTCGCCATCGCGCTCGTCGCCGTCAACTATCGCCTCTCGACCAAGCCCGACTGCAACTGCTTCTACCCCAACTCGGGCAGGTACGGCGTCTTGTCCGGCGGCGGCGAGTGCGTCGTGTCCGAGTGCGTCCAGCGCAAAAAACAGGAGCCGCCCTCGCCGGGGAGCGTCCTGAAGTAATCGCCGCCGCGCAAAGTCACGCGCGCGACCTCGCGGACGAACGCCCGCTTGCTCCGGCGCAAGAAGGGTCGCCGGTGGAGGACAGAAGATGATAAAGGTCGGAGGGAAGATTTACCGCCGCGCGCTGTGGTGCGCACTGGCCTTAATCTGCTCGGTCGCGTCCCACCCGGCGCGCGCGCAGAAGGCGTCGAAACGTGTGAAGGCGGATGAGAGCGTCGCCGCCGTCCGGCAGGCGGCGGCCTCTTCGCTCGAAGCCGCCATCGACGAGCTGCGCGATGTCGAAGACTACCCGGCGCGGGTGGAGATGTCGGGCGACATCGTCAGGCTCCTCGGCAAGAGAAACCCGGAACGCTGCCGCCAGTTGCTCGACTCTCTGTTTGAAGATGTCCTGAAGGCGCGGCCGGAGCAGACCGCCCCCCCGGCGCAGCGTCAGGAGTCAGACCGCGTGGTGCGCGGCGTCATCAGGCAGGCCGCCGGCTTCGACAGCGCCCTCGCCGGCGCCTACACCGAGCGGTACGCCGAGGTCAGGCGGCAGGAGGTCTCTCCGTCCGCGGCGCCGGGCGGCGGAGTCTCACCCGCGGTGGCCGACCTCTACCTGCGGCTCGCGACCGACCTCGTCGAGAGCGACGCGAAGCTCGCCGTCATGACGGCGCGGCGTGCGCTCGCCGCACCCGTCAACGGTCAGACGCTCGTCTTCCTTGAGACGCTCCGGCAGAAGGAGCCGGCGCTGGCCGCCGACTTCCTGACGGCGGCGACGCAGAGCGTGGCCGCGAGGGGAGGGAACGATGTCAACGAGTTGTTTCTCCTCTACTCGCACGTCTTCTCGCCGCTTCAAGTCCTGTCCGTGGCGGGCGGGCGGCTCATCGTGCGGCAGATGCCGGAGTACCTGCGGCTGGTTCGCGGGCGCGCGCCGGACGCCGGCCTCGCGGTGCGTTTCCTCCCGGCGGCCGCGCAGATAATTCTCGACCCGAACAGGTACGCCGGCGGCGCGGATCGACTCACCGCCGGCCTCGCCGGCGACCTTTACTTCGTCGGGGTGATCGAGCCGCAGGTGCGCGCGGGACTCCCGGCGCTGGCCGAATCTTTAGCCGTGCGGCGCGGGTACCTCGCGGGCGCCCTCGACTCCGCGCAGTCAAAGTCAACGCAGGAGACGCTCGACCGCTGGCGCGACTCGCGGGGCGACGCCGGGGGCGGGGGCGACGCGGGCGCGCAGACGGTCGAGTCCCTGCTCCAACGCGCCTCGGAGGCGTCCGACGACGAGGCGAGAGACCGCACCCTCTACCGTGCCGCCACGCTCGCCGTCAAGGGCAAGCAGTACGACGCGGCCCTTGAGGCCGCCGGGAGGATGACCGCGAAGGGTCGCGACGCGGCCGTGCCGTTTATCACCTACATCATCACGGAGGCGAAGATTAAAGACGGGGCCTTCGAGGAGGCCGAGCAGTGGGCGAGGAAGGACGGCGAGAAGTTAAGGAGGGCGTACCTCTTCACGCTGCTCGCCGACGCCTTGGCCCGCGGCCCCCGCAAAGACCTCGCCCACGCGTCGCAACTCTTGGGCGAGGTTGAGCAGGCGGCCGCCGACGCCGGCCCCGGGCCGGAGAGGACGGCCATGCTGGGGGGCGCGGCCAACGTCTACGCGCGCTACGACCGGGGGAGGGCACTCGCGCTCCTCGGCGAGTCGGTGAGTTCGGCCAACAAGATTAAGGGGTTCACCGGCGAGTCGGCCATCACGCGCGGCGCGGATGTCGGCGGCTTCTTCTTCGCCTACGAGTTCTACGGCGGTGAGTTCTCCTTCCTCAAAGTTGTCGCCAGACAAGGGCGGGAGAGTTTCCAGCCGACGCTGTCCGCCGTGCAGGGGCTGAAGGAGCGCGCGCCTCGTCTGAAGGCCGTCGTCGCCGCCTGCGGCGCGGTGATGTCGCGCGAGTAGTCGGGCGCGACCTGTTCAAACTAAGCCGAATGAAGGGTGCCATCATGGAAGAAACATTGAACCCGGTCGCGGTCGGAAAATGGCGGGGCTTGGCGCGCCTGCTCGACCCGGCCTACGTCGTCTTGTCCGTCTGCGTCATCCTCACGCTGACCTTCCTCATCTCGGCGACGCGGAAGAGCGAGTCGCTGGCGAGGCAGTTGGAGATCGTCTCGAAGCGGGTTGACGACCAGGCGCTGCATCCGGGCGACGTGGTGCCGCCGTTCACGACCGTCGATGTTGACGGCAACCGCGCCGCCGTGGAGTTGCCGGCCGGGCGGAAGCAACTGCTCTTCATCTTCTCCCGCTACTGCTCGGTCTGCGGCACACAGTTCCCCATCTGGGAACGCCTCGCGCGGGAGGTCAAGTCCGACCGTCTCGCCGTCCAGGGCGTCGCGCTCGACTCGATGCAGGACACGCGCGGCTACCTCAAAGGCAAAGACCCCGGCTTCCAGATCATCCTCGCGCCGAACGACGCCTTCTCTCGCGCGTACCGCGTCGAGCGGCTCCCGCAAGTGGCGCTCATCTCCGAGGACGGGGTCGTCGAGTGGGTCGGCATCGGGGCGCTGAACGGGGAGAAGCTCGCCGAGTTGGAGTCGAAGTTGAGGCGGGGCGAAACGGCCTCCGTCGGGGCCGGTGGTGGGGCGGCGGCCGAACACTGAGGCGGGCCGCGCCGTCTCGGCGAGCAAACGGTTTGGGGAAATGACGCCCGCCGGTATAATGACGGCTCGGGCATGCCGGAGTTTGATTCCGGCGTGCCCGAGCAAACTTTTATTCTCACATCTCAACTTCGCCGCGCGCCGGGGAGACTCACCGCAGTATGAAGCCGAATGACACACGTTCGCGTTCGTGCCGCGCGCGCGCGTCAGCCGTGCTCATCCTCCTGACGAGTTTCGCCGCCGTCTCCTGCGTGGCGGCGCGAGCGCAGACCGCCCGCCCCCCGCGCACGCCCCAGGCCGCCTACGAGCGCGCGACCGAGCCGCTCCGCGAGTGGGCCAAGTCGAAGAACCCGACGCTTGAGTCGAACCTCAAGGCTAACGAGGAGCAGGAGCGTCGCGCCAGAAGCTACGCGCCGCTCTTCAGGGCCGGAGACTGGAGGGGCGAGCAGTTGTTCGCCCTCGGGCAGTTGAACTTCGTCGCCCTCCGGCCCGCGGCCGCGGAGCAAGCCTTCGTCGCCTACCTCCGCCGCCCGTCCGCGTCGAAGGTGACGGCCGCCCGCAAGGGTCTGCTCTGGGCGCTCGTCGAGCAGAAGAGTTGGGGCCGCGCCGCGCCGGTCGCAGACATCCTGTTCGCCGCCCCGGACTACGACGCGGACGCGAACTCGTACGTCCAACTTCTCATCAGGCGCCTGCGCGCGACGGACGGCGGCCGGGCAGTCGCACTCTCGGAGAGGCGGCTGCCGGGACTGCTCCGGTTGATTGAGAGACAGGAGAATCCGGGGCTCGCCGCCGCCCTGCTCAAAGACGCGCTCGAACTCGGCGAGTTGTATCGGGAAGCGGGGAAGGTCGCCGAATCCGAGAAGTTCATCGACTCGTTCCTCTCCCAGTTCCGGCAAAGCCGTCTGTCCTCGAACGAGCGTGTGAAGCAGTCGGTCGAGTCCTCGATCCGCCGCGTCAGGCTGCTCGGGGCGCCCGCGCCGCAGGTCGAGGGCGCCGACTACGTAGACACCCAGAGGGTTGATTTGGCGGCCCTGAAAGGCCGCGTTGTCGTGCTGGACTTCTTCGCGCACTGGTGCGCCCCGTGCCTCAACGAGTTCGCGACCTTCAACTCCTTAAAAGAGAAGTTCGAGCGCGCGGGTCTGGTGGTCGTCGGGGTGACGCAGTACTACGGCTTCTTCGGGGAGCGGGAGAAACTGAGTTCGGGCGAAGAGTTGGCGGCGCTCAAGGGACTGAAGGCGGCGCGAGGCGCGAAGCTCGGATTCGTGATCGGCCCGCGCTCTAACTTCGACGCCTACGGCGTCGGCGGCCTCCCCGTCACCGTCTTCATCGACCGGGTCGGCAGGGTGCGCGCGGTTCGCACGGGCGGGGCGTCGGGGGAAGAGATCGAAACGCTGATACGGACGCTCCTGGCCGAGCCGGCCCACGCCGCCGAGGCCGTTGACTCGCACCGAGTTCGTTAGCGCGCCGACCATGAAGCACGCTCGCCGCGCTAATTTGCCCTCCGCCACGCTCGCCGCCGCCCTCCTGATAAGTTTGCTGGCGTTCGCATACCTCGGCACGTTCACGCGGTACATGGCGGACGACTACTGCCAGGCGGCGGAGACGCACAAGTTCGGTTTCGTCGAGACTCAGGCGAGGTGGTACAGGAACTGGACGGGCCGGTTCGCCTCGAACTTCTCCATCGCGGCCGCGGTCACGGCCGGCCCCGCCGCGGCCTCCTTCCTGCCCGCGTTCCTGTTGGCGCTTTGGCTCGCCGGCGCGGCGTGGTCGGTTTACCAACTCTGGCTGCTCGCGGGCTGGCCCCGGCCCGCCCACTCTTCCTTACTCCTCGGCGGGCTCGTCGTCTTCGCGACGGTCAACGGCGCCCACGACCTCGCGCAGTCACTCTACTGGCAGGCGGGACTTTTAACCTACGTCGCGCCGCTCGCGCTGATGCCCTTTGGCGTGGGGATGCTGCTGCTGGCTGTGAGAAGGCGGTTGGGCGGGCGGCGCCACAGGCTCCCGGCCGTGCTGGCGGGCGCGTTGGCGTTCGCGGCGGCGGGATTTTCGGAGTCGTTCGCGCTAACGCAGATCGGCGGCCTGGGCCTCGCGGCCGCGGCGTGTTACCGACTCAGGGCGGCGCCGGCGGCGCGTGCGGCGCTCTCGCCGCTGGCCGTCGGCTTGGCGGCCTCGCTGCTCGCGCTCTGCGTCGTCTTGCTCGCCCCCGGAAACGAGCTGAGGCAGGGTTACTTCTCGCAGCCGCCCGGTCTATTACGCGCGGCGGGGCTGACGCTCTTCTACTCCGCGGCCTTCGTCCCGTACACGATCTACCTCTCGCCCCTTAATACACTCCTGTCGGCGGCGCTCCCGGCCTGGCTCGGGTCTCGACTCGTCGCCGACGGGGGCGGCGTCAAACTTTCGCCCGCGGGAATCGTTCGGCGGCTCGCGCTCTCCGCCGCGGCCGCCTTCGCCTTGATAGCGCTGAGCGTGCTGCCCGCCGTACACGGCATGTCGCAGAATCTACCTGCGCGCGCTCGCATCGTCCCGCAGTTCGTCTTCGTCTGCGTGGTCGCCTACTGGGGTTTGTTGGCGGGCGCGACATTATCCGGCCGCCTACGCGCCCGCGCCGGAGGCGGACGACCGCTGCCGGCGACGGCTTCCGCCGCGGTCGCGTGCCTGCTGTTGTTACCCCCCGCGGCGGCCGTCCTGAGGGTTAGCAGGTTGATTCCACTGGCGCGGGAGAGCGCTGATGTTTGGGACCGCGAAGACGGGGAGGCGCGCGCCGCGAGAGAGCGCGGCGAGAGGGAACTGGTCGTCGATTCGCTCGACGACGTGGAGGCTCGATTCGGCGGGGTCGGGGGCGCGCTGAAGCTGGAGAAGGACCCGGCGCACGGCAGGAACAGGTGTGTGGCCCTGTACTACGGCGTGAAGAGCGTCAGGAGTCGTTGACTCCCGATAGCCGGCGACGGACGAAGCTGCTACGCCTCGTCCGTCACGTTGTCTTCAGCAGATGGCAATCTATTGTGTGAGGTTCACGTCGTCGGCTTGAATCCGCGGGCGATACTCAAATAATCGTCCGGCAATTCTCGCATTCATTTTTATGCCGTTGTGGACTTCTTCCGCGATTAGAATCTCACCCTTATCGACATGTTCCTTCGGGTGAAGAGGCCGCGCGGAATAAACCGTTCTTGTCTTACGTAACAGGTAACTCCGTTTCCCGATCCATAAGACCCACGGCACCCCGTCTATGTCGCCCTGGATTACATAGCACAACTCATTATCTAAACGCTCTTCCCGCAGCACCGATGGGTTCCTGATATTACTAATCAAGTCGGAGAACGGAAGATGAGTTACGTCCTCTTTCAGTAAGCTCGGTACTGTATAGATAGCACCGCCGGACGCAATCAACGCGTCGTCGGTATATGTTTTTAGCTCGCTCCCCTTTCTCAGGACGAAGGTGCCATTCTTTAAAGCATCGTCGCGGGTCCAAGAGAAAACTTCCTTTCCCGTAGACCAGACGACCGACACCCCGGGTTGCGCCCGAATTGAATTCTTCCAGTCAAAGCGGAATAACCGGGGGCGCCTGAAGTAGGTCTTAAACTCCACAACCGCCACCTTTTTTGAAGGGACAATTTGCGAGAGCTTGATGTCCGATCCCGGATCGCCTCTCAGACCGCTTTCGAGGATGACCACGCTTCCAGAATCTTGATAAGACGAAGCCGTCGCATACACTTTGACCATCTTTTCGATGATTGTTCTGGGGTCGGGTGCCGACTTTGGAGAAGAGGCGGCGCCGTCGAAACAAGCCAGAAGAAAAGCCAGAGAGAGGCAGACGCGCAGCCTTTTCATCAGAATCACCCGGACCCCTTCACAAACGCTTAACGGGCACACGCGGGAGCCCGAGCCTCACCGCGGGGTCGGCCCGCGCCGTGTCTCGACCGAGCACCCCGGCGCCCTTACCGACCGCTTCCGCTTCGCCGCCGCGGCGGGCCTCTTCTCACTTGTTCGCCGCGTCTACCAAGACCCGATGTTAGTGGCCTTTTCGTACTGCTCTCTGCCAAAGACACGTTGGTATTGAGCCCGTATGTCCGGCCCCATGGCACCCATCTCAGCCGCAGTCGGCATCCTGGTTTCTTGGGCGCTATGCTTGAGCAAATCACGTATATCGGCGGCGATATTCCCACTATACCCGAAAACCTGCCACGGCCTGTGTGAAGGAGAGTGCCCGTCCATTATTGGATGCATGGCGCGGCCGAAATAAAAATGCGCCTTTAGCCACATATCTCGCGAACTCTGTGCGCGACCGGCGGCGGCTTCATTTCGTGACAGGCGCACGAACCTTTGGGCGTCGGCAATGTTCTTGTTGATGAACTTAGTACACGCCTCCTGAGCCCTTCGGGTCGCTTCGGTCAACCCCCATTTGCTTACCCAAGGCCCCGGCACCATTGCATGTCGGTACGCCAGGAGTTGGTTGAGGGTCAGGGGGATTATTCCCCCCGCCATGTCCACGTCCCCGCTCCCGTCGCGTACGTTCATCTGCTCTGATGGCGTCAGCCCCGGCAGCGAATCTTTGATGATCGCGCCGTGGACGTCTTCCGGCCAGAAGGGGGCAGCGGTCGCTTCCAAACTGCCGGCCCCGGCCCCGTTTATGAATGCGTTGTTATAGCCTTGATGACGCTGCGCCTCCTGCGCCTTTCCGGTCTGCCCTTCCATGTACCGTTGCAGCACGGTCACCATCGCCCGGTTCAGCCGCGTCGCCACGGCCGCGTTCGTCGTCTGGTAGACCCCGATGTCGGAGAGCATCAGCCCCGTCGGGTCGATCTTGTTGACCGGGTCGTTGTTGACGTAGGCGTAGCGGTTGAGCGACTGCGGGCTCGCCAGCTCCATGCTCCCGCCGTAGGGGTCGGGCGCCGTCCACCGGGCGGAGAGCGAGTCGTACTCGCGCCACAGCGTGTGGCTCGTCCCCGTCGCCTCGTTCTGCTCCATCCCCGCGTACTTCTGCCGCGGCCCCGTCTGCCCTTCGTAGCCGGCCACGCCCGCACGCGGGCCGACCGCGCCGGCGATGTCCTCGCCGAACGGCAGGTAGTCCTGCCGCGCCACGACGAGCGGGTTGTTCCCCGGCGCGCCGCGCATCGTCACCCGCGTCGAGCCCTGCTGGTCGCCCATCACGTACTGCGTGCCGTTGGCGACCGCGGCCCCGCCGTACTCGGCCACCAACTCGCCCCCCGCGTCGTAGACCATCACGCGGGTGACGGCGCCGCCCGCCACCGTCGCCACCCGGTGCCCCGCCCCGTCGTAGACGCTCTCGACGGCCCCGCCGTCGTCGAGGTGCGACGACCGCCGCTGCCGGTTGTTGGCGTCGTACCGGAACTTCCGCTGCCGGAAGCGCCCGTCCACGACGACGTTGCCCGCGTTGTCGTACGTCACGTCCGACGACGCGAAGCGGTTGGTGGTCGCGGCGTAGGCGCCGTCCTCCACCCACGCCTGCGCCACCTGATTGTTCTGGTTGCGCGCCGCCTTCTGGTAGCGGTTGCCGTAGGCGTCGTAGTCGTAGTTGAGGAGGTAGGAGCGGTTCTCTAAAGCCCCGCCGTAGTGCTCGCCCGCGGAGGCGAGCCTCCCCAGCGTGTCGTACTGGAAGCGCTGTTGCCACAGCCTCTGGGCGCCGACCGTGGACTCGATGCTGGCGATCTGCCCGACGTTCTTCGACTCGTCCACCGCGCCCGTCGCCATGTCCACCGCCCCGTACTTGAACTCGTACTTCTGGAGCACGTCCGCGTTCTTCGTGAGGCTGATGCCGGAGAGGTGGAGGCGCGCGGCGTCGTAGGACATCGAGTAGACGGCGCCGTTGCCCAGCGTCATCGACTCCAGAGCGCCGAACTGCGTGTAGGTCATCGCCGAGGCGTAGGGGGTCGCCCCGCCGCCGGCGCTCTGGGGCCGCCCGGCGTCGTCGTAGCCGTAGGTGACCGTCCTGCCCGACGGGTACCGCTCGGAGACGATGCCGCCGCCCAGGTTGTAGGCGTAGCGCAGCTCGTAGGTGTCCGCGCCCACCGACTGCCGCTGCCTGCGCATCCGCCCCATCAGGTCGTAGTCGTAGCGCTGCTGCGTCTGCGGGATCGCCCAGCCCTCGGCCGTCGTCGCCGCGGCCGTCGTCAACTCCGTCAGTTGCCCCTTGTTGCGGAAGGTCACGGCCTGCTCGCCTGCGGGGGGCGCGTCCGTGCCCGTCTGGTCGTACTTACTCATCACCGACGGCGTGCCGTCCGAGTAGTCCACCCGGAAGGTGCGGCCGAGCCGGTCGTAATGGAAGAAGGTGTGGACGTGGCGCGCGTCCTCGACCCTGGAGAGCTGCCCCTTGAAGCTGACGCCGTCGCGCGTCTCGTCGTAGGTGAGCAGGCGCGACCACGACGGGTTCCCCGTCAGCGGGTCGGCGGCCGTGTTGATGGTGCCGGCCTGCTCGGCCTGCTTTTCGTGGGTCAGGCGCGAGAGCGCGTCGTACTTGAAGTAGCGGTGCTGGACGTAGCTGCCGGAGTCCTCGGGGTTCGCCCCCGGCTGGCCGAGTCCCTGGTTGATGCGCACGACGTTGCCCAGCGCGTCGTACTCGTAGAAGCTCGGCTGCGCGGGCGAGTTCTTGTCGCCCAGGTTGCCCGCCGCGTCCGGCTCGTCCACGCGGATGACGTGCCCCAGCGCGTCCGTCTTCTGCCGCCTCTGTTTACCCGCCTGATCCGTCACGGTCGTGTAGACGCCCACGTATTCGGTCGTGACGGACGTGCCGTCCGTCAGCGTCACCTTTTTAACGCGCCCGAGCGCGTCGAAGTCGTTCTGCGTCCAGTGGGCCGGCTGGCCGTTCGTCTCCCAGTAGGCCGCGTAGCGCGGGTCGCCCCCCGTGCCCTTGATGGTCGTGCGGACGGGGTTGGATGTCAGGCGCGCGCGCCCCATGTTGTCGTACTGCGTCTCCCCGGCGATATAGTTCGCCCCCAACTCGCGGGCGAGGGTGCGGGTCGTTCGCCCCAGCCCGTCGAAGAACTGGTAGGCGTGCGTGCTCCTCGCGGCGTCGAGCTGCGTCTCGACGTGGGAGTAGAAGTTGCCGAGCACGTCGTTGTAGTCGGTCTTGGTCCGACTGCCGTCGGGGCGCGTCACCTGCCGCGGCCGGAGCAGCGGGTCGCGCTGCCCGGGGCCGATGTCGTAACTGATGTTCGTCACCTCGCCGTTGGCGTCCGTCGTCGCGAGCACGAGCCCCGTCGCGTACTCGTAGGTGGTCGAAGAGGTGAAGGCGGTCTGCGAGCCGTGCCCCCCGTCGGGGTCGGGCGCGGCCGAGGTCGTCTTGGTCAGGTACGCGTGCCTGTAGGCGGCCGAGTACTCCTTCGCCGAGAGGGCGGTGTTCTCGTCGAACGTCGTCGCGCGCGCGTCCCAGTTGTAGACGGGGTTGCCGTACTGGTCGAACTGCGCGCGCGTCTCCAGGTGCGAGCCGAGGGACACGTCCACGTAGCGGCGGACGGTCGTCGGGTTCCCGCGCACCGCCGAGGCGCCGGGGTCCTGGTAGAACTGATCGCCGCCGAGGTCGTTGTAATAAATCAGGGGCTGCTGGTCGTACTCGGTCTCGGTCTTCGAGACGGGGTTGCCGGCGGCGTCTTTCATGGTGACTGAAGTCACCAGCCCGAGGATGTAGCGCTGGCGGTAGGAAAGGCCGTCCTGGTAGGTGGTCACGGAACTGCCCGCCGGGGGGAAGAGCCAGTCGGGGTAGGCCGAGGTCGGGTGCTGCTTGTCGGCCACGGCGTCCGCCGCCGCGGCCGGGTCTACCTCGGCGAAGTGTGACTCGGTCATCAACGTCCGGTCGAAGCCGGTCGTCATCTCCTTATAGCTGTTGTTGGTGTCGTACTGATACGTGGTCAGCTTCGCCAGCGCCTGCCCGCCGGTGTCGAGGACGAAGCTCACGCCCCTCACCGGGCGCGCGTTGCGGTATGCGCTGTAGTTAACCGTCGGGTGCGGGGCGGTGCCCGCCGTGAGCGAATAGCTCTTGACGGTCTGCGTCCACTCGGTCAGGGTTCGGCGCAGCATCTTCGCGCCGGCCTCCGCGGGGTCTTTGTCCCAGACCCGCTGGTCATACTCCATCCCGTTGCGGGCGTCCTCGTAGCCGAAGTTCCTCTCGCTCACGATGAAGTTGTGCCGGTAGCTCTCGCTGACGGTGAGGTCGGGCATCGTCGTCTTGACGTAGGCGCCGCCGCCCGAGTACGCCCAGGTGGCGGTGACGACGCCGTCCCCCGCGGCGCTCTGCTGCCGCTGGTGCACGCCGCGCCGCGCCAGCGTGTACGGTTGGCTGGCGAGGCCGTAGCCGCCCACCCCGCCGTACGTGTATTTGTCGGAGCCGCCCGTGGGGTAGACGATCTTGTCGATCTCGCCGTAAACGTTGTACGTGAACTTGTAGCTCAGGCCGTTGGGCAGCACGACCTCGGAGAGCACGACCGGGTTGAAGGTCGCGCCCCCCGGCTGGCCGCGGCCGACGACGTAGGTGATGGTTTCACCCTCGGACGCCGCCGGCTCTGGCTGCGGGGTGAAGAGGGCGGCCGTCCCCGCCGGCTGCGCGGTCGGGTAGTTGTTGCCGCCGGTCTGGTTGGTCGGCTCCGAGTTCGGGTCGGGGAGGTAGTAGCTCGCCACCGCCCTCATCGCGGGCGGCTGCCCGTCGGCGCCGTTCGTCAGCACGTTGGAGAGGTAGTTCCACTTGAAGACGTAGGGGGCCGGGTAGCCGTCGGGGGTGTACGCGTAATCGACGCCGGGCTGCGGGTTCGCGGGCCAGGGCTGCGCCAGGGCCCGGCCCATCGTGTCCGTCCAGACGCGGTTCACGCCGTCGTAGAACAACTTGTTGCCGTGGCGGTCGATGAACTGGACGTTCTCGTACCCGAACTGGAACTCGTAGCGCGAGCCGTCCGGCATGTAGAGCACGCCCGTGTTGTCGGGGTGCCCGTGGTAGAGCAGGCGCGAGCCGTCCGCGGCGTAGAAGTCGCCCACCTCCCACGCGTTCCCGTCGGACCCGTTGACGCTGTCACGCTTGCGCATCTCGTGCGTCGAGCCGTCCGACATGTGGATGTAGACGTGCGGAATCTGGTAGCTCTCGACGCCGGTGCCGTTGTAGGCCGTGCCGTCATACTTGTAGCGGTCGTTGGGCTTCGGCCACTCCAGCCGCGGCGGGTCGAGGCTGGTCGTCCACCCCGCGGCGGAGTGCTCGGAGTAGAGGGCCTCGGCGACCGCGCGCCTGCCCGTCACGGGGTAGAGGGAGGGCTCGCTGCCGGTGACGGTCTTGATGTAGCCGATGCGCCAGACCCTCGACGAATAGTTGAGCGTGACGGGCAGGCTCGCCCCCCCGCGGCCGGGGTTGGACGCGATGGGGATGCTGATGGTGTTTTCGAGGCCGGAGCCGACGCCGCCCTGCGTGAACTGGACGTTCTGGCCGCGGGCCGGCGCGGCGGCCGCGAGGCAGAGCAGGCCGACGGCCGCCAGCCGCGCCGCGAGCGGCTTCAGGCGGAGGGGCGCGCCGCCGCGCGTGGCCGCCGTCCGTGTGAGGCAGAGCGTTAAACGGTCTCTCAGTGTCATGTCGTGCGTCCCTCGCTGCGCGTCAACCCGCGCGTGAATCTCGCGCCCGCGTCGCGGCCCGTCCGTCGTCACTTGACGGCTTCGCGCAACTGCTGGAAATGTTCCTTCTTGACCCGCGTCGTGTACCTCACCAGCGTCGGGTCGAGGTAGGACGGCGGGGCCAAGCCGAGCGACGGGAGCACCTCGCCCAGCCTCTCGCGCAGGTCGGAGACGTCCTCCAGCCTGATGGCCCTGCCCGCGGGGTCGGGGTAAGTCCAGGTGGTGACGGCGCCCTGACCGGCGAGCAGGTGCACGGCGCTGACGGCCCTGCGCAGCTCCGACAGGTGGCGCGCGTAGACGGTTGTCGTGCTGGCCAGCGGGTCGTCGGTGAAGGCGACGGCCGTCGCCAGATCGGCGCTGCTGTAGTCGGAGCTGCCGCCCGCCGTGAAGACGGCCTTGACCCGGTAGAGGTAGGCCGCGCCCTCCGCGGCGCCCGCGTCGTCGAGGGTCGTGGCGGGCGCGAGCACGGGCTGCCCGACCGGCTCGAACGAGCCGCCGGCCGCCTTGCGCTCGACGACGTAGCTCGCCACCTGCCCGCCCGAAGCGGGCGGCGACCAGGAGACGTTGACGCTCGCCGTCGCCCCGCTGACCGACGCCAGCAGCGCGACGAGGTTCGACGGGGGCGACCCCGCGGGCGTCGGGGTGGGCGTCGGCTGCCCGCCCGGCTCCTCCGTGGCGATGAGCCTCCCCCCGGCGTAGACGTACTCCTTCGCCAGTTGGAGTCCGCCCGACTCCTGCACGACCGGGTCGGGCAGCGGGGCGAGACCCACGGCGCGGCGCACCGGGGTAAGGCGTGTGGCGGCGAAGGCGGCGCCCAGCAACAGGAGGCACGCGGCCAAGACGGCCGGGCCCGTTCTCAACCGCCGCCGGCGCGGCGGCGTCGGCGCGCCCGCCTCCCTCTTCTTCTTCTTAGTCTTTCTTGACATCAGGCTCCCCACGCGACTTTCCGGTATCGCCCGAGGCCCCGTCCGGGGCCTCGGGCCGTCTCCAACCTACTGGAGGCTGAGGAGGACGAGGATTTCGCCCACGCCCTTCTCCAACGGCTCAAGCGCCTTGCCGACGATGGTGCCGGGCGCGTGGAGCTTCCGGCCGCCGACGGAGATCGGCTCTGACCTCATCGCCACGCCCGATACGTCGCTCGTCACCAGCAGGTCTCCGACCTTGATGGGCGCGCTCGTCGCGTCAACCCTGACGCGGACGCGCCCCGTCGTCGCCACCATCACCTTGTCGGCGCCGCCGACGCCGAGGATGACGCCGGGCTGCGCGGAGATGACCCCCGCGACCTTCGTGTCGTAGGCCGAGGCCGAGGCGACGACGTGGTTCGTCCGCTCGGTGTCGAGCACGACGACCGTGCCGGCCGCGAGCTTCTGCGTCGAGGGCACCCACTCGGCCACGTCCTGATATGTCGCGCTGACGCTGCCCGTCGCCCTGATGTTCCCCACCACGTCGAGCGCCTCGGTCGGGGTCGCCTTCCCGATGCCGACGTTGCCGTTGGGGAGGATGCTCATCACGTCGGCCCTCGTCGTGGCGCCGTCGTGCGTGTTGAGCCTCAGCCGGTCGAAGTACTGCTGCCACTCAGACCAAGTGGACGCGCCGTTCGCCTCCTGAAGCTGGATCGCGGCCGAGGTCGCCCCGGCGACCCGCGCCTTCACTTCACCGGGGCCGGTCACGTCGAGCTGCTGCGCCGGGTTCGCCGTGCCGATGCCGACTCTGGCCGACGAGTTCGAGAGGCTGACGGTCGCGCCCGCGTCCGTCCAGCCGGAGCCGCCGCCCGTCCCGCCGACCTCGGCCCAAGTCGTCTTGCACGTCCCGCCGAGGCACAGCCCCGCGGCGTTGACGTTACCCGCCACGTCGAGCCTGTGCGCCGGGCTGGGGTTGCCGACGCCGACGTTGCCGTCCATCGTCACCACCATGAGCTGATTGAAGGTGGCCTGCGCGTTGGCGGCGCGCGACGTGTTGTCGGCGAGGACGCTGAAGGCGTTGCCGCCGAGCGGGGCGGTCGAGATGAAGGCGCCCTTGCCCGCCGTCATCATCTTCCACTGCCCGTCGAAGTAGACGTTCGACGTGATGTGGTTGTTGTTGACGGAAGTGTAGAAGCCGTACTCCTGCCCGGCGGTCGCGCTGAACTGGTGGAAGACGTTGCCGCCGAAGACGTGCAGCTTCTGCGCCGGCGCGGTGGTGCCGACGCCGACGTTGCCCGCGTTGCCGATGAAGAACGAGGGCAAGAAGGCGGGGCCGTTCGTGTAGAAGACGAGGCCCCCGAACGCCTCGTCGTGGGCGATGGCCGAGCTCTTCGTCGGCCCGTAGAACTCCATCTGAGGGTTGTTGCCGCCCGCCCCGATGAGCAGGTCGGTGTAGGCGCCGCGCGCCGCGGCGCCCGCGCCCACGTCGAGCCGCGCGCCCGGCGAGTTGGTGCCGACGCCGACGCTGCCCGTGCTGAAGGAGATGTTCGAGCCGGACGCCGTCCACTGGCCCGCGCCGCCCGTCCCGGTTATCTCGGCCCAAGTGGACTTGCACGTCCCGCCGAGGCATAGCCCCGCGGCGTTGACGTTGCCGGCCACGTCGAGCTTGTGCGCCGGGCTGGTCGTGCCGACGCCGACGTTGCCGTTCGAGAGCAGCGTCATCACGCCCGTGTCGTTGAACGAGTCGTGGGTGAGGCCGATGTCGAGGCGCGAGCGCGAGCCGACGCCGGAGGTGCCCGCGTTCTCGTAGCGCGACAGGCTGAAGGTGGCCATCGCGCCGTAGGACTGCGACGAGGTGCCCTGCCGGCCGAGGTAGAGCACCGGCTTCGGGTCGTTGAGGACGGCGGTGCCGGTCGGGGTCTGGTGCACGACCATCAGGGCGTTGGGGTCGTAGGCGCGGTTGGCGTCATCGCCGATCTCGTTGCCCACGTGCAGCCGCGTGACGGGGACGTTCGTGCCGACGCCGACCTTGCCCGCCGTGTCGATGGTGAAGTAGTCCGTGTAGACGCCGCCGACGGACTTGCTGATGTTGAGGTTGTGGCTGGCGGCGCTCGCCTGCCGGAACGCCCACTCGGCAACGTTGCCGCCGTTGAAGAGGCGGAACTCGGCGGGTCCCGGCGAGGCCGCGCGGTTGATGCTGACCTTCCCGTTGACCATCAGCGCCTCGCCCGGCGCGGTCATCCCGGCGCCGATGCCGACGTTGCCGCCGGCGTAGTAGACGCTCGTCCCCGAGGTCGTCCACTGGCTGGTCGTCCCGCTGATCTCGGCCCAGGTCGTCTTACAAGTCCCGCCGAGGCACAGCCCCGCGGCGTTGACGTTGCCGGCCACGTCGAGCTTGTGTGCGGGGTTCGTCGTGCCGACGCCGACGTTGCCGTAGGAGAGTCCCGAGGCGCCCTGACCGCCGTTGAGGATGACGTTGTTGTTCGGCGTGATGAGGAAGGGCGCGGCGAACCCGCCCGTCTTCGAGGTCGTCTCGATGATGAAGCTCGGGCCGGAGCCGTCGCCGCCGTACCATGCGTCCTTACGCATGTGGAGGTTGAACGACGAGGTGCGGTTCGTGGCGATGCCGGTCGTCGTCAGCGCCTGTATCCTCAGGCCGGCGTAGCCCACCGAGTCGCCGTCGCCCGTCAGCGCCATCGTGTTGCGCGAGGCCGAGCCGCCGACCTCGAACTTGAAGCCGGGGCTGGCCGTGCCGACGCCGACGTTGCCGTCGCGGTCGATCCTCATCCGCTCGGAGGCGGCCGGCGTGCTGATGGGGTTGGTGATGAACCTGATGGTGGAGCCGCCGGAGGTACCGTCCTGCACGCCCAGCGCCACGATGTCCGTGTACCTGCGCCACCCGTCGGCCGTGACCGTGTACTGGTTGAAGAGTAGTCCCTGCCCGTGGCCGTTGGCGTTGTAGGCGACGGGGGCGCTGTCGCCCGAGTGGCCTATGTGGAGGCTGGCGGTCGGGGCGTGTCTCCCGACCCCGACGAAGCCCCTCCCCGTCACGACGAACTTCGGGCGGGCGGACGACCCGACCTGCACGTTCAGGAGGTAGGTATCGACCTCCGTCTGGTCGGCGTGCGCGACGGCCGTGGTGGCGAACACGCCGCGCGTGACGCCGGTGAACGTGGTGGCGGTCTTCCCCGTGTAGGTCACGGCCTCGTGTTCGAGCAGGAGGGTGCCGGACGCGGGGTAGGAGGCGGTGGAGGCCACCGTGATGGTGGTGTCCGTGGCCGTCACCCCGCCCGCGACGTTGACCTTGGTCAGCGTGGTGGGGGCGAAGCCGACCCGGACGTTGCCCAGGACGTGCAACGACTCCTCGGGCGCGGCCGTCCCGACCCCGACGTTGCCCGTGTTGGTGTTGCTGATGTTGTTGCCGCTGGTCGTCCACTGCGCCAGCGCCTCGCCGCGCAGCGTGAGCACCGCCAGGAACGTCAGGAGGGAGAAGAGCGCGGCCTTGCGCGCAGACGACTGCCGCCGCGAGAGAATTGTTTGCTTCATGTTAGTTACACCTACACGACGCCGCATGCGCGGGCTCACAAAGGGGTGCCCACAGTTTTCCGGCCTTATGGCGCGCACGTAGAGGCCCGCGCCGTAGAGCGCCGTACACGACCGGGCGGGTCTGGGCGCGCGTACCTAGGGCGGACACGCCGCGCGGCTGCCGGTCAGAACTGATTAAGTTGTGTGGAAGATGAGGACGGCTATCGGGGTTGCCATCTAAGTCATCCGTGAGAGCTTGGGCATACTAAAGATAGTCACACATCTTGTCAAGTGACGTGCGAACGGGGGCGGGATTTTCTCTTTCACCGAGTCCTCCGTCCCCTGTCTCGCCTGATGTAACATGCGGGGCCGGTGCGGCGGGTCGGCGCGGCGCGGCCGCCCCCGTCGGGCTTGAACTTAAGGGGCGAACCTATGTCGGACTCGGTAGAACGCTTCGGGCTGTACTTATCGAGAGGCTTCCTCGACGCCGGGGAGTGCGCGAGGCTGGTCGAAGAGGTGAGCGCCGCGCGGGGCGGGCCGGCCACGGTGTACAGGCCGAGGGCGGCAAGCCCCGTGGACGAGAGGCTGCGCCGGACGACGCGCCACATGCTCTCGCCGGAGACGACGGAGCGGGTCAGGGGTCTGCTGCTGCGGCGCAGGGACGAGGTCGCGGAACATTTCGGGCTGACGCTGAGCGACTGCGAGGACCCGCAGTTCCTACGCTACCGGGAGGGAGACTTTTTCGTCGCCCATCAGGACGGCAACACCGAGCAGTTGCAGTACGACCACCTGAGGGTCAGGCGCGTCTCCGTGGTCGTCTTCCTCAACCGGCAGAGCGCCGAGCCGGCGCACGGCGCCTTCGGCGGCGGCTCGCTCGTCTTCTACGAGCCGCACGCGGACACCGCGCGTAAGGAACTCGGCGCCCCCGCCCCCGTCGAGCCGGGGCTGCTCGTCGCCTTCCGCGCCGAGACGACGCACGAGGTGACGCCTGTGACGCACGGCCAGCGCTTCGCAATCGTTTGCTGGTACAGATAACGTCCGGGCGGCGCCGCGGCCGAAGCCGTCCCGCCCGCCCGAAAGATTATCGTTGACACTTCGAGGCTCTCACATTTACTCTCCGCACATCCGGGTTTTCCCAGAGTCACCTCGCGCGTGAACACGCTGTCGGCCGGAGTCTTGCCTTTTCGGCCTCACGCCGTCTCTAACAATTCAAGGGGTAGATTTTTGCCAGCAGTGGTCGCGTCGGGCCGCGTGGCGGCCGGGTCGCGCCTCGTCTAACCTCGTACGGTCGGACTAGACCTCATCTCAGGAGATTAGCCATGAACGACAAAGATAAAGATAAAGACAAGGACAAAGACAAGGACAACCAAGGTAAGCACAAAGGACAAATACGGCCCGAGGTCATCACGGAGGTCGCGCCCGAGGTCATCACCGAAGTCGCTCCCGAAGTGATTACGGAGGTCGCGCCGGAGATCAAGCCGGAGGTCGTGACGGAGGTCGCGCCGGAGGTCTACCCGGAAGTCGCGCCCGAGGTTAAGCAAGAGGTCATCACCGAGGTCGCGCCGGAGATTAAGCCCGAGATCAGGCCCGAGGTGATTACGGAGGTCGCCCCCGAAATCAAGCCGGAGATCAAGCCGGAGATTAAACCCGAGGTCATCACGGAGGTCGCGCCCGAGGTCTACCCGGAGGTCGCGCCGGAGATCGCGCCCGAGAAGGTTCGCCCCGAGGTCGTCCCCGAGATCGCGCCCGACAGCTCGTACCGGCCTATCCCGGAAATCGCGCCCGACACGACTGAGAGGAAGTGACTGGCGTCGGGTCTGTGAAGTGACGTGACGCGCGGCTCGGCGAATAGCCGGCCGCGCGCACGCCGCTCCCGACACCGCCCAAGACACCGCCCACGAACTCCCGAACGCGTGACCGACATGAAAAGTAGCGAGTTCAAACCCGTCGCGCTCGTCAGCATGCCCACGCTCTCGGCGCGCTTCCCCTCGTTCCAACTCGGCCTCCTCAAGCCGGTGCTCGAAGCCGAAGGCATCCCCGCGCAGACCTTCTCGCTCTTCATGTACTTCGGCACGCACGTCGGCTGGCGACTCAACGAAGTCATCTCCGACGTGTACCCGAGCATGGTCGGCGAATGGATTTGGACGAAGGCGGCCTTCGGCGACTTCGCCGACGACGACGAGTACTTCCGCATCTACGGGCAGAACCTCGCGGGCATCTGCCGCCGCGCCGGCTGCACCGTCGAAGACCTGCGCCGCGTGCGGGACGTGGAGGCGCCCGCCTTCATCGACTTCTGCGTCGAGAGCATCGACTGGACGCGCTTCGGCCTCGTCGGCTTCTCCGTCGTCTTCCAGCAGACGCTCGCCAGCGTCGCGCTCGCGCGCGCTCTCAAAGAGAGACACCCCGACATCCCCGTCGTCATGGGCGGCGCGAGCTTCGAGGACGACATCGCCGAAGAGATCATGCGCGGCTGCCCCGAGGTTGATTTCGTCCACTGCGGCGACGCCGAAGACTCTTTCCCCGAGATGATTCGGCGGCTCTACCGCGGCGAGTCGATGAAGGGGCTGCGCGGCCTCATGTGGCGCGGCGAAAATGGAACGGTCGAGTACGCCGGGCGCGCGCCCAACCTCTCCGACATGAACCGGACGCCGACGCCCGACTTCGACGAGTACTTCTACGCGCGGCGCGAAGGGAAGTATGACTCGCACCCCGAAGCCAAGGGAGTCTTGCTCCCCATCGAGACCGCGCGCGGCTGCTGGTGGGGCGTGAAGAATCATTGCACCTTCTGCGGGCTGAACCGCTCCGGCATGGAGTTCCGCGCCAAGAGCGTCGATAACGTCGTCGCGCAGCTCGAAACGCTTTCGCGCCGCTACGGCATCTTCGACTTCAACGCCATCGACAACATCATCGCGCCCGAGTACATCGACGCGCTCTTCGGCCGTCTGACCGACGCCAACGCCGACATCCGCCTCCACTACGAGGTGCGGCCGAGCCTCACGCGCGAACAGCTCCGCAAGATGCGGCGCGGCGGCCTCTTCTCCATCCAGCCGGGCGTCGAGAGCCTCTCCACGCACGTCCTCAAGCTCATGCGCAAGCACACGACGGGGATGCGCAACCTTGAGCTGATCAAGTGGTGCACGTACTACGGCATCAACAACCTTTACAACATCCTCGTCCGCTTCCCCGGCGAGACCGCCGAAGACTACAAGCTCCACTGCGACCTCATCCCGAAGATTCACCACTGGCAGCCGCCTTGGGCGGTCGCACGCGCGCGCGCCGACCGCGGCTCGCCGATGTTCACCGAGCCGGAGACGCAGACCATCACCTCCTTGCGCCCCGCGCCGTGCTACGACTTCCTGTTCCCCAAAGACCGCTTCGACCTGCGGCGCGTCTCCTACTACTTCGAGCACGACATGCGCGACGCCCTGCCCGACGAGGGTCACGAAGAACTCTTCCACAGCGTCGCCGTCTGGCAGCAGCGCTGGAAGGAGTCGCCGCGCCCTTACCTCAGGTACCGCAAGGCGCTGGCGACCATCCGCGTCGAGGACGCGCGCCGCCGCCCCGCGCGCGTCCAGACCTTCTCGGACGAGCCGGCCGCGCTCTACGAGTTCTGCGCCGACGCGCGGACGCGCAAGGAGATTGACGCGCGCTTCGACGGCGCGGGCTTGACGGACGGGGCGCTCGGCGACTTCCTCGAACGCGACTTGATGGTTCACCTCGACGGCCGCTACCTGAGTTTGGCCCTGCCCGAAAACTCTTACTTCTAGCTCTTACTTCAAAACAGTCTCGGAGCCTCTCGTCATGTTGCGCGAGCCGATGTCAGCCACCCTCTCGACCCTCCCCGCGGACTTCCAAGCGGAGCGCGAACAACTTCTGCGCCTGCTGCTCGCGCGCGGCATCCTCCACCGCTCGGAGACGCAGCCAGTACTCTCGCGCGACGGAACCTCGGCGCGCTGGATGCTCGACTCGCTCTCCGTCACCCTCTCACCGCGCGGCGCGGAGCTTGCGGGCCGCTGCCTGCTCGGACTGCTGAAGAACTTCGACGGCCGACAGCTCGCCACCTACGGGCTGACCGCCGTCCCGATACTACAGTCGTGCGTCATGCAGTCGGGCGGTCGCTACACGGGTCTGCTCGTGCGCAAGGAGCGCAAGGCGCACGGCTCGCTCAAGCTCATCGAAGGCCCCATCGACCCGGACGAGCCGACGATTCTCATCGACGATTCCGTCAGCTCGGGCACCTGCATGACCGAAGGGACGGCGCGGCTTGAGGAGGCGGGCTTGCGCGTCGAGGGCGGGGTCGCGCTGGTGCGCTTCGGCTGGTACGGCGGCTACGCCCTGATGCAGGAGCGCGGCTACCACGTCGAGGCCGTCTACGACATCTGGGACGACTTCATCGCCCGGATGGACGACGAGAAGAAGCCGCTCAAGAATCCGTCCAAATACTTCCCCGAGTTTAAGCGGAGCGACCGGCGCGCGCCCGAAGACCTGCACCCGGCGCGGCTGGCGAGGGTCGTGCTCGAACATTACCTTTCGAGCGGCGAGCTGCTGGCCGCGCCCGAACGGATGGCCGGCGACTACGACTCGTCCGGCGGCGTCTGGGTCAGCGTCCGCGACCGACGCAACATCCACCTGCGCCACGCGCGCGACGGCATGTGGAACTTCCCCGGCGAGGCGAGGGGCACGACCGCCGAAGACCTCGTGTTGGCCGTGCTCAGGACGGCCACGCATCTGCCGACGGGCGACGAGGGTCTTAAAATCCTTTCGGGGAGCGCCGTCGCGGTGACGTTCTTTCCCGCGATGGAGCGTTGCGAGGTGGGGGGCTTAGACAACGACCGCTACGGCATCGTCGTCCGCAGCCGCGAGCGCGCAAACTGGATGGGCGGCGCGCTGCCGCGCATGCCGGGCATCTCGAACGAGTGGGAACAGTTTCAGCACGCGCGCCGGAAGAACGGCAAGCTCGTCTCGTTCGAGCCTTACGAAATCCTACGGCACGAGGTCGTCAAGGCGGTCGAGCCGGGCGAGGGCTGGCAGCCGACCGGCGTCCCCGTCGGCGAAGGCTTGCCGTGGCACAAAGACGCGCGCCTCTGCGGCCGCGTCGCCGAATACGCGCGCCGCCTCGTACTCTCGAACCTGCCGGGTGGCGCGGCCGAACCCGAGCCGCTGCCCGAAGGGCTGATGCCCGAGAAGCTCGACTCCGTCTACCTGACGGTCTACGTGGACGGCCGTCTGCGCGGCTGCATGGGCTCGGTCGTGCGCGACCTCGGCGAAGACTTGAAGACGCTGGCGCGCGCGGCGCTCGACGACAACAGGTTCGAGGCGTCGCCCGTCTCGGACGCTTCGCGCGTCGCCGTCACCGTCTCATTCCTCTTCGGCGCTCTCACCATCGGGCAGCTCACGCCGGAGGAGATCGTCACGCGCGTCCGCCACGGCCGGCAGACGGTGATGGCGTATCAGGGCGAGCGCGTCGGGCTGCTGCTGCCGTTCGTCGCCTCGATGCACAACCTCGACCGCCTGAGCTTCGCGCGCGCCGTGCTCCAGAAGGCGCGCATCGAAGAGCCGCCGTACAACTGGCGCCGCTTCGACTGCGCGACGTGGCTCGCAGATTCAAAAGGCACGCATCCTTTCGTCGGCGGCTTCCCGTCCGAAGAGGAGTCGGCAGAGTCCACGCCCGATTTGTTGAAGCGTCTCGCCGCGCTCCACTCGCGCTACCTCGTCAAACATCAGAAGCCGGACGGGAGTCTCTACCTGCGCTACGAGCCGTTCCAGAATCGGCTCTACGAAGGGCTGGAATTGGCGAGGATGGCGCACGCGGCGTGGGTTCTCGCGCGCGGCGCCGCGCGTCTGGGCGACCCCGAGCTTGCGACGGCGGCTGACAGCGCGGTCGGGCATTTTATGCCGAAGATTTTGGAGGACGGCGAGCGCGCGTGGCTTGAAACGGACGGCGGGGCCTCTTCGGTCGCGGAGGTTTCGTTCCTGCTTCTGGGGCTGCTGGAAATGAGGGCCGCCGACCCGCGCCGCCGACTCATTCCGCACCTGGCGGCGACGCTCTGGGGCTGCATCGATCGCCACGGCCGCGTCTCGACGCACCGCGCGCCCGCCGCTTCGCCCGAAGCCTTTCAGGATTATTTTCCGGGTCAAGTGCTGCTCGCGCTGGGCGCGGCCGCCGAGGCGGGAGAGGTCGAAGCGGACTTGGCGAAGTGGCGGAGGGCTTTCCGCTTCTATCGCCACCGCTTTCGCTACCGGCGCAACTTCGGTCAGGTCTCCTGGATGATGCAAGCCTGCGCCCGCTGGTGGCGCGTGACGGGCGAGAAAGATGCGGCGGCGCTCGCCTTCGAGATCGGCGACTGGATTCTAAATTATCAACAGGACAAGACGGGCGGCTTCGTCAACGACCACCAACCGGACGCGCCGGGCTACACGACGGCGCTCTATCTCGAAGGCGTCGGCGCCGCCATCCCGCTCGCGTCGGCGCTCGGCGACACGGCGCGACACGCGAGGTACACGGACGCCGTCGCGCGCGGCTTCCGCTTCCTCGAACGACTCGTCATTCAGCAGCGCGACGCCCCGGTGCTTCCGAACATTTCGATGGCCGTCGGCGGCCTGCGCCAGAGCGTGCACCGCAGCGAAGTCCGCATCGACTTCGTCCAGCACGCGCTCTCCGCGCTGCTCGAAGTCCTTCCCGCGACCGTCTGAGGGTCGATAAGTCGCTCCGAAAAACTTTCGCCGCGCGATCCCACTCACGCCCCGTTTACGCGTTTTCAGGGTGAAGGCGCTCCCGACCGTCTCAGCCCTTGCCCCCGCGCGCCTTCGGCCTTTGCCTCAACGCTCTCTGAACTGAAGTCCGAAGCTCAAACGGAAGGTTGGAACCCATCATGTCTCACAAGTTTTCACGCAGAAGCTTCCTCCGCACCGGCCTCTACGGCGCGGCGGGCGCGGCGCTGCTCGGCCCCGGCGTCCTGCGCCACGCGCGCGCCGCGCACACCGAGCCGGTCGAGGCCGTCGTCATCGGCAGCGGGTTCGGCGGCGCGGTCGCGGCCCTGAGGCTGGCGCGCGCCGGCGTCCGCACGGTGTTGCTTGAGCGCGGGCGGCGCTGGCCCGTCACGGCCGCGCAGGACACCTTCGCCACGCTGCGCAACCCGGACGGCCGCGCCGGCTGGCTCCGCTCGGACGCGCCCGTCGGCGCGCCGACGCCGATTGACGTTTACACCGGCGTCCTCGAACGCACCGACGAGGAGGGCGTCTCGGTCTTCGCAGGCGCGGGCGTCGGCGGCGGCTCGCTCGTCTACAACGGCGTCACCTACCAGCCCACGCGCCAACTCTTCGACCGCATCTTCAACGGCGCGCTCGACTACGACGAGATGGCCGACGTTTATTACACGCGCGTCCGCCAGATACTCCGCCCGTCGGCCATCCCGGCCGACATCCTCGCCTCGGACTACTACCTCGGCACGCGCGTCTTTCTCGAAGAGGCGGCGCGCGCCGGCCTGCCCTCGCGCCTGCTCGACCTCAACGTTGACTGGAACGTCATCCGCGAGGAGATACAGGGCCTTCGCGTCCCCTCGGCCATCAACGGCGAGTTCTGGTACGGCAACAACAGCGGCTTCAAGAACAGCCTCGACAAGAACTATCTCGCCGACGCGGAGGCGACGGGGATGCTCGAAATCCTCCCGCTCCACGTCGTCACGGACATCGTGGACGCGCCCGGCCACCGCTACACCGTGAAGTGCCGGCAGATCGACGAGTCGGGCACGGGCCTTCGCGAAGTCGAGTTCAACTGTCGCAGTCTCTTCCTCGCCGCCGGCTCGGTCGGCACCTCTAAGATGCTCGTCAAGGCGCGCGAGAAGGGGACGCTCAAGAGGTTGAACCGACACGTCGGCACAATCTGGGGCAACAACGGCGACTTCTTCGGGATGCAAGTCGGCCTGCCCGACACGAACCCCAGCGTCGGCGGCCCGGCCGCGGGCGCCATCGAGCATCACGACAACCCGTTCGGGCCGACCGTCCTCTTACAGTTCCCGCAATGGGACGAGACGCGGCAGGGCGCGCTGCTCTCGCTCGGGATGGGCATCGCGCCGCCGAGGGGCTCGTTCCGCTACGACCCCGCGACCGACTCGGTCAAGCTTTCGTGGCCCGGCTCGGACCCCGAGATCGCGGGCGTCAACGTCGCCGCCGCGCACACCTACGACGTACTCAACCGGGCCAACACCGACGCGCAGCACCAGCCCTCGACGGCCTTCGTCGCGGGCGGCGCGACCGCGCACCCCTTGGGCGGCGCCGTCATCGGGCGCGCCTGCGACTCGCGCGGCCGCGTCGAAGGCTACAAGAACCTCTACGTCGTTGACGGCTCGCTCATCCCCGGCGCGACGGGGTGCGTCAACCCCTCCTTCACCATCGCCGCGCTCGCCGAGCGCTGCATGGACGCGCTCGTCCCCGAAGTCGTTGACGGGCGCTCGAAAGTCCTGACCGCCGCCTGACGCGCGGCGGCTCAACCGCCGGGCCATGGACTCACGGACCAGACGTTCGCCGACCGAGACGACCTTCGGTCGGCGAACGTCTTGTCGCGCCCTTTTCGTCTGGGGTAGAATCAAGTCGAGAAAGGTCTTCGACCCCTCCCGCCCCAAGCCCCCGTTCGGTAAAACGCCCCACGTCTTGAAACCAAACTGGAGGTCGGATGATGTTCCGTCGGAACGTGGCGGCGCTGCTCTGCCTTTTACTGTGCGCGGCGGCCGCGCCCGCGCGCCTCGCCTCCGCGCAGATGCCGGGCGCGGCCCCGCCGCTGCTCATCGCGGAGGAGGGGACTGACACGGCCGTCGCCGTCGAGCCGGTGACGCGCACACGCGATCCCTTCCCCGTCACGCAAGCCCTCGCGTTCAGCGCCGACCCGCGCACGCGCGTGATGCTGTTTGCGCGCAACGTCGAGCTGACGGCCGGCGAGACGACCACCGTGCTGACGGCGGCGGCCGAGGACGCGGCGCATAACGTCTACCCGCTGACGGTCGAGCGCGTTGACCGCGTGCCGGGCTTCGACTGGATGAGTTCTGTGGTCGTCCGCTTGAGCGACCAGATGTCGGACTCGACGGGCGAGGTGCTGGTCGGGATCACGCTCCGCGGCGTGGCGAGCAACCGCGTGCGCTTCCGCGTCGGCACGCCGCAGCCCGACCTCGGCGCGGGCGCGAGCCTCAACGGCAAGCGCCTCTTCCCCGCCGACAACCCCTGGAATCAGGACGTGTCGAACGAGCCGGTTGACCCGAACTCCGCCAACCTCATCGCGAGCATGGGGCTGAGCACTTCGCTCCACCCGGACTTCGGCACGACCTGGAACGGCGCGCCCAACGGCATCCCTTACGTCGTCGTCTCCGGCTCGCAGGGCCGGGTGCCTGTCACCTTCACGGACTACGGCGACGAGAGCGACCCCGGCCCTTACCCAGTCCCGCCGGACGCGCCCGTCGAGGGCGGCCCGTCGGGCACGGGCGACCGCCACGTCATCGTCATCGACCGCGACAACTGGAAGCTCTACGAACTCTTCTCGGCCTTCCCCAACGGCGCGGGGTGGCGCGCGGCGAGCGGCGCCGTCTTCGACCTTAACTCGAACGCGCTGAGACCCGCCGGCTGGACTTCGGCCGACGCGGCGGGGCTGCCCGTCTTTCCGGGGCTCGTCCGCTACGACGAGGTCTTCGGGCGGCGCGAGATCGCGCACGCGCTGCGCTTCACGGCCGCGCGCACGCGCCGCGCCTACGTCCACCCGGCGCGCCACTTCGCCAGCAGCAACGCCGACCCGAACCTCCCGCCGATGGGAATGCGCGTGCGTCTGAAGGCGTCGTACGACATCTCCGGCTTCTCGCCCGCGATGCAGGTCGTCCTGCGCGCGATGAAGCGGTACGGGATGATTCTGGCCGACAACGGCAGCAACTGGTGCGTGAGCGGCGCGCCCGACCCGCGCTGGGACGACGACGAGCTGCGGGCGCTGAAGACGCTCAAGGGTTCGGACTTCGAGGTAGTGAAGATGGGAACCGTCGTCACCCAGTAAGGCCGCCGGGCGCGGCTTCGGTGAATTAAACACGCACGCGCGGAGGCGCGGCTCGCGGAGTTTGGTAAGGAGGAGCGACGGCTATGACGAAAGACGGAGGCCGAGAAGAGGCTGGCGACCGCGCGCCGGGCGGCGGGCAGATGAGCGAAGCCGAGATTGACCGCAACCTCGCGGAGACGTTCCCCGCCAGCGACCCGTCGTCGTGGACGCTCGGCACAGACCACCGCGACGAAGCGCCGACCGCGCCGGCCCCTCGACCCGCCCCGGACGGAGACGAAGAATGAGAGGCGTGTTGATGGCGGCGCGCGTCCGATAAGGCCAGGTGGCGAGATGCGCGCGGAGAGTTGTGTGGTTGACGGTCAATAGCGATTTGGTCTTGTCGCCTTCACTCATACCTCATGGCGTCCATCGGGTTCATTCGAGCTGCCCTGCGTGCCGGGATGAAACTTGCCACCAGAGCCACGGCCCCCAGGATCGCCGACACCGCCGCGAACGTTGTCGGATCAATCGGGCTGACGCCGTAGAGTAAACTCGACACAAAGTGTGTGGTGCCTATCGCGATCAGCAGCCCGGCGGCGATTCCGACCAAAGCCAAGCCCAGCCCCTCCTTCAGGATCAACTTCAGGACCTGGCTCCGCTGCGCGCCGAGTGCCAAACGGATGCCGATCTCATGCCTGCGCTGGTTGAAGCTGTAGGTGGTGACCCCGTAAATGCCGATTGCCGCCACCGTCAAACCGATAGCCCCCAGCACGCCTAGAAGCGTGGCCGCCGCCTGGACCGGAATCAGTTGTAACTTCGAGACGTCGCCGAGGGTCTTGAAATCAAAGATGGGCAATTCACCGCCTAAATCTTTTATCTCACGTTTGAGCGCGGGGACCAGCGCCAGAGGCTCGCCGGACGTGCGGACGATGAGCGTTATATCTTCTTTCGAGCGTTGGTAGATGGGCACATAGAAATACGGCCGCGGCGGTTTCCCGAAGGTTGTGTATTGGCTGTCCTGTGCGACGCCGACGACCTCGTAAAGTTCCGCGCTGTTGCCAAAATGGAAGCGCTTGCCGGTCGGGTCGTGGCCGCTCCAGTAAGTGCGCGCCATCGTCTCGTTGACGACGGCAACTTTCGGCGCGGACTCGTTGTCGTTGGGTGTGAAATCACGACCTCTGACGAGCGGGATGCTGAGCGTCTCAAAATAACGCGTGCCGACGACTGCCTGAGAGACGGTGCGAGACTCTTCCTCTCCTTCCAACGTGATCGAGGTCGAGTTTTGATCGAGGCTGAGCGGGAGCGCGTTGGACAGCGTGGCGGAACGGACGCCCGGCAGCGAGCCGACTCGGTCCGCTACCTGTCGGTAGAATTCGTTTCCGTATTTAATCCTGAACCCGTATGACTTCGGGTTCAGGGAGAGAAGCAGAATTTCGTTGCCCGTAAAATCACTGCTCAGCGCTTGTCCGTACTGTAGGCTCCGCACGAACAGCCCGGCGGAAATCAGCAAGACCAACGAGACTGCAATCTGGGCGGCGATCAGCACCCGGCGCAGGCTCATCTTCGACTTGCCGCCTCCGCTGGACATCGCCTCGTCCTTGAGCGAGCGGAGCACGTTCGGCTTGGAGGCGTTAATGGCGGGCGCCAATCCGAACGCGACGCCTGCCGCCAAAGAGATCAGCACGGAGAAGCCCAGCACCGTCTTGTCAATTTCAACGTTGTCGATGAATGAAGCCTCGCCGGACGGGAGGAAGGCGAGCAGGGTGTAGGTTATCCAAAGCGTGAGCATCAAGCCCACTACCCCACCGACCAGCGAAACCAGGACGCTCTCCGTCAACAACTGCTGAATCAGGCGCCGGCGGGTGCCGCCAATCGCCAGCCGAATCGCAAACTCTTTCTGTCGCACCGCCGCCCGCGCAAGCATGAGGCTGGCGACGTTGACGCAACAGAGCGCGAGGATCAGGCTTGTGACGACCATGATGAGGAGCGCGGCAGGGAGTCCCTCTTCCCCCGCCGCCGGGTGCATCTTCGTCACGGGTGACAGCGTCACCTTCAACCCTTCGGGGGGCGTCCCGTAAATACTCTGCACGCGCCCGGCGATGGTCGTCATCGCCGATTGCGCCTGCTCAATCGAGACGCCGGGTCTGAGCCGCCCGATGAGGGCCAGCCAGTTGTGACCACGATTGAGGCGGTCGGACTGTTGCTGCACGGCCTCGGCCGTCTCGCCCCGAGAGTTCCCCTGACCAGAGGCTCCCTTCTTTTCGGCGGACTCTTTGGCGCGTTCGGCCGTTTGCACCGTGCGGCTCCACCTCTGAATGATGGAGGCCCACTGCGTAACCGGGACCCACACGTCCGTCGAGACTTCGGTGGTAGTGCCGGTAAAGCCCGGCGCGGTGACGCCGATGACCGTGAAGCCGTTCCCGTTAAGCGTCAGTTGTTTTCCGACGATTGCCGGGTCCGAGTTCAGGCGGCGCTGCCAGAATTTGTGACTGACGACGGCGACCGGCTGTGTGCTGGAGAGTTGGTCATCTTCCGGGATCAAGGCCCGCCCCATCAGAGGTTTCACGTCAAGGACGGAAAAGTAGTTGCCCGAGATCACTTCGGAATTGAGTTCCTCCACGCGGTCGTTCGAGGTCATCAACAGGGGAATCGGAGCGTGTGCCGTGAGGCCCGAAAAGACTTCGTTTTGATCGCGGTAATCCAAATAATTAGCATAGGAGGATGGTTGGTACGAGTTCCTCTGATTGCTTTCGAGAAAATAAACCACGCCGTCCGTGTTAGAGATGGGAAGAGACTTAAAGAGAACAGTGTTGATGAAGCTGAAGACCGTCGTATTAACGCCGATCCCGACCGCCAACGAAACGGCGCAGACGAAGGTAAAGCCGGGGCTCTTGAGAAGCATCCGCGCGCCGAACCGCAGGTCCTGCCACAAGGTCTCGATCCACCTGCCGCCTCTGACCTCATAACCCCGCTCCTTAATCCGCGTCCGGTTTCCGAAGCGCCGCTCGGCGTCGCGCCGGGCTTCCTCCGGCCTCATGCCGGCACGGACGTTCCCCTCCGTCCGCATGTCGATGTGGAACTGCATCTCCTCGTCTATTTCTTCGTGGATCGACTCGGAGCGCAGCAGCGCGCGGACTCGCCTGTACAGGCCACCCAACCACATAGTCTTCTCCCCTCAGGCCGTCTGCATGACCTTACCGACCGCCAGCACCAGCCTCCGCCAGTTCTCCTCTTCGACGCCGAGTTGTCTGCGCCCCTTGGCCGTGAGCTTGTAGAAGCGTGCGCGCCGGTTGTTGTCGGACGTGCCCCACTCGGAACTGATCCAGCCGCGCTCCTCAAGGCGGTAGAGCGCCGGGTAGAGCGATCCCTCCTCGACCTTGAGCATCTCCTCCGCCAGCAGCTCGATGCGCTGCCCGACGCCGTAGCCGTGCATCTCACCGCCGGCGAGCGCCTTCAGGATGAGCATGTCGAGCGTGCCCTGCAGCAGGTCCGTCTTCTGTTTAGCCATCCGTCCTCCCTAGAAAGTCTAAGGGAAGATAAAGAAGCTTCCCTAGCTTGTCAAGGGAAAGGTTGTGAGGGCGGTCTGCGGCGTCTTACGCTGAGGGCGGGGGACGATAAGAATGGGTACCCTGCCTCGCCACGTGGGTTCAATCCCGGCTCCTTCGTGAATCCTTCTCTCGGCGATTAGGATAAGCTTCCGCGGGCGTGTGTTATGCGCAAGGACGTTCCAAGGCTGACAAGGGTGAAGGTTATTAAGGCTTGTTGCGGAAGTTGAGTTAATGATTATTGATTGAGAGTATGTATCTCGACTGATCCGGCATCTGGAGTCGAATGAGAATCCTGCAGTTATGTTCGGTCAACACGTTCGGCGGGGGCGAGCGGCACCTGGCGGATCTCGCGCGCGGGCTACACGCGCGCGGGCACGAGGTTTACGCGGCGGCGTTCCCCGGCTCCCCGCTTCACGCTGAGCTGTCGTTCCTGCCCGAGGGAAACGTCTTCGCGCTCAAACGCCGCAGCTACGCGAAAAACTTGGTCGGGCTGGCCGGCTTCATGCGAGAGCGGGGGATCGAGATAATCCACGCGCATGCGGCGAGAGACTACCACCTGGCGGCGCTCGCCGTGAGGCTCGCGCCGCGCGGCCGGCTCGTACTCACACGCCACGCCCTCTTCCCGCTCGGCAGGATTCACCGGCTGATTCTCAGGCCGGCGGCCCGCTTCATAGCCGTCTCGGGGGCGGTGGCCGAGAGCTTAAGCAATCGGGGTGTTATCGACCCGGCTAAAATCGTCGTCATACATAACGGGGTCGATGTCGATCGCTACGCCTCCGCCGGTAGCCGCGGACGTGACTACCGTAGGCCGCTCGTCGGAACGATAGGACACCTCGGGCCAATCAAGGGCCAGGATGTTTTAGTCCTCGCCGCCGCCCGCGTCATCCCCCACCGTGAGGGTGTGCGCTTCGTCATAGTAGGCGCAGACAAATCTAGCGGGCAGCCTTTCCGAAGGCGGCTCGACCACATGGTGGATGAACTCGGCCTCGTCAAACATGTCAACCTGATAGGGTGGCGCGACGACGTGGCCGAAGTCCTTTCCACCTTCAGTCTTTTCATCTCGCCGGCGCGCTCTGAGCCTTTCGGCCTGGCGATCGTCGAGGCGATGGCCTCCGGCCTGGCGGTCGTGGCGACCGCCTCCGAGGGCGCGCGTGAAATCATCGAGGATGGCGTGACCGGGAGGCTCGTACCTGTCGGCGACCCTCTTGCGCTGGCCGGGGCGATAGAAGACCTGCTTGACGCCCCCGCCGAGTGCGAACGGCTGGGTCGGAATGCCCGGCGCGCGGCGCGGGAACGTTTCTCCCTCGAACGTATGGTCCGCGACACGGAGCGAGTCTACGGGGAAGTGCTCTCGGGTATGACTCAGCCCTAGCCTATAGGCCCGACGGCTTTGCACAAAAATTAAGAAAGCGTCACCTAAAGTCACGGTCAGAATGGAATATTTGTGCAGGTGAGGATTCTGCACAAAAATTAAAGCGGGCAAAGTAAAAGCGACGGGACTCCTCACAAGCCCGCCGCTCTTGCACGCCTCCGCAGGAGGATAATTAGTGACCGTTATATATCTAAGTCGTTCTCAACGACCGGCATTGGATATGCATACGAAAAGGAACAAGATTACAGCGAATATCAAAACGAAATAACTTATTTGGCATACTCGCCCGCAAGTCTCATTCTTGCCGAGCACGGTACAAGTAAGAATACAGACGAGAAACAATACAAGTACGATCAGACTGAGGACAAAGGCAAGGGCCAAACAGAGGATAATATTACCGCCAACGCCGCCACCACCAAAACCACCACCACCACCTTGCAAGGCAGCCCATCCCACTTTGTTGAGTAATACAACCAACGTTACCACGGCGGTAGTAAGAGCTAATCCGAGTGCGACAACTTTAGGTGCTTTTCGCATGATTCTCTCCTTACGGCGTGAGATTGCTGCTCCTGAGAAGAGGTGGCGAGCGGGTGAGTATATATCACTAGCAGCAATCAACGGCAACTACTATTTGTAGATACTATTAGAAGTTAGAACTCCGGCTCGACGCCCAACTCGTACATGGATTGTATCAGGCAACACAGGTTGTGGCAGAGAACCTTGCAAAGCACTTCGTTAGTCTGAGAGATGCTAGTCTTGCTTCTGATCCTCTCCCCAAACTTGGCCTTAATCATCGAGAACACTGTCTCGACGTTTGACCGCTTGTGGTAGTGCTGTTTGAACTCGGCCTCCTTGAACTTATAGAAGTGATACGTGCGCTTCCACAGTGGGATTTTATTTGAAGCTATTTTTGTGCAAAGCCCCGCCCGACGTAATCTTCATTATCGGACGTTATCGCTGTGGTGAGAGTCTCTTGTCCGTGATTCTCAGTCGGTGCTACTGAGGTCGGCAAGGTATGTGTCCCGCCGCAAAAAATTTACGCCCCGGCCTTCCGCAGGTATAATCCGCCCGGTCTGCCATCCGCCAACGAAGCTCCCCGCTGCACCGCCGTCCGAAAATGGAGGAAACCATGAGGTCGCACACTGCAAGTTTGAGCCGCGCGCTCCTACTCACGCTCGTCCTGTCGTCTGCGGCAGGCTTACTCGTCGCCCCCAGGATGCTGAGCCGCCGCGGGGCGACGGAGCCGCCGACCGACTTGGAGTCTCCGGCCGCAGCGCAGGCGGCGCGGGCGTACGGGAACATCCCTCTGAGCTTCGAGGCCAACCGGGGGCAAGTCGGCGACTCCGTGGACTTCCTCGCACGGGGCGCGGGCTACGCCCTCTTCCTGAAGCCGACCGAGGCTACACTCGTCCTGACCCGAGGGTCGGGCGCGGCGGCGGGGCGTCCCGGCGACGACGCCTCGCGGGTGACGGACATCAGGGCGGCGTCAGCCCCCCCGTCGCCCCCGTCGGTGCTGCGGATGAGGCTCGACGGCGCGAACTCGTCCGCGCGCGTGGTGGGCGCCGACGAGCTTGAAGGAAAGGTCAACTACCTCGTTGGTAATGACCCCGCCCGGTGGCGCACCGACGTCCCGACCTACGCGCGCGTGCGCTACGCCTCGGTCTACCCCGGCGTTGACCTCGTCTACTACGGCAACCAGCGCCAGCTCGAATACGACTTCGTCGTCGCGCCGGGCGCCGACCCGCGCGCCGTCTCCTTGGAGTTCGAGGGGGCGGACGGCGTAACGGTTGACGAGGCCGGCGACCTTCTGCTGGCCTTGGGCGGAGGCGTCGTCCGCCAGCCGAAGCCCTTCATCTATCAAGAGGTCGCGGGCGGGAGGCGCGCGGTCGAGGGCGGCTACGAGGTGGGCGCCGACGGGCGCGTGCGGTTCTCGCTGGGCGAGTACGACCGCGGCGCGCCGCTCGTCATCGACCCGACCATCGTCTACTCGACATATCTCGGTGGCAGCGGGGGCGAACTGTCGCAGGCGATTGCGTTGGACTCCGCGGGCAGCGCCTACCTGACCGGGCGCACCGCGTCCAACGACTTCCCCACGGCCAACGCCGCCCAGCCTGCGACGGCCGGCTCCCCCGACGTTTTCGTCACGAAGATCAACGCGGCCGGCACGGCGCTCGTCTACTCGACCTACATCGGCGGCGGCAACGGCGAACTGGGCTGGGACATCGCGGTTGACTCGGCGGGCAACGCCTACGTCACGGGCGAGACCCGCTCGTCCAACTTCCCCCTCGTCAACCCCATCCAGTTCTCACTCAAAAACGTGCAGGACGCCTTCGCCCTCAAGCTCAACGCGTCGGGCACGGCGCTGGTCTACTCGACGTACCTCGGCGGCAGCGGGAATTTGGAGAGCGGCCGGGGCGTGGCGGTCGATTCCGCCGGGAACGCCTACCTGACGGGCGATACGAATTCGGCCGACTTCCCCGCGCTGGGGAACACCTTCCAGCTCACGCGGCGGGGGGGCAGCGACGCCTTCGTGACGAAGCTCAGCGCTTTGGGCAACGGCTTCGTCTACACGACCTTCCTCGGCGGTGACGACTTCGAGGGCGGCCTGGACATCGCGGTCGATTGCGCGGGCAGCGCCTACGTGACCGGCTACACCTTCTCGAACAACTACCCGGTGACGACGGGCGCCTTCCAGCCCACGTTCGGCGGCTCGGGGCCGACCGATGTCGTCGCCACGAGCGACGGCTTCGTCACGAAGTTCGACGCGTCGGGTGCGTCACTCGTCTACTCAAGTTACCTCGGCGGCGACCGGCGGGACGAGGGACAGGGCATTGCCATCGACGCGGCGGGCAACGCCTACGTCACCGGGCTGACGCTGTCGTTCAACTTCCCCACGGCGAACGCCATCCAGCCCGCCAACAACGCCGCGGCGGGCGTCCCCGAAGAGGCGTTCGTCACGAAGGTCAGCGCCTCGGGCGGGTCGCTCGTCTACTCGACCTACCTCGGCGGCGGCAGCGGCGAGATAGGACAGGGCATCGCGGTCGATTCGGGGGGCAACGCCTACGTCACGGGCGCCACGACCTCGACGAACTTCCCCACGGTCAACGCCGTCCAGAACACGTTCAGCGGGGACAGCGACGCCTTCGTGACGAAGGTGAACGCCGCCGGCAACGCCTTCGCCTACTCGACCTACCTCGGCGGGAGCGGGGTCAACCGCGAGGAGCAGGGCGTGGGCATCGCCGTGGACTCCGCGGGCAGCGCGTACGTCACCGGCCACACCGGCTCGACCGACTTCCCCACGGTCAACCCCATCCAGCCCGCGAAGGCGGGGACGGCCGGCCCCTTCCCTTCACTCGACGCCTTCGTGACCAAGATCGCCGAGCCTACGACGGGGGCGGCGTCTCAGTTCCAGTTCACGCAGACGGCGTTCGTCGTGCAGGAGGACGTGACCTCTTTGACGCTCACCGTCCAGCGCACGGGCGACGCCACGCAGCCCGCCACGGTCGATTACGCGACCGCCGACGGCCCCTTCGCCTCCGAGCGCCGTGACTACACGACGGCCGTCGGCACGCTGCGCTTCGCGGCCGGCGAGACCACGAAGACCTTCGACCTCCTGATCAGCGAGGACTCGTTCGTCAAAGGGGAGCAGCAGCCGGAGACGTTCACCGTCGCGCTCTCGAACGCGACCGGCGGCGCGACGCTCTCCTGCGGGACGGCGGTCGCCACCGTCCAGATTATCGACGACCCCGGTGAGCCTTCTACGAACCCCATCGACGACCCGACCATCTTCGTCGGCCAGCACTACCACGATTTCCTCAACCGGCAGGCCGACCCGGCGGGGCTGGCCTTCTGGGCCAACCAGATCATCGCCTGCGGCGCCGACGCCGCATGCATCGACCGCACGCGCGTCAGCGTCTCGCAGGCGTTCTTCCTCTCGATAGAATTCCAGTCCACCGGATACTACGTCTTCCGCCACTACAAGGCTTCGTTCACCGACGCGCCGGCGCGCCCGCGCGGGATGCCGCGCTACCGCGAGTTCCTGCGCGACCAACAGGAGGTCGGGCGCGGCGTCGTCGTCAACTCCGGCGACTGGCAGACGCAGCTCAACGCCAACCGGCTGGATTTCTCTCGCCGGTGGGTGCAGCGCCCCGACTTCGTCGCGCTGTTCCCGTTGACGATGACCGCCGCGCAGTTCGTCGATAAGCTGTTTCAGAACTCCGAGGTGACGCCGACGCAGTCGGAGCGCGACGCGGCCGTCGCCGCCTTCGGCGCGGGCGACACCGAGGGTCGCGCCGCCGCGCTCAGGAGCGTCGTCGAGTCGGACTCGGTCTACAACCGGCAGTTCAACGCGGCCTTCGTGCTCTCGCAGTACATCGGCTACCTGCGCCGCAACCCGAACGACCCGCCCGACGTGACCTACGTGGGCTTTGACTTCTGGCTGGCGAAGCTCGATTCTTTCAGCCTGCCGGGCGAGAACGTGCGCGACGAGCAGACGGCCATCGCCCGCGCGCAGCGCGCAGAGATGGTGCGCGCCTTCATCCTCTCCACCGAATACCGCGAGAGGTTCGGCCATTAGCTAAGAAACGGCGTGAAAGTCGAAGGCCGCCCGTGCGTTACGCTCGGGCGGCCTTCCCTTCTCTACCCCTCAAAACCATCTCAAGCGGCCGTTGACACCCCGTGCCCCCGCTAATATCCTTCCCGGCGCATGACCGCGACGCTTCAAAGAGGAGCTGATTGACGCAAGATGAAATACATCTCTACGTGGAAGGCGAGCACAGTGAGGCGGAATGTCTCCCGGTGCTTAATCACAGCCCTGAGCCTGGCGTGGGGCGCCCCGTTTGCGCCCGCGCTCAACGCCCGGCAGGCGACCGCCGGAATCTCCACCCCTCCCGAGGCCGCACAATTGGCTAGACTCGAAAGCTCGTTGGAGTCTCTGCGGCAGGACCTCAAAATCCCCGCCATGTCGGCCGCCGTGGTCAAAGACCAAAAAGTTCTCTGGGCTAAGGGCTTCGGCTACGCCGACGTGGAGAGGAAGATTCCCGCCACCGAGCACACGCCCTACCACCTCGCTTCGCTGACGAAGACGTTCGCCTCGACCGTCCTGATGCGGCTCGTGCAGGAGGGCAAGGTCGGCCTCGACGACCCCGTCTCGAAGTACGGCGTCAACCTCGGAAGCGACGGCGTCATCCGCGTCAAGCACCTGCTCTCGCACACCTCCGAGGGCAATCCGGGCGAGCACTACAGCTACAACGGCAACCGCTTCGGCGAGCTGGACAAGGTCATCGAGAGGGCGGCGGGGAAGTCCTTCGGCGAGATACTCATCAACGACATCCTCGACCCGCTCGGCATGAGCGAGAGCGCGCCGAACGTCGCGCCCACGGCGCCGACGAAGTCGCCGGGCGCGGGCGACCCGCGGGCCGAGACGGAAGTCAGGGAGGCGGTCGCGGACTTAATCGCCGGCTACAACAACGGCAGCGTCGAGCAGATCGAGAGCCGTCTGGCCGCGCGGCGTAACGGCTTTCAGGGCGAGGGCGGCCCCTTGCGCGACATCGTAGACCTCGACGAAATCCGCGGCGCGTTCAAGTCGGGCGTGCGGCTGAAGTTCGAGATGCGCGACCTCGGGGTGGCCGTCTACGGCGACACGGCGCTCGCGACCGGCTTCTTCGGCGGGACCGTGAGCAGGCCCAACGGCAACAACCGCCCCGACGGCCCTTGGCGCGCATCCTTCTTCTGGAACAGGCAGGGCGGCGTCTGGAAGCTCGTCCACTCGCACCTGTCGCCGCCGAACGCGGCGCTCGTCACCGACGCGTGGCGGCAGAGGTTCGACACGGTGCAGAAGACGCTGGCGCTGCCTTACGGGCTCGACGACAAATTCAACCCCGTCAAAATCAAGTACCCCACTCACTTCAGCACGGCGGCGGGCCTGATGGCCTCGGTGCTCGACATGGCGAAGTACGACATCGCGGTTGACCAGCACCGCTTCCTGACGAAAGAGACCCAGCAGCTCGCCTTCACCCCGTTCACCTCCACGAAGGGCGAGGCGCTGCCCTACGGCCTCGGCTGGTTCACGCAGGACTACAAGGGCACGCGCCTCGTCTGGCATTACGGCTACTGGACGGGCAACTCGTCGCTCATCCTCAAAGTCCCCGAGCGCAACCTCACCTTCATCGCCATGGCGAACACGGACAACCTCAGCCGCCCGACCGACCTCGGCGCGGGCGACGTGTTGAGTTCGCCCGTGGGCTTGGCCTTCCTTGAGACGTTCATCTTCCCCGACAAGCTCGGCGAAGCGGCGCCCGAGGTCAACTGGCAGGCCCCGCCCGAAGAGCTGAAAGCCAGACTGTCCCAACTCGCGCGGGGGACTTACGCGGACGTGTACAGGAAGAAGTTGCAGACGCGGACGCGCATGATGACGAGCGTGGGCAGGCGGGACGAGGCGCGGCGGCTGATGCGGGTCTACGGCGAGCTGTACTTAAAGCCGCTGCCGGCGGAGCTGGCCGGGAGGACGGCCGTCGCCAAAATATCAGAGGTCGCGGACGACGCGGACAAAGTGGTCGAATTCACTCTGGCGCGCGAGACGAGCGTGCGCGTCTTCGCGCAGGGCGAGGGCGGGGGCGGGCAGATGTTCGACTACGGGTGGGTCGAGAACGCCGAGACGGGGAAAGCCGTCTGGGAGATGAAGGCGGCGGCGACCGCCCACGCCGGGGGGGCGGAGAAGAACCGCAAGGTTGACGCGACGGTGAGCCTGCCGGCCGGGCGGTACAGGCTGCACTACAAGTCGGACGACTCACACTCCTTCGACAACTGGAACGCCATGCCGCCGGAGATCAACTTCTGGGGCATCGCGCTCTACGCGAACTGAAGATGCCTTTGCCGGCCGGCGGCGGCCCGACTACTGACGAGTTTGCAGGTAGGCGGTCACGGCCTCGACGGCTCCCTCGTGCATCGTCTCGGGGCGGACGTACATCCAGTGCTTCTCGAACTCCTCGTCCGTCATCTCAGGCCGCTTGGCCCGCTCCCTGTCCTTCAGCCACTGCTCGGCCCATTGCCGCAGTTCGGGGTCGCGGTTGAGGGCCGTCCGCGCCGCGTGCGTGTTTAAAGGCGTGCTCATGAAATGTCTCCTCCTGCCATGAATGTCACCCGCAATCAAGTTTAGTCTGCGACATTATAGCGCCCGCGCCGGCGCACGGCCTCTCCTGAGGGCGTCTGAGCGAAACGTGACGTGATACGACTTCATCGGGAGCAATTACGCGAGACGCAGGCGCCCCGACCGACGTGCTATAAATAAAGGGCGCATCAGGGATTTGAGCGGGAAGGACGCGGCTTTGCGTTGCGCGCGCACCGGGATAAACCCAAACCACAACGGAGGCGGTAATGTTTCTAGGGCTGAGGACGGTTATCTATCACGTCGCCGATTTACAGAAGGCTAAAGAATGGTACTCGGAAGTGCTGGGCGTCAGGCCCTACTTCGACGAGCCGTTCTACGTCGGCTTCAACGTCGGCGGCTACGAGCTGGGGCTCGACCCCGACGCGGCGGGCGTGACGAATGGCGATAGCGTTGTCGCCTACTGGGGCGTGAAGGACGCCGGTGCGGCCTACGAGAGAATCTTGGGGCTGGGCGCGAGTGAGCACTCCGCGCCGCGCGAGGTCGGAGGCGGGATCGTCGTGGCGACGGTGAAAGACCCGTGGGGTAACGTCTTCGGCATCATCGAGAACCCGCACTTCAAAGTCGTGGCCGGGGAGTAGTCCGCCGTCTGACGACAGCGGGAAACGTGCGCGCGAAAGGGTGAATGTGACGACCGTCGCGACGGTAGAAAGTTTGTGGCGCTACCCCGTCAAGAGCATGGCCGGCGAGGAGCTCGCGGAAGCGTTCGTCGGGTTCTCGGGCGTCTACGGCGACCGCTGCTACGCCTTCAGGGATGCGGCCGCGCGCAAGGGCTTCCCTTACCTGAACGCGAACGTGCAGCAGAGCATGCTTCTCTACCGCCCACGGTTCCGCCACCCGGAGAGGGCGGCGGCGCCGCCGAATCTGGCCGAGGCGGCGGCCATCGCGCCCGGCGTCAACCCGGCGAACCCCGAGGCGGGCGATATGGACCTCGATGTCGTGACGCCTCAAGGTGAGGTCGTCTCGGTCAACGACCCGAGGCTGATAGAGATGCTGCGTGAGGGGCTGCGCGGCGAACACCGCCTCGCGCTCGTCCGCTCCGACCGCGCGCTGACCGACTGCCGCCCGGTGTCGATGATCGGCCTCCAGACCGTCCGGCAGATCGACGCGGAAGTCGGCGTCGCTGTCGATAAGCGGCGCTTCCGCGCCAACATCTACATTGACCTTGCCGCGGGCGGCGGCTTCGCCGAGGAACCTCTGGTCGGCCGCAAGCTGCGGATCGGCCCCAGGGCCGTGGTCGCGGTCTTGGAGCGGGACCCGCGGTGCAAGATGATCTCGCTCGACCCCGACACGGGCGGACATGACCCGGAAGTGCTGCGAAAGGTCGCGCAGGCGCACGAAGCCTTCGCCGGCGTGTACTGCGCCGTGCTGGTCGAAGGCGTGGTCTCGAAGGGCGACCCGGTCGAGGCCGTCGCTTCCGACTAAGGCGGTCTCCGTTCACCCCGCGCGCCCGCGCGCCCGAAGACTTTCCGCAGCAGCTCGACGAAACGCGGCCTCGTCCGCAGCGGGTCGAGGGCGGGATCGACGCGCAGGTAGATGAGCCAGTAGGAGCGCTCCTCGTAGGCCCGCTCAAGCCAGCCCAGAGACGCCTCAAGGTCACCCAGCCCGAGGTGGACGAGCGCCTTGTCGTAGGAGGAGACGAACCCGGTCTTCTCGCGCGCCGCCAGCTCCGAGAGCGTGGCCCGCGCCTCCGCGCCCCGGCGCGCGAGGCCGTAGACGTAGCCGAGCGCCGCCACCGAATCCCTGTCGCCGGACAGCTCGACCGACCGCCTCAGCTCGGCGACCGCGTCCTCGTACATCCCCTCCTGCGCGTACGTCAGGCCGAGCCGGAAGCGCGCCATCGAGTAGTCCGGGTCCATCTCCAGCACTTCGCGGAAACGTTCGGCCGCGCGCCCGAAGTCGCGGGCGTAGTAGGAGGGGTAGCCGCTGATGGTCTTCGTGATGAGCGACAGCGGGTCGAACTCGCGCGCCCGCTCCAGCTCCGCGGCGGCCTCGGCGAAGCGCGCGCGGGCGACGAGGAGCATGCCGTAACGCTGGTGCGCGTCCGGGTAACCCGGCTTGAGCTCAATCGAGCGCCGGAAGGCCGCCTCGGCCCCCTCCCAGTCCCACTCGTAGAAGAGCTTGATGACGCCGAGCGAGTTGTGCGCCGCGGCGAGCGTGTCGTCTATCTCAAGGGCCCGGAGGGCGGCGGCCTCTGCCTTCGGGTAAGCCTCCTGCGGCGTGAGCGCGCCGTAGAGGTTGAGCAGCGGGTAGGAGTCGGCCAGCCCGACGTAGGCCGCGGCGTAGGACGGGTCGATGTCGATGGCCTGCTGAAAGTATCCGGTGGCCTGCTGGATGGTCTCCGTCAGGCGCTTGTGGAGGTAATAACGGGCCTTAATGAAGAGGTGGTAGGCTTCGGCGTTCTCCGTGTGGCGCTTGCTCAACCGCTCCTGATCCTCACCCGTCAGCTTTAGCCGCAGGTTCTCGGAGATGTCCTGCGCGATGGCCTCCTGCAACTCCAGAATGTCGGCCGGCAGTCGGTCGTACTGCCCGCCCCAGAGCTGCCACCCGTCGGCCGCGTCCACCAACTCCGTCCTGACGATCAGTCGGCCGCCCAGTTGCAGCACGCGACCCGTCAGCACGGCGCGCACCCCGAGCTCGCGGCCGACCTCCCCCGGCGTGACCCGCTGGCCTTTGTAGTGGAAGACCGTGCTGCGGGCCATGACGCGCAGCCGCGACAGGCGCGACAGGCGGTTGATGATGCTCTCGGTGATGCCGTCGGAGAGGTATTCGGCTTCGGGGTCGGCGCTCTCGTTCGCCAGCGGCAGGACGGCCAACGAGCTGATGGGGGGAGGGGCGGGCTCGCCGCCCGCGCGTGCCGCCGCGCCCGGCCGGTCGTCGGACGCCTCCTCGACCGCGGCCGCGAAGCGGTAGCCGCGCCTCGGGACCGTCTCGATGTAGACGCGCCCGTCGGCCCCGGCGCCGAGCACTTTCCTCAGCAGGTAGATGTGCTGCGACAGGTTCGACTCCTCCACGGCCACGTCGGGCCAGAGTCTCCCCATCAGCTCTTCCTTGCCGACGAGCCGCCCGCGCTCCCGCACCAGAAGTTCGAGCGTCTCGACGGCCTTCGGCTTGAGCGGCACGACCTCGCCGCCCGGCCCGTAGAGCAGGTGCTCCACGGCGTCCAGACGGAACCCCCCGAATTTGTAAAAACGTCTGCCCGCGCTCGTCATGGCTCGCGTTGAAAAGTCGTTCAAAAAAAATTGAGGGGGAGTTGAAGACGCGGCGGAATCCCGCGGCGCAGTATGGGCGAGATGTTAGCAAATTCTTTGACGGGCAAGAAGGACGATGGCCGGAAGGTTACGAATCGAGGTCGTTAAATGAAGAAATCGAGCAGGCATCAGGCGGCCGCCGTCAGCGCGGCCTTGCTCCTCTGGCTCCTGTTAGCCACCCTGCCCGCGCGCCGCGTCGCCTCGTCCCCGCCGGCGCCGCCGCCCCCGCCGACGGCGGCTTCGGGGGCGCCCGCCCCCGTCTACAGGGCGCGCGGCAGCGGGACGATGGCGGTGGACGGGCCGGGCTGCTGTGACGGCTTCACGTTTCCCGGCACGTTCGAGATGGACTACGAACTGGACGGGGCCGCCGGGCGTGTGAGCATCACCAGGCTCTACACGACGCTCGCCGACGTGGACATTACGTTCCGCTTCCTCATCTTCGAGACGGGGCGCGTGCAGATGCGGTGCGGCGCGGCGCGCGGCGCCTCGCCCATCGAGGGCAGCGCCGACGCGTTCGGCAACCTGACGGTCGCGTCGGGCGCGGCGACGCTCTCCGGCGAGGCTTTCAAACAGCGCGAGGCGGACGGCGAGTGCGGCGGCCCCTCCTCCTCCATCACGCTCACCAACAACGCCCCCCTGACCGGGCGCCTCGACCCTGCGTCCAACCGCCTCTCTATCGCCGGCGCCTTTACGACGGTGACCGAGGGGCACACTTACAACGTGCGGCTCGACATGGCGGGCGAGTACGTGAACCGCCCGCCGGTCGCCGTCTTCGGCGCAGAGGGGCCCGGCCTTGAGGCTTTCGCGCAGGGCGGCTGCCCGGCCGTGTGGAATAGCGGCAACCCGCCGGAACCGACCGTCGAGGCCAACGACCCCGCCGGGCTGAAGATGTACCTCCGCTCGTTCTCGCACGACCCCGACGGCGCGTGGCGCGGCGCCGACCTCCTGCTCGACCAGTGGTACCACGGCCGCGACTCCGCGCCCGAGAAGTTCGTCGGCGAGAGCCGGCGGCTGGGCCCCATGCTCTTCGAGTTCGGGCCCGTCCACCACCTGACGCTGGAGACGACCGACCGCCTCGGGGCCACCGCCGTCTCCGTCTGCGGCTTCCGCGTCGTGGACAGGACGCCGCCCGCCGTCACCGCGCCCGCCCCCGCCGAGGTCGGGGCGAGCGTCAAAGGCGGCGCGACCCCTTCGACCTCCGACGCCCTCAGGAAGTGGCTCGAACGCGCGTCCGCCTTCGATGTCGCAGACCTCCGGCCGTCGCCCCTGCCGCCGCTGCTCGACGGCAAGGAGGTGGCGGGCGACACGCTCTTCCCCGCCGGCGTCTGGCTGAAGGTGACCTTCAGGTTCGTGGACAAGTCCGGCAACGTCGGGTCGTCGGCGTCATCCGTGCGCGTCAACGCGCCACAGAAATGAGTGAGACATGCGCGGGATTACCGCCGGAGGAGAAACGATGAGCGGACAGGTCTTGCCGTCGCGCGGCAGGAGAGCGGCGGGCGCCGGGCGGACGAGGTGGGCGCTGCTCGCGCTGCTCGCGTCCCTCGCGCTGGCGCAGGCGGGGTGCTTACTGACTTCCGAAACCATCTACCTGCGCATCACGCACAACAACTACGTCTGCCGCGCGACGCTGGTGGACACGGCGACCGGCGAACAGCGTATCGTCGATAGCTCCATGCTGGCCAGCACGGCGCCGGGCGCGCCGGCCCGGTCATTCTTCGATAAGGACTGGGACGGCAACGGCAGGAATGAGGCCGCGGACGCGCTGCTCGACTGGCGGCGTTACCTGTCCGCGCACGTGCTGACCAGCACGAACTTCACCGGCAGGTCTTGGTGCGTCAGGCCGAGCGACATCAGTTGCGAGCGGCGCGGCCAGATCAGCTTCAACACCACGGCCGGCGGCCCCGACCCGAGACCTCCGGCGCTGCCCGACGGCGCGCCGCCCGAATGCCCTTCGACGGTGGGCGCCCGCCTCGAAGTCGGCGCGCCGGGGCTCACGGCCGACGACCAACTGTCGTTCCCCGACACCGCCGTCGGCGACGCGAGCGCGCCGGTCACCTTCACGGTCACCAACCCGAGCACCGTGCCGCTCCGCGTCAACGGCGTGGACTTCGTGGGCGGGGCCGACGCGCCCGACTTCGTGAAGACGGCCGACACGTGCCTGCCGACCCCCGCGGAGATGACGGCGGGGCGCGGTCACCTCTTGGGCGCGGGCGGCGGCTGCACCTTCCAGTTGCAGTTCCGGCCGCAGCACAGGGACGGCGTCGCCGAGTGCGCGGCCGCCTCGCCCGACGAGTCGTGCCGGCGGAGGGCGTCTCTCTTCGTCACCGGCGAGGTTAACCTCGACCGCACAGCCTTAGCGCCGGTCAACGTCGGCCTGTCGGGCCGCGCCGTCGGCGGGCGCCTCGTCGTCGAGCCGGCCGGCGAGGTCTGCTTCGCCGCCAACGTCGATTCACCCGGCTGTACAGAGGCTCACACCATCCGCGTCCGCAACGACGGCCCGGGGGAGTTGACCATCTACTCGGCGGGCATAACAGGCGGCTCCGGCGCGGGCGGCTTCCAGCAGCTCGCCCCCTACCCGGCGATACCGCACAGACTCGGCCCCGGCGAGTCGGCCGACTTCATCGTGCGCTTCTGCAACGAGGGCAGCGCCGCCGACAGCGCGTTCACGATCAACAGCAGCGACCCGCGCAACCCGACCGTCGTCGTCACGCTCGTCAACCCCCTGCGCCTCCGCTGCCCTTAAACCGCGGTTATCGTTCGCGGCGTCGTCTAACAAAAAGGGCGCGGCACCTCGTGTGCCGCGCCCTTTTTTCTCACCGAACAATGTGTGACCTGTCGCGCGGCTCGTACTCGGCGGCCGCCCGTACGAGTAGGCGTTACCTGCCAAAACTATAAAGCGCGCTGCGAGTCCTGATGTAAATCCGCCCGTCGGCAATCGCCGGCGTCGCGAAGACTTCGTCGTCCAACTCGTTCACCGCGAGCACCTGCCAATCGCCGGCGGCCTTCAACACGGAGACCTGACCGCCCTGTCCGATGAGAAACACCTTGCCGTCGGCCGCCACCGGCGACGCAAAGTATTTATCGATGGCGCCGTGCAGGCGGCCTTGCTTGATGACACTCCCGGTCGCCGGGTCGAACGAGAGCATAATCCCGCTGTCGTTGACCATGTAGAGGACGCCCTTGTAGAGAAGCGTGGAGGGAACCTGCGGCACCGGCCGCTGATAGCGCCAACGAATCGCGGTCGCCGTCTGGTCGCCCTGTCCTCCGAGTTTGATTGCGAGCAGGCCGTTCTCCGACGCCATCATCCCGCGGAACACTTCCCAATCCTTCGCGTTCAACTTCTCGTCGCGATCCATGTCGAACGCCTCGAAGGCGCTTCTCAACATCTTGTCCATCTTCTCCGCGCCCACGACCTCCGACTTGGCGATTAACTTGTCGTTGTTCTTGTCGTATCTCGTCCACGCCTCTTCGAGCGGAATCGTGCTGATCTGCTCTCCGGGTTGATTCTGCGGGAAGCCCCAGCCGTTGATGTAGAGATATTCCCCGTCGCTGCTGGCGATTGATTTCATCTCGCACGCAAGGCCGCGCACCCACCAGACTCTTTTGCCGTCCGCGACCGAGTAGGCCGAGAGCTGGAACGACTCGGGGATAACGATCTGCTTCGGCCCCTGCTTCGGCTGGTAAATTGTCGGCGTCGAGTAACCCGAGATGACCACCGGCCGTTCGACCTTCCAACGCACGCGCCCGCTGTTCTTATCGACCGCGATCAGGTATGAGCTGGGGCTGTCTTGATCGACGGGCAGGATCACCTTGTCGTCAACGAGAATGGGCGACGCCCCGAACCCGTAGAACATATTGAACGGCCCGAGCGGGAGCCGCCAACGCTCCTTGCCCGCGCCGTCGTAGGAGACCAGCCCGAACTCCTGGAAGAAGACAAAGACGTTCGCGCCGTCCGTCACCGGACTCGGCGAGGCGGGGTTGTTGACGTTCTGCAAACGCCCCTCGCGCGAACGCGGCACCTCGCGCTGCCACAGCGGCTTTCCCGTCTGCCGGTCGAGACAGATGACGAGGAGCTTATGATTCTTCCCGCCGGCGTTCACCTTCGTGCCGACTGCCGGTTGCTGACCGCCGGCTGCCTTCTCCTCAACGTACGCGGTGACGAACACGCGGTCTCGCGTCAGCACCGGCGAAGAGTGGCCGGGCGGCAGAGGCGTCTTCCAGACCACGTTCTTCTCAGGACCGAACACTTCCGGCAGTCCGGCCGACGTTGAAACGCCGCTCCCGTTCGGCCCGCGAAACTGCGGCCAGTCTTCGGCGACCGCGCCTCTCGCGGCGAACGTCGCAAGCAGCGTCGCGATCAGCGAAGCGACCATGACGTTTCTTAAATTCGACGACTTCCCGCGAGAGTTGGTCCCGAGGGGGCGAAAGGTTTTGTTTGACATGCGAACCGTCCTGACGAGAGCTGGCAAGGCGAGCGCGACTCTAACACTTTACACGGAGCACCGCGGGACGGGAACTCGAACTCGACGGGCCGCCGGGGACGTTTACAGGCCGGCCGTCCTCTTCTCAGCGGCGTCGAGTCGCGGCAGGTTGTTCTCGGGCCGGTCGAGGTAGAAGTAGGCGCAGCTCGACCAGTCGTCGGCGCGCTCGAACTTCCCGTCTTTCGTCATGTCCATCTCGACTTCGCCAGCGCCCGCGCGGTAGAGCCGCCGCCCCTCGCGGAAGAAGCCGCCGCGGCTGTGGTCTGCGAGGTAGCCGATCTGCTGCATCGTGACGCGCGCGTCCCTGCGGAAGAAGACCGGGTCAACGACGTGGTAGCGGTAGAAGCACCAGCGCATCCGCCCCTCGTCCGCCACCGGGCTGCCCTGATAGAGGTTCGAGTAGCGGCCTTGCCCCCACGCCGTGCCCACGTAATCCTCCGTGCCCGTCCCCACCAGGGAGGGCAGTTCCGCGTCGCCGTCGAGGTAGATTTTCACTTCGCCCTCGCCCCACCAAGTGTTGAAGTACTCGCGCTGATTCACGACGACGCCGACGTTGGCGCCGAGGTAGCGGCCGCGCCCCTCGACCCGCGGCAGAATCTCGTAGTCGCGCCTGAGCGTCGTCGGGTTCTCGCGCCGCCAGTGCGCGTGGAAGTAGAGTGCGCTCGCGGGGTGGCGGTCGCCGAGCGTGTAGTTTACGTCGTAGAACAGCTCGGGCAGGTCGCGCCCGCTCTCGTTCGTCATCACGATGCGCATCCCCGTGCGGAAGGGCATCGGCACGAAGCAGTTGAGGCTGCGCCCCTCCGGGTTCGAGAAGAGCGCCGACTCGAACTGCGCCATCTGCCCCAACCCCACGCCGAAAAAGTCGCCGACCGGCGCGCTCACCGCCGGGGTCGCCGCGCCGTCCCAGAACATCTCAAGCCTTAGCCCGCGGAGCATCTGCGGGCTGCGGTCGGGCATGGTCATCCAGATGCGGCGCACCATGCCGGAGGTGTTCTTCGCCTCGGCCAGAACCACGCTCGCCCCGGCCTTGATGGGGATCGTCGGGGAGCCTTTTCGCCCGCCCGCGGCCGAGCCCCCGCGCCCCTTCTCGCCCGTGGGATTCTCCGGGCTGGCCCAACGCGTCTCGACGCCCTCCTGCATCTCGTAGACGGCCTGCGCGCGTGCGCCGCGCGCGCCGCCGCCGGCGAGCAAAAGGGCGAGAACGAAAATTGACCTCGCGTCGAATTTCATGCCTCTCCTTCTTTAGACTTACGGGGTGAAGTTTTACTGTCGGGGCGGCGGGGCGGCTTACGCCTTCGCGCGTGAGGCGGCGAGCGCGAGGGGCTTCAAGGCGTCGGCGACGGCGCCTTCGCCCTCGCCGAGCGACACGTCGCGGAAGAGCATCCAGCGCTCTTCGTGTTCGGCGAACTGTCCCGGCTCAAGCCGCTTGAGCGGCCCCAGCGTCTCGACCTCGACGAACGCGCCGGCGGTGAAGACCTGCGTGTTGCAGTTGTAGTCAGGGTAGGTGGCGCCCTCTTCGTAGGCGTAAGTCTTGACGAAGACCTCTCCGCCCGCGCGGTACGCGGCCCACCCCTGCTTGTTAAGAAGCCCTATCTTCTGCGGCGCGGCGTTGTGCTCGTCCGGCTTCAGGCAGACGAGTCGGGGGCCGAGGAAGAGCCGCGGGTCGCTCAAGTTCGTGTAGTGCCAGAGGACGAGTGGGCGCGCGGGGAGTAGGAATTGCGGGTGCGCGCCGAAAGGCTCCTGCGGGATGACGACCTCGCCGCCGGGGCGCATGATCGTCAGCGCCCAAGGGGCCAGCTCGACCGCCCAGACGTTTTGGTTGCTGACGCGGTGGATGACGCGCACGCCGCTCCCTTCCGCGTCCAACTCCACCAGTATCTCCTTCCCCAGCCCGGTGCGCGCGTCAGGCGGTTGCGCGAAGCGCGCCGCGAGCGCGCCCTCCTCGGACACTTCGAGCGGCGCGTCGTCCGGTGCGTAGCTGCGCGGCGACGCCTCGGGCGCGGCCCACAGACGGTGCCCGCCCCGCGGCCTCCACACGCCCCACTCCGTCTCGACCGAGGCTTCCGGGTACTCGCCGAAGATGTTCTCGCCGCCGACGAACGAGTAGCGCAGCACGCGCGGCCCCACCCCGGCCGTGACGATCACTTCGACCGTCCCGTTCGACAGGCGGCGGCAGTTCGGAAGGTTGAGGTATGAGACTTTTTCCACGGCGGCGCGCGGCCTCTCAATAGGCGAAGGACTGGTAGACCTCTTCGCCGCCGTCGTCGAGCGACTCGACGACGGGGTTGAAGCGGAGCAGGAAGCGCGCCCGCTCCGAGAGCGTTTCGTGGACGGCGCGCGGGACGCGGATCGAGACTTCGGGGCGGAAGTGCCAGCGGCGTCCGTAGCCGAGGACGACCATCGGGCGCGGCTCGCGCGTGCGGTTCGGCGTCCCGCGGTGTAGCCCGCGCACGTCGCGGATCATCACGTCTCCCGCGCGCATGAGCAGCGGTTCGAGCCGCGCCTCGCCCGACGCGAGGCGGCGCAAGCCCTCCTCCTTCGAGACCATGTGCGTCGCGCGCGCGACCTCGAAGGGGCCGTTCTCCTCCGTCACGTCCACGAGCGGGAAGTTGACCGCGAGCTGGAAGGGCGGCGTCTCGCGCCCCCACTCGGGGAAGAGCGGCGGCGCGTCGCGGTGCACGTCCTGAAACTCCGACCCGACGAGCGGCGTGTCGGTCGCGAGCTGAACCATCACGGCGTCGTCGCCGACCAGCCCGCGCACGACGCCGAGCACGTCGTCGTCCTCGAAGACCTCGGGGTCGGCGAACGGCGGGGCGAAGGGCAGCGTCACGTAGTAGCGCGCGGGGCCGCGGTTCAGCCTGTGACCCTCGCGCTCGACGTGCCGCTCCAGCAGCGGGGCGAAAGCCTCGCTCCACGCCCCCATCTTCTCGCGCGGGAAATGGCCGGGCAGGACGCAGAAGCCGTCTTCAATCACCTCGCGTACGAAAGCGTTGATTTCATCCTCGCTGTAACGCATCGCTTGAAAGACTCGCCCTCGTCACTTCCTCTTACTCAAACGATTCTGCACGACGACGACGGCGAGCAGGATGACGCCGCGCAGCACGAGCTGCCACCACGGGCTGATCCAGCCCTCAAGGTTGAAGATGTTGAAGATGAGCGCGAGCAGGAGCATGCCGACGAGCGTCGAGCCGACGCCGCCCTGCCCGCCCGTCAGGAGCGTCCCGCCGACGACGACCGCCGCGATGGCGTCGAGCTCCCACCCGACGGCCGCGACGGGCTGCCCCGTCCCTAAGCGAGACGCGAGCAGCACGCCCGCGAGTCCCGCCAGCGCGCCGCTCAGCGTGTAGACGCCCAGCGTCACGCGCCCGACGTTCAACCCCATCAGCCGCGACGCCTCCTCGCTGTCGCCGAGCGCGTAGGTGTGACGCCCGAAGCGCGTGTAGTTGAGCACGAGCCAGCCGAGCGCGTAGGCCGCGAGCAGGATCAGCACCGGGTAAGGCGCGGAGAGCGCGCCGAGGTCTATCTTCCCGCGCCCCAGCTCGCGGAACCCCTGCGCCGACGCGGGCACGCTCAAGGTCTTCTCGCCCGTGTAGACGAGCGCGAGGCCGCGCGCGGCGATCATCATCGCCAGCGTCACGATGAAGGGCTGGATGCGCGCCTTCGCGATGACGAGTCCGTTGACGAGTCCGAGCGCGGCGGCGAAACCCACCCCCGCCGCGAGCGCGACCAGGGCACCGCGGTCGGCGAGGCCCGCCGCGACGACCCCGGCCACGGCGACGAGCGAGCCGACCGAGAGGTCGATGCCTCCCGTCAGGATGACGAAGGTCATGCCGAGCGCCACCAGCCCGAGCATGGAGTTCTGCCGAAGCACGTTCGTCAGGTTCTCCTCCGTCAGGAAGCGCTCGTAGCGCGCGAAGGCGAAGGCCGCGACCGCGACGAGCGCCACCAGCGCCCCCTGCCGCTGCAAGAACGACGCCGCCTTCGCGCGCAGGGTTCGCCCGCGCACCGACCCGACAGTCAACTCAGCCTGACTCATCACTCATCACTCCTCGGTCGGCATGATCTTCACCCAGTCGAAGCGCGCGGCGCCGCCCGCGGCCGTGAGCGCGACGCGCGCGCCCTCGATGAAGGCGCCGTCAACCGTGCCGCCCACCTCCGTCCAGTCGCGGCCGTTCGCGCTGAAGGCGAAGCGGTAGCGCCCGCCGCCCTCGGCCGTCATGCGCAGGTAGAGCGCGTCGGAGGCGGGCGCGTCGGCCGCGGCGACGCGCGTCTCTTCGCGCCCCTCGCGCCGCCAGACGAAGACCCTGCCGCCGCCGGCCGCGACGCCGAGCGCGCCGTCGCGCCAGCCGTAGGCCGAAAGCCCGGCCCGCACTCCGGCCGCCGTCCCGCGCGCGTCCAAGAGCGCCGTCGCCGTGTAGTCGCCCGAGGTCGTGCGGCGCGCGACGACCGCGGCCGTGTACTCGTCCGCGCCGGCTCCGGCACCGGGCGCGAGGAAGAGGTGGCCGCCGCGCCCGGCTTCGACGCGCGCGGCGGGCGGGTTGTTCATGGGCCACTGCCACTGCGGGCCGAGCGCCGCGGCGTCGAAGTCGTCGAAGAACTCGGCCTCCTCCTTCTCGGCGACGCCGAGCGGCGCGGGCGCGACGCTGCTCGGGCCGTCGCCGCCGTTGACCTGCGGCCACCCGTCCGCGCCCCAGACGATCTGATCGAGCACCGACTCGCGCCCCACGTTGAAGGTGTCGCGGCGCTTCCGGTAAGAGTGGTAGAGGAGGAAGTCGCGCCCGTCCGGCGTCTCGACGATGCTGCCGTGCCCCGGACACTGCCAGTCGCGGTTGGCGGCGATGATGGGATTCTTCGGGTGCTTCTCCCACGGGCCCAAAAGCCTCTTCGCGCGCGCCACGCCGAGCGCGTAGTCGCACGCGCGGCCGCAGCAGGCGTTCCCCGAATAGAAGTGGTAGAACCACCCCCCGCGCCGCATGATGAAGGAGCCTTCGGTGACGTGACGCTCCCACGACGAAGTGTTGCGCAGTATCTCCCGACGTTTGCCGAGGAGCTTTGTGCCGTCGTCCGAGAGGCGCTGCGCGAAGATCGAGGTCGGCACGTCCGGCTCGGCGTCGTTGCCGTCGGCCTTCCACACGAGGAAGGGCGCGCCGCTCTCGTCGCGCACGAAGAAGGCGTCGATGGAGCCGACGCCCGCGCGCTCGGGTATCTGACAGACGAGCGGGCCGCCGTCCGTGTAGGGGCCGGCGGGCGTCTGCGCGGTCGCGACCGCGACGCACAACGTGCCACGCTTCTTCGGCCCCTCGTCGCGCCGCGCGGTGTAGTAGACGAGGACGCGCCCGCCGTCCGCGACGATCTCGGGCGCCCAGAAGTCACCCTTCGCCCACGCGGGCTTCTTCGCGAAGACGTACCCGGCCGGCTCCCAGTTGACGAGGTCGCGCGAACGCAGCAGCGCGAAGTGCGGCGCCCACCCGCCCGTGGTCGTCGCCGCCCAGTACTCTTCGCCCACGCGCACGACCGACGGGTCGGGGTAGTCGCCCGCGATGACGGGGTTGCGGTAGACGGCCGTCTGCCCCGCCGCCGCCGTCGAGAGACAGACCGCGAAGACGAAGGCGCGGGCGTGCAATTTCAAATTTGATCTTTGAAACTTCAAATTGTTCAGGCCGCCTTCGGCCTCTGGATGTAGACGGCGACGATGATGATGGCGGCCTTGATGACGAGCGACCACGCGTAGGAGATGCCGTTCATCACAAAGCCGGTGGTGATGACCTGCATGATGAGCGCGCCGACGAGCGTCCCGACGACCGTCGCGCGCCCGCCCGTCAGCGGCGTCCCGCCGACGACCGTGGCGGCGATGGCGTCGAGCTCGATGTTCAGGCCCACCTTCTGCGCGTCGCTCGCGCCGAGGCGCGCCGTCTCGATGAGGCCGGCGAGACCCGCCAGCAGCCCGCTCAGCGCGTAGACCGTGACCTTCGTCCGGTGGACGCGGACGCCCGAGAGCCGCGCGGCCGCCTCGTTCCCGCCGACCGCGACGACGTAGCGGCCGAACGGCGTGGCCCTCATCGCGAAGATGGCGAGGCCCACCGCCAAAGCCATCACGATGACCTGCACGGGCACGCCCGCGACGACGCCGTTGCCGAGGTACTCGAACGAGGCGTTGCTGAACGGGATGAGCTGCCCGCCGTTGCTCAAGACCTGCGCCACGCCGCGCCCCGAGATGAGCAGCGCCAGCGTGACGATGATCGGCTGGATGCGGAAGCCCGTGATGAGCGCGCCGTTGAACGCGCCGGCGAGCGTGGCGGCCGCCAGCGCGAGCAGCACGGCGGGGGCCGCGCCGTAGTCCAGAGACGTGGCGGCGACCGCCGACGCGATGGCCATCACCGACCCGACCGAAAGGTCGATGCCGCCGGTCGCGATCACCAGCGTCATCCCGACGGCGACGAGCACGGTCGGCGAGACTTGCAGGAGGATGTTGCGGAAGTTGTTAAAGTCGAAGAAATTCTGCGTGAAGATCGAGTTGACGACGAGCAGGAGCACGAGCGCCGCCAGCGCCCCGTAGGTCGGCGCGTAATCCGCGATGCGCCCCGCGCCCCTCAACCCGACGCCCGCCCCCGCCTGTGCCGCGTTAGACATCTGCGCCAACTCCTCCTGACTTTTTCACACGTTAACTCTCTTCCAGCGCCGTCTCGCCCGCGGCGTCGCCTTCCGCCATCGCGCGGATGATGTTGTCCTGCGTGATGTCGGCGCCGCGCAGCTCGGAGACGCAGCGCCCGTCGCGCATGACGACGACCCGGCTGCTCCCCTCGACCAGCTCCTCCAGCTCCGACGAGATCATCAGGACGCCGAGGCCCGAAGCGGCCAGCTCGTTGATGAGCGACTGGATCTCGCCCTTCGCGCCGATGTCGATGCCGCGCGTCGGCTCGTCGAGGATGAGGAACTTCGGATTCTTGCAGAGCCAGCGCGCGAGCAGAACCTTCTGCTGGTTGCCGCCCGACAGCTCCCTGATCTTCTGCTCGGCGCTCGAAGCCTTGATGCCGAGCCGCTTCATGAAGCGCGCGACCACCTCGTCCTGCTTCGCGCGCGAGACGACGCCGAGCCGCGTCATCTCGGGGAGCGCCGCCAGCGTCAGGTTCTCGCGCACCGAAAGCTCGGGGATGATGCCCTCGGCCTTGCGGTCTTCGGTGAGGAAGGCGAGCCCCGCCTCTATCGCGTCGTTCGGCGAGGAGACTTCGAGCGGCTCGCCTTCGAGCAGCACGCGCCCCTCGTCAACGGGGTCGGCGCCGAAGATGGCGCGCGCCGTCTCGGTGCGCCCCGAGCCGAGGAGGCCGGCCACGCCGACGATCTCGCCGCGGCCGGCCTCGACCGTCACGTGATCGAGCCTGCGCCCGCGCGTCAGATTTTCAGCGCGCAGCAGCGGCGCCGCCTGCTCGCCCGCGCCCGCCGCGGCGTGGTGTTCGCCGAACGCGGTCGCGCCTTTGCTCTGCAACTCCTCGCGCTGCTTGCCGAGCATCAGGCAGACGAGGTCGATCTTCTCCAAACCCGCGAGCGGGCGCGCGGCGACGAAGCGGCCGTCGCGCAGCACCGTCACGCGGTCGCAGACCTCGTACAGCTCGTCGAAGCGGTGGCTGATGTAGACGACGCCGACGCCCTCCGCCTTGAGCCGCCGTATCACGTCGTAGAGGATGGCGACCTCGTGCTCGGTGAGCGAGCTGGTCGGCTCGTCCAAGACGACGACCCGCGCCCCGAACGAGACGCCGCGCGCGATGGCGACCATCTGCCGGAGCGCGATGTTGAGGTCGCCGAGCGTCGCGCGCGGGTCGATGTCCAGCCCGAGCCGCTTCAGGATGGCCCCGGCGTCGGCGTTCATCCGCCCCCAGTCGATAACGCCGAAGCGCCGCGGCTCGCGACCCAAAAAGATGTTCTCGGCCACGGTGCGGAACGCGAGCAGATTCACCTCCTGGTAGACGGCGACGACGCCGTGCTCCTGCGCCTCCTCGGGCGTGCGGAAGTTGACCTCGCTGCCTTCCAAGGTCATGCGGCCGCCGTCGCGGCGGTAGGCGCCCGTCATGACCTTGATGAGCGTGGACTTGCCCGCGCCGTTCTCGCCGACGAGCGCGTGCACCTCGCCGTGGTCGAGCTGAAAGTCCACGCCCCCGAGCGCCACCACGCCCGAGAAGACCTTGCGGATTCCCTCCATGCGGAGGAGCGGCTCGTCACTCATATGTAAGCCCGGAGTTCAGAACGCTTCGGCGACGAACTGCGCCACGTTCGACGCGTCGAAGAAGCGGTCGGTGTTGATGATCTTCGGCGGGATCGCCTCGCCGCGCTTGAACTTCTCCAGCGTGTCGAAGGCGACGGGGCCGAAGCGCGGGTTGCACTCGACGGTGGCGTTCATCTCGCCGCGCTGGATGGCTTCGAGCGCCGACTTCTGGCCGTCCACCGAGACGACGAGCACGTCCTTGCCGGGATTCATGTTGGCGGCCTTCAACGCCTGTACGGCGCCGAGCGCCATCTCGTCGTTGTGCGTGTAGACGGCCGTGATGCTGCCCCTGTGCGCCTGGATGAGACTCTCCATCACCTTCTGCCCCTGCGCGCGCGTGAAGTTGCCGTCCTGCGCGGCGAGAATCTTCATGTCGGGGAACGCCTTGATGGCGTCGGCAAAGCCCTGGTGGCGGTCGTTGGCGACCGAGGCGCCGGCCGTGCCGAGCAGCTCGACGATGCCCGCCTTGCCGTTAGCCTGCTTGGCCAGCCACTCGCCCGCGCGCTTCCCCTCCTCGATGAAGTTCGAGCCGATGAAGGTGACGTAGTCCTCGCCGGCCTTGACGCCTTCCAGCTCGCGGTCGATGAGGATGACGGGGATGCCCGCCGCCTTCGCGGCCTGCAAAGGCCCCTCGAAGCCCTTCGCCTCGCGCGGCGCGAGGAAGATGGCGTCCACGCGCTGCGCGATCAGGTCTTCGAGGTCCGAGACCTGCTGCGCCGTCGCGCCGCGCGCGTTGGTGTAGACCAGCTCGTAGCCGCGCTTGGCCGCCTCGTCCCGCATGCTCTTGGACTCGGCGATGCGCCACGGGCCGTCCTCCTCCGTCTGCGAGAAGCCGACGCGCATCTTCTTGCCGCCCTGCCCGCCGCCGCCCGGGGCGCCGCCGCCGGTGCCGGCCGTGCCCCCGCCCTCCTTGCGACACCCGGCGAGGCCGAGCGCGAGCAGCGCCAACGCTATCAAAAGTGCGAGCGCGGCCCGCCGTCCCTGTCTGAGCGATTTCATGTTTCCCTCTCCGTTGGTTGTGTCAGTAAGTTACCGGGTCGGCTCGATACGCAGCGAGTCGAAGCGCGCGCGCACGCCGCGCGCCCCGCCCGCGACGAGCGCCACGCGCACGCCCCTGTCCCACGGCGGCAGGTACGCGCCGTCCACCTCGCCCCCGAGATCGTGCCACGTCCGCCCGTCGGCGCTCGCGGAGAAGCGGTACAGATGCCCCGCGCGCGCGGTCATGCGCAGGTGAAGCGTCGCCGGCGGACGCCGCTGTATGTTGGCCGGGCCGGACACGGGGTTTGATGTGAGGGCGTTCTTTTCGCGCCGCCACAGGATAGTTCCCCCGCCGCGTTCGACCGAGACGCCGAGCGCGTTCTCCGCGTCGCCGTAGGCCGAAAGCCCCGCCGTCTCGGAACCCCTCAGCCCGCCGAGGTCTACGACCGCCGTCGCCACGTAGTCGCCCGAGGTGGTCGGGCGCGCGAGCACCGCGGCGGAAGGGTTGCCGTCCGCCGCCGCGCCCGACGGCGAGAGCAAGAGGCGTCCGCCGCGCGCCGGCTCGACCCGGAAGGCGGGCACGTCGGCCCCGGGCCACTGCCAGAGCGGGTGGAGCGCGGCGCGCGTGAAGTCGTCGAAGAAGTCGCGCGCCGCCGACTGCGCGCGGGCGCCCGCCGGCGAAGCCGCGTCGGCGCTCGGACCGCGCCCGCCGTTAATCGCGGGCCAGTTGTCCGCGCCCCACGTCACCTCGTCGAGCAACGCCTGGCGGCCGACGTAGACAAAATCTTTCGGGTGGTACGCGTGGTAGAGCAGCCAGTGACGCCCCCGCCCGTCGTCAACCACGGTGCCGTGGCCGGGGCAGCGCCAGTTGTCGTTACCCGCGAGGATGGGGTTGCCGGGATTCTTCTCCCACGGGCCGAGCAAGTCGCGCGCGCGCGCGACGCCCATCGCGTAGTTACACTCGCGCGCGCAGCAGAAGTTGCCCGAGTAGAACATGTAGTACCAACCGCCGCGCCGCACGACGGCCGGCCCCTCGACGAGGTCGCCGTAAGGGAGCGTGGCGTGCTTCTCCCACGCCTGATCGTTGCGCATGACTTCGCGCCGCTCGCCCACCAAGCGCGTGCCGTCGGCCGAGAGCCGCTGCGCCCAGATGACGGTCGGCTTGCTGACGCTGTTCGAGTCCTCCTTCCAGAAGAGGAAGCGGCGGCCGGACGCGTCCGTCACGGGGAAGGGGTCGATGGAGCCGACCTCCTGACAGATCAGCGGCCCGCGGTCGGTGTAAGGCCCCTGCGGCCGAGCGGCGGTGGCGACGGCGACGCAGAGCGGCCCGCCGCGCTTGCGCGCGACGTAGTAGGCGAAGAAGCGTCCGCGGTCGTGCGCCAATTCGGGCGCCCAGAAGCTCCCGACGGCCCACGCCGGGCGCTTGGGAAAGACCACGCCGACCACGTCCCAGTTGACGAGGTCGCGCGAGTGCAGGATGGGGTACTCGGGGCCCCACTCGGAGGTCGTGGCCGTCGCCCAGTAGTCGCGCCCCACGCGGATGACCGTGGGGTCGGGGAAGTCTCCGCCCGCGACCGGGTTCGAGTACGAGGCTCGCCGCTGCGCCTGCGCGGACGCGCTCAAGGTCAGGACGCAGAGCGCGAGGAGCAGGACGCCGCGAAGCATCGGAGCCCGCCCGCCGTTTGCGCCCGCCGACGCCGCGCGGTCGCCGCGCGCGTCGAGCTTCTCGGAAGCGTTCGTCGTCATCTCTGTTTTCACCGTGTCATGTCTCCGTTACGCGCGCGGCGCGCGGCCCGCCCGCTTACGCGACTGCTTGCGTGACCGCCCGCCGGCGCGCGCCTGCTTTGCCGCGCCGCGCGCGGCGCCCTCCGCGGCGAGCGGCGCGGCCGGGCCCGTGGAGTCGCGCGTGACCAAATAGGTGGGGATGTTGACCTGGATTCCGCGTCGCTCGGGGTGCTCGATGTTCGTCATCAACGCCTCGACCGCGCGTCGCCCCAGCTCTACGCGCGGCAGGCAGACGGTCGTCAGCGGCGGCTCGGCGAGCGCCGCGAACGCGATGTCGTCGAAGCCGATGACGGACACGTCGCGCGGTATCTGAAGCCCGGAGGCGCGCAGCTCGACCATCACGCCGAGCGCCATCAGGTCGTTGGCCGCGAGCACGGCCGTCGGCCTCTCGCGCGCCGCGAGCATCTCGGCCGCGGCGCGGCGGCCGCCTTCGAGCTTGAAGTCGCCGCGGTAGAGGCGCGCGCGCGCCGGTGGCAGGTGGCGGCGCATCGAGTTGCGGAAGGCTTCGAGGCGGCGCGCGGCCGACCGCAGGCGTTCGGGGCCGCCGACGAAGGCGATCTCCTTGTGCCCGAGCGCGACGAGGTGGCCGATGGCCTCCTCGATACCCGCCTCGTAGTTCACGCTCAGGTTGGACATGTGCACGCCGGGCTTGCCGAGGTCGAGAAAGACCACCGACACGTCGCGGCTCGCCAACTCGCCGAGGAGCGCCGTGTCCAGCTCCGAAGTCATGAGCACGACCCCGGCGACCTTGCGCTCGATGAAGCGGCGGACGTAATGCGAGGTGCGCGCCGGGTCGTAGTTCGTGTTCGAGAGCAGCACGTCGAACCCACGCTCGAAGGCCGCCTCCTCGATGGACTTGACCAGCTCGGGGAAGAAGGGGTTCGAGAGGTCAGAGACGACGAGGCCGAGCGTCTGGCTGCGCCCCGAGGCGAGCGAGCGCGCGTGCGCGTTCGGGTAGTAGCCGCAGCTCTCCACCGCGCCGAGCACCCGCGCCCGCACCTCGTCCGAGACGAACCGCGTGTTGTTGATGACGTGCGACACGGTCGCGGTCGAAACGCCCGCCTCGCGCGCCACGTCCTTGATGCTGCTCATATTTTGAAGGATGGAGGATGCAGGATGAACCGTAAGACCGGACGCTCACGGTTCATCCTGCGTCCTCCATTATCTCCTCCGCGCCGGCGGCGGCCCCCGACACGTAGACGGTCGGGGCGAAGCCGACACGCCTGCGGTACTCCTCCGTGACGACGCGCTCGAACTCGGCCAGCCGGTCGCGGCGCACGAGGCTCACGGTCGAGCCGCCGAAGCCGCCGCCCGTCATCCGCGAGCCGAGCACGCCTTCGAGCGCCCACGCGGTCTCGGCCAGAATGTCCAGCTCGCGGCAGCTCACCTCGAAGTCGTCGCGCAGGGACTCGTGCGAGCGCCGCATCAGGCGGCCGACCTCTTCGAGGTCTCCGCGCCGCAGGGCTTCGGCGGCCGCGAGCGTGCGCGCGTTCTCGGTGACGACGTGGCGGCAGCGGCGGCCGACCGTGTCCGGCAGGCGGTCGGCGAACCGCGCGAAGTCGTCCGTGCTCACGTCGCGCAACTGCCGGACGCCGGGCAGGTGTTCGGCGAGGAGGCGGACGCCCTGCTCGCACTCGGCGCGGCGGTCGTTGTACTCCGAGTCCGACAGCTCGTGCCGGACGTGCGTGTCGGTGATGGCGACGGCGACGCGCGCGGTGTCGAGCGGGACGGCCTCGGCCGTCAGCGCGCGGCAGTCTATCAGAAGGGCGTGCGCCTCGCGCCCGAACACGGCCACGAACTGATCCATGATCCCGCACATCGTCCCGACGTAGGTGTGCTCGGCCTGCTGGCCGGCGAGCGCCAGCCCTAACGGTTCGACCGACAGACCCGAGACGCCCGCGAGCGCCAGCCCGGCGGAGGTTTCGAGCGCCGCCGAGGAGGAGAGCCCCGCGCCCGCGGGCACGTCCGAAAGGAGCATCAAGTCCGCGCCACGCAGGCGCGCGCCGCCGTCTTCGAGCGCGCGCGCCACGCCCTCCACGTAGTCGAGCCAGAGGCCGCGGCGGGGCGGGCCGGGGCGGTCGAGGTCGAAGGCGAACTCCTCGTTGCGGTCGAGCGAGCAGACGCGGACGGTGCGGTCTTCGCGCGCCGCGGCGGCGGCGACCGTCTCGCGGTCAATCGCCATCGGGAGCACGAACCCGCCGTTGTAGTCGGTGTGCTCGCCGATGAGGTTGACGCGGCCGGGGGCGCGGAAGAGTCGCGCGCGCCGCCCGTAGCGCTCCTCGAACGCGCGCCGCAGTTTCTCGCGCTCGATCAAGTCACGCCCCCCTCCGCCCCGCTTCGACTTGTCCCCGTCCCCCGTCAGTCATCGTCTCTTCCTGAACCCCTTCCCTTCTCACTCACGCCTAGCCGAAGGCGCGGGCGCGGGCGACGAAGAGGGCGTCCCGCCCTCGACGCGCGGCCACCCGTCGCGCCATTCCAGACGGTCTATCAACATCACGCGGCGCACCGCGCGGTCGCCGCCGACGGCCTTCTCAAGGTATGGGCGGCCGACGTTGATGGCGTGGTAGGCGATCCAGTCGCGCCCCGCATCGTCGGTGAAGACCGAGTTGTGACCCGGCGCGATCCACACGTCGCTCCGTCGGACGACGGCGCTGTCGGGCGCGCCCGTCGCGCGCGACAGCGTCTCGAAGGGGCCGAGGGCGTCGCGCGAGCGCGCGACCAGCACGGCGTACTTAATCTCCTGAAGGGGGCCGTGGCAGCAGTTCTCGCCCGAGTAAAAAAGGTAGTACCAGCCGCCGCGGTAGACGACCCACGCGCCCTCGATCAAGGTCTGGAAGGGGACAGTTTTGTCCGCGCTCAACAGCTCGACGGGCGCGCTCCCCTCCTTGAAGCTCAGGCGGTCTGCCGCCAACTCCTGCGCGCTTATGGGCTGGAAGCCCGAGCCCCAGTAGAGGTACTTCCTCCCCGTGCGCGGGTCGTCGAAGGCCATCGGGTCGATGTTGACGAAAGAGAGGCCGCACTTCATCGGCCGCCCGCTGTCGCGGAAAGGGCCTTCGGGTCGGCGCGACGTGGCGACGCCCAGGCAGAAGACGCCCTCCTTGCTCTCGGCCGCGCCCTGCTCCTTCTTAAACCGCGCCGCGCGCTCGGGGTCGAGCCCGGCCGAGAAGTACATGAAGAACGTGCCCCCGCGCCGGTGAACGTCCGGCGCCCAGAAGAGCTGCGTCCGCGAGGCCCACGTCGGCTTGACCGGCAACGCGTCGCCCGCCCTCTCCCAGCGTACGAGGTCGCGCGAGCGTGCGACCTGTACGTTCTGCATCCGCCCCGCCACGTCCGCCTGCGTCGCGTAGGCGTAGAACCAGCCGCCGCCCGCGTCGATGACCGTGGGGTCCGGGAAGTCTTCGTCAAAGACCGGGTTCGTGTAAGTGGCCGCGCGGCGCTGCCCCTCGGCCGGCGGCGCGAACGCGGCGAGCGCGACGCAGAGGGCGATGAGCGGAAGGCGTCTCATTCCGAAGTCATTTGAGCGTCACGACGCGGACGGCGTCCCAGTTGTTCTCGGAGGAGCCGAAGCCGTAGAGCATGACGTGGAACGTGGTCGGCAGATTCTTGATCGTCTTGCGGAGGCCGACCTGCGCCTGTTCGGGGGGGCTGTCGCGGCCGTTGAGGACGAAGAGCAACTCGTCGCCGCGCCGGACGACCCCCAGCACCGGATTCTTCAACTTCGTGCCGAGCTTGCGGTTGTCGAGCCGCTCGGAGCGCCCGTCAACGACCGCCCAAGCCTCGAACGTGCCCTCGCTCGTCAGAATCCACTCGACGCGGTTGCGCCCCGAGCTGTCGAACAGGATCGTCAGCGCCGCGAAGCCGAGCGGCGCGGCCCTCTCCCCCGGCTGTGGCATCTGCGGGCCGACTTTCGCCAGGTCGGCCTCGACGCTGAAGCGGTCGCCCGTGAAGAAATTTTTGCTCCTCACGCCGGCGCGCGTCTGGTTGGCGCTCCGCAGCCGCAGTTGGCCGTCCCTGACCTCCAGCTTGCCGCCCCCGCCGCCCTCGAAGGTGAAGCGCTCCCACTTCGTCTCGTCCAGCCCGCCGCCGTCGAAAGTGTCTCCCCACTCATCAAAGGCCGCGGCCTTCTGCGGCGGCGGCGCGGACTGCTGCGCCCGCGCCGCGCCCGCCGAGACGAGCACGCAGAAAAACAGCGCGGCGCGAACTGTTGACAGAGGAAGCTGCATAACGGCTCCGTTGATTTTAGAAGTTGACGTTCGCCAGACGGCGCATGATCTCACGCGGGCTTTGCCGCGCCTGCTCGCGCTGGCCCTCGCTCAGGCGCTTGAAGTCGGCCAGCGCGACCTTGGCCTCCTCGGTGCGCTTCAGGCGCATCAGCGCGCGCCCGAGGTTGTAGTAGGCGTCGGCGAGGTTGGGATCGGTCGCGACGGCGCTTTGGAGCTGCGCGACGGCCTCCGCGAAGCGTTCGCCGCGCATGTAGAGTTTCGCGAGCGAGACGCGCGCCGGGGCGAATTTGGGGTCGAGCGCCACGGCCTCCTTCAGGTGCGACTCGGCGCGCGCCCCGTTCTCCGGCCCCTGCTTGAGAATCGCCTCGGCGGCCAGATAGTGCGCGGCGGCGATGCGGTTGTCGAGGGCGAGCGCGCGCTCGTAGTGTTCGACCGCCTCGGCGAAGCGCCCCTGCTGGTCGTAGGCCATGCCGAGGTACGCGAGCGCGGGCGCGAACTTCGGCTCCAGCTCGTGCGCCCGTCGGAACGACTCGGCGGCCTCGATGGACTTGTCGAGTGAAGCCTGCGCGACGCCGAGCGCGAACCACAGCCGCGGGGAGCGCGGGAACTCCTTGAGCGCCTCCTCCAGACGGATGACGGCGGCGGCCGGGGCCCGCGTGTCGGTCAGCAGCATCCCGTAGCGGAAGCGGTACGCCTCGCTCTTCGGGTCGCGCTCGATGGCGAGGCGCATGGCCGGGATGGCGTTCTCGACGTGACCGCTCGCCTCGTACACGTCGGCGAGCAGGGCGTAGACGGTCGCGGCCTCTACGCCGCGCGCGACGGCCGACTCAAGGGCGCGCCCGGCGGCGGGAATGTTCTTGCGGGCGAGGTGAGCGCGGGCGAGGCGGACGACGTGGTCGGCGTTCGACGGCTCGGCTTCGGAGGCCGCGCCCAGCTCGACGGACGCCTCTTCCGGCAGGCCGTTTTCGAGTAGCGCGGAGCCAAGCTCGGAGCGCGCGCGCGCCGAGGCGATTTCGCCGGGCGCGCGCGGCAGCGCGGAAAGGTACTCCGGGAAGTAGCGCGCGGCCGCGGCGCGGTCTCCCAGACGCAGCGCCGTCACGACGAGGGCGCGCGCCGCCTCAGCGTCGGGCGCGAGCACTTCGACGCGCTCGAACAGGCGGAAAGCCTCGCGCAGCCCCTCGGGCGTCCCCGCCTGAAAATGGATTTGGGCCAGGTTGAAGAGCGCGCTCGGCTGATTCTTGTCGAGCTTGAGCGAGACCTCGAACTGTTTCGCCGCCTCGCGCGCGCGCCCCAGACGCAGGAGCACGGCGCCGTGGTTGTTGCGCGCCGAAGGCAGGAGCGGCGCTTCGGCCGCGGCGGCGGCGAAGTGCTTCTCCGCCGCGACGAGGTCGCCCTCCTGATCGGCCATGATGCCGAGGTAGGTGTGCGCCGTCACGTTCGACGGGTCGGACTCAAGGGCTTGGCGGAACGACTCGCGCGCAGAGGCACGGTCGTCCCGCCGAAGCGCCGCCGCGCCCTCCGCCGCCAGCCGCTCGGCTTGAGCCTCGGCGCCTGGCTCCTGCCGCGCCGCGGAGGCCCCGGCCGTCGCGCCCGGCGAAGCGGCCGCCGCCCACAGCGCCGCGCAGAGCAGGGCGCGGCGCCCGAGGATTTTGAGACCGGAGATAAAGTTTGCGCGTGTCATAGACGCGGGTCGAACTGTAATTCACGCTGCCTTTAAGCGCGAGCGGCGCGGGAGAAGGAGACGCCGTCACTCTCCCCCCGCGCCGCCCACATGCGTGACACAGTCCGGGCTAGAAGATCAGCCTCGCGCCGACCTGTACGGTGCGCGGCGGGTACGCGAAGATGTCGCCTTCCACGCCCGAGAAGCCGAAGTCACCGGCGTCGAAGTTGCCCTGCGGCGCGCGGTAGCGGTGCCGGTTGAAGATGTTGAAGAACTCGCCGCGCAGCTCGAAAGTCACCTGCTCGGTGACGTGAATCTTCTTCAGCAGGCTCAGGTTCTCGCTGTAGTACGGGAGGGAGCGCGCGTCGCCGAGCACGGGCGGCGCGTTGCCGAAGAAGCTGAGCGGGTCGGAGTAGTAGGACGTGTAGGCCGGGTTGACCCCGCCGCCGACGCCGACGAGCGCCGGGCCCTGGTCGAAGCGCTTCGGCGCGGAGAACGCGGCCGGGTTGATGAGCAGGTAGCCGAGGCCGGGGTTGCTGCTCGGGTCGTTGCCCGTAAAGATCTCCTGCCCGGTCAGGTTCGGCCGGAGGTTGCCCTGGTAGCCGACCGCGTTGAGGAAGTTCACCGCGCCGCCGTTGTTGTACGAGACGACCAGCGGCAGCCCCGACTGGTAGCGGTGGATGCCGCCCAACTGCCAACCGCCGAGCACGGCGTCCACGACGCCGCCGCGGTTGAGGAACCGCCTGCCTTTGCCGAAGGGCAGTTCGAGAATGTAGTTGAAGACGATGATGTGGCGCGGCTGGTTCGGCGAGTCAACGCGCAGCGAACTCGCGTCGAAGGGGTTCTGAAGCGTGCCGCCGAACGGGGTGCCGCCGAGGAGGTCTTCGGCGGCCGTCGTCTCAAGGCTCGCGAGCGTGTAGGAGGCGCCGAACTGGATGCCGCGCGAGAAGCGGCGGTCGAGCTTCAACTGGAGCGCGTGGTACCAGCTCTGCCCGTTGTGTTCGAGCACGTTGGTGATGTTGTTGTACTGCGGGAACGGGCGCAGCGCCTGCGCCACCGTCCCGCCGAAGCCGGGGAAGACCGCGTTGTTCGAGGCAGGCAGCGTGACGCCGGCGCTCGCCGCCACGGCGCGCGCGGCGTTGGCGAAGGCCACGTCGCCGGCGTTGCCGGGGGCCGTGATGCGGCTCAGCGGCGCGTTCAGGATCTCCTGCCCGAGCCGGAGCGAGTTGAGCGGCGCCGCGTTGATGCGCCCGAAGTTCGACTTGAGGCGCGTCCCCTTGTGCCCGATGTAGCCGGCCGAGACGGCGAAGTTGGAGGGCAGCTCGCGCTGCAAGTCGAGGCTCCACTGCTGCGTGCGGCCCGCCTTCCAGGTCTCGTCGAAGTAGGTGACGTTCTCGCCGATGAACTGGTTGGTCGGGTCGGTCGAGGGCCGGTTCGGGAAGGTGCTCAGGAAGAAGTTCGAGGTCTGGCCGAAGTTCGGGTAGACGGCGTGCGTGTTGTACCCCTCGGTGCCCTCGGTGATGAAGTTGACGCCGCCCTGCCCGTAGAGGATCGGCGAGTAGTAGATGCCGTAGCCGCCGCGCACCACCGTCCGGTCGTTGAGCGAGTAGGCGAAGCCGACGCGCGGCCCGACGGCCGAATGGTCTTTCGGGGCGAGGCCCTCGTGCTCGGCCTGAAGCCCGCCCGCGCCGTTGGCGGAGACGAGCGCGCCGCGGCGGCCGCCGGCGGCCGGGTTGGCCACGTCCGGGTCGAAGCCGCGCAGGCGGTCTTGGGACTCGGTGCGCGGCTGCGGAATCTCGTAGCGCACGCCGACGTTGAGCGTCAGCCTCTGCGTCAGCTTGATGTCGTCCTGCACGAAGAAGGCCGGGTAGAAGTAGCGCCAGCCGGGGTCGATGGTCTTGCTGCTGTTGAAGGCGAACTCGGTCGAGCCGGTGATCAGGCTCGCGATGGGCCAGCCCGTCTCGTCCGGGCCGTTCGAGGTCTGGTCGTGCCGGAAGTTGAACCAGCCGCCGGGGCTGAGGAGCTGCGCGACGTTGAACTGCTGGATGCGCACGTCGGCGCCGAACCTCAGGCTGTGACGACCCTTGACCAGACTCACGAAGTCCGAGAGCTGGAGCGTGTTGTCGGCGAAGGGCAGGTCGTTGAAGAAGGTCGAGCCGATGCCCTGGTAGGCGCGCAGGCTCTGCCTGCTCAGCGTCGGGTCTTCGGCGCCGCCGTAGCCGGGGAAGTCAACCGAGGGGAACGCGCCGCCCAGCACGGACGTGGTGGGCAGGCCGATGGAGAAGGGGTTGAAGCCGATGGTCGTGTTCGCGTTCGTCACGACGTAGCGCGTGTAGCCGGCGTTGAAGTGGTTGAGCACCGTGGGCGACAAAGTCCAGTCGTGCTGGACGCGCGCGAAGTGCGAGACGAAGTCCTGATCCCAACGGCCGAAGGCGATGTTCGGGCGCGGGTAGCGCGGGAATCCGCCCTGCGTCGTGCCCGACTTGCGGTACGAGTAGCTGACGGCGAGCCGCTGCGCCTGCGTGATGACGTGGTCGATCTTGAAGAGGGCGTTGTTCATGTTGACCGGCACGGTGCTCGACGCAAGGTAGTTGCGGAAGACGCCGGCGCGGGTCGGGCGCGGGAAGGCCTGGAGGATGGCGAGTCCCACCGGGTCGATGGCCGACTGCGGGATGATGTTGCCCGCGAACGCGGTGCGGCACCCGGGCGTGTTGCAGCTCCGCGGGTCGAAGATGCGGACGCCGCCGGGCCCGAACTGCGAGAGCACCTGCGGGTCGGTCAGCAACTCCGAGAAGTCGCCGAGGCGCATCCTCTCCGTCGGGACCGAGAGGAAGACGGTCTCCGAGCGGTTGAAGCGGTAGCCCTCGTAGTTGAAGAAGAAGAAGGTGCGGTCTCGCAGCTTGTGCGCGTAAGGCCCGCCCTCGCCGAAGTGCGGGAAGGTGACGGGGCCGCCGATGTTGAAGCCGAAGTTGTGCTCGGTGTCGATGGGGCGGCGGATGTCCTGCGCGTTGTTGACGAAGCTGTTGGCGTTGAGCGCGCGGTTGCGGTGCAGCTCGTACGCCTCGCCGTGGAAGTCGTTGCCGCCGGACTTGATGGTGAAGTTGACGACGCCGCCCGAGGTGGAGCCGAACTCCGCGGAGAAGCTGCTCGTCGAGAGCGTGAACTCCTGGAAGGCGTTGGGGCCGGGCGCGACCTCGGAGAAGAACGTGCCGTTCTGCGCGCGGCGGGTCGCCGCGCCGTCGATGAGTATCTCGGTGCCGAGCGCCTGGCCGCCGCTCACGCGGAAGCGCGAGGCGTTCGAGCCGCGGGTGTCCTGCCCGCTCTCGGTGCCCGTCGAGGCGACGTTGCTGTCGAGGAAGATGAAGGCGAGCGGCGTGCGGCCGGCGCTCTCGGCGCTGACCAGCAGCGGCAATTCCTTGACCTGCCGCTCGGTGACGTTCGTCTGCCGCACGGGCGACTCGCTCTGGATGACCGGGGTGTTCTCGGCGGTGACGGTGACGACGTCGGCCACCGCGCCGATTTCGAGCTGCACGTCGAGCGTGCGCGTCACCTGCACCGCGACCTTCACGTCCTCGAAGGTGACGGACTTGAATCCCTGCGCCTCGACGTTGATCCGGTAAGGGTCGGCCTTCAGTTGGGGCAGCGTGTAGCTGCCTTCGCCGGTGGTGACGGCCTCGCGCGTCTCGCCCGTGTTGAGGTTGGTGGCCGTCACCTTCGCGCCGGAGACCACGGCGCCGGACGGGTCGGTCACGGTGCCGGTGACCGACCCGCGGTCGCTCTGTCCGTAAGCGGCGGGAGCGCACAGAAGGGCGAACGCAAGCGTGGCGAGCACGACGAGCCTGCTGGATTTCATTTGGACTCCTCCGAGACCATTGGCCTTGGTCGAAACGGTTGACTACAGAGAAAGATAGGGTCGGCGTCAAAGTCTACGCCGGGAACGACGAGGACGCCCGGCCGGCCGGCGTCGCTCGCGCGGGCTTAGGCGGGTCGGCCGAAAGAGCCGGCCGCGCCTGCCCGACGGTACGGTTTAAGACTGCGAAGCGCTAGGTTTGTTGCAGACCGAGCAAACGTTTACGTAAACGCTTAAATAAGTAATTGGCTTATAACAAGGCTGGCGGAAACTTGTCAACAGGAATTTCTCTCGGCCCCGCCCGCCGAGTGAGTGTGTAAGGAATCACGTCTTACCCGCCATGGGCCGGCCGACGCTCGGCCCGAAGAGCGCGCGGTGAATCTCGGCGACGCGCTCGGGCGGGACTTTAGGCTCGCGCCGGTAGGTCAGCAGCCCGTTGATCTCCTGTTCGATGTCGGTGAGCTGCGTGTAGCAGAAGCCGGCGAGGAAAGGCAGCGAGGCGATGCCCTCCATCAGGTCGCAGTACTTCCCCAGCAGTTCTTCGTGCGTGCGTACCGAGCCGTAGAACTCGTAGAGCATGTCCCGGTCTTCGGGCGCCACGCCGGGCGGGATCATCAGGAAGCCGCCCACCTCCGTGAGCATGACGGGCTGCCCGCGGTAGCGCGAGCCGAGGACGAACAGAGGCTTGTCGCCGATCCAGACGTGGGCGGGGAGCGAGCCGCCCCCGGCGGTCTCGCGGTAGCGCTCGCGCAGGAGTTCGGCGGTCGGCGTGTAGTCGTGGATGGCGCAGATGTCCGTGATGTCGGTGTGCTCCCACCCGTCGTTGTCGATGACGGGCCGGCGCGGGTCGATCTGCCGGGTCATCGCCACCATCCGCTCGATGAAGGCGTACTGTCCGGGGTGCTCGCGGCCGAGTCCCGGAAAGCCCATGCTCTCGTTGACGGGCACCCAGGCGACGACGGAGGGGTGGTTGTAGTCGCGCCGCACGGCGCGCTTCCACTCCGCCGCGAGCCGCTCCTCGGCGGCCTGCGACCACTCGCGCGCGTTCGGCATCTCGACCCACACCAGCAGCCCCAGCCGGTCGCACCAGTAGAGCCAGCGCGGGTCTTCGATCTTCTGGTGCTTGCGCGCCCCGTTGAAGCCGAAGCGCTTGACCCACTCCACGTCGGCCCGCAGGTGTTCGTCCGAGGGCGCGGCCAGATAGCTCTCGGGCCAGTACCCTTGATCCAGAACCATCGCCAGGTAGACCGGCTCGCCGTTCAGTTGCACGCGCCCCTCGCGCAGCTCGACGTCCCGCAGGCCGAAGTAGGACGTGACCTCGTCGAGCAGTTCCCCGCCCTCGTAGAGCCGGAGGCGCAGGTCGTAGAGGTGCGGCTCGTCCGGCGACCAGAGCTTCGCGTCGGGGACGTGCAGAGACATCTGACAGGTCGCGGCGGTCGTCTCCTCTTCGGCGCGCGTGACCGGGCGGCCGCCGTCGAACACCTCGACCTCCATCCGGCGCAGCGCGGCGGGCGCGTGCAGGTAGGCCATGATCTCGACCTGACTTTTGCGCGCCGAGGGCGTGATCTTGATCTCGCCGATGCGGACGGCCGGGGCCGGCTCCAGCCAGACCGTCTGCCAGATGCCGGTCGTGCAGTAGTAGTCGATGTCGTGGGGCTCTCCCGTCACGGACTGTTTGCCGCGAGGCTGCTGCGGGTCCTGGCGGTCTTCGACGCGCAGGGTCAGTCGGTTCTCGCCTTGATTCAGATAGGGCGCGATGTCGAAGGAGAAGGGGACGTGCCCGCCCTGGTTGTGGCCGACCTCGTAGCCGTTGACCCAGAGCGTCGTCGTGTAATCGACCGCGCCGAAGTGGAGCAGCAGGTCGCGCCCGCGCCGCCACTCTTCCGGCGCCTCGAAGCCGCGCGTGTACCAGACGACCTCGTGGACGCCCTTGTCGTTCACCCCGGACAGCTCAGACTGGTAAGGGTAAGGGACGGTGATGCGCCCCGCGAGCGGCAGGCCGTATTGCCAGCCGAGCTGCCGCCCGCGGTCTTCGTCGTCGAAGGCGAACTCCCACACGCCGTTGAGGTTCATCCATGCCTCGCGGGCGAACTGCGGGCGCGGGTACTCGGGGCGGGGGGTGTCGGTCGAAGGTTTCATCAAAAAAGACGGCGCGGTTCAGACACCGCGCCCCTCAAGGCTCTTAGCCGCCGGCTGCGTTTGAGTTTGTGTTCGGGGAAAGTGCGTTCGCCGCATGGGCTGCCGGGCAATAATTTAAACGCGCGCGCGCGGCCGCGCAACCGCGCGGGCGCCTAGCTGCCCCCCGCCGCCGACTTCGCGGCGCCCGGCCTCGGCGTCGCGCGCTCCGCGGCGTAGCGGGAGAGCGCGGAGTCGAGCGACGGAAGAAGCGTCCCGCGCTCGCTCGCGAGGACGGCGTACGCGGGGCGCCGCGCGTGCAGCCCGAACGACTCGTTCGGGCGCGGCTCGACGAGCGAAGTGTCTAACCCGGCTTGTCGGGCGGCCGCCCGCGCCAGCTCGGCCCACGTCAGCGCGCCCTCGTTGGCGAGGTGCCACACGCCGCGCTCGCCGTCTACGAGAAGGTCGAGGCAGGCGTGGATAAGGTCGGGGACGTAGGTCGGCGAGACCGTCACGTCGTCGGCGGCCGGGAAGGCGCGTCCCGCGGATAGCGCGCGGAGCGCCTGAGTCACAAAGTTGTGCTCGTCCCACGGCCCGAAGAAGGCGCTCGTGCGGACGACGAGCGCGCCGGCGTGCGCTTCCGAGACGAGGCGCTCGGCCGCCGCCTTGCTTTGGCCGTAGACGTTGAGCGGCGCCGTCGCGTCTCCCTCCACGTAAGGGGCGCGCTTGGCGCCGTCGAAGACGAGGTCGGACGAGAAGGTGAGCAGCGCGACGCCTCGCTCCGCGCAGGCGGAGGCTAAAGTCGCGGCGCCGGTCGCGTTCTCACGGCGGCAGAGGTCGGGTTCGCCTTCCGCACAATCCACCCGCACGTACCCGGCGGTGTTGACGACCGCCCACGGGCGGTGCGCGTCCAGCGCGCGAGCCACCTGTTCGGCGTCCGCGATGTCCAGCTCGCGCCGGTTCGTCAGACGATAAGAGAGTCCGCGCTGTTCGCAGACGCGCGCGAACGCCCTGCCGAGCGTGCCGGTCGCCCCCGTGATGAGGAGAGAGCGCGCCTCCGCCCCGCCCTCTTCAACACTACGCTTCGGCGCGGCGACGTTAACGCTCCGCGTCGGCGCGGCGCCCGCGTTCGACGGGCGCGCGACGGGCGGGTAACAGAGGCGTCCGAGTCTGCGCCACCAGCCGTGCGAGTCGAGCACGGGGTGGTCGTGCCGGCCGCGCGCGGCGAGGTCGCGCAGCATCGCGGCGAGCGCGGTCGGGCGCGGGCGCGGCGCGCGAAGGTCGTAGACGCCCGGCTCGTACCGCCCCTCGCTGCGCGTGACAAGGTTGTGCCAGTCGAAGGCCCCGAAGACCGACCAGGCGGTGACGGCGCACACGTCGCGCCCCTCCTCGCGCGACTCGCGCGCCGCGTCCCAGACCTCCTTGAGCCAGCGCAGCTGCTCCTCGCGTGTGCAGCCGAGGTGAACCTCGGTCACCGCCACGGGCAGTCCGTACCGCTCCCACACTTCCCTGAGCAGGGCGCGCGGCCCGGCCGGTCCTTCGGCGCACACGCGCACCGCCTCCACGTCGGCGTAACGGTGACGGCCGTTGCCGCCGTGCGTGTGCGGCGGGTAGCGGCCGACGCGCTCGTCGAGGAATCGCTCGCTCGTCAGGTAATGGTTGACGCCGACGATGTCGGGCGGGCACGGGTTTTCGACGAACCACTCAAGCTCGCCTTCCCCGACGCCCGCCCGGCGCAGGTAATCCCACATCGCGTGGCCGCGCCCGACGAGGCCCGCGAGCAGGTCGTACGTGAGCCAGCGCCGCTCGTTCTCAAACTCGGCCTGATAGTTGAGCGTGGGGGTGCTGAGTGTCTTGCCGATGTCCTCGGTCTGGACGAGGCGCGCGCGCGGGTTGACCTCGCGGACGGCGCGCATCGAGAGGGCGACGGCGCGCACCTGCGTGAGAAGGGCGCGGACGAACGTGCGGTCGTCGCGGCCGTGCGGGTACCAGTGGCCGTAGAGGCCGCTGAAGCGCGCGGTCGTCAGCGGCTCGTTGACGGGCGTGTAGTCTTCGACCCAGGGGTGGCGCTCGGCCACGGCGCGCGCGTACTCCGCGAGCTTTTCGGGGAACCGCGCGTCGAGCAGGCTCGTCGAGCGCGGGCCGCTCCCGTGGTGGACGAGGCCGACGACGGGGCGTAAGCCGAGTTCTTTCAGACGATTCAGGCGCGCGTCCGGCCAAGTCCAGTCGGCGCGCCCCAGACCTTCGGGCGCGGTGCGCTCCCAAAGCACGGGGTAGCGGACGGCGCTCACGCCGAGCCCGGCCAGAAGGTCGAGGTCTTCGGCCCTGGAAGCGTGACGGCTCAGCTCCAACTGGTCGAAGTATACGTCGCCGACGCGGTTGACCGTACACTCCACCCCGGCCCAGAGTTCCGGTCGCTTCTGCTGCGGGGTCGGGTCAAACTGCATCTGACATCCCCTGTGGCTGCGCGCGGCCTTTTAGAGAGCCTCCGGCGGCATCATCTCCGCCGGACGTGCCCCGTTGCCGTTTTTGTTTCCGTTCCCGTTACCGCCGACGGGGTAGGCCGCCGAAGCCGCGGCGGCCAACGCGCGCTTCTCGCCGCTGATCTTCGCGTACGTCGTCAGCGCCTGCGCGACGATCTGGTCCATGTTGTAATACTTGTAGGTGGCCAGCCGCCCGACGAAGCGGACGCCGGGGGTCGCGTCGGCCAGCGCCTTGTACTTCGCGTAAAGGTCGGCGTTCTCCCTGCGCGGCACGGGGTAGTACGGGTCGCCCTCGGCCCGCGGGTACTCGTAGACGATGCTCGTCTTCGGGTGCTCCTGACCCGTCAGGTATTTGAACTCGGTGACGCGCGTGTAGGCGTGCTCGTTCGGGAAGTTGACGACGGGCGCGGGCTGGAACTGCTCGGCGTGATGCGTCTCGTGCTTGAATTCGAGCGAGCGGTACGGGAGCTTGCCGTAGCGGTAGTCGAAGTAGGCGTCCACCGGCCCCGTGTAGATCATCTCGCGGTACTTGACCTCGCCCGCCAGCTCCGCGTAGTCGCAGTTGAGCGCGATCTTGATGTTCGGGTGGTCGAGCATCCGCTCGAACATGCGCGTGTAGCCGTGGAGCGGCATCGCCTGATAGGTGTCGGTGAAGTAGCGGTCGTCGCGGTTCGTCCGCACGGGCACGCGCGAGGTGACCGAAGCGTCCAGCTCCGAGGGGTCTAAGTCCCACTGCTTACGCGTGTAGTTGCGGAAGAACTTCTCGTACAGCTCGCGCCCCACCTTCGAGACGACCACGTCCTCCGAGGTGCGGAGTTGTTCGCGCGGCTCGGCGACCGACTGGAAGAACTCTTCGAGCTGGAAGCTGGTCAGGTTCAGGCCGTAGAGCTTGTTGATCGTGTCGAGGTTGATCGGCATCGGCACCAACTGCCCGTCAACGCTCGCCTGCACGCGGTGCTCGTAAGGCCGCCAGGCCGTGAAGCGCGAGAGGTAGTCGAAGACCTCGCGCGAGTTGGTGTGGAAGATGTGCGGCCCGTACTTGTGGACGAGGACGCCGTGCTCGTCGTAGTGGTCGTAGGCGTTGCCGCCGACGTGGTTGCGCTTGTCGCAGATTAAGACCCTCTTGTGCGACACGTTCGCCAGCCGCTCGGCCAGCACGCTCCCCGCGAACCCCGCCCCCACGATTAGATAATCAAACACCTTGTGCTCCCCCGTGTTGTCTTGCCTGGATACCTCCCGCCGGCCGTCCGGCGGGCGCGATGTCAGTCGCCGGCCGCGAAACCTGACGCGGCGTAGACGGGCGCGGCGCCGCTCGACACCGCCCCGGCCACCGCCGCCCGCGGGCGGCGCGCGACGACTACGTCCTCGATCAACTCGCTCATGCGCCCCCAGGTGCGATCCCAAGAGGTCTGCGAAAGAAAATTGTCCACCAGCCCCATGCGCGAGGCCGCGTCGTCGTTGAGAGCCTGCTCGACGCACTCGACGAATTCGCGCGGCGTGTCGGCGATGCGCACCAGCCCCATCTCGCCGTAGGGGCGCACCACGTCGCGGATCGAGGTCGAGACGACGGGCTTGCCGGCGGCGAGGTATTCGGGCGTCTTGGTCGGGCTGATGAAGCGCGTTGACTCGTTGCGCGCGAACGGCATCAGCGCCACGTCCCAGCCCGCGAGGTAGCCGGGCAGCTCTTCGTAAGATTTACCGCCGAGGTAGTGGATGTTCGGCCGGCGCGGCAACGCGGACTCTTCGATCTTGACGACGGGGCCGACCAGCACCAGATGCCAGTCGGGCCGCGCGGCCGCGACCGCGTCGAGGAGCTCGATGTCCATCCGCTCGTCGATGACGCCGAAGAAGCCGAGCCGCGGGTGCGGTATCCCGGCCTGGTCTTCCGGGTCGCCGGAGGCCGAGCGCGCCTGCGCGAAGTGCGGCGCGTCGATGCTCGAAGGGAAGGCGTAGACCGCGCGGTGCTGGCCGCGCTTCGCCTCGTAGAGGCTCTGCCCGCCGGTGAAGACGAGGTCCGCGCGGCGGAACAGCTCGGCCTCCCGTTCGCGGAGCGCGGGCGGCGCGCCCCTGAACGCCGAAAGCTCGTCCATGCAGTCGTAGACGGTGGCCAGCGGTCTCAGGTGGCGCGTCCACGCCAACGCCATCGGCGTGTAGTACCAGAGCACGTGCTCGTTGATCTCGCGCCCCTCGAAGAGCTGATCGAGCAGACGCTTCTGCACGACCTCCGTCACCTCGGCCCTGAGTCCCTCCGTCAAGTGAGGGACGACGACGTGCAGGCCGTCACCCCGCGACGTGATGTCGAGGTGCGGCTGCCAGTCGCCGAAGACCGGCTCCTCGACGAAGAAGACGCGCCGGCCTTTTGCGAAGCGGGTCAGCAGGTGCTGCGGCCTCTGGTAGACGAAGTCCCAGCGCAGGTGCGAGAGGCAGACGAGGTCGGGTTGTCGTCCGCGCTTCACGGTCGCAAATTGGTTTGAATCGCCTCGGTCGTTTTTCATACTTCCCTTCCCTATCTTCCAAAGATGCACGCCTGCATGGCCGTTAAAAAAGTCGGACGAGCCTTCCTCCAGCGAGGAAGGCTCGTCCGGTTCAAACCTTCACACGGTGAGCCGCGCTGCGGACGGGCCGGAAAACCACATCCATGTTTGTGTCCGCAGGCAGACGCCCGAACGCGGTTAAGATTCCTCCTGAAGTTCTTCCCTCTTCATCACAGAAGAATCGTGCGCTTCCCCTGTGGCCGTAAACCTCCGGCCTGATCGCATTAACGCCATTGGTTTCTAAGAGTTTAGTACAGCCACCTTACCACAGAGCCGGCCCCGCGTCTGTACTACCCAAGACAATGCGCGACACACGCCAACTCAAGGGCACTTTGCAAAGCTAATTTTGAGGCGCGTCGGCGACCAGTCTCCTAGCCGAGCGTCACCGCGTCCACGGTCGCGTCTATTCTCCGAAACGAAAAGAGCGGTGCGCTCATCCACCCGCCTACGTTCGCCGGGGCGCCGCGCCCGCAGTCGGGATGCGTCTTCAGCAGTAGCCCCGAGTCGAGCATCCATTCCAGCGCGCCGGGGATGTCTTCAGATCCCGCGAGGTAAGTGTCGGACAGTCTCTCGGCCTTGATCACCGGCTCACTTTTCAACGCCTCCAGCGCCGCGCCTATCGTCCCCGCGTGCGCCTCGGGGAGCGTAATGACGAACGGGAAGATGAAGTCGTCAACCGAGAGCGAGCCGTCTCCATTCGCACTCGTGGGCGACGCGAGGCACAGCAGGTCGTCGGGCGCCACAACCCCTTCGGCTTCGCCGCCCGGCAGCGCGCCGGCGTAAGGGGAGATCACTTCCCTGTACAACTGGTAAGCGCGCGGGCTGTAACGGTAAAAGGGCAGGCTGCCGCGAAGTGGGGGGCACTCGCGCCAGAACTCCGCGGCGAACTCGGTGGTTTCGAGCGGCTCGCCGTCGCGCTGCCCGAGCGCTTCGCAGTCGGAGATGATGGAGTTCACGACTCGGCTGAAGGGGGCGAACGAATAGTTTTCGCGTACGTGCTCCGCGCCGCGCCTGCCGAGGCGCGCGGCCTCATCCTTGTCCTCCAGCAGCGAGACGACCCTGCACACGACCTCCCACCAGTTCACCTTGACGCCGAGGGCCGAGGTGGCGACGGTGCTGACCTTGTAGCCCGTCTCGCCGTGGACGATCGTGTCCTTGAGTCCGCCCCAGTTCGTGCCGACGACGGGAGTCCCGCAGGCCATCGCCTCCACCTGACCGAGGCCGAAGTTCTCGTCGTGGTGGAGCGTCAGGTTGATCAACACGTCGGCGACGTTGTAGAGGGCGCGCAACTCCGCCGCGCCCTTGCCGCCGAAGAAGTGCAGCCGCCGCTGGTCGAGCCCGAGTTTGCCGGTCAACTTATAGAAGGTGCCCTTCATGCTGACGGGGAAGACCCCGAACTCCATGAACGGGGTCTCCGCCTCCTGCCCGACGACGACGAGGTGTAAGTCGGGCACCATCTCTTGCAGCGCCGCGAAGATTTTGAGCACCGTGTGCAGGTTCTTCTCCGCCGTGATGCGTCCGGCGTAGAGCAGGACTTTGTCCTCCGGGGCGAAGCCCAACTCGCTCTTCGCCTGCTGCCGCGCCGCCTCATCCAGCGGGTAGAAAGTCGATTCGTCGAACACAAACGGCAGGAGCCGCACCTGCGCGTTTGACGTAAACCTGCGTACTATCTCCACCTCCGCGCTGCAATGGCACACGATCAAGTCGGTCGTCTTCAAGTGCCGGGCGTTGGTTTTCAACTCCGCGAACCCGCGCGTCATGCCGCCGAGCGGGAACCAGACGTACGGGAGATGCTTGCCCACGCGCTCCCGCGTTTCGAGCAGCGTGTCGTCCATCCACCCGAGCGCCACGTCGCAGTTGAGGATGAGGTCTTTGGTCATCTCCTCGCGCCGGCTTTTGGGGGAGTGCAGGTACTGCGGCGGGCGGTAGACGGTCTCGTGCCGCTCGCCCAGCACCTGCTCGATGCCGTCGAAAAGGTATTGCAGACTCGTCAGCATGTGAGAGTTATTGACCATTCCGATCTTCATCTAACACCTCCTGAGTGTAAGGAAAGGGCGGCCGGAAGACTCGCCGCGAAACCCGCTCGCGGGCCGCGGCTCATTTCACCTCCAGCAACCTTTGACGCGCTCGATCCGCCTCGAATTGAAACGCGTCGCCGTGAGGTTGGGCCAAGCGTATAGTCGTCTCAAATTCCTGCCGCGCCTCGTCCTTTCTTCCCGCGCCGACGAGCCAGCCGCCGAGGAACAGGTGGATGCGGGGGTGTTCGGGCGCGAGCCGAACCGCCTCGCGCGCTTCCGCGAGGGCTTCGTCCACGCTGCCAGCTATCAGAAATTGCCGGCCGCGCCCGATGTGGCTGAGCGCGGCGGCCAGCGGCAACTCGAAACGCCCGCGGTACACTTTGATACCTCCCCCCAGGAGCGTGACCGGCTCTACTTTGGCGAGAGGCTCGAAGTGCGTGTCGAGCGGCGGCATGGCTTCGGTGCTGATAAGAATCAGGCCGTCAATCACCGGGGGGATGGGTTGAATGTCCCGCGAGGTTATAGCCCACCCCGAGACCGGCATGGGGCGACAGGGCGTGTACAGGTGCGCGAGTCCGGCCGGCCCGAAGTATGCAATCCAGCAGTCGGGAGAGCCTTCTTTCTCAAGATAGTCTTTGACGAGCTTGAGGTTCTGCCCCCAGTCAACGTTAGAGTCGCTGAGCAGGCGGTGCGTGTTGTCCGTCCCGCCCCAGAGGTCGTTGCCGAACGCGATGTAATGCGGGGCGGTGCGCGCCGCGGTGAAGGCGTGAAAGAGGAGTAGCGCGGCGACGGCGACGGCGAAGGCCCGGCGCCTGCGCGCGAGGGCACAGGCGCCCACCGCGGCGACGACAATGAAGAACGGGTAGACGGGGAGGATGTGCCGGACGCCGATGTTGAGACCCGCAGTCAGGGCGAAGGCGAAGAAGGCGACGGGCGGCAGGAGTAGGAAGAGCGCCGCGCGCGGGCGCCCGCGGTACAGGCGCCGTGTGAGCAGGCCGAGGGGCAGCAGCAGGAGAAGGGGGATGCTGGACTTGATGGTGAAGGCGACCGGAAAGTAAAACCACCGCCCCGTCGGGTAAACAGTGCCGAGCAGGAACATGTATGTCTCATTCACTACCGCGATGTCGGCGAGCCCGTACGTGTAGGCTTCCGGCAGGATGCGGGCGCGGTCGAGGAGTTGCACCGCTTTGCCGGGGAGGGTGTTTGCCGTGTCGGGCCGCGGCCCGGAGGCCAGATACTCGGGAACGGAGAACGCCTTCTCGGCCGAGTCGGGAAGGGCGTGGTAGCGAAAGCCGTAGGACGCCCAGAGCGTCGTGAAGCCGATGAGGATGATGAGCGCGTACGCGGCCGCGTCCCGCAAGAGCTTGCGGCCCAGACGGGTGTCGGCCTCCGCCTCACCCCTCGAAGCCAGTAGCGCGTCCGCGAGCAGGAGCAGGTACAGCACCGGCAGCATGAGGATGCCGGAATGCTTCGAGGCGAGCATCAGGCCGACCCCTGCGCCCGCCGTCAGAAGTCGCCACACGCCGGGCCTCCGGCGATAACGGTAGAGGGCGTAGACGGCGCCGAACAGAGTGGCCGTCAGCGCCATGTCGGTCGTCACCAGCGACCCGTGCGCGATGAGGTTCGGCTCGAAGGCCAGGAGCGCCAAAGCGACGACGGCCTCCGCCGGCCCGAACATTTCCCACGCCGCTGACAACACCAGGGCGGCCAGCAGCAGGCTCATGAGCGAAGCCGCCGCGCGCGCCGGTAACAGAACGCGGTCAACGCCGCTCTCGGCGAGGAAGTCCGCGCCCGCCACCCAGCCGTCGTACTTGGGTGTGACCTTTGAGCCGCACGGCCAGGAAGGCTCGACGACATCCTCCGCGGCAAGCGGCAAGGCTGCCAGCATCTTCAGGAGCGGCGGGTGCTCAGGATTGATGCCGTAGTCGCCGCACTGCAAGTGTCGCTGCCCGGCCAGGATGTGAACCGGCTCGTCATAAGTGGCGCTGGTGCGGGTGACGTGCAGCCAAAGTTGGAAGGCGTAGAGACCGAGAAGGGCTGTGAGGAGGATGGCGAGTGGCCAGCGGCGCCGCCCGGCCGGCGGCGGAGCAATCGCGGCGTCCGCGGATTGAGACACGTTTGGTCCGGCCGAGCGTGTTGAGGGAGAGGTGGACACGGCTGAAATCTCCTATTCCGGAAACGGAATGTGGGCTGTACGACAACGACCGACCGCGCGTGATGAGAGCGGGCCATGATTGTCTGGTACGGCGTGAGGTTACGGAGATAAAGAACTGACCCTCTACTGAGTGCGGCGTATCAGAGAGGAACCGTCCACGGGCAAGAAGCTCCGACGAAACAGTGTTGCGGCGCGCCGTTCACGCCCGCGGAAGCCGCCTTACGAAAATTGCGACTTCGCGGCGCGGGGTCGCCACGCGCCTTACCTTCTACTGCGTCTATGACACGTCGTGAGGTTGTTGGGGTAAGCGTCCCTCGACAACGGAACGAGCCAAGTTGTACTTAGAGATTGCAGGCGCAATCTAGCAAGCCGTGGAGTCGATGTCAAGATAATGGCGCAGGTCGGCGTTGCGGCCTACCCCGGCGGGCATGATGTAGGTGCGTTCTGTAGCGGACGAAATCTTTCTGTAGAAATGCGATACAAATCTGTGACCCCGGCCGCTTTAAATACCCGCGATGTCTTTACACCCGGCGGACCTGTCTTCGGCTCTTCGGCGGCTCATCCGCCGCTCGGTCTGCGACCGCTTCGGCCACACCTGGAATTTCTCGGGCGATTATTTCTACTGCCGGGCGTGCCGCATCAGCGGGCATGACGCATACTACCGACGCGGACGCGCCCGCGGCTTCGCCGGCTAAACCTTAAAGCAGGAGGATTGACACATGAGTTCTAACGACCCGCGGACGAACGACCAGACGAGCCGCGACGACATCGCACCGCCGGACCCGACGGCCGGCCAGGCCGGCGACGGCCCGACCCAGACGGGCGCCGCGAACCCCGGCGCAACCGCGGGCGAAGAGGGCGAGGGCGCCGACAAATCAACACAGCGCTGAACCGCCGAATGGTTAAAAGATCGTCGCCGGGGACGGGCATGGGGATGACTCCGCCGAGCGTATACGTCAAAGACACGGGCACCCCGAAGGGGAGGGGCGTCTTCGCCGCCCGCCGCTTCCGCGCCGGCGAGGTCGTCGAGGAGTGCCCGGTGGTACTGTTTAAGAAGTCCTTCGAGACGCTGCACAAGGAGCTGAAGACGGTCGTCTTCCACTGGGACGTGCCGGAGGGGGCGGCCGCCACGCAGGCCCTCGCCTTGGGCTACGGCAGTCTCTACAACCACTCGAACCCGTCGAACCTGCGCTACGAGACGGACGGGGAGGGCCTCGTCATGCGCTTCATCGCGGTGAGGAACATCGGCGCGGGCGAGGAACTGACCATCAACTACAACGCCGACGAAGGCGCGCACGTGTCGGACGAGGACTGGTGGTTCGAGGAGAAAGGCATCAAGCAAATCTAGGACGTAATGAGCCTTCCCGGACTCCGGCGGTGTCACCTTTACAAAATTAGAGTTTTCGCGAGGCTATCTTGACTTTCCCTGCCCCGCCCGTATAAATTTTCGCCTGCTCAAGGCGGAAGTACACAAGAGCAGGTCATCCGCGGTCACACCCTCCCCGGCACGACGCGTAACACCTATCACAGACGTTCTCGCCTTCACCGATTAACCCAGGATACGCAGGCGTTGCGGCCGGCCCCCGCGGCGGAAAACTATTCATGCCCAGCAAAACTTTTAAGAACCGTGTCCGACCCTTCTTCGCTTCGGCCGTCGCCGTCGTGGCGGCGCTGACCGCGTCTCCGGCGCTGGCCCAAGTCTGCGACGCCCCCGTCTTCCGGCCGGCGCCCGTCTACGCGGTCGGGAGCGAGACGCGCGGCAACGTGGCCGCCGACTTCGACGGGGACGGCCGGGCCGACCTCGCCGTGACCGACGTGAACTCCAACAGCGTCACCGTCCTGACGAAGGTGGCCCGCGACGCCCCGGCCGAGTCGAACACGTACGCGGTCGGCAACTTCCCCGTGGCCGCGGCCGCCGGCGACTTCAACGGCGACGGCAAGGTCGATCTCGCCGTCGGCAACAACTCCTCCTTCAACGTCTCGATTCTGCTCAACGACGGCGCCGGACGGTTACTGTCCAACGGGGCCTTCGCCGCCGGGGTGCAGGTCAACTCCATCAAGGTCGCCGATTTCAATTCCGACGGCCGCGCGGACATCACGGCGGCCGGGTCGAACTCGGTCAGCGTCATGTTCGGCGACGGGCACGGCGGCTTCGCGGCGCCCGTCAACGTGGCGACCGGCCAGCAGCCGACGCACGTGCTGGCCGCCGACCTCAACGCCGACGGCAAGCCCGACATAGCCTTCTCGACCCTCTCCGGCATCCGCGTCCTGCTCGGCAACGGCGCCGGCGCCTTCACCGCCCAGCCGAACACGTGCGCCCAGACCAACACCTCCCCCTTCGGCCTCGCCGCGGGCGATGTCAACGGCGACGGCAAGACCGACCTCGTCATGGCGAGCGTCCTCGGCGGCAACGTTGCGGTGCTCACGGGCAACGGCTCGGGCTGCTTCGCCGCCACCGGGAGCCTCTCGGGCGGCTCGCGCTACGTCGAGCTCGCCGACCTCAACGCCGACGGCAAACTCGACATCATCCAGGGCACGTCCAGAAGGCTGGGCGACGGCGCGGGCGGCTTCGGGGCGGCGGTCACGTACGGCACGGGCAGCGTCGGGCAGGAGCCGGGCGGCAACACGGTCGTGGCCGACTTCGACGCCGACGGCAAAATCGACATCGCGACCGCGGGCTCGGGCACGGCCGGCATCCTCTTCGGCGACGGGGCGGGCGGCTTCAGGCTCGCCGTGGGCCCGAGGGGGCCTGGGGCCTCGGGGCTGGCGCGCGGGGACTTCAACGGCGACGGCAAGCCCGACCTCGTGACGCTGACGTTCGGTAACGTGACGATCATGCCGGGCGACGGCGCGGGCGGCTTCGGCCCCCCGGCCAACTTCCTCTGGGACGGCTCGACCTTCCGCGGCCCGGTCGTGGCCGACTTCAACCGCGACGGCAAGCCCGACGTGGCGGGCTTGGGCTCGTCGGGCAACTACCTCGTGCTGCCGGGCAACGGGGCCGGTGCGCTCGGCGCGCCGATCATCTCCACCTTAGGCTCCAGCAGCGACATCCGCGTGCTCGAAGGGGGCGATTTTAACGGCGACGGCAACCCGGACCTGCTGACGCTTCAGAGCCAGAGCGGGCCTAACGCCGTCGGGAGCGTGCAAGTCCTGCTCGGCGACGGCGCGGGACATTTTTCGGTCCTGCTGAAGACCTCGGTCGGCACGACCTTCAACCCGAAGAAGGTCGGCATCGCGGACTTCAACGCCGACGGCAAGCTCGACCTCGCCGTGCCCGGCGGCTCCGGCTTCAGCGTCCTGCGCGGGGACGGGGCGGGCGGCTTCGGCCAGGTCGTTCAATACGCCACGGCCGGCGCCACCGCCATCGCCGTCTCCGACTTCAACGGCGACGGCCGTGCAGACCTCGCGCTCGTCTCCGAGGAGGCGAGCGGCCGTCTGTCGGTCGTGCTCGGCGACGGCCAGGGCGGGTTCGGGCCGGCGTCGCACTTCGCCGTCGGCTACTTCCCGCGCGACGTGACGACGGCCGACTTCAACGGCGACGGCCGGGCGGACATCGCGGTGGCGAACGTCAGGCAGTCGTCGCAGTTCACGGCGCCGGCGGTCGTCTCGGTGCTCCTCGGCGACGGCGCGGGCGGCTTCTCGCCCGCCGCCCACTTCAACACCGACCGCACCCCCGACCGCCTCGTCGCGGGCGACTTGAACGGCGACGGCCGGGCGGACATCGCCACCGCCAACGAGACGGTGAACAACCTCTCGGTGCTGCTCAACACCTGCGGCGCGGCGTCCGACCCGACGCCCGTCTTCCAGTTCGGGGCCTCGCTCTACACGGTCGGCGAGGGGGCGGGCAGCCTGCTCGTGACGGTCGTGCGCACGGGCAGCACCGCGGGGGCGGCCTCCGTCAGGTACGCCACGGTAGACGGCACGGCCTCCTCGCGCTCCGACTACATCGCCGCGCTCGGCACGCTTCGCTTCGCCGACGGCGAGGGCGCGAAGACCTTCCGCGTCCTCGTCATCGACGACGCGAAGGCCGGCGAAAATAACGAGTCGCTGAGTCTCTCGCTGAGCGACCCCGTCGGGGCCGTGATCGGCGGCTCGTCGTCGGCCGCCGTCTCGATCTTAGAGAACGACTCTTCGGTGACGAACGTCAACCCGATTGACTCTTCGCAGTTCTTTGTCCGCGAGCACTACCTCGACTTCCTCAACCGCGAGCCGGACGCCTCCGGCCTCGCCTTCTGGACGAACGAGATCGAGTCGTGCGGCGCCGACGCCGCGTGCCGCGAGGTCAGGCGCATCAACGTCTCGGCCGCCTTCTTCCTCTCCATCGAGTTCCAGGAGACGGGTTACCTCTCGTACCGCATGTACAAGGTCGCCTACGGCGACGCGACCTCGCCGGGCGTGCCGGGCACCGTGCCGGTCGTCAGGCTGAGCGACTTCCTAGCCGACACTCAGGAGATAGGGCAGGGCGTCGTCGTCGGGCCGGGCGACGAGTGGAAGGCGAGGCTGGAGGCGAACAAGCAGGCGTACGCGCTGGGGTTCGTCCAGCGCCCGCGCTTCCTCTCGGCCTACCCGCTGTCGATGACGGCGGCGCAGTTCATCGACAAGCTCGACCAGGGCGCCGGCGGCGTGCTCTCGCAGGCCCAGCGCGACGAGCTCGTCGCGCAGCTCTCTTCCGCCCCCGACCAGACGGCGGCGCGCGCGGCCGCGCTCCGGCAGGTGGCCGAGCACGCGGAACTGAAGAGGCGGGAGCTCAACCGCGCCTTCGTGCTGATGCAGTACTTCGGCTACCTGCGCCGCAACCCCGACGACGCTCCCGAGCCCGGCCTCAACTACGCGGGCTGGAAGTTCTGGCTCGACAAGCTCGACGAGTTCGGCGGCAACTACGTCGCGGCCGAAATGGTCAGGGCCTTCATCACCTCGGACGAGTACCGGCAGAGGTTCGGGCAGTAGCCACCGGCCGAGGGTATAACGGAAGGCCGACCGGGTGCTGAATCCGGTCGGCCTTCCCTTCTTTACCGCCCGAAACCATCAACGACATCGGCCGCCGATTGCCCGCACCTTGGTTGAACATTATGATGATGTTCAAGCTCTGTTTTCTACACGCCGCGTTCCGGGACATAGAACATGAATCCAATCTACAGGTGTTGTCTGTCACTACTCGCCGCGCTCTGCCTGCTGTCACTGCTGCCCGAACACGTCGGCGCGCAGGAAGGCATCCCTTTCTTCACGACCGACTTCCCGCCGCAGGAGTTCGCCGCCCGGCGCGCGAAGGTCTACGACGCGATGGGCGAAGGGGGCCTCGCCCTCGTGCAGGGCGCGGCGTCACCCGCCGGGTACGTCCGCTTCCGCCAGACCAACGAGTTCTACTACCTCTGCGGGGTCGAGGTCCCGCACGCCTACCTGCTCTTGAACGGCGCCCAGCGGACGGCGACGCTCTACGTCCCGCACCGCAACGAGGGCCGGGAAAGGAGCGAGGGGAAAGTGCTCTCGGCGGAAGACGCGGAGATGGTCAAGCGGCTGTCCGGCGTCGAGGCCGTCTACGGCGTGGACTTACTAGCCGAGCACCTCGCGCGCTACGCAAGGGGCACGCAATCGCGCGTGATGTGGACGCCCTTCAGCCCCGCCGAGGGGGCCGTGATGAGCCGCGACCTGGCAGTCCGCGCGGTCGCGGACGCGTCCTCGGACCCTTGGGACGGCACGGCTTCGCGCGAGGGGCGGCTGATAGAGATGCTGCGCGCGCGCTTCCCGCAGTTCGAGGTGCGCGACCTGACGCCCGCGCTCGACCAGGCGCGCCTCGTCAAGAGCCAGCGCGAGATAGAGTTGATCCGCAAGGCCACGCGCCTCTCGGGGCTGGCCCTGATGGAGGCGATGCGCTCGACCGTGCCGGGCATCAGCGAGTACGAGCTCGACGCCGTCGCCAAGTACGTCTACTACCGCAACGGGGCGCAGGGCGACGCCTACTACTCGCTCATCGCCAGCGGCCCGAACGCCATCTTCCCGCACTACAACGTCGGGAAGCGCGTGATGCGCGACGGCGACTTCCTGCTCATGGATTACGCGCCCGACGTCGGCTACTACATGAGCGACGTGACGCGTCAGTGGCCGGTGAACGGGAAATTCAACGACTGGCAGCGGGAGCTCTACGGCTTCTACCTCGAATGCTACCAAGCCATCCTCTCCCACATCAGGCCGGGCGCCACGGCCTCCACGATCATGCGCGAGGCCGCGGCCGACATGAGGGGGGCGCTGGCGCGCACAAAATTCTCGAAGCCGGTCTACGAGGCCGGCGCGCGCGAGTTCGTGGAGAGTTACGAGAGGTCGGCCGCCGCGCCGTGCGCCTCGCTCGGCCACTGGGTCGGGATGGCGACGCACGACGTGGGGCGCGACTGCGGGCCGCTGCGCCCCGGCATGGTCTTCACCATCGAGCCGGCGCTGCGCGTCCCCGAGGAGAAAATCTACGTCAGGCTCGAAGACGTGATCGTCGTCGGCGAGAAGGGCGCGGACATCCTCACCACCTTCGTGCCGATGGACATCCCGGGCATCGAATCACTCATGCGCGAGGACGGGATGCTTCAGCGTTACCCGCGGGACGGAGGCGGAAAGTAGGTGACGCGGCCGCCCGCCGGCCGCCTCCCCGCGGAGAATGACCCATCACTCATGCTTGGATTACGGAAAGGTACGGTGAGGCTGGTGCCGCACGCGGAGGCGTGGCATCAGATGTTCGACCAGGAGGCGGGGCGCATACGCGCCGCCGTCGGCGGGCTGGCCGCCGCGGTCGAGCACGTGGGGAGCACGGCCGTCTGCGGCATCTCCGCCAAGCCCGTCATAGACATCGCCGTGGCCGTGCGTGAGCTCGCGGACGCCGCGAGGTGTGTGGCGCCGCTCGAAGGTCTCGGTTACGAGTACCGGGGCGAGAACGGCATCCCCGGCCGGCACTACTTCACCATGGGCGAGCCGAGGACGCACCACCTGCACGTGGTCGAGTTGGGCGGCGAATTCTGGCGCGGCCACCTGCTCTTCCGCGACCACCTGCGGCGGCACCCGCACGCGGCGAAGGAGTACGACGACCTCAAGCAGAAGTTGGCGAGAGAGCACCCGGAAGACCGCGCCGCATACACGGACGGGAAGGCCGCCTTCATCACGGGCGTCATAAAGGCGGCGGGCGGCGTCGCGTCCGGGTAACCACGGCACGCGCCCGCCTTGGCCCTCACCTCGCACTCGTCCGACGGCGTGACGATGTCCCCGCATAGCTGTCGAGCGTCCCGACCTCCGGCCGCACCTATTGACAGCCGATAGGAATCCCGCTAGACTCCCCTCCTATCGGCTGCTGATAGGAGACTCATGAACGCACAAAAGAAGTCCGACCTGTTGAAACAAGGCACGCTCGAACTCCTCGTGCTGCGCCTGCTCCGGGCGGGGCCCTTGAACGGCTGGGACATCATGCAGCGCATCCGCGTCGCCTCCGGCGAGGTGCTGAGCGTCACGCCGGGCGCG
>DASVQX010000024.1:0-4347 GCA_036388915.1 Pyrinomonadaceae bacterium
GCGCCGGCCCGGGGGGCGGCCGACGCGGCTGGCCGCCGCAGGTTTCGGAAGGCGCCGTCAGTTTGAGAAATCAGTAAGTTTGAGGAAGTAGTCAGGAAGAATTACCCGAGGCCATCATGCGCTCAGAACGTCTTACACTCCGCGGCGACGAGGCCGTCCGGTCGGCCGTCGAGGCCGCGTCGCTCAACCAGCATCAGCAGGTCGAGCCCGAACACCTCCTGCTCGCCATGCTCGAACAGGCGGAGGGCGTCGTCCGCCCTCTGCTCGGGAAGCTCGGCGCCAACGTCCAGGTCGTGCTCAGCGACTTGCAGGCGGCCATCGGCCGCTTCCCGAAGGTGCAGGGCGGCTCGCAGTACTTCAGCCCGCGCATCACGCAGGTCTTCCACGCCGCCGAGAAGGAGGCCAAGGAGATGCAGGACGAGTACGTCTCGACCGAGCACCTCCTGCTGGCCGTCGCGGCCGAGAAGGACGGCGCGGCGGGGCGCATCCTGCGCCAGCACGGCGTCAACCGCGACGACCTCTTCAAGGTCATCGAGCAGATGCGCGGCGGCGCGCGCGTCACCGACCAGAACGCAGAGGCCAACTATCAGGCGCTCTCGCGCTACGCCAAAGACCTGACGGAACTCGCCCGCCAGGGCAAGCTCGACCCCGTCATCGGCCGCGACGACGAGATACGCCGCACCGTCCAGGTCTTAAGCCGCCGGACGAAGAACAACCCCGTGCTCATCGGCGAGCCGGGCGTCGGCAAGACCGCCATCGTCGAGGGCTTGGCGCAGCGCATCATCTCGGGCGACGTGCCCGAGACCCTGCGCAACAAGCGTCTGGTCGGGCTCGACCTCGGCTCGATGCTCGCGGGCGCGAAGTACCGCGGCGAGTTTGAGGATCGTCTGAAGGCCGTCCTTAAAGAGATAGAGAACGCGCAGGGTCAGATCGTCCTCTTCATCGACGAGCTGCACACGCTGGTCGGCGCGGGCGCGGCCGAGGGAGCCATCGACGCGTCGAACATGTTGAAGCCGGCGCTGGCGCGCGGCGAGCTGCGCTGCGTCGGCGCCACCACGCTCAACGAGTACAAGAAGCACATCGAGAAGGACGCGGCGTTGGAGCGCCGCTTCCAGCAGGTCTACGTCGGCGAGCCGACGGTCGAGGACACCATCGCCATCCTGCGCGGGCTGAAGGAGCGCTACGAGGTGCACCACGGCGTCCGCATCAAGGACTCGGCCATCGTCGCCGCCGCGACGCTCTCGAACCGCTACATCACCGACCGCTTCCTGCCCGACAAGGCCATCGACCTCATCGACGAGGCCGCCTCGCGCCTCCGCATCGAGATCGACTCGCTGCCCGTCGAGATCGACGTGCTGGAGCGCGAAATCCTCCAGCTCGAAATCGAGCGGCAGGCTTTGCAGCGCGAGGAGGACGAGCGCTCGAAGGCGCGGCTGCACGACATCGAGCAGCGCATCGCCGACCTGCGCGAACGCTCCTCCGGGATGAAGGCCAAGTGGCAGTCCGAGAAGGAAGAGATCGAGCGGATGCGCGAGGCCAAGAACGAGCTCGAGCAGTTGCGCCTCCAACTCGACCAGGCGCGCAACGCGGGCGACCTCCAGCGCGCCGCCGAGATTCAGTACGGCAAGATTCCCGAACTCGAACGCAAGTTCAACGAGGAGCGCGAGAAGCTGGCCGAATTGCAACGCGACGGCGTCTTCCTTAAAGAAGAGGTTGACGAGGAGGACGTGGCGCAGGTCGTCGCCAAGTGGACGGGCGTGCCGGTCTCGAAGATGCTCGAAGGCGAGATGCAGAAGCTCGTCACGATGGAGGAGGGGCTGCGCCGGCGCGTCATCGGGCAGGACGAGGCTCTGACGGCCGTGGCCGACGCGGTGCGCCGCGCGCGCGCCGGCCTCCAAGACCCGAACCGCCCCGTCGGCTCCTTCATCTTCCTCGGCCCCACGGGCGTCGGCAAGACCGAGACGGCGCGCGCGCTCGCCGAGTTCCTCTTCGACGACGAGCGCGCGATGGTGCGCCTCGACATGTCGGAGTACATGGAGAAGCACGCGGTGGCGCGGATGATCGGCGCGCCGCCGGGCTACGTCGGCTACGAGGAGGGCGGGCAGTTGACCGAGGCCGTCAGGCGCCGCCCCTACAGCGTCATCCTCTTCGACGAGATCGAGAAGGCGCACCCGGACGTTTTCAACATCCTCTTGCAGATCCTCGACGACGGCCGCCTGACCGACTCGAAGGGGCGCACGGTGGACTTCAAGAACGCGGTGCTCATCATGACCTCGAACCTCGGCAGCCGCGAGATACAGGCCGTCGCCGACGACGAGAAGCAGGTCAGGGAGGCCGTGCTCGAAGTCCTGCGCGAGCACTTCAAGCCCGAGTTCCTGAACCGCGTGGACGACATCGTCATCTTCCACCAGCTCTCGCGCGAGCAGCTCGGCGGCATCATCGAGATACAGCTCGAACGCCTGCGCCGGATGCTGGCGGAGCGCGACATGCACCTCGTCTTAGACGACTCGGCGAAGGAGCTTCTGTCGCGCGAGGGCTACGACCCGCTCTACGGCGCGCGCCCCTTGAAGCGCGCCATCCAGACGTTCATCCAGAACCCGCTCGCGTCGAAGCTCCTGCGCGGCGAGGTTCAGCCCGGCCAGGCCATCCGCGTCTCGGCCGACGGAGACCAGTTGAAGTTCGAGACCGAGACGGCCGCCGAGACGGCGACGGCGTAAGGAGGCTTTGAGATGAGACACCACAGGTTCGACCCGCGCGACCTGTTCACGTTGCAGGACAGGATGAATCGACTCTTCGAGGAGGCGGCCGACCGGCGCGCGGGCGCGCGCGGCGACGAGGCCGAGATCGAGCGCGCCGACTGGATTCCGGCCGCCGACGTTTACGAGGACGAGGGCGAGTACCTGCTCGCGCTCGACCTGCCGGGCATCAACCGCGAGGGGCTGGACGTTTCGCTCGACGAGGGGCGGCTCGTCATCCGCGGCGAGCGCGCGCCCGCCGAAGGCTTGCACACGCGCCGCGCCGAGCGCCCGCAGGGACGCTTCGTCCGCACCTTCAGTCTGCCCGACGCCGTCGAGCGCGGGGCAATCACGGCCGACTACAAGGACGGCGTGCTCCTGCTCCACCTGCCCAAGCGCGGCGAGCGGCCGGGGCGCAGCCTCAAGATAGACGTGAGGTGAGGGGCGGCGGGTGACAAGTGACAGTTCTGCCTTTATCCTGTCACTGTCAACACACCCTTAACCGCCATGAGATTTTTCCGCAGGGGGAGTAAGAAGCAAGGTATGCCAGAGAAGGAGTCGGCCGACAGGGATTGGCCGGAGGAGTTAGGCTCCGAAGAGCAGGCGCCGAAGGTGCGCGTCAACGACCGGCGGCGCATACGCCTCGGCGACGAGGCCGAGGGCGCGTCCGGCGAGGAGTCGGCTGCGTCGGCCTCGGCCGAAGCCCCGAGCCTCAAGCCCTCCTACGTCGAGGAGCTTGAGGCGCGGGCGCGCGAGGCCGAGCGGAAGTCGGCCGACGTGCAGGCGCGCTTCGAGCAGGTGAGGGCGGAGCTGAAGCGCGAGACGGACGAGCTGCGCCAGCGCCTCGCGCGCGGCGCCGACGAGCGCGTCGCGAGGGAGAAGGCGGCCTTCATCTCGTCGCTGCTCCCGGTCATCGACAACCTCCGGCGCGCCGTCGAGGCGTCCGAAGCGGGCGGCACGCAGGAGTCGCTCCTGGACGGCCTGCGCGGCACCATCAGCGGCTTCGAGAGCGTGCTCACGCAGATCGGCGCCGAGCCGGTCGAGGCGCTGGCCCGGCCCTTCGACCCGGAGTTGCACGAGGCGGTTGACACCATCGAAGTCGAGCCCGAGTTGGACGGCCAGGTCACCGCGCAGTACGGGCGCGGCTACCGCCTCGGCGGCCAACTGCTCCGCCCCGCGCGCGTCCAGGTCGGCCGCGCCAAGAGCGAGAGCGCGGGCGCCTGACGGCTCAACGGAATAGATAAGATAAACGGACGGTCAATTTTTCTCAGGAGAAACCAAAGTGGCAGCGAAGGATTTGAAGTTCAGGGAAGAGGCGCGGGCTTCGATGCTGAGGGGCGTGAACGTTCTGGCGAACGCGGTGCGCGTGACGCTGGGGCCTAAGGGCCGGAACGTCGTCCTCGGCAAGAGGTTCGGCTCGCCCGTCATCACGAAGGACGGCGTGACGGTGGCGAAGGAGATCGAACTCCGCGACAAGTACGAGAACATGGGCGCGCAGATGGTCAAGGAGGTCGCCACCAAGACCAACGACATCGCGGGCGACGGCACGACGACCGCCACCGTGCTCGCGCAGGCCATCTTCCGCGAGGGCGTCAAGAACGTCACGGCCGGC